>NZ_JBCHJF010000004.1:0-481589 GCF_039123635.1 Massilia sp. MP_M2
GTTGCGGTGATATAGCTCAGTTGGTTAGAGCACAGCACTCATAATGCTGGGGTCGGTGGTTCAAGTCCACCTATCACCACCAAAGATTTCAGGCGATGGCCTGGCTCCAACGAGTCAGGCCATTTTGCTTTTGCCCGTTGCGGTGATATAGCTCAGTTGGTTAGAGCACAGCACTCATAATGCTGGGGTCGGTGGTTCAAGTCCACCTATCACCACCAAAGATTTCAGGCGGATGGCCTGGCTCCAACGAGCCAGGCCATTTTGCTTTTGTCCGTTGCGGTGATATCGCGCCGCTGGTCAGAGTACAACACGCATCATGCTGGGGTCGGTGGCGCAAGTCCACCTGTTCAAATTGCCGAAGCTGCTGCGCCTGCCATGGCGACGGCTTCCGCTGCCTGCAGACGTCCCTCGCCATTGGTTCAGCCATCTCATTATCCGGTCAGCGCAGCAACCTCGGATGTCGTACCGGTGATAACACTGAACACTCGGTGCCGCACCAGGGCAACCCGCATCTGTCAGCAAAGTTTTTTTCTCGCATGTCCCCTTCCTGATGGTCCCTGCGCGCTGAATTGACGTATAGTTCTCTTGAGAAATATCTGTTTGAAAGCGGGCCAGCATCTTGAAAGGTGATCGTCATGCAATTCGAAGAGTTTGATTTTTCCGGCACGCAGTCTGCGCGCGTCCTTGCCAATACGCCGGAGGAAGCGTCGCCACCGCAACGCTTCCAGTACCTCGTCGACAATACGCCGACGATCATCTACTGCACCGTTCCCAGCGGCGACTTCAAGATGACGTTCGTCAGCAACAACGCCGTCCATGTGCTTGGTTACCGCCCCGAGCAGATGCTGGCCGATCCCAATTTCTGGTTCGACCACATCCATCCCGACGACGCCCCGCATATTTTTTCCAGCCTGGCGCTCATCTTCACCCAAGGCCAGCGCAGCTATGATTACCGGTTCCGCGTTCACGATGGCAGCTACCTGTGGATGCACGATACGCTGCGCCTGATTCGCGACGAGAATGGCGTGCCGCTTGAAGTGATCGGGTCGCTGACCGACATCACGCTGCGCAAGCAAATGGAAGAAGACCTGAAGATCAAGGGGCTCGAACAACAGGCCTTGATCGCCGAGTTACGCAATGCTCACGAGCAGCTTTTGCAATCGGAAAAGATGGCATCGATCGGCCAGCTGGCGGCAGGCATTGCGCACGAAATCAATAACCCGGTCGGCTTCGTCAATTCCAACATGGGGTCCCTGAAAACCTACGTCGAGACGCTGCTCGACGTGATCGACCGCTACGAACTGGCGGCGGCGCCGCATCCGCAGCTTGCGGCGCACATGGCCGAGGTGCGCAATCAAGTGGACCTGGCGTTTTTGAAAGGCGATGTGGTCGACCTGGTGGGTGAATCAATGGACGGCCTCAAGCGGGTCAAGGACATTGTGCAGGCGCTCAAGGATTTTTCGCACGTCGGCGAAGTGGTCTGGCAAGTGACCGACCTTCATCAGGGCCTCGACAGCACCCTCAACATCGTCGCCAACGAAATCAAGTACAGGGCGCGGGTGGATAAACATTATGGGGACATACCGCCCATCACGTGTCTGGCTTCCCAGCTCAACCAGGTGTTCATGAACCTGCTGGTCAACGCAGCGCAGGCGCTCACGGGCGATGGCGTCATCACGATCCGCACCGGCGGGTCCGGCGGCTGGGTCTGGGTCGAGGTGGCCGACAATGGCAGCGGGATCCCGCCGGACATCATGAAGCGGATTTTCGAACCTTTTTTCACCACCAAGCCAGTCGGCAGCGGCACTGGCCTGGGGTTGTCACTGTCGTATGGCATCGTCAGCCGGCATGGCGGCCGCATCGACGTTGCGTCCGAGCCAGGCGTCGGCACCCGCTTTACTGTGCACCTGCCGGTCACCCCGCCCCAGCCGACCGCTACAGCAGGATAGCGCCGTCGGCATTGCGCCGCACGTGCAACATGCCGGGCTCCTCCGCCTCCAGCCGCGCAGCCTCGAGCTCTTGGGCACTGGGCGTGGCGGCTTTGGCTGCCACCAGGCTGGCGCGCAGCGCCAGCGCCAGGCGCACGTTTTCTTCGAGCTCGACCGGGTTCCATGGCTTGAGCATGAATCGGAACGCCTGCGCCTGATTGATCGTGTGCAGCATGGTGTCGAATTCCGCCGACGCCGACAACATGATGCGCACGGTATCCGGCGCCACCTGCTTGAGCGCTTCGAGCAACTCCGCACCGTTCAACTGCGGCATCCGGTAGTCCGATATCACCAGGTCAACGTCGCATGTGCAGATATGTTTCAGCGCCTCCATCGGATTGGTGAAGGCATCGATGTGCGGCTGTTCGCGCTGCAACATCAGCCGCAGCGTGCGCTGCAAGGCATTCAAACAATGTGGATCGTCGTCGACCAGTAAAATCTTGGTCATGCTGCCCCCGTTGGATTGCGCACCCATATCGCGAGGCGGCAGCGCGCTTTTTGCTCGAAGTCGCGCACGTGCGCGATGATGCGCGCGTCGAGCACGTGGTCGGCCGACAACAGCATCAGGCCATCGCGGCTGACCATGTCGCGTGCCAGCACCATGCCGGGCATCAGCTCGGTCGACAGTACTTCTACCCCGGCACCGTTTCCCATGTCGCTGTTGTTGACAACCTGCCGGAACGCGGCCACCACTTGCGGATCGTAGCGCTTGCCCGCAGCATCGAGGATCAACGTGACTGCCTCATCGGCGCGCAGATGGCGCTGCACCATGGCCCCCTGCTGCAGGTTGTAGTAATCGACTGCCACGGCGAGGATGCGCGCCCCGACCGGAATGGCGAGCCCGGTCAGGCCATCCGGAAAGCCATTGCCGTCGAAACGCTCCAGCTGGCTGCGCAAGATGGCGGCGCTGCCGCGCAGGTCTTCCAGCGGCATCAAGAGTTCTTCGGCGCGCACCGGATGCCTGCGAAACAGCCCCAGCGTCTCGCCCTGCAATGCCGTGAACGGCGTTTGCAACATGGCGTCGCTCAGGCCGATCTTGCCGATGTCGTGCAGCAGTGCGGCAATTGCCAGATCCTGGCTGTCGCGCGTGTCGAGGCCCAGCACGGCGCCCATCTTGCGTGCGAGCTCGGCAATTTGGCGCGTATGGCCCGGCAGGTTGTGGGCCCGCTGCTCGATCATGCTCGAAAAAATCTTGATGGTGACGACAAAATTGTGGCGCAGCTTGGCGTTGGCGGCGATGGTAGCGGTGTGCTCCAGCTTGAGCAGCCGGGTGCGCTCTTCGACCTTCGCCTCGAGGCCCTGGTTGAGCGCGCGCAATTGGGCGTTTTGCTGCACCGTGAGTGCTTCAAGTCGCACTTTTTCCTGTACCAGCTGGCGCCGCTCGACGACATCGCGCAGCACCATCAACAGGTCGCCATCGACCCACGGCTTGGTGATGTAGCGATAGATTTCGCCGCCGTTGACCGCATCCTGGATGGACTGGACTTCCGAGTAACCGGTCAACAGCAGCCGCGTGGTGTCGGGCCAGGTAGCCCGTGCGGCTGCAAGAAACTGCGCGCCGTTCATCTGCGGCATGCGCATATCGGAAATGATCACGTCGACGGCTTCCTGCTGCAAGATTGCCAGCCCGGCGGCGCCGCTCTCAGCAATCAGTACCTGGTAGCCGTTGGCGCGCAACAGCCGCCGCAGCGACGACAGGATGTTGGGCTCATCGTCGACGCACAGCACTTTGGGCTGGGACGCAGGCGACGGGGAGGACGCCAGGGCGTTCATGGCGTCAACACCTGGCACAGCTCCCCAAAGAGGGTCACCATGTCGCCGCGCACACGGTCCCAGTCGTCCTCTGGCACCGGTATCATGAACGGCAGCACACAGGACAGCGGCGCCAGCGCCCCGCCGGGTGCATCGACGACATGGGCGAGCGCATTCGCCAGACCAATGAGCACAGTCAGCGCAGGTTGCCCAGCGTCGACTGCACATTGGTGGTGACCGGCGACCGCTTCGCCGATCAGGGCGGGGAAATGCCAGTGTGTGGCCAGTGCACTGCCGATGCGTGCGTGGTCGATGCCGAGGACGGCATTTTCCGCAATCAGCAGGCCGCAATCGTTATCGCGGGCAAACCGTGCCACTTGCAGGTATTGCTCCTGGCACTGCGTGGCGATGACCAGCCTGCCGATATCGTGCAGCATGCCAGCGATGAAAGCGTGCTCCGGATTGAGCTGCATATACGGCGCCAGCACACGCGCGCACACGGCTGTCGCTGTGGCATGGCGCCAGAAGCCCACCAGGTCGAAAGCAGCATCTCGGTGCGGCGCGAAATTGCCGATGATCGAGCAAGCCGTCACCAGGGTGCGGATGCTGGCGAAGCCAACGATGGACACTGCTTGCTGCACCGTCACCACTTTGCTCGACACGCCGTAAAACGATGAATTGGCAAGCCGCAAAATGCGCGCCGCCAGGGCGGCATCGAGCGTAATACGCTCGGCCAGCGTATGGATATCGATGTCCTCCTGCTGCATCGCCGCCTGCAGCTCCATCACCAGTTGCGGCAGCGACGGCAGCGCACGCACGCGGTCGATATAGTCGCCCTCCAGCGCGGCGGCGCAGCCAGGCGGCGTCAGGCCGGACGCCCCGGCACACGGTTCGGTTCGGATCGGGTCAGCGCTATTCATATGTCTGCCTCGGGACGAAGGTAAGCAGCGTGCCGCGCGACGCCGAGCGTTCACCCATCTGATAGCGGGCGATGTCGTAAAGGTTGTTGTGAATGTCCCGCGCCTGGCTGGCTGGCCTGGCCAGGTGCACATCTTCTGCGGCGCCCAGCACCGCGACCTGCGCACCGAACAGGCGCCTGGCGCAGGCGTTGGCAAAGGCAATCATGCCACTGTCATCCACGCCGACCAGTGCCAGCGGCAAGTGCTCCATCAGATCGCGCGCCACCTCGAGGGCGGTCTCCTCAAGGCGGATTTGCTCCTGCTTCTCGAGCAACAATTGCTCAAGCTTGCGGTTGGCGCTGCGTATTTCCAGATGCAGGCGCTGGTTATCGTCGGCAATTTCCTTGATTCTGAAGCCCTCGGCGATATGCCCGCGCAATTGCGTATCGTTCCAGGGTTTGGTGAGAAACTTGAAGATCGCCCCTTCATTGACCGCGTCGGTCACGGACTGCAGCTCCGTGTAGCCAGAAAGCATGATGCGGATCGAGTCGGGCCAGAGCGCACGCGCCTGGCGCAAAAAATCCACACCCAGCATGCCGGGCATGCGCTGGTCGGAAACGATGACATCGACACAGTGCTTCGACAACACCTCGAGCCCGGCGGCCCCGCTGTCGGCGCAAAACACCTCATAGCCATCGCGCCTGAGCAAGCGGTTCAGCGCCGCCAGGATATTCGGTTCGTCGTCGACCAGCAACAGACGCCGGTGCGCAGCAGGCGGGCGTAGCGCTATGGGTGGAAGGATGACAGGAGCGATCATCGGCGTGCTCATCGGGATGCGCCGGTGGCAGACACGCGGGGCTGCGCGGGTGCGCGAGAGTGGCGGCAGCCACTGGCCAAAGCCAGCGTGAAGGCTGGTCTGGTCGCAGTATTGTACATAGCTGGCATGGCCTGTCCGCCTGACAAGTAACGGTTGGGTGAAATCGGGGGTTGCCGTTGTCGCGACTTAATTATGCGCTCAGTTGCAGTGGAAAAACATTCACAATAAAAAATTTAATTGCCTTCAGACATATGGCCCCGATCGATGGTGTTACCCACTCACACGCCATGCCGTGATTGTCTTTTCAGCATCAAAGGAAAATGATGCCCAGCCCGACATCAGGAGTACGGGGGCTGCGCGATAGTCGCAATATCAACGTCGCGGGTAGTGGAAAACAGCACCGTAGTTTCTCGGTTCGCCTGGCCGGGCAGCGCGAGAACAAGAGCCATCGTCCAGGGCGTTGGTCCTCCCATGGGCTGGCGTTCTTGCGGGTAGGGATAATCGCTTGCGCCCCACGTTGCGCAATCGCTTCGTGACAGCCTTTGCCCGTTCGGGCTGGAGGCGTCGGCGGCGACCAGTCGCCGGTTGCAGGTCGCCGGTCGCCGGTCGCGCCAGCGCGGCAAAACTGTCTGCGAATTTTGATATGGCATCAAAAAACGCAGCGGTGTCGATGTTGAATATCGCAGCAGTTCAATTTAATAAATCGATTGTTCAGAAAAAATCAGCGCGATTTAACGACCTCAATGCCAAGCGCCATCGGCCAATGATGATTGCGGGCTCATTGTCGTTTCCTCAGCCGCTGAAACTCAGCACACATGGCGCTTCGGTGAATCCGAACTGTCCACCTGTGGCCGCCAGGATCCCCTCTTCCAACGTGTCAGGCAAGTGCTGATCCAGTTGCCATGTGGCGCTGTCTGCCCGATATAATTTCGCATCCTCGCATCGCCCTCGTCGATCACGTACGCACGGTACGCATGCCGCGCATACCTACCAGCCCAGAAATATCCTGGTTTCTCGGACAAAGGCAGCGGGAACGCGATGGAAGACAGCCAAGCGATTCGTGGCTACCCCTGCGCCACAGTGCATAATGTGCCAAATAATTCATAATAAAAGCGGCTTTATTCCATGGCGAACATCCGGCGCTCCCTGTTCATCAACTTCTTCACCTCGACAGGCGGCACCGTTGTCCAGTTTGCCGTCACGTTGTTTCTGGCCCGCGTACTAAGCCCCAGCGATATCGGCATCTATTCGATGACCATCGTGTTCATCAATATCGCGCATATTTTCCAGGATTTCGGCGTCGGCAGTTATCTGCAGCGCGAAAAAGAACTGACACCGGAAAAGCTGCGCGCTGCCACGGGCGTGATTTTTACCACTTCATGGTTGATTGCCGCCGCCATCTATGCCGGCAGCGACTGGTTTGGCGAATGGTTCAATGAACCCAAGATGGTGCCTGTAATGAAGGTACTCGCAATCTGCTTCGTGTTCATCCCGTTTGGCTCCATCACCAATTCCCTGCTGATACGCGATTTCGCCGCGGGCAAACAGGCATGGGTCACGGCGGTGAGTACGGCAACCTCGGCCGCCACCTGCATCGTCCTTGCCCTCATGGGTTTTGGCGCGCTGAGTATGGCCTGGGCCAATCTCGTCAATATCATCACGTGCGCCATTGCCTACATTCCCTTCCGGCCCAAATATCTTCCATGGATGCCATCGTTCCGGCATTGGCGCGACGTCGTGCATTTCGGGATGAGCTCGCTTCTTACAAATTGCCTCAGCTCGATTAACAATTCGATTCCCGATATCCTTCTCGGGAAACTGGGCAATGCGACCCTGGTCGGTTTTTTCAGCCGGGCCAATTCGACCGTCACGATCTTTTTCCATATCGCCGGCAGCACGGCAAACTATGGGTCGGTGTCGTACATCGCCCAGGCGCACCATCGCGGCGAGTCGGTCGGCACCTTGCTCAACAAGGCAACGTCGCTGTTGACCGGCATTGCCTGGACCGCGCTCGGATTGACGTACGTGTTCGCCACGGACATCATCACCGTACTGTACGGCGAAAAATGGCTGCCGTCGGTGCCGGCCATCGACGGCTTGCTGGTCGCCTGCGCAATCGGAACGATTTTCAACTACTACCCGGCGGCCATGACGGCGATCGGCAAGCCGTTCCTGGCCTCGTTCCCGATCGTGGTCACACTTGCCTCGCGCGTGGCATTTGCCTTTGCCCTGTTTGACGGTAGCATTCGCAGCTTCTCGTGGGTGATTTGCGGCGCGACCATCGTTGCGATGCCCGTGCTGCTAATCCAGCAGCACATCTATTTTCGCCACCGGCTTTCAACCATGCTGATCGCTTTATGGCCCAGCGCCGCCGTGGCGGTTATTTGCATGGCGGGTGCAGCGTTTCTCAAACTCGCCTTTCCTGCCTCATTCACACCGATTTTCGTTCTTCTTGCCTCGGCCCTGCCCCTGGCTTGCCTCTGGTATTTGTCACTTCGCATCACGGGGCATCCACTAACTGCTGAAATCCATAAGATGGCCGCCGGGTTCCGGGCGCGTACTGCATAAACACGTGACATTGCCAAGCCTATTTTTCCTGCATAACGAGTCAGTTGGATTGAAGCGACAGACACTTTATTTTGGCATCAGCTGGCACCTCTGGTGATATGATAATAACAATTGTCATTGCCGGAAAAAATCGGTGTTATTTATTACGGGAGACAATGTACATTGTGTGTCGTTTTTATTCCTGCAATTACACATTCCCCTCTTTTGTACCAAGTACGTCCTGAACCAATTGGCCATAATGCCAGACCCTAAACATCCGTTGTCCCAGTACGTGTTTGTCGTCTTTGCCGACGATTGGGGTCGTCACCCGTCCAGTTGCCAACATTTATTCCTGCGGATCATTCCGCACGTTCAGGTTATTTGGGTCAATACCATTGGCCTGCGCACGCCACGATTCAACCTGCATGATTTTAAACGGACCATGCAGGTCATTCATTCATGGATTCGGCCCCATACCCGGTTCAAAACCCGCTCGCCAGAGCGCACCCGGCAAATTGCCAATGGCTGTTCCGCGCCGTCGGCCAGCAACGCCGTGTTCCCGTATATCGTCAACCCGGTCATGTGGCCATCGTTCCGGGGCCCCACGTCCACCGCGCTGAATCACCATCTTCTCTCGGGCGCCGTGCATGAGGCGCTACGGCATGTGGCGCCGGGCAAGCATCCCATCCTGGTGAGTACCTCGCCCATCGTGCCCGGCCTGTTTCGCGATCATATCTTCAAACGCAAAATCTACTACTGCGTCGACGACTTCACGCACTGGCATGGCATCAATGGCCCGGCGATGCATCGTCTGGAACAGCAAACACTGCATGCCTGCGATCTGATGATCGCCACGTCCACCTCGATTCTCGACACCCGGTCACCATTCGCGAGCGCGTCGACCCTGCTGACCCATGGCGTGGACCTGGCGCATTTCTCGGGCGCCAGCCCCGATCCTGACAGCCCGCTGGCGGCCTTGCCGCATCCGGTGGTCGGCATGTTCGGCGTATTCGACCAGCGTGTGGACGGCCAGGCCCTCAGAGCCGCCGCGCGCCTGTCGCCGCAGGCGAGCTTCGTCGTACTCGGTCCGGTCGTGGATCGCCAGCCCGGCGAATTTCATGATGTGCCCAACCTGCACTTTTTAGGCGCAGTGCCGTATGCCGACTTGCCCGGCCACGTCGCCCACTTCGATCTGTGCATCCTGCCGTATGTCGTCGATGCGTCGACCTGGAACATCAATCCGCTCAAGCTCAAGGAATACCTGGCCACGGGCAAGCCCGTGATCGCCTCGCCCCTGCCCGAGGCGACCCGGCTGGCCGCCTACCTGACGCTGGCTGCGCCGGACGCTTTCCCGCAGGCGGTGGCGTCGGCCCTGGCCACGATTGAAGCGGGTCCCGCCGTGCAGTCTGACGCCGCACGCACCCGCCTGGATGACTTTCTCCAGAGCGAAAGCTGGGAAGCGAAAGCAAAAAGCTTCCTGTCCGATGTCATGGACGACCTGTGAGCGAGCGCATCCGCATCCTTTGCATCGCAACCATGTTTCCCAACCCACGGATGCCGGTGCATGCCCAGTTCGTCAAGCAGCGACTGGATGCGTTGTCGGCCAAGGTCGACCTGATCGTCGTGTCGCCCATTCCCTGGTTCCCCGGCGAGCGGTATTTTGCGCGCTACGTCAACCGCAGCCAGATCGCGCCGCAGACCGACGCGAACGCGTATCCGACGTATTTCCCGAAGTTCTTCTCGATCCCGGCGGTACTCAAGCCCCTGGAGGGTGTCTTCCTGGCGTTCGCGCTGCGGCGGTTCATCGCGGCCCATGGCCTCGAGGGCAAGATCGACGTGCTCGATTGCCACTTGGCGTTTCCGGAAGGGTTTGCAGGCGCCCTGCTGGCCCGCATGCTCGGCAAACCCTATGTCGTCACCTTGCGCGGCCACGACATCAACGACCTTCCCCGGTTTCCCGTGCGGATCCGGCAAGTGCTGTTCGCGCTGCGCCATAGCGCGCGCTACTTCGGCGTCGCCAGGGCGCTGGTGGATGGCGCCATCCGGCTGGGCGCGCCGCCGGACAAGGGTTACGCGTCCACCAATGGCGTGGACACGGCACGTTTTCGTCCCACGGCAAAGATGGACGCCCGCGCGGCGCTGGGCTTGCGCACCGACCGCCGCTACATGCTGTCGGTGTCGCACCTGGTGCCACGCAAGGGCGTGGATATCCTGCTGCGCGCCCATGCCATGCTGCGCGCCGGGGGGCACACGGATCTGAGCTTCATCATCGTCGGGCAAGGGGGCGAGGAAGGCGACTGCGAAGCCGATCTGCGCGCGCTGGCAACCGAACTCGGGATCGCCGAACATGTCGTCTGGGCGGGCGCCGTACTGAACACCGACCTGCACGCCTGGTACTCTGCGGCCGACGTGTTTTGCCTGGCCAGCGAAAAGGAAGGCTGGCCCAATGTCGTGCTCGAGGCCATGGCCTGCGCCACGCCGGTGGTCGCCCATCGCACCTGGGGCGTACCCGAGATCATCACGGGACCGGACCTGGGCATCCTGGTCGACGCCCGCGAGCCGGCGCCGTTCGCGCACGCCATCGGCATGGCGCTAAAAAATGACTGGGACCCGGCGCGGCTACGTGGTTATGCACTGGAGAACACCTGGGACAAGGTGGCCGACGGGCTGCTTGAGCACTTCGAGGCGATCGTCAAGCACGGCCGGCCGGAATAAGCGGCAGGCCGAGGCGGTCAGGTCGGCGTTTGCCACTCTCCATCCGGCGCATCCTCATCGAGCGCAAAATCCCCGCGCGCCAGCGCCAGCAACACCTCGTGCGCCGCCTGCACATGCTCGGCCGGCACTAACAGCCGCACGCCGCCCAGCGCGGGCGCCAGCAGCAGGTCGGTCTGCATCAGGTGCGCGTCGGCCAGCATCGCCGGGATGCCGGACGCTTCCAGGCAGCCCTGTGCCAGGCTGGCGTCGACGGGAATCATGTAGCGGGCCACGACGTACAGATCGCGCTCGGGCAAGGCTTCGATGTCGGGGTGGGCGGCGAGCCAGTCGTTCAGGGAAAGCGTGTGCATCGGGGTTCCTTGGCTTAGCGCAGCAGTGCGGGAAGGTGCGACAACAGGTACAGGATCACGCCGATCATCCCACCCACGATGGTGCCGTTGATGCGGATGTATTGGAGATCCTTGCCGATATTGAGTTCGATCTGGGCCGACATTTCGCGGTCGTCCCATTGCTTGACGGTGTCGGCGATGTGGCGCGTCAGATAGCCCGCGAATTCGGGCGCCACGCCGCGCGCGGCGGCCTCGAGGTTTTCTTGCAGCGACTGGCGCAGCTGAGGATCGTCGCCCAACGCCTTGCCGATCCAGGCGCCCATGCCAACGATGCGGCGGCGCATGCTCGAATCGTCGCTGGCCAGGTCGCGCTTGAGCCATGCCTTCAGCTCGGCCCACAGCGAACCGACGTAGCCGTTGAACGTGGCGTCTTCAAGCAGGTAGCGCTTGACGTCGTCGGCCTTGGCGAGGAAATCCGGGTCAACTTTCAGACGCTCGATGAAATCGGCCACGTACTCGTCAAAGCGTGCGCGCAGCGGGTGCGCCGGGTCGGCCGCGACCTTGTTGAGCACGCCCGACGCCAGTCGCACGGCGATGTCGGCGCCCTTCCGGCCAATCAGTTCGGATGGCAGCATGCGTTCGACAAACGCGTAGTCTTCCTTGAGCCAGTCGACGATGCCGTCGGCGATGGCGCCCTGGGTCTCGGTGTTGTCCAGCAGATGGGCGAGCTGGCGGATGCCTTCGTCGAGCAGTTGCTGGTGGCGCCGGCCGCGCGTCAGGCTCTCGAGGATCGCGCCGCTGGAGGTCGACAAGTCGACGCTGCGCACCATCGTGTGCACCGCGCGCCGGATGACGTTCTGCACCGGCGCATCCTCGATGAAGTCGAGCATGAAGGTGGCGGCGCGCACCAGGTGCGCGCCCATCAGTTCGGTGTTGGCGGGTTTGGCCAGCCAGTCGGCCAGCAGTTGCACCGGATCGTGGCGACGGATCAGCTTGAGGATCGACTCGGTGTCGAGGAATTTTTCGCGCACGAACAGCGCCAGGTTGTCGGCGATCTTGTCCTTGTTGCCGGGGATGATGGCGGTGTGACGCGAGATGATCGGGATCGGGATACGCCGGAACAGCGCCACCACCGCGAACCAGTCGGCCAGCGCGCCGACCATCGCGGCTTCGGAAAACGCGCGCAACAGGCCTGTCCACCAGGTCTGCGGCAGCAGCAGGCTGACCACGAACAGCACGGCCGCGCCGACAAAGAAGCCGAGAGCGATCAGTTTGGACTTGCGCAGTTCGTCGTGCTTGTGCATGCGGGGCGGCCCGGCTGTGGCGATGCTGCCATGCTAGCCGACTTTGTGCGCGCGTGACGCGCCGGCTGCCTTTGGCGCATCAATCCTGCACCACCCTCACCCGCCTTACGCCGCCACTTCTTCCTCGCACAAGGTCAGCTTCGCGCAGCGCTGTCCGTGCAATTGCGGCAGCAACATTTCGCTGCGTTGTTCCAGCAGCGCAAACACCTCGTCCTTCGACAGCACGTACTGCTCCAGCAGCGTGTCCTTGAGCGACTCCATCACCAGCTTGTAATCGCGGATCGCGTCCAGCGTGTAGCTGTACAGCGCATCGGCCTTTTCTTCGACCAGGCGCACGGTGTGCTCGCCGCCGATATCCTTCTGCAGCTGGCTGTAATCGATCTTCGAGCGCGAATACATCGACAGGCGGCTCACCATCAGGTTGAGCATCCTGGTGATCTTCTCGATGTCGTTCTGGCTGCCCACCGAAATTCCACGCGGGCCATAGAACAGTTCTTCGGCCGCGACGCCGCCGTACAGTCCCACCACGTCGCGCTCGAGTTCTTCCAGCGTGCGCAGCGACATGTCTTCGCCCGACTGCAGCACGTAACCCAGTGCGCCGATCTTCGACACTGCCTCGGTGCTGATCTTGAGCAGGTGCGAGCGCTCCTTGACTTCGGCCAGCGTCATTCCCTGACGCAGGAACGGGTCGATCTGCATGAAGAAGTGGCCCAGCTCATGCAGGGCGATCCGCTCGCGCTGCTTGTGCTTGTCGAGTGTCGTGGCGCGGTCGGTCAGGCCGATCGTGGCGCGCTCGTAGGCGCGAAACAGCAGGTTCGTATTAATGATCGTCTTTTCCTGGATCGACAGCATGCTGGCGCGTTCGACCACGGTTTCCAGCAGCGCCGGGCTCAGGTTCTGGGTGATCTCGGCGACCTGGTCCAGGTTCAGGTCGTTCCAGTCGACGAGGCCGTCCTTCTTGCGCGACAGGAAGCTGCGCAGCAGTTCGCGGCGCTCGGTCTTGTTCGGCAGGCGGAAGTTGATCTTGACCGAGAAGCGGCGCAGCATCGCTTCGTCCATGTCGGTCGAGCTGTCGTCGAAGTTCGAGGCAACGATCCAGATGACGCCCGCGCCCTTGTCGCTTTTCACGCCGTCGAGCAGGCCAAGCATCGTGTTGGCGGTGTCGTCTTCCCATTTCTTTTCGCTGCGGCCACGCGGCATGAAGAGGCTTTGCGCTTCGTCGAGGAAAATGATGCACTTGCCCTTGGCGCAAGCCTTGCGGTGCAGGGCGTTCAGCGCCTTGGAGCCGCCGCCGACATAGCCCGATTCGAGCGCCGAGCCGGACGCCGAAATCATCGGCAGGTTCAGGCGCTTGGCCAGGTAGCCGACCAGCTTGGTCTTGCCGGTGCCGGCCGGGCCGGTGAGCATCACATTGAACGGCTTGTCGATATTGTGCGACTGGTACTCGGCGCGGTTGCGGATCATTTCTTCCAGGTGCAGCACTTCCTGCTTGATGTCTTCCATGCCAATCAGGTCATCCATGCTGCCCTTGAGCTTGTCCGGGCTGATGACCGACGCGCTCATGCCCGTGCCCGGCATGCCGAATTTGATCAGGTACAGCACCAGCAGCACGATGGCGATATTGAACGCGTTCTGCTTGAAGAAGCTGCCAGTGCGCGCGAGCGTGCTTTCGCCCTCGTCCATCACGGCTTCGTGGGCCGCCAGGTAGTCGTCCTTGGCGATCGAATACGGAATCGCATTCTTGAGCAGCACTTCGCGCTCAAGCGACAGGTGCGACGTGCTCGGCACCTTGACGACGTTCAGCGCAGCCGAATCCTTGAACTTGTAGATGTAGCGCGGCGCTTCCGACAGCGGTTTGGCAATGAGCAGGTATTCCAGACGGGCCTTCTGGCCCACCAGCGCGGTGATCTCGGCGATGTTCTGCGAATGGACGACCTGGCGCGTGTCCTGCGGCACATTGGATTTGAAGATAGCCAGCGCCACCAGCATGCCCACCAGGATGACGGCGAGGATGCGGACGTAGACGTTCTTGAATGCAATCTGAAGACGGGAGAAATTGGGCATAAGGTGTACTCGTCGAAAATGCGTGATGCAAAGAGAGACTGTGGTGCCGTGCCACCGTTGCCGGATGGCCAGCGTCGGCAATGGGCCGACAAATGCGAGGTGTTGCGGCTTGCTTTTTGATGCTTGGAGGCAAGGGAGTTAGAAGACTATACCTTCAAAAAAAACCGTCGGGAATACCAAAAAGTCAAAATCCGGGGTGATTTAAGGCGAATGAAAGTCTTGATAAGAGAATTGATTATCCGACTGACAGCATTCGTGATGACTGTGTCAAATAAATCGGAAATTATTGCGAGTTCGGCATGACGAAATGCCTAAAAGATGGGTGCCAAGATTGCCGAGCGCTGCATATTTACCACAGTCAACTTTTTACGACTGCGCGCAATGTGGCGCTATCGGCATGCAAAGTGATGGCAATTTCTGCAACTGGCCTTTCAGATGCAGGCGTTTTTATAATGCGAAGAGATCGGGACAGCATTGCCAGCATAATCGTCAATTCCAGCACGCGATAATCGCATAAGCAATTCGGAGACAAAGCGGCGCTGACGTCGCATTGCATTGAAGACGGCAATTGCCTGTTCAGACAGGCGCCGGGCGGATGGCGCCGTCGTGACACAGACTATACAGCGTGGTCATCGTGTTCCAGTTGTGCGACCTAGCACCTGACGTGTCACCGCCGTGCCGTATCTGCCCTGCCCGCAGGCTATCGCAGTCCTTCCTGGCGCAAACCTTCCTGCACCGCCGGCAGCGTCCGGATACGCGCCTGATAAGCTTGCAATGCAGGCCAGCTCTCCAGCGAGAATCTGGTGAAACCGACCCAGTTCAGGACGGTAAACAGGTAAGCGTCGGCCACAGTAAAGCGGTCCCCGATCAGGTAACCGTCGGCGCCGATCTGGTCAGCCACATACGTCAGTGGCGCCGCCAGGTTAGCCCAGGCTGCTTCCTTGGCTTCTTTCGAGGCGCCAGGCGCGAAGATGGGCGAAAAACGCTTGTGCAGCTCGGTCGATGTCCATGACAGCCATTCCATCAGCCCATAGCGTTCGAAGGTGCCGTGAGCGGGCGCCAGAGCGCTGTCCGGGGCCTGGTCGGCCACATATTGCAGGATGACCTGGGTCTCGGTCACCAGGCGGCCATCGTCCAGCGCTAGCGCAGGCACGTAGCCCTTGGCATTGATGGCGCGGAAATCGTCGCCGCTCGCGGTCACCTTGGTGCGCAAGTTGACGAGCTCGCTCTCAAAGGGCAAGCCGGCGGCAATCAAGGCGATACGGGGCGCGAGGGAGCCGGCGCCGGGGCTGAAGTAGAGTTTCACGAGGTTCCTGGAAAAATGAAGAGGATTACAAAAGCCTACAACATTTTGTCGCTGCGCTCCACCTGGCGATCTGCGGCATGGAAGCGACATATTCCAGCGCCGCCGTGAAGTGCACGCACACCAGTGATACCATCGCTTCAGTATTGAATGGAGGAAACCATGAGCGACGATCACGAGTTGGTCCCGGTGGCCAGCGCTTTACCGGGCATGGTGCTGTCGGACGAACTGCTCGATAGCAACGGATTGGTATTGCTGGCCAGAGGCACGGTCTTGAGCGAGGCGATCATCGCGTCGATCGTGCGCCATCAGATCGACATGGTGCCGGTGGCGCGCGTGGAAGCGCACCAAGCGCCGGACGCAGCAGCGGTGCAGGCGCGGCTGGACCTCGTGTTTCGCCGCCACGACCGCGACGACGACAGCGACTGGGCCGGCAACCTGCTGCGCCGCTACGTCGAGGATTACCGGCTCGAGCGGCAGGTGGCGCCATGACCCTTGATGAACTGACCGCCGGCCTGGACGACCTGCCCTCGCTGCCCGCTGTCGTCATGGAGCTGCTGGGTAGCATCGACCAGGAAGATGCTGACCTCGCCTTGCTGGCAAAGAAAGTCGCCCTTGACCAGGCACTGACTGCCAAAACACTGCGCCTGGCCAATTCGTCCGCCTTCGGCCTGCAGGTCAAGGTCACGACGATCCAGCAGGCATTGACGTACCTCGGCGTGCAAGCCACACGCAACCTGATCATGGCGGCATCGATCACGGGCTGCTTTCCCAGCGGCCGCTGTCCCGCGTTCAACGACAAGGCCTTCTGGCGCTTGTCGATCGCCACGGCCGCTTGCGCGCGGGTGCTGGCGCGTCACATGCACTTCAACCCGGACGTGGCGTTCACGGCCGGCTTGTTGCACGGCATCGGGCGCCTGGTGCTGGTGACGCGTTATCCGGAACGATACGACGCGGTCCTGCGTGAATGCGAGCGCGTCGATGGCGATCTGCTCGAGACGGAGCGCGCCATGCTGGGTGTCGACCACGTGTTGGCAGGCCGGGCGCTGGCAGAGCACTGGCAATTCTCGGACACGTTGCGCCAGGCCATCGCGTTCTATGGCCAGCCGGAGCTGCCGGGTGCGGGCTTCCTGGCCACCATCGTGCATGTGGCGAGCGCGGTAGCGCATGCGCTCGATCTGGCGGGCTATGCGCACGAAGTGGTGCCGACGGTATCGAGTGTCGCCTGGAACGCGCTGGGATTATCCGAGGAAGCGTGGTTGCACGTGTTCCGCGAGACGGAACTGCAATTTGAAGAGATGACCGCCATCCTGTTGGCGTAAACCGCAGAACGGAATCAGGGAATACGGGATGAACTGCTGTACGGCGCCACTCAGGCGGCGCCGCGGCACGCCAACAACGAAGGCATGACAGAAACGTCTGCCATGCCCTCGATTTCAGTGCGCATAATTACCGGTTTTTGGCGTCACGTCGCCCGACTGGCCTGCCTGACCCTGTGCTGGCTGGCCCGCCTGCTGAGCTGCTGCGGCAGCGGCGGCTGCTGCTTTTTCTTCTGGCTTTGGACGACCTTGTGCATCCGACAGACGGTACTTGGTGCGGCGATCGCCCATCAGGTCACGCAGGTCACGGATACTCATGCCCGTCACTTCGTGCATGCGAATCAGCAGCGAGGCGCCGACCGGCAGGCGGTGGTGGCGAATCTTGCTGATCACGGGCGGCGCCACCTCGAGCATGCGCGACAACGCAGCATCGTTTTTCAGCTGCATCTTGCCCAGCAGGATGTCGAGCAGGTGGTTCGGGTTGTAACTCTCTTGCGACGACAGAGCGTGATGTTGCTGTGACATGATATTACCTCACGAGTTGGTTAAAATAGTTCCCTTATGAACCTTTGTAGAAGACAACATATCTTCGACTTAAGTTCCCGGAACGTGTTCAGGAATTAAACAGGGTGAATCTGAGTAGTTCCTTAAGAATTCCGGTCCTGCCGTGCACCACGTAGTTTCCGAAAGCGCACTTGTCTTTCAAACAAATTATGGCGGTGCGCGCCAGGTCGACGCCGACCCCGCGCACGTGACTCCTTGTTAGAAATCAAGCTAACGTATGGAAAGCTTGTCACGTTTGCATTTCAGCACATGGGGGCACATTGTGGCGCACGCAAGAGATTTCCCTGATAAATTTTTCCAATCAGAATGATCACGGAACTCATTGATTTACATAGAGAAATACTTCATGCATCCAGCGCCATCCTGGGGCGAAAATAAAGTAACGTCGCTAGCGGACATTTAACATTGTAAATAAAACGATAATTACTTAAAGTAAAGAAATTAGGCATTCCCTTAGGAATGATTCGTTCTTCCGTGCGGGAGTTTTTTTCGGGTCAAACCCGAATTACGGTAAACTGGTCTTCCTTCCTTGTCAGCGCAGCAATTCGTCCCCAACTACCCTCTCCATGCAGAAAAAAGTCTTTATCAAAACCTTCGGTTGCCAGATGAACGAGTACGACTCGGACAAGATGGTCGATGTCCTTGGCGCCTCGGACGGGTTGGTACGTACCGACAAGCCGGAAGACGCAGATGTCATCCTGCTCAACACGTGCTCGATCCGCGAAAAAGCGCAAGAGAAAGTGTTCTCCGATCTAGGCCGCCTGCGTGAACTCAAGCGCAACAAGCCGGACCTCGTCATCGGCGTGGGCGGCTGTGTCGCATCGCAAGAAGGCCAGGCCATCATCAAGCGCGCGCCGTTTGTCGATGTCGTGTTTGGCCCACAAACGCTGCACCGCCTGCCCAAGCTGATCAGTGACCGGCGCACGACCGGCGTCGCCCAGGTCGACATCGCCTTTCCCGAGATCGAAAAATTCGACCACCTGCCGCCGGCCAAGGTCGACGGCCCGGTGGCGTATGTGTCGATCATGGAAGGTTGCAGCAAGTACTGCAGCTACTGCGTCGTCCCGTACACCCGTGGCGAGGAAGTCTCGCGCCGCTTCGAAGACGTGCTGACCGAGGTCGCGGGCCTGGCCGCGCAAGGCGTCAAGGAAATCATGCTGCTGGGCCAAAACGTGAATGCGTTCCGGGGCACCATGGCAAGCGGCGAAATCGCCGACTTCGCCCTGCTGCTCGAATACATCGCCGAGATCCCCGGCGTCGAGCGCCTGCGCTTCGTGACCAGCCACCCGAAGGAATTCAGCCAGCGCCTGATCGATGCTTACGCCAAGATCCCGCAACTGGTGAATCACCTGTACCTGCCTGTGCAGCATGGCTCGGACCGTATCCTGTCGGCCATGAAGCGCGGCTACACGGGCCTCGAATACAAATCGATCATCCGCCGCATCCGTGCGGTGCGCCCCGACATCACGTTCTCGTCCGACTTCATCGTGGGCTTTCCCGGTGAAACCGAGGCCGATTTCGAGGCGATGATGAAGCTGGTGGCCGACGTGAATTTCGACAACAGCTTCAGCTTCATCTTCAGCAAGCGCCCCGGCACGCCGGCCGCCAACCTCGACGACGACACGCCGCACGAGGTCAAGCTGGCGCGCCTGCAGCGCCTGCAGGCGCTGATCGACGCCAACACCCGCAAGCACAGCGCCGCGATGGTCGGCAGCGTGCAGCGCGTGCTGGTCGAAGGGTATGCCAAAAAAGACGCAACCCAGCTCCAGGGCCGCGCCGAGAACAACCGCGTGGTCCTGTTCCCCGTGGACGCAGCCAGTGTCCAGCACATCGGCCAACTGGTCGATGTGCGCATCAGCGCCAGCCACGATTATTATTTGCGCGGCGAACTCGTCGCCAACCTTGATACGATTGCCATCGCCAGTTGAAAACACAGCCAACCCAGCCCTCCTACTTCATCCCTGAGCCGCTCGACAACACGCGGCTTGCCCACCTGTGCGGTCCACTCGATGAAAACCTGCGCCAGATCTCGGCTGCGCTCGACGTGACCGTGTTTCGCCGTGGCGAGAAATTCATCGTCAACGGCGACAACGCCGAGCGCGCCGTCGAATTGCTCGAACGCTTCTACGCGGTTGCCAACAAGGTCGTGCCGATCGAAGAAGTGCAGCTGGCCCTGGTCGAGCAGCGCGCCGGCATCAAGCCGCGCAGCCTCGATGCGCCGGGCGGCGAGCCGCGCGCCATCAAGGGCATCAAGGCCGTCAAGGCCGTGCCCGACATGGCACAGGACGACGTTGCCCCCAACGACGTCGACAGCCCGACCCTGAAAACCCGCCGCAGCGACTTGCGCGGGCGCACGCCGCACCAGATCCAGTACCTCAACGATGTGCTGAACCACGACATCGCCTTCGGCGTGGGTCCGGCCGGCACTGGCAAGACCTACCTGGCCGTGGCCTGCGCGGTGGACGCGCTCGAGCGCGACGCCGTCAAGCGCATCATCCTGACCCGTCCGGCAGTCGAGGCTGGCGAGCGCCTGGGCTTTCTGCCGGGCGACCTGGCACAAAAGGTCGACCCGTACCTGCGCCCGCTGTACGATGCGCTGTACGACCTGCTCGGTTTCGACCGCACGCAAAAGCTGTTCGAAAAGCAGGTGATCGAGATCGCCCCGCTGGCGTACATGCGCGGACGCACGCTGAACCACGCGTTCGTCATCCTCGATGAAGCGCAGAACACCACTGTCGAGCAGATGAAAATGTTCCTGACCCGCATCGGTTTTGGCAGCAAGGCCGTGATCACGGGCGACGTGACCCAGGTCGACCTGCACAAGAACCAGCGCAGCGGCCTGGTCGACGCCATGCACGTGCTCAGGGATGTGCGCGGCATCGCGTTTTCCCAGTTCTCGAGCGTGGACGTGGTGCGCCACCCGCTGGTCGGGCGCATCATCGATGCCTACGAATCCGACAATTCGGTGCAGGAACTGGCCGATCTCCCCAAACCGATCCCGGTGAAAAATGCAAGAAAAAAAACATCCGCTTGAACTCGAGGTCCAGTTCGCTGACCCGCGCCTGGAAAGCCTGCTGCCGGAAGCCACGCTGCGCACCTGGGTCGAGGCTGCCCTGCTGGGGCCGGCCGAACTGACCCTGCGCTTTGTCGACGCGGCCGAAGGCCAGGCGCTGAACCTGGCGTATCGGGGCAAGGACTACGCAACCAACGTCCTCACCTTCGCCTATAACGAAGATGAAGACCTGGCCGACGACGATCCGGTCAAGGCCGACATCGTGCTGTGCACCGACGTGCTGCAGCGCGAAGCCGACGAGCAAAAGAAAACTGTCGAGGAACACACGGCGCACCTGGTCGTGCACGGCGTGCTGCATGCGCAGGGCTGGGACCACGACAACGACGACGACGCCGAAGAAATGGAACAGTTCGAGCGCGACATCATGGAAGTGTTGGGGTTCCCGGATCCGTATGCGGACTGAGTGAAAATGGCTTGAGCGTCAGCCTGACCTGAGCGGCGGCGTGCCTGCCGCTCAGGCCGCACGCCTGCATCAAAAACAGGCAATGTGCCTTTTGGTGTATCCTACGCCCATCGCAACAACGGCTTCTCGCCAACTATGCCCGAGTATCCCAGTGACGTCCGTCCGGACGCCAAACCCCATCGGTCCCTGCTGGAAAGGTTGACCGCATTCATCTCCCCCGAGCCTGAAAACCGCGCAGAGCTGCTCGAAGTCCTGCACGACGCCCACGAACGCAACCTTCTCGATGCCGACGCCCTGTCGATGATCGAAGGCGTGTTCCAGGTGTCCGACCTGTCTGCGCGCGACATCATGGTGCCCCGTTCCCAGATGGACGTGATCGATATCACGAAGCCCATCGAAGAGTGGATGCCCTACGTGCTCGAGACCGCCCACTCCCGCTTCCCCGCCATCGAAGGCGAACGCGACAAGGTCGTGGGCATCCTGCTGGCCAAGGATTTGCTGCGCTACTACGCCGAAGAATCATTCGACGTGCGCACCAAGCTGCGTCCGGCCGTGTTTATTCCCGAATCGAAACGCCTGAACGTGTTGCTGCGCGACTTCCGCGCCAACCACAATCACATGGCGATCGTGGTCGACGAGTATTCCGGCGTGGCTGGCCTGATCACGATTGAA
The DNA here is from genome assembly GCF_039123635.1 of Massilia sp. MP_M2. Taxonomy (NCBI): domain Bacteria; kingdom Pseudomonadati; phylum Pseudomonadota; class Betaproteobacteria; order Burkholderiales; family Oxalobacteraceae; genus Massilia; species Massilia sp. MP_M2. The sequence goes on from NZ_JBCHJF010000004.1 coordinate 21,750, forward strand.
GACGTGCTCGAGCAGATCGTCGGCGACATCGAGGACGAATACGATTTCGACGAAGAAGAAGACAACGTGATCTCGATCCGCGAAGGCCAGCTCGGCCCGCGCTGGCGCGTCAAGGCGCTCACCGAGATCGAACAGTTCAACGACGAAGTTGGCACCGACTTGCCGGACGACGATGTCGACACTGTTGGCGGCCTGGTCGCCAGCCATCTCGGCCACATGCCGCACAAGGGCGAAGTGTTCGATCTGCACGGTGTGCGCTTCGAAGTGCTGCGCGCCGACGCGCGCCAGATCCACGTCCTGCTGGTCGAAAAACTGCCATTGGCGGACGACGAACACGACTGATGCTGCGTCGCCGTACCTCTCCAGCCGCAGCGCCGGTCCCGGCGCTGCGCGCCAACAAGCCCTCGGCCCTGCTGCTGCTGGGCGCTGCACTCGCCGGCGCCTCGTCCCTGCTGTCATTCCAGCCCGTTGGCTGGTGGCCGCTGCAATTTTTGTCGCTGGCCTGGCTGTTCTACCAGGTCGGCATGAGCCCGTCCGTCAAGCGCGCCACGCTGATCGGCTGGGCCTTCGGCTTTGGCTGGACGCTGGCCGGCGTGCACTGGCTATACGTCTTCATGACCGATTTCGCCCACCTGCCGGCCGTGCTGGCGGTGGTGGGCTTGAGCCTGCTGTGCCTGTATATGGGCCTGTGGGGCGCATTTACCGCTGGCGTGGCCACCTGGCTGCGCCGCCGCTGGTCGCTGCCGGTGGCCGCCTTCCTGCTGCTGGTGCTGCCCGTGACCTGGGGCGTGTCGGAATGGCTGCGCGGCTGGGTATTTACGGGCTTTCCGTGGGCCTCGTCGGGCTACGCACATGATCTGGCGCCACTGGCCGGTTACGCGCCGCTGATCGGCGTGTATGGCATGGGCATCGTCGTGGGCGTCAGCGCCGGTTGTTTCGCCATGCTGACCCAGCGCGCGCGCTGGCCGGCAATGGGGCTGATGGCTGTCCTGCTGCTGGGCGGCGCAGGCCTGCGCACTGTTGAATGGACGCAGGATGTCGGCCAGCCGATCAGCGTGCGCCTGTTACAAGGCAATATCGCGCAAGACCGCAAGTTCGACGCCGAATTCTTGAACAGCATCCTGACGCGCTACCAGGGCATGATCACGGCGGCGCCAGCCGACCTGATCGCCACGCCCGAAACGGCGATCCCGACCTTCCCGCAACACCTGCCCGAGGGTTACCTGGCGGGTCTGCAGCGTTACGCCACCACCAGCGGCAGCACGCTGGTCATCGGCATGCCGCTGCTGGACGGCCCGGGCAAGTACGGCAACAGCCTGGTCACGCTGACGCCGCAGCCCCAGGCCACCGTGTACCGCTACGACAAGGCACACCTGGTGCCGTTCGGCGAATTCATCCCGCCGGGCTTTCGCTGGGTGACGGACATGCTCGACATTCCGCTGAATGACGCCACCCGCGGCGCCGCGCTGCAGGCGCCATTCGCGGTCAAGGACCAGCTGGTGCTGCCGAATATCTGCTACGAAGACGTATTCGGCGAAGAGATCGCCTACCAGCTGCGCAATGCGCCGCAACCGGCGACGCTGCTGCTGAACGTGTCGAACCTGTCGTGGTATGGCCAATCGGTCGCGATTCCGCAGCACTTGCAGATTTCGCGCATGCGCACGCTGGAGACGGGCCGCCCGATGCTGCGCGCGACCAACGACGGCGCCACCGCCATCATCGACCGCCGCGGCAATCTCACGCACGCGTTGCCGTTCTACACGGACGGCGTGCTGGCTGCCACCGTGCGCGGCGCGACCGGCATGACCCCGTTCATTCGCCTGGGGAGCGGGTCATTCCTGTTGCTGGGGGCGTGCATGCTGCTCGGCGCCTGGTTCGCCGGGCGCCGCTATCTGCGCAAGAAAGCGTAGCGCGGACGGCATCGCCGCCCACGCTACCCAAATCCCTTCCCAGAGGGTACGAAAAATTCAGTAGAATTGGCCATTTGGCAAACATACCGCGTTCACGGTCCACGGGCCGCGTTCCACTCGACATGCTCACATTCCAGCAAATCATCCTCACCCTGCAGTCCTACTGGGACAAACAGGGTTGCGCACTGCTCCAGCCCTACGACATGGAAGTCGGCGCCGGCACCTTCCACACCGGTACCTTCCTGCGCGCGATCGGCCCGGAGCCATGGCGCGCCGCCTATGTGCAGCCGTCGCGCCGCCCGAAGGATGGCCGCTACGGCGAGAACCCGAACCGGCTGCAGCACTATTACCAGTTCCAGGTCGCGCTCAAACCGGCGCCCGAAAACATCCTCGACCTGTATCTCGGTTCGCTCGAGGCACTGGGCCTGGACCTGAAAAAGAACGACGTGCGCTTTGTCGAGGATGACTGGGAAAGCCCGACGCTGGGTGCCTGGGGCCTGGGCTGGGAAGTCTGGCTGAACGGCATGGAAGTGACGCAATTCACCTACTTCCAGCAAGTGGGCGGGCTCGATTGCAAGCCGGTGCTGGGCGAGATCACGTACGGCATCGAGCGCCTGGCCATGTACCTGCAGGGCGTCGAGAACGTGTACGACCTGGTCTGGACCGAATGGCAAGAAGACGGCAAGACCAAGTCACTGAGCTACGGCGACGTGTTCCACCAGAACGAGGTCGAGCAGTCGACCTACAACTTCGAACACTCCAACACCGAGATGCTGTTCCAGGCGTTTGCGAACCACGAATCGGAAGCCAAGCGCCTGGTTGAACTGGCGCTCACGCTGCCGGCCTACGAGCAGATCATGAAGGCCTCGCACAGCTTCAACCTGCTGGATGCGCGCGGCGCCATTTCCGTGACCGAGCGCGCCGCCTACATCGGCCGTGTGCGCACGCTGTCGCGCCTGGTGGCGCAAGCGTATTACGACTCGCGCGAAAAGCTCGGCTTCCCGATGGCCGCCCGGGTCGAACCAGCCGAACCAGCCGCTAGCCAAGCCGCAGCCTGAAAAGAACAGAACAGACCATGAATCAAACACTCCTCGTCGAACTGCAGACCGAAGAACTGCCGCCGAAGGCGCTCGTCAAGCTGGGCAACGCCTTTGCCGCCGGCATCGCGAATGGCCTGAAAGCGCGCGACTTCCTCGAAGCCGACAGCGTCGTCACCACCCACGCCACGCCGCGCCGCCTGGCGGTCTCGATCACCAATGTGCGCGACACCTCGCCCGACAAGGCGATCCGCGAAAAAGTGCTGCCGGTGACGGTGGCGCTGGACAAGGAAGGCAACCCGAGTGCGCCGCTAGCCAAGAAGCTGGCCGCACTGGGCTTTCCCGACCTGACGATCGACCAGCTCGAACGCGCCCCCGACGGCAAGACCGAAAGCTTCTTCTACACCTACACCGCCGCTGGCAGTGCGCTGACCGGTGCCCTGCAGGATGTGCTGCAGGAGTCGGTGAACAAGCTGCCGATTCCGAAGCTCATGAGCTACCAGCGCCCGAACGGCGACACCGTGCAGTTCGTGCGCCCGGTACACCGGCTGCTCGCGCTGCACGGCGAACAGGTGCTGCGCTTGAGCGCGTTCGGCCTGGAAGCCGGTCGCGAGACCGCCGGCCACCGCTTCCTGTCGCATGGCGGCGTCATCGCGATCGCGCATGCCGATCAGTACGCGAACACGCTGGAAACCGAGGGCAAGGTCATCACCTCGCCGCAGGCGCGCAAGGACAGCATCCGCGCGCAGTTGCTCGAACAAGCCGGCGCCGATCAGGTCCTGATGCCCGAGTCGCTGCTCGATGAAGTCGCGGCCCTGGTCGAATGGCCGGTCGTCTACGAATGCCGTTTTGAAGAAGAATTTCTGGCCGTGCCGCAGGAATGCCTGATCCTGACGATGCAGACGAACCAGAAATATTTCGCGCTGACGGACGCCGACGGCAAGCTGCGCTCGCGCTTTCTGATCGTGTCGAACATCGCCACCGACGACCCGTCCGCGATCGTCGGCGGCAACGAGCGCGTCGTGCGCCCGCGCCTGTCGGACGCCAAGTTCTTCTTCGAGCAGGATAAAAAGAAAACGCTCGAGTCGCGCCTGCCGGCACTCAGCAACGTCGTGTACCACAACAAACTGGGCTCGCAGGCCGAACGCAGCGAACGCGTGACCAAGCTGGCCACCTATATCGCCACGCGCCTGGGCTTTGACGCCTCGCTCGCCGAACGCGGCGCGCGCCTGTCGAAGGCCGACCTGCTCACCGACATGGTCGGCGAGTTTCCGGAACTGCAAGGCATCATGGGCACGTACTACGCGCGCCACGATGGCGAGCACGATGAAGTCGCGCGCGCAGCGTCCGAGCACTACCAGCCGCGCTTTGCCGGCGACGCCCTGCCAGCCAGCGATACGGGCGTGGCCGTCGCACTGGCCGACAAGCTCGAAACGCTGGTGGGCATCTGGGCCATCGGCCTGCAGCCAACGGGCGAAAAAGACCCGTTCGCGCTGCGCCGCCACGCGCTGGGCATCATGCGCATGCTGGTCGAAAAGCGCCTGCCGCTCGAACTGTCCGACATGCTGCGCGATGCAGTCACGACGTTTGTCGACCAGCCGGCGTTCAAGGACCCGAGCGCGGACGTGACCGCCTTCATGCTCGACCGCCTGCGCGGCCTGCTGCGCGATCGCGGCTTCTCGCCAAACGAAGTCGAAGCCGTGCTGGCCCAGAACCCGGACCGCGTCGACGACGTCGTGCAGCGCCTGGAAGCCGTGCAGGCCTTTGCCGCGCTGCCCGAAGCCGCGTCGCTCGCCGCCGCCAACAAGCGCATCACCAACATCCTCAAGAAGAACGAGGAAGCGCTGGCGCAAGCCGGCGCCGTCGATCCGGCCCTGCTGCAAGACCAGGCCGAAAAAGACCTGGCCGCTGCGGTTGCGCGCGTGCAGCCGGCCGTCGATGCGGCGTTCGCTGCGGGCGACTTTGCCGGCACGCTCAAGACGCTGGCAGAGCTGCGCGAGCCGGTCGATGCGTTCTTCAATGACGTGATGGTGATGGCCGACGACGTCAAGCTGCGCAACAACCGCCTGGCGTTACTGGCGTCGTTGCACGGCATGATGAACCGCGTGGCCGACATCTCGAAGCTGGCGACGTAAGCACGACATGCAGGCACCCCCGATGAAACTCATCATTCTCGACCGGGACGGCGTGATCAACCACGATTCGCCCGACTTCATCAAGTCGCCGGCCGAGTGGATCCCGATCCCCGGCTCGCTCGAGGCCATCGCCCGCCTGAACCAGGCGGGCTATCGGGTGGTGCTGGCAACGAACCAGTCCGGCATTGCGCGCGGCCTGTTCGACATCGCCACGCTCAACGCCATCCACGCCAAGATGCACGCAGCGGCGCAGCTGGTGGGCGCCGACATCGACGCCATCTTCTTTTGTCCGCACGCGGCGCTCGACGCATGCGACTGCCGCAAGCCCAAGTCGGGCATGTTCGAAGAAATCGGCAAGCGCTTCAAGATCAACCTGAAAGGCGTGCCCACGGTGGGCGACTCGCTGCGCGACCTGCAGGCGGGCTTTAACCGCGGCTGCACGCCCAACCTGGTCCTGACCGGCAAGGGCGAGCGCACGCAGATGACCGGCGGTCTGCCGCCCGGCACGAAGGTCTACGCAGACCTGGCCGCGATGGTCAGCGCCCTGCTCAAGCCCGCGGCCGCCACTGGTGCTGGCGCTGCCCAGGCATCATAATCAATACAACACCACGATAAGAATAACCAGATCGTTTTGTCCGGAGCCCCTTTGCGTAATTTCAGTCTGTTTCTGCGTTCCCTGCTGTTCACGGTCGTCATGATGGTAGCGACGATCATCTGGGCTTCACTGTGCTTCCTGGCAGCCCCCCTGCCCTACAACCAGCGCTTCTGGTTCACCTCGCGCTGGAACGTCTTCATCATCTGGTGCGCGCGCGTCATCTGCGGCATCCGCTACGAATTCAAGGGCTACGACAACCTGCCCGACGCACCGGCGATCGTGCTCTCGAAGCACCAGTCGGCGTGGGAAACCATCTTCCTGCTGCCGAACCTGACGCGCCCCCTGGTCTACGTCTTCAAAAAGGAAATCCTGTACATCCCGTTCTTCGGCTGGGCCATGGGTTTGCTGCGCATGATCCCGATCGACCGCAAGCAGGGCAAGAACGCGTTCTCGCATGTGGTGCGCCACGGTAAACGCCGCCTGGCCGACGGCCAGTGGATTATCATGTTCCCCGAAGGGACCCGCATCCCGGTGGGCCGCAAGGGCAAGTACAAGAGCGGCGGCGCGCGCCTGGCGGTCGAGACCCAGGCAGTGGTGGTGCCGATCGCGCATAATTCCGGCGAGTGCTGGCCCAAGAATTCGTTCATCAAACGGCCCGGAACCATCACGGTATCGGTCGGAAAACCGATATCGCCGCAAGGCCATACCCCTGACAGCTTGATGCAAGAGGTAGAAAATTGGATAGAATCGGAAATGCGCGTCATTTCGCCCCACGCCTACAAAGGTGGTTGAGCGACGTTAGCACCCAGATCAGGAATTCGCGTCCGCAGGAGCCGGTCGCGTCGTCGAAGATCGACGGCGACCAGCTCGAACTGTTTGCACAAGAATTCTTTGCGGCGCTCAAGCCTTCCGACAGGCCGGCGCCGCCATCCCAGCCGCTATTCAAGGCGCCGCCGGCGCCGCCCCGCACCAGGCTTCCTTCGCCGCCCGTCGGCCCGCAAGACCCTCCCCTCAAACGCATCGCGCTCGGCCAGCATTACATCGACTATGCGCTGCGCCGCTCGTCGCGCCGCTCGATCGGCTTCATGATCGACGACGACGGCCTGCGCGTGACCGCGCCGCGCCGCGTGACGCAGGACGACATCGAGAACGCGCTGCGCGCCAAGAGCCGCTGGATCATCACCAAGCTGCTCGAACGCGGCGAGCGGCGCGAGCTGCGCCAGCAACGCGCACCGGTCGTCTGGGTCGACGGCGCCATGCTGCCCTTCATGGGCGGCGAAATCACGCTACGGCTCGAGCCGGCCACGCGCAGCCATTGCCGGTTTGACGAAGCCACGCGCGAACTGGCGATCGGCGTGGTGCCCGGGCTGGCCGAGTGGCAGCTCAAGGAACGGGTCAAGCTGTGGTTCCAGGCCGAGGCCAAGCGCGTGTTCACCGAGCGCCTGGACCACTACGCGCCGCGTCTGAACGTGCGCTATCAAACCTGCACGCTGTCGTCGGCCGGTTCACGCTGGGGTTCGTGCACGGTGGGCGGGAGCATTCGTCTGAACTGGCGCCTGATCCACTATCCGCTGGCGTTGATCGACTACGTGGTCGCGCACGAACTGGCGCATCTGCGCGAGATGAACCACAGCCCGGCGTTCTGGGCCACGGTGGCAGAGGTGTATCCGGACTACGATGGCGCGCGCCTGGCGCTGCGCAAGCAATCGCACCAGATGCCGGTATTGTTTGACGAGTAGGCAGGCCGCTGGCCTGCGGGGGTAGTGCAGAAGTAGTGCCGGTCAGCGCCGGCGCTGTGTCATGTTCTGTGTCGTGCTCAGTGCAGACTCGAAGCATGGCGCGCCGCCGCCAGAGCGCGCATGGTCGCGGTCTGCTGCTGCGACAGGCAGCGAAACGGGATCGGCAGCGTGCCCCTTTCGAGCACCATCATGAAGCCGCGCGAGTAGGTGCGCACGGCAGCCACGTCGGCCCATTCGATCAGCGTCACGCCGCCACTGGTGCGCACGATGCCGTGGGCATCGATGGTGAATTCATAGGTGCGGCGCCCACGTCCGAGCAGCACGAAGTTCAGCCCCGCGCTCAGCGTGCTGCGCAGGCGCAGCAGGAAGCCCGCAGGCCAGCGCACGCGCCGCCGACGGATCAAAAAGCCCCCGTGCTGCCACATGAAGCTGACGTATTCGGCCAGCGAATAGCGCACGAAAAAATGCAGTGCATCGAGCGGCAGCACGCTTGCCGCTTGCTGCGTTACCAGCGCATGGTCGGCCAGGCTAGAGCCCAGGATCGCTCCCAGCGTGTCGGCTGTCCCTTCCTGAACCCGAAGAGACACTGGCTCTCCATCACTGCCTGGTGTCGCGCGATTCATTGACAACATGGCGCATCCCCTTTAGTTATATAGCATGCAGATGAGAATGGTAACAAAACCTATCCAATAAGCCGTTGCACGAGTTCAACAGTGCGCAGGGTCGCGCCGCGGTGGCGACCGGCGAAAGCCAGTGCCCTGGCGCCCATCGCCGCGCGCTCTGCGTCGCCCTGCAGCAGGCGCGCCGCTGCAGCGACGAGCGCATCGACGTCCGGGACCCGCAAGGCGGCGCCGCTATCGACCGCGTCGATCGTCGCATCGAGAAAATTGAACGTGTGTTCGCCCACCAGCACCGGCTTGCCCAGTGAGCAGGCTTCGATCAGGTTCTGGCCGCCCAGCGGCAACAGGCTGCCGCCGATATAGGCGCAGTCGCAAGCAGCGTAATAGGCGAACATCTCGCCCATCGAGTCGCCCAGCAGGACATCAGCATCAATCGCGGCGGTGGCATCCTCCCCATCCAGCTGCGAGCGGCGCGCGAGCGTCAAGCCGCTTGCCTCGACCAGCCTTGCCACGTCATCGAAGCGCTGCGGATGGCGTGGCACCAGCAACAGCAAGGCGTGCTGCGGCTTGTCGCGGTTCTGCCGCCATGCCTCCAGGATCAGTGTCTCTTCGCCTTCGCGCGTGCTCGCGCACAAAAATACCGGTCGGCGCGCCGCGCCGTCGATGCGCGTGCGCAGCCAGGCGCCCTTCTCCAGAGCCGCCTGCGGGGGCACGATGTCGAACTTGACGCTGCCGGTGACGACGACGTTCGGCGCGCCCAGCGACGCAATGCGCGCCGCATCGGCGTCGGTCTGCGCCGCCACCAGCGCAAACGAGCGCGCCGCTTCCAGCATCACGGCGCCGGCCTTGCGGCCCCGCTTGAGCGAGCGTTCGGACAGGCGCGCATTGGCCAGCACGATCGGCACGCCTTGCCGCGTGCAGGCGTGGATCAGGTTCGGCCAGACCTCGGTCTCCATCAGGATGCAGGCACGCGGACGATAACGGCGCAGGAAGCGCGTCGTCATCCATCCCGTGTCGTACGGCAGGTAGGCCTGCACGACGCGCTCGCCATGGTGCGCAAACAGGTCGCGCCCGGTGGCGCGGCCGGTCGGCGTCATGTGGGTCAGCAGGATCCGGCAGTCGGGATAGGCCAGCAGCAGCGCATCGACCAGCGGCTCGCTGGCACGCGTCTCGCCGACCGACACCGCATGCACCATGATCGTGGGCCGATCGCCAGCCACGGGCCCGCCAACGGACAGGCGCTCATCCCAATGGGCGCGGTAGCCCGGTTCCTTGCGGCCGCGCCACCATAAGCGGCCCAGCACGACCGGCATGGCCAGCCACCAGAGCCCCGAGTACAGCGTGCGGTTCATGTCATGCCGGCGCCAGCAGGCGCCGTGCAGCCGCGATGACGTCGCCGCTCGACGGCGGCGCGCCCAGGTCGCCCAGGTTGACGATGCGATCGGACCAGTTGCCTTCGGTCTTCCACTTCGGCGAATCGCAGTAAATTTCGATCGTCGGCCGCACGAAGGCGGCGGCGATGTGGGTCAGGCCCGTGTCGACGCCCACCGCAAGGCGCGCGTGCTGCGCCAGCAGTACCGCGTCCATCATCGACAATTTCGGCAGCACGCGCGCATTGGGCATCGCTGCCGCCAGCGCCTGGGCATCCTCGTGTTCGGCCTTCGAGCCCCACGGCAGCAGCACCGGCATCGGCGCGAGCGCCGCGCCCAATGCGATCCAGTTGGCATCGGCCCACTTCTTGGCCGCGCGCGCCGTGCCATGGAAGAAGACCGCGTAGTCTTCTTGCGGCAGGAACGCCGGCCGCGTGTCGCTGCCCGGCGCCGGCAACCCGAACTCGGGGGCCGAATCGACGCTGTAGTCCAGCGCAGCACCGGCGACCATGCGTCCGCGCGCCACCGCATGGGTGCGCGGATTCAACGGGATGCTGTCGGTATGGAAGATACGCGAGATGCCTTCATAGCCCGAGCCTTCGCTGCCATTGGCCAGGCCGACCTTCCTGCCGCCGTTGCGCACGCGCGCCGCGCCCATGATGATGCCGGTCTTGAGCAGGCCCTGGGTGTCGAACACATAGTCGTATTCTTCTTCGCGCAGCGTGCGGAAGAACGTGCGGATCTCGGCCCGCGTTTCCTTCTTGCCCAGGCTCTTGCGCCAGCGGCGCAGCGACCACGGGATGATCTTGCGCACGTTGGGGTTGAGGCGCACGAGGCTCACATAGCCCTCTTCCACCACCCAGTCGATCGTGGCGCCCGGATGCTCGCGCAGCAGGTCGGCCACCATCGGCAGGTTATGCAGCACGTCGCCCAGAGACGACACGCGCACGAGCAGGATCTTCAAGCGACTGCCCTCAGAACGGCAGGTCTGCATCCGGCTTGGCAGCCAGGATCACGGTCTTGAACTCGGCCTGGATGCGCGCCAGTGCTTCCGGCGATTCGCCTTCGAAGCGCAGCACCACGACCGGCGTCGTGTTCGACGAGCGGGCCAGGCCGAAGCCATCGGCGTACTCGACACGCAGGCCGTCGATGTCGTTGATTTTTTCGGATGTCGGGAACGTGGCGTTGGCGCGCAGGTGGTCGATCAGCGTGAAGTTCTCGCCCTCTTGCAGCTGCAGGTGCAGTTCCGGCGTGCTGCTGGCCATCGGCAGGCTGTTGAGCAGCGCCGACGGATCCTGCTGCTTGGTCAAAATCTCGAGCATGCGCGCGCCGGCATACATGCCGTCGTCGAAGCCGTACCAGCGTTCCTTGAAGAAGATGTGGCCGCTCATCTCTCCGCCCAGCGGCGCGCCGGTTTCCTTCAGCTTGGCCTTGACCAGCGAGTGGCCGGTTTTCCACATCAGCGGTTTGCCGCCATGCTGCTCGATGTACGGCGCCAGGTGGCGCGTGCACTTGACGTCATACAGGATCTCGCCGCCAGGAACGCGCGAGAGCACGTCGGCTGCGAACAGCATCATCTGACGGTCCGGGAAGATGATCTGGCCATCCTTGGTGACGATGCCGAGGCGGTCGCCATCGCCATCGAAGGCCAGGCCGATTTCGGCATCGGTCTGTTGCAGCGCGCGAATCAGGTCTTGCAGGTTTTCCGGGTGCGCCGGGTCGGGATGGTGGTTCGGGAAGGTGCCGTCGACTTCGCAGAACAGCTCGACCACGTCGGCGCCCATGCCGCGATACAGCTCGCCCGCGAACGCGCCGGCCACGCCGTTGCCGCAGTCGATGGCGATCTTGATCGGGCGCGCCAGCTTGACGTCGCCGATGATGCGCTCGAGGTAGGCGGCGCGGATGTCGTGGGTGCTGTAGCCGCCGCGCTGCGCCGCGATCGCGCCGTCATACACTGCAATGCTGTCGTGCAGGCCCGTGATGGCGTCGCCATAGATGGCTTCGCCGGCCAGGACCATCTTGAAGCCGTTGTAGTCGGGCGGGTTGTGGCTGCCGGTGACCATGATGCCCGAACGGGTGTCGAGGACATTGGTGCCGAAATAGACCATCGGCGTGGCGACCATGCCCAGATCGATCACGTCGACGCCGGCGTCACGCAAGCCTTCGCTCAATGCACCAGCCAGCTCAGGGCCGGACAGGCGGCCATCGCGGCCGATGACGACGCTGCTCTCTCCCTTGGCCAGCGCGGCGGCGCCGAATGCACGACCGATATGACGCGCGATGCCGGCGTCCAGGGTCTTGTCAATGATGCCGCGAATATCGTAGGCCTTGAAAATCGTTTTGGAGAGAGCAACCATTTTGTTTCCTGGAATATTGGAGGATTGATAAGTATCCACTATTGTAACGGCAAGCGTGGCCGGTAGGGGAATGGCGCGCGCGTGCGCAAGCCGAGCCGGGAGCCGCACTCAAAGAATCACAAGGGGATACAGAAAATAGCAAAGGCCGCGAATGCGCGCCAGATTCGATGGCAGCACGCCACCGGCGCCGGCGCTGGAGAAGCGCACGGCGCACGCTCCGCGAGGCGGAGCGGTACAAAGTGCTTAGACGCGCAGGTCGTCGATCGACTTGCCGCCTTCGACCCATTCCTTGACCCACTTTGGTTGACGGCCACGGCCGGTCCACTGCTGGCTGGAATCCTGTGGGTGACGGTAACGCACGGCGACGGTGGCGCCTTTCGAACCGCGGCCGGTAGCTGCCATCAGTTCTTTGAGCGGCATGCCAACGCTTTGCGCGATTGCCAGGATTTGTTCGCGTGCTTTCTGCACTTCCTGGGTTTCACGCGTTTTCATTTCCTGCTTGATTTGTTCTTGCAGGTTGCGCAAATCGCCTACCGACATATTCGACAGATCCATCATCGTTCCTCGTTCGTTAAAAATTGAATGCAGATTCAGCAATTGCTGGCTATCGGTGAATACTCACCAAATGTCGCAATATACTACATCAATAATATCCAGTCAGTCTTTCTTGCTTAAAAAAAGCCAGCGCGGGGACTTGAATCGAACGATACGCCCATACAACCACAGGTAACTGATTATGAACAACAGACAGAACACCATCAATGCGCTCGTGCTTTCCCAGAACACGGTTGCCGGTATCACTGCGAGCAATGAAATCAGCCATAAATAAGGCGAAGTGCGCGCATTGCGTTTCATCAGTGCGCGTGCTTCACGCGGGCCCACCGTCCATTGCACGATGCGCCGAAAAATCAAACTATGCAAGTGAATACCGTCGGGCAGCGTCGGCGATTTACCACGGACAAACATGCGGCGGTATGCAGAGAATATGGTTTCAAATGCAGGGTAAATGAGCAGCAGTGCCGCGTACCAGGTCGAGACCGCCGGATTGCGCATCACCAGCAGCAGGGCCAGCTCGCCCAGCAAAAATCCGAGGAAATACGCCCCGCCATCGCCCAGGAAAATCAGCCCGACCGGATAATTCCAGATCAGGAAGCCGGCCGTGGCGCCGGCGACAATCAAGGCTGCCACCAGCACGAACATATCGCCCACCTGCAAGGCGACGTAGGACAGCGACAGCAGCATGAAAATGCTGATCACGCCGGCCAGGCCATTGAAGCCGTCGATGATGTTGATGGCATTGGCAACGCCGGCCACGGCCATTAATGTCAGCGGCAGCACGATCCAGATCGATTCGAGCGGCACCACCGTCCATGGCAAATCGAGCCGGCCGATACCCGCATCGAGCAGCCAATAGCCAAGCCCCGCCGCCAGCATCGTCAGGAACAGGCGACGACTCGGCGAGACCTTTCCCGTATAGTCTTCGGCAATGCCGCCGGCCATGGCAATCGAGGCACAGGCAATCAAGGTTGCCAGCCACGCGGCCATTTGCGGCTGGCGCAAGATCGATAAACCGGACGCTACCACCACCGCCAAAAAGATGGGAATCCCGCCAATGCGCGCGACCGCATGCGTATGGTTCTTCTGTACGCCGGTAAAATCACCATCGAGTCCCAGGCCATGTTTTCGCGCGGTCTTGATGACCAAGAGCGTGAGCAGTGCGCAGGAAAGGAAACTGACAAAAAACGAGAACATTATTGTTTTCTTTCGGTGGATCAGCCAAGGCACGCTATTCATCAACGGAAAACCGGCCTTATTGTACCGGACTGGACGTCAATGACGGCGCGTGTATTTATCTTGCCACCCGCTTGCGCGGCGACGCAAAACACCCCTCGCGTGCAAAATCATTTAGTATCCGCCAAAGCATCACGTCCACCCTCTTTCACAACGCCAGGCAACAGGACTGCGATGTCCTGCCAGAACAAGAATATGACGACCTACGCCATTGGCGACCTCCAAGGCTGCGCGCATGAAGCGCAGCTGCTGCTCGACCGTATTGCCCTCGTGGCGGGCGACGACGCGCGCATCCTGTTCGTGGGTGACCTGATCAACCGCGGCCCCGAATCGCTCATGGCGCTGCGGCGCATGAAGGCGCTCAATGAATCGAGCGGCGGGCGGGTCGATGCCCTGCTCGGCAACCACGACCTGCACCTGATCGCGGTGGCGGGCGGTGTCCAGCGCCTCAGCCGCTCCGACACGCTCGACGAGATCCTGGCCGCCCCCGACCGCGATGCACTCATCGCCTGGCTGCGCGCACGGCCGCTGGCGATGTTCGTCGACAATCACCTGCTGGTGCACGCCGGCGTGGCGCCGCAATGGGATGCGGTGCAGACGATGGCGCTGGCCGGCGAAGTCGAACGCATGTTGCAGGGCGATGGCTGGCTCGACTTCCTGAGCCAGATGTACGGCAACCAGCCCGACCGCTGGGACGACGGTTTGACGGGCATCGAACGCCTGCGCTGCATCGTCAATGCGCTCACGCGCATGCGCCTGTGCGCCCCCGACGGCGCGATGGATTTCAAGCACAAGGAAACCGATACCGGCCCGACCGGCAGCGACCTGCTGCCATGGTTCGACCTGCCGGCACGCCGGACGCAGGACGTGACGGTGGTATTCGGCCACTGGTCGGCGCTGGGCGTGGTGCAGCGGCCCAACCTGGTCGGGCTGGACAGCGGCTGCGTGTGGGGTGGCAAGTTGACGGCCGTGTGCCTGGATGACCGCACGCTGCTGCAGGTGGATTGTCCCGAGTACCGGGAACACGGCGGCAAGCAGCGTTGAATCAGCGTGGAGGTACGTTGGCCACCGCAGTTGCCACCGCCTCCTGCGACGCCTGCGCCAGTTCGCGCCGGTGCGCACCGTGGCTCTCGAGAGGCGCCAGGCAGGTCAGGCGCGCCGTGACCGGTGGCCCCTGCAAAATCCGGAACAGGCTGTCGACAAAGGTCGTCTCGCCGATATACTCGATCGACGGATGGTGCGCACCATCGGCGCCGACATAGGCCAGCGCATACGGCTGCACCGGCACGCCGGCATCGACCGCCGCCTCGAACAGATTGGCGTGAAACGGCAGCACCTGGCCTTGCAGGCCGGTCGTGCCTTCCGGGAACAACGCGACGCGCTCCCCCTTCTGCAACACATCGACCAGGCCCTTGAACACGTGGCGCAACTCGCGCCGGTTGCCGCGTGCGATGAACACGGTGCCAGCGCCGGCGGCCAGGCGCCCCATCACGGGCCAGGCGCGAATCTCGGCCTTGGCCACGAAGCGGCACGGGTTCAACGCATTGATGACGAAGATGTCGAGCCACGACACGTGGTTGGCCACCACCAGCGCGTGCGCGAGTGCGGGCACACCCAGTGCCGGCGCAACGTTCACGCGGCACAGGCGCAGCAGGCGCGCTGACCAGCCGCGCGTCAGGCGGGCGCGCAAACGGGGAGACGCCAGGGGAAACACCAGCGCGCACGTGGCCAGTCCTTCGCACAGATGGACGGTGACGCGCGCGAGGCGCCAGGCAAGCCGGATATTCAAGATAATGAGCGCCGTAAAGGCGCGCGCTTCAAGCGAAGCGCGCGCGATGGTTGCATCAACGCTGGTAAGCCACGCGGCCGCGCACGACTGTCGCGCGCACCTGCCCGGCCAGCTCGTAGCCGAGGAATGGCGTGTGCTTGCCCTGGCTGGCCAGCGCCTTGCCGTCCACCGTCCAGCGTGCGGCCGGGTCGAACAGCACGACATCGGCTGCTGCGCCCACGCCCAGCGTGCCAGCCGGCAGGCCGGCAATGCGCGCCGCTTCGCAGGTGATCTTGCCGATCGCCAGCGCCAGCGCGCCCTGCGCGCCGTGCGGTTGGTCTTGCGCCCACTTGAGCGTGAGCGCCAGCAGCAGCTCGAGGCCCGTGGCGCCGGGCGAGGCTTCGCCGAACGGCAGCAGCTTTTCGTCGTCGTCGACCGGCGTGTGGTCGGAGCAGATCGCATCGACCGTGCCATCGACGAGCGCGGCGCGGATCGCGTCGCGGTCGCGCTGCGAGCGCAGCGGCGGCGTCAGGCGCGCGTTGGAATCGAAGAAACCGATGTCGGCGTCGGTCATGTGCAGGTGGTGCACGCCCACGTCGGCCGTCAGGTTCAGGCCTTCTTTCTTGGCGGCGCGAATCAGGTCCAGGCCCGCAGCGGATGAAATGCGGCACAGGTGCACGCGCGCGCCGGTGGCGCGCATCAGCTCGAAGATCGTGTGCAGCGCGATGGTCTCGGACATCACCGGCACGCCGGACAGGCCGAGACGCGAGGCCAGCGGACCGGCATGGGCCACGCCGCCGCGGCCGATGTGCGCGTCCTGCGGACGCAGCCACACGGTGTACTCGAACGTCTTCGCGTACTGCATCGCGCGCAGCAGCACGGTGGTGTCGAGGATCGGTTCCTCGGCCTGCGCGAAGCCGATGCAGCCGGCTTCGGTCAGTTCGGCCATCTCGGTCAGCGCCTGGCCTTTCAGGCCCACCGTCAGTGCGCCCAGCGGGTGCACATTGGCCTGGTCGACGATGCGCGCGCGGTGCTTGAGCATCTCGACCAGGCCCGGTTCGTCGAGCACCGGGTCGGTGTCGGGCGGGCAGACCAGCGTGGTCACGCCGCCCTGCATCGCCGCCTGTAGTTCGGATTCGAGGGTGGCCTTGTATTCGTAGCCAGGCTCGCGCAGGCGCGCCGACAGGTCGACCAGGCCCGGTGCGACCACGAGGCCGCTCGCGTCGATGCTCTGGTCGGCCGCAAAGCCGGCCGGTGCGGTGCCGATGGCCGCGATCTTGCCATCGACGATGAACAGGTCTTGCACGGCGTCGACGCCGTGCGCCGGGTCGATCACGCGCCCGTTCTTGATATGGAGTTTCATGCGTGGGTTCCTGCCAAAATGCTCATCACTGCCATCCGTACCGCGATCCCGAACGTCACCTGCGGCAGGATTACCGCCTGGCTGCCATCGGCCACGGCCGAGTCGATCTCGACGCCGCGGTTCATTGGCCCCGGGTGCATCACGATCGCATCGGGTTTGGCCAGCGCCAGACGCTCGGGCGTCAGGCCGTAGCTCTTGAAGTATTCTTGCGCCGACGGCAGCAGCGCGCCGCTCATGCGTTCGTTCTGCAGGCGCAGCATGATGATCACGTCGACGTCCTTCAAGCCTTCGTCCATGTTGGTGAAGGTGCGCACGCCCATCTGATCCAGGCCGCCCGGCAGCAGCGTGTGCGGGCCAATGGCGCGCACTTCGGGCACGCCCAGCGTGGTCAGCGCGTGGATGTCCGAGCGCGCCACGCGGCTGTGCAGGATATCGCCGACGATCGCCACGCGCAGGTTCGTGAAGTCTTTCTTGTAGTGCCGGATCGTGTACATGTCGAGCAGGCCCTGGGTCGGGTGCGCGTGGCGCCCGTCACCGGCATTGACGACGTGGACATCCGAGCGCGTGCGGTTCAGGTGCTGCGCGATCATGTATGGCGCGCCCGATTGCGCGTGGCGCACCACGAACATGTCGGCGTGCATCGCGGCCAGGTTGTCGATCGTGTCGAGCAGCGACTCGCCCTTGGTGGTCGACGATGCCTGGATGTTCAGGTTGATGACGTCGGCCGACAGGCGCTTGGACGCGATCTCGAACGTGGTACGGGTGCGCGTCGAATTTTCGAAGAACAGGTTGAACACGCTCTTGCCGCGCATGAGCGGGACCTTCTTGACTTCGCGGTCAGAGATCCCCACGAAGCTCGACGCGGTGTCGAGGATGTGGTTGATGTGCGACTTCTTGAGGCCCTCGATGGTGAGCAGGTGTTGCAGCTCGCCGTTCTTGTTCAGTTGCGGATTATTGTGCAGGATCGGCATTGTCTTGTTCGATGGTGAGCGAAAGTTGGCCTGTCTCATCGCGCTGCAGGCACAGCGACTCGTTGGCCTCGAGCGTGGCATGGACGCCGACGAAATCGGCGGCCACCGGCAGCTCGCGCCCGCCCCGGTCGGCCAGCGTGGCCAGACGGATGCAGGCCGGACGGCCGTAGTCGAACAGCACGTTGATCGCCGCGCGCGTGGTGCGGCCGGTCTGCAGGACGTCGTCGACCAGCACCACGGTGGCGCCGTCGACCGCGAAGCGGATATGGGTTGGTTTCACGTCCGGGTGCAGGCCCTTGCGCGCATAGTCGTCGCGGTAGAACGAGACGTCGATGGCGCCCAGGCGATGTGTCAGGTCGAGGTCGCGCGCGAGGCGCTCGGCCAGCCAGGCGCCGCCGGAATGGATGCCGACGATGGCCGGATCGGCAACGCCGTCCAGGCCCGCGCGGACTTGTGCCAGCAGCTCGCGGTAGAGCGCTTCGGCATCGAATGCGTGTTTGTTGGTGGGCATAGGGTTAACGTGATGCGTCAAAATACTGTTGCAAAATAATCGCGGCCGCCTTGTCGTCGATGATGTCGCCGCGCTTCGATGCGATCACGGCCGACGAATAGCGTTCATCGACCAGTTCGACGGGAAGATTGAAGCGGCCATGCAGCTGGTTGGCAAAGCGGCGGCTGCGCAGCGTCATGTCGTGCTCGGCGCCATCGGGATGGCGCGGCTCGCCGACGATCAGGCGCGCCGGCTGCCATTCGGCAATCAGGTCGCCAATGATCTTGAAGCGGGTGGCGTTGTCGATCGCGCTGACGACTTTCAGCGGCTGGGCTTGCCCGGTCAGGGTGTTGCCCATGGCAATGCCAATCCGCTTGATGCCGAAGTCGAAGCCCAGGACGATATCAACCATGCCCGCCGTTCTGGTACGCGAACGCCTTACGCATGGCCGGCCTCGGTGGCGAGCATCAATGGATCGATGCCCAGGAGCTTGATGGCAGCGTGGTAGCGCTCTTCGATCGGCAGGTCGAACAGCACGCGCGCGTCGGCGCCGACGGTGAGCCAGCCATTGCGCGAGATTTCTTCTTCGAGCTGGCCCGGGCTCCAGCCGGCGTAGCCGATGGAAACGAGCATGCGCGCCGGGCCACCGCCATTGGCGACGGCTTCGAGCACGTCGATCGAGGTCGTAAACGAGACGTCGTCGGTGACAATCAGCGACGACGAATAGCGCCCGCCCGGCGAATGCAGCACGAAGCCGCGGTCGTCTTGCACAGGGCCGCCGAACATGATCGGCTCGTCGACGACGGTGGCGCGCAGGCCTTCGGCCAGCTTGAGGTCGACGCGGTCGAACAGGGTTTCCATCGTCATGTCGGTCGGCTTGTTGATGACCACGCCAAGCACGCCCTTGTCATTGTGCTCGCACACGTAGACGACGGTGCCGCCGAAGACGGGGTCCTGGATCGACGGCATGGCGATCAGGAAGTGGTTCGCCAGGTTCAGGCCGGATGCTGCAGGGCCCGCCATGGTTGGGGAGCCATCCTGCTCACGAGGCATGCCAGGCATGGGAAGAGTTTGGCCAACTTTGGTTTTTTTCATACGATTGCTCTCAAAAGGCGCACTCTCGCGTTGTTACTTCTGTTGAACGGCTGCCAGGCATCTGCAGAACAACCTTACGCTTTTCGACAGTTTACACCCATTTGCCCCGTGAGCCATTGGAAGCATTACTCGGGCGCCACACGTTTCGATGATGGGCAGTAAAATCTGGGTCCACGTTGACCTCGCACACGATGATGAATTCAAGCAAGTCTTTAGTCTGGTTCCGCCGCGATCTGCGCGCGTTCGACCACGCCGCCCTGCACCACGCCCTGCGTTCGTCGCAACAGGTGTATTGCGTGTTCGTCTACGACACCGATATCCTCGATGAGTTGCCACAGGATGACCGGCGTCTGCGTTTCATCCATGCCAGCCTGGCCCAACTGGACGCCGAATTGCGTCGTCTTGGAGGCTACCTGATCGTGCGCCACGGCAGCGCGCGCGATGAAGTCGCAGCTCTGGCGGAAGAACTCGGGATCGATGCCGTGCATGCCGGCAGCGACTATGAACCGTCGGCCATTGCCCGCGATCTGAAGGTGGCAGAGAAACTGGCCGTGCGCGACTGCGCCTTCCATACCTACAAGGACCAGGTCATCTTCGAGAAGCAGGAAGTGCTCACGCTCGCCGGTGGCGTCTTCTCGGTGTTTACGCCATACAAGAACGCCTGGCTCAAGCGCCTGGCGGCACATCCCGAGACGCTGGCCAGCTATCCGGTCGATGCTCATGCGCACACGTTCGCGCCGCCCACCGGTGCGCCGCCTTCCCTGCCAGCACTCGAAGACATCGGCTTCACGTCGGGCGAGCCGCCGCTACCGGCCGGGATGGATGGGGCGGAAGAACTGTTCGAGGCCTTTGTCAGCGAAATGGCCGACTATGGCCGCGCGCGCGACTTTCCGGCCGAGGAAGGCACCTCGCGGCTGTCGGCGCACCTGCGCTTTGGCACCACGTCAATCCGCCACCTGGTGCGCAGCGCCCACGAGATGGTGCAGTCCGGCACCGGCGGTACCGGCGCGTCCGTGTGGCTGTCCGAACTGATCTGGCGCGACTTTTACGCGATGGTACTGTCGCAGAACCCGCACGTGGTCGAACGTTCGTTCAAGCCGGCGTACGATGCGGTCGAGTGGGAGACCGGCGACGAGGCCGACGCGCTGTTCGCGGCCTGGTGCGAAGGCCGCACCGGGTATCCGCTGGTCGATGCGGCGATGCTGCAGCTGAACCGGACGGGCTTCATGCACAACCGGCTGCGCATGGTCACGGCGAGCTTCCTGACCAAGGATCTCGGCATCGACTGGCGCCGCGGCGAGCGCTATTTCGCGCGCCAGCTCAATGACTACGACCTGGCCTCGAACAACGGCGGCTGGCAGTGGGCAGCGTCGACCGGGTGCGATGCGCAGCCGTGGTTCCGGATCTTCAATCCGATCACGCAATCGACGCGCTTCGATGCACGCGGGGAGTTCATCCGGCGCTATCTGCCGCAACTGGCGCAGCTCGACGGCAAGCAGATTCACGCGCCGTGGCTGGTGAAGTCTGACGTGCTGGCGGCGCGCGGGATCGTGCTGGGCCGCGATTATCCGGCGCCGGTCGTGGAGCACGACGCGGCGCGAAAACGCACGCTGGAACGCTTTGCGGTGGTGAAGAAAGTAGTGGCGGAGGAGGACGAGGCGAACGACGACTGATCGCCGTCTTCACGCTGTCAGGCGGCCGCGCGCCCCAGCAAGCCCTCGATCGCCGCCAGCAGCACCGTCTCCTGGTAGGGCTTGCCGAAGTAGGCATTCACGCCCAGCCCAAGCGCCACGTTGCGGTGCTTGTCGGCCGTGCGCGACGTGATCATGATGATCGGGATCGCCTTCGTTGCCTCGTTGCTCCGCACATTGCGGGTCAGGTCGAACCCGTCCATGCGCGGCATCTCGATATCGACCAGCATCAGGTCCGGTGCGCCCTGCCCGATCAGTTCCAGCGCCTCGATGCCATCCTTGGCCAGCACCACGCGATAGCCTTCGCGTTCGAGCAGGCGCTGGGTCACGCGCCGCACCGTCAGCGAATCGTCGACCACCATCACGGTGGGGCGCCGCACCTGGGGCGCGACTGCCTGCTTCACGCGTGCTGCGCCCTGCGGCTGCTGCGCCAGCGCCAGCGGATCGAGGATCAGGACGATCTCGCCCGAACCCAGCACCGTGGCGCCGTCAATGCCCGGCATGCGCGCCAGTTGACGGCCGATATTCTTGACCACCACCTCGCGGTTACCCAGCACTTCGTCCACGCGCAGCGCGATGCGGCGGCTGCCGCCATTGAGCACCAGCACCGGCGTCGAACGCTGCGTCGTGGTGCGCTCGTCGTCATCCATCCCCAGCAAATCAGGCAAGCCATACAGCGCCAGTGCGTGGCCGGCCAGGTGGATACTGCCGGCGTCGATCGCGGCGGCCAGGTCGGCCTCGCGCACCTGCTGCACCGACTCGACCAGCGTCGACGGCACCGCGTGGGTGCGGCCACCGGCCACCACCAGCACCACCTGCGCCACGGCCAGCGTCAGCGGCAGCGTGATGGTAAAGCGTGCGCCCTGCCCCGCCTCTGACGCCACCGCAACGCGTCCGCCCAGCGCCTGCGCTTCGGAGCGCACCACGTCCATGCCCACGCCACGTCCGGCCAGTTCGGTCAGCGTGTCCGCCGTCGAGAAACCCGGCGCGAAAATCAGATCGGTCACTTGTTCGTCCGGTGCCTCGTCGCCTTCGGCAAGCAGCCCACCGGCCAGCGCCTTGGCGCGGATGCGGTCGAGGTCCAGCCCCGCGCCGTCGTCGCTGAAGTTGATCAAGACTTCGTTGCCGTGCTGGCTGACCTGCACCAAGAGTTCGCCCGTCTCGGCCTTGCCGGCGTTTTGACGCGCCGCGCGCGGCTCGATGCCGTGCACGATCGCGTTGCGCAGCAGGTGTTCGAACGGCGCGGCCATTTGTTCCAGCACGCCGCGGTCGATTTCGACGGCGCCGCCCCGGATATCCAGGTTGACGCGCTTGTCGGTCTCTTTCGCGGTCTGGCGCGCGACACGGAACAGGCGCTCGGACAGGCTGGCAAACGGCACCATCCGCACCCGCATCAGATCGCGCTGCAGGTCGCGCGTCATGCGCGCCTGGGCCGACAGTTCTTCGTTGGCCGAATCGACCGTGCGCGCCAGGCTTTCCTGGAAAGAGGCGACGTCGTCGACGCTTTCGGCCAGCATGCGCGTGAGTTCCTGCAGACGCGTGAAGCGGTCGAATTCGAGCGGATCGAATTCGCGCTCGCCGGCGATCGACAGGCGCGAGGCGATCTGCGATTCGGCCTGCATCTCGATCTCGCGCAACTGGCGCCGCAGGCGGCCCACGTTGTCCGAGAAGTCGCCGAGCGACGACTTAAGTACGCCAATCTGGTTTTCCAGGCGCGAGCGTGTGATCGACACTTCGCCCGCCTGGTTCACCACGCGGTCGAGGATGTCGGCGCGCACGCGCACCAGCGGTGCACGGGCCGGCTCTGCCGGCGGGGCCACGGGGGCATCCACGGAGGCTGGCGCCGAGGCGGCGCCGGCCGGCTGCTGCAAGCCCTCGAACAGCAGCATCGCGCTGTCGTAGTTGGCCAGCAGCTCGTCGAACGCCGTCGGCGGCAGCGTCGAGGTGCCGGCATGGACCATGTTCTCGATCTGCGTTTCCAGTTCGTGCGCGTGCTGGCCCAGGCGCATCGCGCCGGCCATGCGCGCGCTGCCCTTGACCGTGTGCAGGTCGCGCTGCATGCGCTGCGCGACAGCGGCATTGGACGGCTCTTGCTGCCACTGGCGCAGGTCGTGGCCGATGCGCGGCAGCAGGTCGGTCGCTTCTTCGAGGAAGACCGGCAGCAGGTCGGCGTCGATCTCGTCGACATACCCGCTGGCACCGGCCAGCCCGGGCTCGTGCAGGTCGTCGAGCGTCAGCGTGGATTCGGGTTCGGGTTCGGCTTCCGGCTCGGGTTCCGGCTCGGGCTCGACCTCCGGCTCCGGCTCTGCTTCAGGTTCGGGTTCCGGCTCGGACGTCGGCTCGGCCAGCACCGCTTCATCGGGCGTCACCGCCACGAAGTCGGCCTCCGGCTGCGGCGCGGCCTGTTCCAGCGCCGGCGCGGCGAACGGGTCGTCGCCGAATGCGCCGAAGATGTCGTCGATATCTTCCGATGCTGCCGGTGCCGGGGCGGGTGCGCGTGGCGCCGGCGCCGTGAATGGCGGCGGCTCGGCCAGCAACTGCTTGTAGGCTTCGGCGAACAGCGTGTCGAGCTGACTTGCCAGCGCCGGTTCGAGCTTGTCGAACGGCGATGTCCCCAGGCGCGCGCGCAGCGCGGCCAGCTGTTCGATCAGGTCCGGCTGCGCCGGGGCCAGTTCGCCCAGCGTGAACACCTGCAGCATCGTGCGCATG
The DNA here is from genome assembly GCF_039123635.1 of Massilia sp. MP_M2. Classification (NCBI taxonomy): domain Bacteria; kingdom Pseudomonadati; phylum Pseudomonadota; class Betaproteobacteria; order Burkholderiales; family Oxalobacteraceae; genus Massilia; species Massilia sp. MP_M2. The sequence goes on from NZ_JBCHJF010000004.1 coordinate 45,391, forward strand.
CGCGCCAGCGTCGCATCGAACAGGTCCAGGGCGTCCTCGTCGAGGGACACGCCCGGCAGGGTAAGCTTCTCGAGCGCTCTCTCCAGCGCGTGCGCCAGTTCGCACAGGTCGGTGTAGCCGACCGTGGCCGAGGTGCCGGCCAGCGTGTGCGCGGCCGTGATCGCGTCGGATGACGCGCGCTGCGCCGGGTCTGTGCGCAGCGCAGCGAACGCCGCCTCCAGCGTCGCGCACAGCGATTCGGTTTCGAGCAGGTACACGTCGTGCAGCGCCTGGCCGATGGCCAGGTCGCCCACGCGCCGCACGGCATCGGCGCCGGGCGGCGTGATCTGCACGTCGAGGACCGGGATGTCATCAAACTGCGCATCGACTTGCGTATCAACTTGCGAATCGACTTGCGCATCGAACTGCGCAGCAGCATCCGGCGTTGACGCCACATCGGCTGGCGGCTCGAACGCACCACCCTCCTGCACCCGCGCCGCAGCCTCGATCAACGCTGCGCCATCGCGCTGCGGTGCCTGGCCGGCGGCCAGTTCGGTCACCCACGCATCGAGTTCGGCGTAGGCGTGCGCGAGCAGTGCCAGCAGGTCGGCGGTGGCCGCGCGGCCGTCGGCCAGCCAGACATTCATGACCCGCTCGATACCGGCGGCGGTCGCGCCGAAGGCTTCCAGGCCCACCATGCGGCTGCTGCCCTTGAGCGTGTGGAACGCACGGCGCAGGCCGGTCAGGGTTTCCTGGTTGCCCGGCTCGTCGGCCGCGCGCGGCAGCGTCTCGACCACGAAGCCGAGTACTTCCTGCGCCTCGGCGATGAAGATCCCGAGCAGTTCGGCATCGACGTCGTCGTGCGCGTCGGTGCCGGCGGCAGCGTTGGCAAGGTCGGCACCGTCGGCAACGTCGGCTTCAGGCGCCGCCGTGAACTCGAACGGCAGCTCGCGCAGCAGCTGTTTCTCGGTGTCGAACGTAAAGCGGCCGCGCGCCAGCGCGCTGTCCTGCGCCAGCAGATCGGCAAAGAAGCCGAGCGCGCCGATATTCTGCGCGATATTGTGCAGCGATGCGTGCTGCGCGGTGACATCGCGAGCGCTGTCGGCCAGCGTGCGCACTGCGTCTTCGACATGGTGCACGGTCAGCACGGCCTGCTCCTGGTCGAGGATGGCGAACGCACCCTGCAAGCCATGCAGCACCGGCCCGGCCTGTTCCAGCACCTGGCGTTTCGATGGGTCGTCGTAGTAATCGTCGAGCAGTTTTTCAATCTGGCGCAGGCCGGCCTTGACCTCGCCCGCCAGCACCGCCACGGTCTGGCCCTGCTGGATCTGGCGCGCCAGTTCGCCCTGCCACTGCGGGGCGTCGGGCGGGGTTTCGCCTGCGGCCAGCGCCAACAGGCGCGCGCCGACGGCTTCGGCGTTCTGCGAAAAATCGTCGGGCAACTGGCGCAGCTGGTCCAGGCTGTTCTCGACGAACAGCATGGCGGCCGCCATCTCCAGGCCAAACTGGTCGTCGCGGCCCGACTGCACCGAGTCACCGGCCGCACGGCCCAGTTCACGCAGCAGCTGCGCCAGCGCGGGCGCGCCCAGCTTGTCGCTGGCGCCGGCCAGGCGCGCCAGCGCATCGTTGAAATCGTTCTCGACGGCGGCGTCGGGCTTGCCGTCCCCAGCGATCAGATCCCAGTCCGACTTGGTGCGCGCCAGCGCTTCACGCGCATCCTTGAGCGCCTGCGGATCGAGTTTGCCGTAGCGGCGTTCGGCGTAGTCGTGCGGCACCGCGCCGTCCAGGCCCAGCGCCTGGCGCAGTGCGCGCGCTTCCAGGCCCGGCGTGCGCGCGGCGGCCACGAAAAACAGCGCATCGCGCAGCATCGCCTCGGGCGCATCCTGCTGGCCCTTGGCCAGGCGCCGCAACTGCAGGTTGATCTGGCCAAAGAGCTGCTTGATATACAGGTCGGTCGCGACCTGGCCGTCGGCCACCACGCTGGCAAACGCATGCATCGCCTGCCAGAACAGGCGCGCGCGCGCGCTCGCCTGCGCACCGGCGATCGGCGCGATTGCCGCGGCCATGTCGTGCGCCTGCGCGCGGCGCGCGGCGTCGTCGTCGGCCTTCAGGTACGGCAACAGGGCTTTTTCGAAGTGCGCGCGGCAGGCGGCGATGTCGACTTCGGCATTGACAGAGGCAGTGGCAGGCAGCTCCGGCAGCACCGACAGATCGAGCGGCAGCAGGTCGGCCGGATGGACTTTGGTCTCACCCTGGCGTTCGACCATGTCGCGGTAATACGGGAACAGGCGCGCCGGCTGTTGCGGGGCACCGCCCAGGAGTTCGTCGAGGTATTCGCCCAGCGCACCGAAGGCGTCCAGCACCACCTGCACGCTCTGGGCGTTGCAGGCTAACTGGCCATCCTTGAAACGATCGAGCACCGCTTCGGCCGCGGCGGTGAACACGCCGACGCCGTCGACATCGACCATCTGCAAGGCGCCGTGCGCCTGGTGCAGGTGCGATTTCGCATGCAGCAGCAGCGTTGGCTGCGCCTCGGGCGAACGGCCCGCGGCATCGCGCAGGGACGTGGCGGCGCGCGTGAGGGCATCGCGGATTTCGCCAATGACCCAGGACAGCGGGCCGGTATCAAAACTGCTGGAGCGGTTCAAGGTCGTCATCGCCCGGTCAGGATACCACGCGGAAGCGGGACACCGAATCCTTCAGTTCCTGCGCCAGCGTGGCCAATTCCTGGATCGACAGCGCGGTCTGGCGGGTACCCTGGCGGGTCTGTTCGGTCACGGCGAGAATCTGCTGCATCTTGTCGGCCACGCCGGTGGCCTTGGTAGCCTGGCGTTCGGTGGCGGTCGACATGTCGCCGATCAGGTCACCGAGGCGGTTCGAGACGCGCGAAATGTCCGACAGCGCGGCGCCGGCGGCGTCCGACAGGCGCGCCCCCTCGACCACACCCTGGGTCGATTTTTCCATTGCTGCCACCGCGTCGTGGGTGTCGGTCTGAATGGTGCGCACCAGCGCGCCGATCTGCTTGGCCGCGTCGCCCGAACGTTCAGCCAGGCGCTGCACCTCTTCGGCCACGACCGAGAAGCCGCGCCCTGCTTCGCCGGCCGATGCGGCCTGGATTGCGGCGTTCAGCGCCAGCACGTTGGTCTGCTCGGTAATGTCCGAAATCAGCTCGGTGATCTCGCCGATCTCCTGCGACGATTCGCCCAGGCGCTTGATGCGCTTGGAGGTTTCCTGGATCTGCTCGCGAATTTCCTGCATGCCCTCGATCGCATTTTGCACCGCAGTCGAACCCTGCGCCGCCGCCGCCACCGACTGGCGCGCCACGTCGGCCGATTCGAGGGCCGAGCGCGACACGTCGGTAATCAGGCCGGCCAGGCGCAGCGTCGTGGTCGACGCATCCTGGATCTCGCGCGACTGCTGCTCGGCCGCGCCCAGCAGCTCGGCCGAGACATCCTGCGCACCGCTCGATGCGCGCGCCACCTGCTCTGCCGTGCGGATGACCCGCACGACCAGCTCGCGCAGTTCTTCGACCGTGTAGTTGACCGAGTCGGCAATCGCGCCGGTGATGTCTTCCGACACCGTCGCCTGCACCGTCAGGTCGCCGTCGGCGACGTCCTGCAGTTCGTTCATCAGGCGCAAAATTGCGGCCTGGTTCTGTTCATTGGTGGCCTTGGCTTCTTGTTCCTTGGTCTGCGCCAGGTGGCGCATCGCTTCGGCTTCCTGGCGGCGCTGTTCGGCGCCGGCGGCGCGTTCACGCGACGCTTGCAGCATGGCGCGGGTGGTGCCCAGGGCGGCCAGCAGCGTAAACACGCCGGCGCCGATGGACAACCAGAACCAGGGGCTGATCTCGGCCTGGTCGCGCTGGTAATCCATGTGCAGCTTGGCGAGCATCACGCGCAGCGGTTCGCTGTCGCGCGAAATCAGGCGCTCGGCGGCGCGCGCGCCGGCATAGCTGGTCAGGTTGCCAATCAGCGGCGTGACGGTCTTGACGTATTCGCGCAGGCTGTCGCGGGTGCGCGACAGGCGCAAGCGCAGCTCCAGGTCGGTCAACGGCGCCAGGCCATAGCGGCCACCGCCATCGAGCAGGCCATCGACGAGTGCTTCGACCGAGGCGATGTCGCCCAGGATGTAGGTCACCGCGTTCTGGGTCGACCCCGGCGTGTTGAAGGTCTGCGCGCCGGCCGTCAGGCGCTGCGTCACCGACAGCAGGCTCAGTGCCGCCACCTGGCGCCGGGCATCCGTCGACTCGTCGCGCTGCAGGCGCTCGGCAATGGCGATCAGCTCGGGACCGACTTCTTCGTACTGGGCCAGGCTCGCGCCGAAGGCGATCAGGTTACGCCGGTTGCCGAGAATGTTGGCAGAGGCCTTGGACGAGCGGTTCCACAGCACGATGGCTTTTTGCAGGTCGTCGGCGCGGGGGCCGCTGGCGGCGGGAATGCGGCCGGTGGGCGACTGGCCGCCGCGGGCCAGCAGATCGAGTTCGCGGCCCAGCTCGGTGCGGCTTTCTTCGACCTGGGAAAAGGCCTGCGCATCGCCGCGCAGCGCGATTGGCACCGCCTTGGCGAAACGCTGCGAGTGCATCACGGTGTCACCGGCCACCTGGCTCTGCCCCGCCAGGCGGGCGTCGCTGGCGGCGTTCTGCCACATGGCCAGCACGGTCAGCACCGCGCCAGCGGCGACGGCGCCCAGCAGCAGGCGCAGGCGATTGGGCTGGAAGCTGCTTCCCATCAGCGTGGGGCGCATGTCGCCCTGGCCATCAGCGACCGCGTCGTCACGACCACGAAAGCCGCCCAGGCGGCGCGCCGCCGCGGCGGCCGATCCGCTGGCCGATCCGCTGCCCCCGCCGTCGGGCGCCGCAGCGTCGGCGATGGGGGCCGGCGTTACCGGCAGCACCGCGTCATCGGCTGCGCCACCCTTGGCGAAGACATTCATGGTCAATTTCGAGGCGAATCCCATTCCGGCTCCCTGTACTGCAAGTTAGTGTGTTCGGTTAGCGTGCAATGTGCAGGAAGCGCTCTTCGCGCACCAGCGCCGCCAGCGACAGCGGCATCCATGTGTTGCCATCGGCATCGCGCAGGGCGTCGCCGTCGCGCGTCATCGCCCCCGCATGGCGCAAGCCATACACCGAGGACGCCAGCAGCGCGCAATTCAAGCCCAGGGCTGGCGCGAACACCAGCAGGCGCGGCGTGCTGCCAGCGGGCGCCTGCGTGGTGGCCGCGTGCTCGTCATCGAGATAGCGCGCCAGGTCGATCACCCCCAGCAGGCTGCCGCGCACATTGGCCAGCCCCAGGTACCAGGGGCGGGTCAGCGGCACGGGCGTGACCGGTACGGGTGCGACGATTTCGCCCACTTCGGCCAGGTCGACCAGGTAGCGTGCCTCACCGATGGCCAGGCCCAGTTGGGCCACGCTGGCGCCGGCGCCGTTCTTGGCCGCCTGCATCCGCTCGAGCAGCTGCTCCTGGTACAGGCGCAGGCGGGTGCGCCGCGCCGCGGGATCGCGGCGGCCTGCACGTTCGTCCGCGCCGCCGGTGGTCATGCCTTCACGCTGCCGGTAGCAGCGCCAGGCACGGCCAGCGCGGCAATCGCCGCCAGCAGGCGCGCCGGATCGACCGGCTTGACCAGGTATTCCTTGGCGCCCTGGCGCATGCCCCAGATGCGATCGGTTTCCTGGTCCTTGCTGCTGCAGATGATGATCGGCAGGGCCGCCAGTTCGGGATCGCGCGAAATGGCGCGGGTCACCTGGAAGCCGTTGGTGCCGGGCATGACCACGTCCATCAGGATCAGCTGCGGGCGCTCGGCGCGAATGCGCTCGATCGCCTCGTCGCCGCTGACGGCGGTGCACACGGTAAAGCCGTTCTTGACCAGGATGTCGGTCAGGTACAGTCGTTCGGTCGGCGAATCGTCGACGATGAGAATCTTTTGAATGGCCACGAGGGATCCGGATCTGGTTGAATCGTCAGCCGGCCGTCCGGGCGTGCTCGCGCACGGCCGCCAGCAGGCTGTCTTTGGTAAAGGGTTTGGTCAGGTAGGCGCTGGCGCCCACCATCGCGCCGCGCGCGCGGTCGAACAGGCCGTCCTTGGACGAGAGCATCAGCACCGGTGTCGCGTGAAAACGCACGCTTTTCTTGATCAGCGCGCAAGTCTGGTACCCGTCGAGACGCGGCATCAGGATGTCGCAAAACACGAGCGCAGGGTGGTGGTCGTTGATCTTGGCCAGCGCGTCGAAGCCATCGTCGGCCAGCACGACGTGGTAGCCCGCCTGGATCAGGAAAATCTCTGCTGACCGGCGGATCGTGCTGCTGTCATCGATCACCATGATGGTCAGGCTTGATGATTGCGGCGATGTCGTCATGGTCGTTTCACTTCGGCTTGAAGTGCCACGATAGCATAACGAATCTTTCTTGTGCGCAAAGTGTTGCAGAGAGTCAACTACGCGTTTGCGATGGCATCGAAGGGTTATCCGGACGCCATGCAAGTACGACAACAGGTGTTATATCGTTGTCATTTCAAAGTCGTCCTTGCGTGCGCCGCACTCGGGACAGGTCCAGTTCATCGGTACGTCGGCCCAGCGGGTGCCCGGCGCAATGCCGTCATCCGGTGCACCGGCAGCTTCATCGTAGACCCAACCGCAGATCAGGCACATCCAGGTCAGGAACGGGGCGGTGGATTCAGTACTCACGGTGTTGATCCTTGTATCTAGTAAAATGTGGAATCAGAATCCGGCATCTTAATCTACCCGTCGTGCAAAACCAACCGTTACCCCTCATCCTGAGTTTTGGCGTCTGCGATCCCGTCGGCGCGCTGGGCGTGCAGTCGGACGTCACCACCTTCGCCGCCCTCGGGTGCCACGGGCTGTCGGCCATTGCAGGCCTGCTCGTGTCCGACAGCGCCCGCGTCGAGCACATGTATGAGCTCGACAGCGAGTGGATGGCCGAACAGGCACGCGCGCTGCTCGAAGACATGCCGATCGCCGCCTTCAAGGTCGGGGCCGTTGGCACCGCGCTGCACCTGGCCGCCATTGCCGAGATCGTGTCCGACTATCCGGACGCGCCGCTGATCCTCGATCCGTTCCTGTCGGCCCTGCCCGACGCCGGCATGGGCGACGAAGAAATGCTGATGGCCCTGCGCTCGATCCTGGCCCCGCAAGCCACCGCCCTGATCCTGTCGCAGGCCGAACTGGGCCGCATGGCCGAGCTGTGGCGCGATGGCGGCGACGCCGATCCCTGCAACCTCGCCGAAGACGTGGCCGAACTGACTTCGTCCGGCCTGCAGTACGTGCTCGTGACCGGTACCCGCGACACCGCCGGCGCCTGCTCGAACCGCCTGTTCGATGCCAGCGGCGAAGTCGCCCGGGTCGACTGGCAGCACCTGCCCGGCCCGTTCCTGGGCGCCGGCAACACCTATTCTGCCGCGTTCACCGCCCTGATGGCGCGCGGCATGGACGCGCCGACCGCGCTGGCCGTGGCGCAGGAATACACGACCGGCGCGCTCGAGAACGCACAACGCTTCGGCATGGGCAAATTCATTCCCGCCAAATTTTTCCGTCCCTGACGTCATCAAGCTTAGTCCGGCACACTGCGCGGACGGCTTCACTCCTTCATGAAGCTCTGACATGACCACTGAACAAGCCACGCAAGCCACCTCGCGCAACGACACCCTGTTCGCCCGCGCCCAACTGACCACGCCCGGCGGCGTCAATTCGCCGGTGCGCGCCTTCCGCTCGGTCGGCGGCACCCCGCGCTTCATCACGCGCGCCCTTGGCCCGCACTTCTGGGACGCCGACGGCAAGCGCTACATCGACTACATCGGCTCATGGGGCCCGGCCATCCTCGGCCATGCCCGCCCCGAAGTGGTGTCGGCCGTCCAGGCCGCCGCCGCCAACGGCCTGTCGTTCGGCGCGCCGACCGAAGGCGAGATCGAGATTGCCGAAGAAATCTGCCGCCTGCTGCCATCGATCGAGCAGGTGCGCCTGGTCTCGTCCGGCACCGAAGCGACGATGAGCGCGCTGCGCCTGGCGCGCGGCGCCACCGGCCGCGACAAGATCGTCAAGTTCGAAGGCTGCTACCACGGCCACGCCGATTCGCTGCTGGTGAAAGCCGGCAGCGGCCTGCTCACGTTCGGCAATCCAACCTCGGCCGGCGTGCCGGAAGACTTCGTCAAGCACACGCTCGTGCTCGACTACAACGACGTGGCGCAACTGGAAGACGCGTTCGCAACGATGGGTGACGAGATCGCCTGCGTGATCGTCGAGCCGGTGGCCGGCAACATGAACCTGATCCGCGCCACGCCCGAATTCCTGCAGAGCATGCGCGCACTGTGCACGAAGCACGGCGCCGTGCTGATCTTCGACGAAGTGATGTGCGGTTTCCGTGTGGGCCTGCAAGGCGCGCAGGGCCTGTACAACATCCAGCCCGACCTGACCGCGCTGGGCAAGGTCATCGGCGGCGGCATGCCGGTGGCGGCCTTCGGCGGGCGCGCCGAACTGATGCAGAAGATGGCGCCGATCGGCCCGGTGTACCAGGCCGGCACGCTGTCGGGCAATCCGGTGGCGGTGGCGGCGGGCATGACGACCCTGAAGCTGATCCAGGAAGCCGGCTTCTACGAGCGCCTGACCGCCACCACGAACCGCCTGGTGGCGGGCCTGACCGACGCCGCGCGCGAAGCCGGCATCGACTTCTGCGGCGACGCCGTGGGTGGCATGTTCGGCATGTACTTCTCGAAAGCCATCCCGGCCAGCTACAGCGCGATGATGGCGGGCGACAAGGAGCGCTTCAACCGCTTCTTCCACGGCATGCTGGACGAAGGCGTCTACTTTGCCCCGGCAATGTTCGAGGCGGGCTTCGTGTCGATCCAGCACGACGACGCGGCGATCGACGAGACCATCGAAGCAGCGCGGCGCGTGTTCAAGCGGATTGGGTGAGCATCGCGCATTTTTGCAGACTGAAAAACATCAACCCTACCTGCCGGGCCACGCCTGCTCCTAACAGGATTCGCCCGGCATGCTCTTTCCTGTTTTGAGGTCAAGCCCCACGAAGCACGTGTACGGGGCAGATTTTATCTCGCGGTCGAAGGCACATGTGACATCGCCACGCTGTCTGATACGCACGCCGGTTGACGCACCACAGGCCTGCTTCTGGTTGGCGCCGAGCGAATCGAACAGTTCTTTTGCCAGTGGCCCTTCGATCATCAGCGAAAGCTTCTGACTGCCTGTCCTGGGCGGCTCTTTTTCGCTGAGACTTCCCGAATACATCAAGTAGCTGGTCTTTGTGCTGGCATAGTCGCCGTCCCATTGCGTGGGCGTTTCGGCGTACGACGGTGGAAGCATCAGTACCGACAAGAAAAGCATCACACAACGTTTCATGGCTGCGCCTTCACTTGAATTCGACATGAAAATGGTTGTCATGGCCGCGAAGCACCAGGACACCAGGGATGCGTAGATCGTTGAAGAAAATTGTCAGTTGGCCAGGAAAGCATCGGCGAAATATCTCGATCAGCCGTTGTGTGCCTGCACGATCATAATCTGGCCATGTATACGACACCGGGATTGTATGGCCATCTTTGCGTAGCGGTCGAAGATCGACCTCAACGCCTTTCATGTGGGTTGCGTGATCGTATTTGACACCTTCAGCCTTGCTCATGTTACCAATACCAAACTTGCGATTATCAACAGCTGACCATTCTCTTTCGACAGCGAAAAGTAAGCAGAGCATGCGAGCATCCAAATATTGTGCCCTGCCCTTGTCGGGGGTGCCGTACACGTAGTATCCCGATTCTTCTGGTGCTTGGGGCAACATGAAATGGCCGCGTGAATCTCTGGACTGGAAACCAGACATGAGCAGCTCCTCACGCTATTCGGTTAGCCGCCAGATCCCAACCACCCGAAGTGTTGCCGCTGCTGCCGCCGGCAATCTTTTGCTGGGTGTACTTCCATTTCACTTTCGAGAACCGGATGCCGATCGAATCATGGATACCGCTACCTTCAAGTGCGGTTTGATCCATGTATGCGATGAGAGCGTTGTGGAGTTCGATGACGTGGTATTTGATGGGAGCGCCGTTGCCGTCTGCCCGCATGAATTCCAACGTAGCTTTTGGAATCGTCTTGCCACATGAGCAAAGCTGCAGGAGTATCGGAGAACACAGGTCGGCCAACTTCGTCACTGCCAGTGTCTTGTGCTCGCAACGTTCTGCTGTGTGACCACCGGCTGTAGATGCGGTTGCGCTTTTGGGCTGTTTCACACCCCATGTAGCGGAAGTGAGTTCAATCCATCCGGTGTGATCGGAATCAGCCGACTCCCTTTCACGCCATCAATGAACAGGTATGCGTCGATAGCCATGTCTTATCTTCCGAGAAGTCAAGTTGATCGAACAGTGTCGACCGGCTAGAAAGACGCAGTATGGAGAATGGTCAAGCTAACCCAGCTTGCAAGTCCTGAGCGAGACCGGCGCGCTTACTTCAGCCAGCCACGCCGCCTGAAATACCACAGCGGCGCCACGCCGCAGGCAATCATCAAGGCAATGGCGAACGGATACCCGAAGCGCCATTGCAGCTCGGGCAGCACGGCAAAGTTCATGCCATAGACGCTGGCGATCAGCGTTGGCGGCAGGAACGCGACCGAGGCCACCGAGAAGATCTTGATGATCTTGTTCTGGTTGATGTTGATGAAGCCGACGGTGGCGTCCATCAGGAAGTTCACCTTGTCGAACAGGAACGAGGTGTGGCCGTCGAGTGACTCGATGTCGCGCAGGATCTGGCGCGCTTCCTCGAACTGGTCCGAATTGAGCAGGCGTCCGCGCATCAAAAAACTGACCGCGCGGCGCGTGTCCATCATGTTGCGGCGGATACGGCCGTTCAAGTCTTCCTCGTGCGCGATCGCGTTCAGCGCGGCGGCCGCGTCCTGGTCGGTAAATTCCTTTTGCAGCACGCGGGTCGAGACTTCTTCGAGACTCTCGTAGATGCCCTCGAGCGAGTCGGCCGAGTACTCGGCGTCGGTCGCGTACAGGTCGAGCAGCACGTCCATATAGTCTTCGATCGAGCCGGGCCGCGAGCGGGCGCGCATGCGCACCAGGCGAAACACCGGCAAGTCGTCGTTGTGCACCGAGAACAGAATCTTGCCCGACAAGATGAACGCCACCGTGATCACGCGCGACGGCCCGTCGTCTTCTTCCAGCAGGAAGTCGGTGCGCAGGTGCAGGTCGCCATTTTCGGCTTCGTAGTAGCGCGCCGACGCTTCGATGTCCTGGACTTCGTCTTCGCCCGGCAGGATCACGTTGTACTTGGCCTTGACCCAGATGCGCTCTTCCTCGCTCGGGTCGGTCAGGTCGACCCAGACCGGCGCCACGCTCTCGAGTTCCTCGCGGGATTCGATCGTGACCTGGTTCAGGCGGCCGTTCTGTAGGACGAATACATTGATCATGCGCTGGGTCTCGCTATTCTTGGCCGGTCGACAAAAGTAGCGCAAGTGTAACCGGTTGCCCGCCAGGGAGCCAACTCCGGCGCCACAAACGCGCGTTTACGGCCGCTCGTCGGCGCGTGGTACGTCAGCGGACGGGATCCGGCGCTGGATCGTGCTGGTGCGGCGCTCCAGATAGCGGGTCGAGCGGTTCTTGTCGTAGAAGCGCGGATTGGGCAGCATCACGGCCAGGCGTGCAGCCTGCGCCGTGCTCAGCTTGGCGGCGGACGTCTTGAAATAATAGCGCGCCGCCGCTTCGGCGCCGAACACGCCGCGGCCGAACTCGGCCACGTTCAGGTAGATTTCCAGAATGCGCTGCTTGCTCATCACGGCTTCGAGCATGAACGCGATGATCGTTTCCTGGCCCTTGCGCAGATAGCTGCGCGAGCCGGAAAGGAACAGATTCTTGGCCAGTTGCTGGGTGATCGTCGAGCCGCCGCCGACCAGCTTGCCGCGGCGTTCGTTGCGCTCGTAGGTGCGCTCGATGGCTTTCAGGTCCACGCCGTAGTGCTCGTTGAAATTGGCGTCTTCGGACGCCACCACCGCGCGTTTCAGGTTGTACGAAATCCGGTCGTACGGTACCCATTGGTGCTTGAGCGTGGCGTCGGGATTGGTTTCGCGCAGTACCGACAATTGCGCGCGCATGAAGCTGGTCGAGCCCGGGTTGAACTGCGCATACCAGCACACCATCAGGAAGAAATACAGCTGGACCAGCAGCACGATCAGCAGCGGCCCCAGAAAGAGCCACTTGATCCAGCGCCGCTTCGCTGGCGACTTCGATGGTGCCTTTGATGATCCCTTACTGCGCGCTGTAGCCACGGGTTACCCCTGTTATTGTGATTGACGCATCGAGGCCAGCACGTGCGCCGTGCCCGGCCGCTTGCCCCGCCACAGCGCGAACGCTTCGGCGGCCTGCTCCACCAGCATGCCCAGGCCGTCGCGCACGGCGGCGCCGTGGCTCGCGGCAAAGTCCATGAACACGGTTGGTTTGTTTCCGTACATCATATCCAACGCGAGCGTGTCCGGGCCGAACACCGTCGCCGGCACCGGCGGCACGGCCGCGTTCAGGCTGGCCGAGGTCGCATTGATGATCACGTCGAACGGACCGTCGACATCGGCGAAGCTGCTGACCGCCAGGCGCGCCGCATGGTCGGCAAACTCGGCCACCAGCGCCTCGGCGGTGGCCAGCGTGCGGTTGGCAATGACGAGCTGGCGCGGGCCGGCATCGAGCAAGGGCAGCAGCGCGCCACGCGCCGCACCACCGGCGCCCAGCAGCAGCACGCGCTGATCCGTCAGCGACACGCCGGCATTGCGCACGATGTCGGCCACCAGGCCCGCGCCGTCGGTGTTGTCGCCGACGATCTCGCCGCCGCTGAATACCAGCGTATTGACGGCGCCGGCCGCCTGCGCGCGCGCGGTCAGGCGCGTTGCCAGGCGGGCGGCTTCCAGCTTGAATGGCACGGTGACGTTGGCGCCCTTGTAGCCTTCATCGACCAGGCGCGCCACCGTCGCGGCAAAGCCGTCGAGCGGCGCCAGGCACTGCTCGTAGTGGATATCCTCGCCCAGCTGCGCGGCATATTGCGCATGGATCCGGGGCGACTTGCTGTGGGCAATCGGGTTGCCGATGACGCAGTAACGGTCGGTCATGGCGACGCATTCCCCAGGGTGGCGCGCAGACTGTCTTCGCGGGTGAACTGGAAGCGCGTAAACACTTCCCACAGATCGTCCTTGCCCTTGGTGCGCATATTGGCCGGGAACGCGCCGTACGGCGCCGAGCGGCGCACGATGTCCAGCGCCGCCTTGTCGAGCGCGGCATTGCCCGAGCTGCGCTCGACCTTCGGGCCGCCATCCTTCAGGTACAGCGTGCCGTCCTGGTACACGGGGATGTACACGACCAGCTCGCCATACAGCTTCTTGCCGCCCTGCTGCGGGAAATTGAGCGTGCCGACTTCCTCGATCCGCTTCTGCATCGCCTTGTAGTACAGCGCGTAGCCGGCCTCGCGCGTGCTCGGCGTGATCTGCGTGCGTTTCGGGCGGCGGTTTTCTTCTTCGATGCGCTCGAAGATTTCGGCGGCGCTGCGCGAGATGGCGCGCGACGTGTCGAGGTTGTCCTCGCCCGTGCGCGACGGGTCCGGCCTTTCCTTTTCGGTCACGGGCGGTGCAGTAAAGCTCGACGTGCGGGCGCGCGTGACGACGTTCTGCTGGATCTGCTCGAGCGCTGCGATGCGGCGCTGCAGGGCCTTGATGCTGTCGCCGTCTTCCGTCTTGCGCAGGTCGGGCAGCGGCGACTTGGCGCGGCCCGCTTCGGCAGTGCCGCCGCCGTCCAGATTGGCTTGGGCCAACGCGTCGGCCTTGGCCGGTGCCCGGTCGTGCTTGGCGTTGACCAGGATGACCTCAAGGCCCGGGTCGGCCGGGGTCTGGCGGAACGTTTCAGGCGCAGCAAAGCGCACCGCCAGCAGCGCCGCGTGGGCTGCCACCGATACGGCCAGGGCAATGATTAGGGGACGGTTATGTAGGAGAGACTTCACGCGCTGCGGGTGAGAATTGAATCGGAGAATTGATTCATTCTAACCTGAGGCGAACCCATAGGGGGAGGTGCAATTGGCGCGCGACACAACGTGGTGGGTTCGACAATAGTAGCCGAAGGGTTGGAATGGTCTTGCCAATCCTTGAATGTCCGCTTGATCTTAGCTACCTGCGACCCTGACTCTTGACAACCCTGCGGCGCCATACGGGGTGAATAATCGTCCGTCTTATCCAACTCACAACGGAGAGCCACATGGCGAACGATGCATACCTCAGGATCAACGGCGTCACCGAAGCCCCCCCGGACGACAAGCACCGCGATCAAATTCTGTTGCAGAATTGCGCAGACAACAAGGCGTGCTCAGATGGGCCTTGCCACCAATAGCGCGATAATTGTCCATCAATGGAACCGTTCAAACCATGAAAGCCATCTTCAGTACCTTGAAATACCTGCTGATCGCAATTAGTTCAACCCTGTCAGTTGCGGTACTTGTCTGGCTGGCGATCTTCCTCTTCGCTCCATCCACCAGCATTGACAAGGCGTTCGCGCTGATTTTCTACCCGTCCGTCGTTGCGGGTGTCATTGCGCCGTTGGCGTGGTGGCTACGAGGGCGCAAGCTGGAAGTCTGAGAGGCGGGCGGCCTGCAAAATCCCGCGCTCAGTCTCCTTGCCAACGGCCCACAGAGCCTGCGGCTTCAGATGCCGTCCATGCCTTCGGCTTCTTTTGCCAAATCCATTATGGTGCCGAGGTACTGGACGGCGTTGCTGACGACGCTGGTTCCGTCACGTCAGCCGTCTCCACCACGGCAACCGCGCCTTCAGCTTCCACCGCTTCGGCCGCGGCCGCTTCGCCGGTGTCGGCGTCGCTCTCTTCTTCCTCCCCGATAGCCGCATCCGGCGTGCTGCTCGCCACTTCCAGCAAACGCGCTTCGAGGTTCAGTTCGATCTCGTCCCAGCGCACGATGTCGAGCTTGACCTGCGCGCCGCGCGCCACCTGCGACATGCCCGGCAGGCGCACCACCAGCGGCACGTCGGTCAGGCGCACCAGTTCGTCCTTGAGCACGACGGCGTCGACCATCTTGACGCCCTCCTGCCCCAGCCAGCGCAGGCACCAGTAGCGCTCCATGTTCTGCTGGAACTCGTTATACGCCGCATACGCCGCGTCAAAGCTCGACACAATGGAAAACAGCGTCGCATCGCGGTGCTTGAACGGGGCGACCAGCGGCGCCGTGACGCCGTTTTCGGCCGCCGCGATGATCTGCCACTGGTTGACCAGGTCGGTATAGCGACGCAGCGGCGACGTGCTCCATGCGTACTGGTCCACGCCCAGGCCCTGGTGCGGCGCGGCGTGCGTGACCATGCGCACCTGCATCTTGGCGGCCCAGCCGCCGGCGCCCGGTCCTTGCGAGCGATAGATACCCGGCACGCCCGAGTCATGCAGCAGCTTGCCCCAGGTGCTGTTGGCAAAAATCATCAGCTCGGCGACGATCTTGTCCAGCGGCGCGCCGCGCTTGCGGCGCACGATCGAGACCACGTCGTCCTCGACGTAGAAATTAAAGTCCATGCGGTTGGCTTGCTCGGGTTTCAGGCCAAACGCTTCGCGCTTTGCCATGCGGCCCGCTTCCAGCTTCAAGGCCCACTGCCACAACTGGCCCAGCTCTTCCTTGTGCGGATACTCGCCCTCGCCGCTGGCCAGCGTTTCTTCATTGACCAGGTCGTCCAGGTCGTTGTGGCGCAGATTGCTCTTGATCGGCACCAGCTCGGCGCGCGTCGTCGTCGAGATGACGCTCCAGTCTTCGGGATTGAGCACGGCGTACAGCGACAGCGCCGGGCAATCGTTGCCCTCGGCCAGCGTGAACGCATTGACCACCTCGTCCGGCAGCATCGTGATCTTGTCGCCCGGCATATACACGGTCGACATGCGCGCGCGGGCGATCTTGTCGATCGCGTCGTCCGGGCGCACGGCCAGGCCCGGCGCGGCGATGTGGATGCCAACGCGCACGGTGCCATCAATCAGCTTGACGACGGAGAACGCATCGTCGATCTCGGTCGTGGTCACGTCGTCGATCGAGAATGCGGCAACGTCGGCGCGCGGCAGGTCAGTCGGCGCTGTCGGCACGGCCACCGGCGCAAAGCCGGCGCCGCGCGGGAAGTTCTCGAACAGGAAGCGCCCCATGTGCAGGTCTTTGGGCGAGGCCAGGCCGCCGACGTCCAGCATCAGGCGCGCCGCACTCGTCTTCAAATCGTCAGCCGCGGCCTCGAACGCCTTGTATTCGATGGTGTTCTTGTCCGGCTTGAAGAGCAGCTGGTGCACGAGCGGCTGCATCGATTCGGGCAGCTTGCCGGCTTTCAGCTCGTCGACATAGCCGGCCTGGATGATGGCCTGCTGTTTTTTCTTTTCGATGCCGGCCAGCGCGGCCTTGAGCGAGGCTTCCGGCGCGGCCTTGTAGCGGCCACGGCCCTTCTTGTAAAAGTAGACCGGCGAGCCGTGCAGCGTCAGCACGAGGCCGGCCGCTTCGTGCGGCAGCGGTGCGTGCCCGAAGTATTCGGCGCCCAGCTCGGCAAAGCCGAATTCGTCTTCGCCCGCGACTTCCCACAGGAACTCGAGGTCGACGTCCGCCGCCACGGCCTTGGCCGCGTCCATCAGCTCTTGCGGAGCGGGCTTTTCAAATTGCAGCAGCACGTCGCGCGTCTTGACCTTGGTGCGCTTGCCGCTGGCCAGTTCGACCTGGTATGCCTCGCCGGCTTGCGACAGGATGGCGCCGACCTTGAAGTCGCCCGATTCCTCAAAAAATACATTCATGATTATTCTGTGTTGTTCGTGGTTGCGCCGGCTCCCAGACTGAGCACCATCGGCAAAAATACCTCGGTGACCAGGAGCAGGCCTTGACGGCGGCGATAGACGCAGCGCCGCGCATGGTAAATCGGTTCTCCGGCGAGCGCGCCGCCAATGGCTGCGTGCGCGCGGCGCACCAGCGGATGGTCGGCGCCCAGGCGGGCAAATTCCAGCGATCCGCGCCGCACGAGCGGATCGTAAAACAGTGTCGAGCCGAGCGAGCGTTCGCCCAGCGCCGAAAACAGCGGCCAGTCGCTCGCATCGGCATCGGGCGGCACGACCGTGTGGGCAAAGACCACCGGCGTGCCGTCGCAGACGAGCAGCACTTCGCGTTCCCAGACCCTTTGCTGCCGCGCCAGGCCAATCGCCGCCGCCTCGTCGGCCAGGCACACGGCACTGTGCTGATGCAGGCGGCGCACGCGAAACGCTTCGCTGCTGGCGACCAGGCGCGCGGTCAGCGAGCCCGGTGTGACGAGCCAGTCGTGCATGGGCGCGGGGGCGCGCACGGCGCGCGCATGCGGCTGCCAGACGGCAAGGCGCAGCGAACGGTTTCTCACTGCGCCGGATCCCCGGCGGCAGGTCGGGCTCCATTCATCCCGCAGAACGCCAGCACCTCGTCGACATACATCGGAAACGCCGACACCGCGTGGTCACTGCCGTCAATCACGTGCTGGCGCGCGCCGGCGTAGTGGGCCACCATGTCGCGGTAGTCGAGCACTTCGTCGCCGGTGGCTGCCAGCAGAAAATACCGCTCGGGCTGCGTGATGGCCTCGACGCGCAGGGCCTTGAGTTCATCGATATACGCTGCGCGAAACTCGAACGGTTCGTCCGAATGCCAGTTGGTCGTCACGCCCACGTGGTGTTCGAGGTTGCGGGTCGGGTCGACCGACGGGTTGATGACAACGGCCCGCACGCCAAGGCGCTCGGCCAGCGCGCACGCATAGAAGCCGCCGAGCGACGAGCCGACGATGGCGAGATTGCCAGGTGCATGCTGCGCGGCCAGGTCCAGCGCCAGCGCGAACGCGGCCTTTGGCGAGGCCGGCAATTGCGGGCAGATCAGGCGGTCGAGCAAGCCACGCTCTGCGAGCGCCGCATGCACGACCTGCGCCTTCATCGATTTGGGCGACGAGCGAAAGCCGTGCAAATAGAGCAGGTATGGTGGCAACTGCAGCGCCGACGTCATGGGGCCAGCGCGTCGAGCAGCTTCTGGTGCACGCCACCGAAACCGCCATTGCTCATCACCAGGATATGGTCGCCCGGCTGCGCCTGCTGCACGATGGCCTGCACCATATAGTCGATCTGGTCGAAGCTGTGCGCGATCGTCCCCATCGGCTTGAACGCATCGGCCAGCGACCAGCCCAGCGCCTGCTGGCTGCCAAAGCCGAACACCAGGTCCGCATCCCTCAGGCTGCCCGGCAGCGCATCCTTCATCGCGCCCAGCTTCATCGTGTTCGAGCGCGGCTCGAGCACGGCCAGGATGCGGCCGGAACCTTGTGCGCCCAGCTTCTGGCGCAGGCCGCCGACGGTGGTGGCAATGGCCGTCGGGTGGTGCGCGAAGTCGTCGTAGACGGTGATGTTATTAACCACGCCGCGCACCTCCATGCGGCGCTTGACGTTCTCGAAGCGGGCCAGCGATTCGATCGCCTGCGCGACCGGGACGCCGACGTGGCGCGCGGCGGCAATCGCGGCCAGCGCGTTCGAGCGGTTGTGCTTGCCGGTCAGGTTCCAGTGCACGGTGCCTTGCGACGCGCCCTTGAACACGACGTCGAAGCTGGCGCCCCCCGGATGCTCGACCATCGTCCAGTCGACACCCTCGGCGCCGCCAAAGCTTTCTTTCTCGCTCCAGCAACCGCGCTTGAGCACGCGCCCGATCGACGCTTCGTCGCCATTGACGACCAGGCGGCCCACGCCCGGCACCGTGCGCACCAGGTGATGGAACTGGGTCTCGATGGCGCCGATGTCCGGGAAGATGTCGGCGTGGTCGTATTCCAGGTTGTTGAGTACGGCCGTCTTGGCGTGGTAGTGCACGAACTTGCTGCGCTTGTCGAAGAAGGCCGTGTCGTATTCATCGGCTTCGATGACGAAGAAGTCGGATGGCTTGTCGCCATGCAGCCGCGCCGAGACGCCGAAGTTCATCGGTACGCCGCCGATCAGGAAGCCCGGCGCATAGCCGGCATCTTCCAGGATCCAGGCCAGCATCGATGTCGTGGTCGTCTTGCCGTGCGTGCCGGCCACGGCCAGCACCCATTTTTCGCGCAGGATATGCTCGCCAATCCACTGCGGCCCCGACATATACGGCAGGCCGCGGTTCAGGATTTCCTCGATCAGCGGGTTGCCGCGCGTCATCACATTACCGATCACATACAGATCGGGATTGAGCGACACCTGCTCCGGGCCATAGCCCTGGATCAGCTCGATTCCCTGGGCCTGCAACTGCGTGCTCATCGGCGGATAGACATTGGCGTCGCAACCGGTCACGCGGTGACCGGCTTCCTTGGCCAGGACCGCCAGGCCACCCATGAAGGTGCCGCAAATGCCGAGAATATGAATGTGCATGGGAAGGTGCGCTGGTGCGATGTAAATGGACGAAACCGGGATTCTACCCGAGCCGCTGCCAAATTAAGGTTCAGAGTATGATCTGGATCATGATGCCGAACTTGAACAACGATCTCATTCAATTGCGCGCCGAGATCGCCCTTGTGGCTGCGCGCATGGTTGCCCAGGATGGCGCCGACATCGATACCGCGCGCCGCAAGGCGGCCCGCCAGGTGCTCGGCGTGAGCCAGCCGGTTCCCAATATGATGCCCGACGACATCCAGGTCGAAGACGAAGTGCGCAAGTACCTGGCGCTGTTCGGCGGCCCGGACCACAGCGAGCGCCTCGCGCAATTGCGCGCCACGGCGCTGCAGGTGATGGACGCGCTGGCCGACTTCAATCCGTACATCACTGGCCCGGTGCTGCAAGGCACGGCCGGTGAGTACGACGACATCCATCTGCAACTGTTCGCCGACAGCGCGAAAGAAGTGCAGATCTATTTGTTGAATCGCAATGTTAATATCGAGATCTCGGAAACCCCGCATTTCAAGGGGGGGCGTCATGCGCCTGTCGAGACCGTCAGTTTCCCGTGGATGAAGGAAACTGTACATGCGCAATTGTTTGAATACCAAGACCTGCGCGGCGCGCTCAAGCCGCGCGCGGATGGCCGTCCACAGCGTCTCGACGCTGCCGGCCTGCGCGCGCTGATCGCTGCCGACTCAACACTGGAACAGAACGAATGAACAAGAAACATCTGGCCGCGTATGCGGCAGTGGCCGCACTGTTTGGTGTGATGGGCGCCGTCGTCGCGCTCTACAAAAAGGCGCCGGCACCGGCCTCCCCCCAGATCAGCACGGCTGCCGGCGCGGGTGCAGTAACCAATGCCGTCACCAACCTGTATGCGCAGTCGCTCAACAACCTGGCCGGCGAACCGCAGCCGCTGGCCCAGTGGAAGGGCAAGCCGCTCCTGGTGAATTTCTGGGCCACCTGGTGCGGCCCTTGCGTGCAAGAAATGCCAGAGCTGTCGCATCTGGCGGGCGAAGACCAGGGCAAGCATTTCAATGTGATCGGCATCGGCATCGATTCGCCGACCAATATGAGCGAATTCGCCGCCAAGCACCAGATCGCCTATCCACTCTACGTGGCCGGCATGGGCGGCACCGAGCTGTCGAAGGAATTGGGGAACACGATGGGCGGCTTGCCGTACACTGTGCTGATCGGCGCCGACGGGCAAGTGCTCAAGACGTATATTGGCAAGCTCAAGTTCGACGAATTGCGCGCTGACCTGGCCAAATTGAACGGTTGATCAAGGTTTTAACGAACGATCGTACGATTTGCAATTGCGGCCAATTTCGGCTAATCACCAGCAATTTTACCGCTTGCCAACAGCCGAGCTAGGCGGCACAATGCCTGACTTTCGGGCTACCAGACTCTCATTATGGCGAAAAAGCTACTGCTTCTCAACGGCCCCAACCTCAATTTATTGGGGACGCGCGAGCCTGCAGTGTACGGCACGACGACGCTGGCCGACATCGAGAACGCAGCAGTTGCACAAGCCATGCAAGCCGGCGCAGCACTGGAGCATTTCCAGAGCAACCATGAGGGCGCCCTGATCGATCGCATCCACGCCGCACGCACCGAAGGCGTGGATTTTATCGTGATCAATCCTGGTGGCTTGACCCATACCAGCGTGGCACTGCGCGATGCGTTCGCGTCGGTGGCCATTCCATTCGTCGAGGTGCACGTCTCGAACGTGCATGCTCGCGAATCGTTCCGGCAGCATTCCTATCTCTCCGGCATCGCGCGCGGCGTGATCTGCGGACTGGGGCCGGACGGATACAGGTTTGCCATCGACTTCGCACTTAAATAGCGTTAATCTACGTCAACTTCATGTATCAGCGGCCGTGCGGCCTGTTTGACGCGCCGGCCTGCTCTCTAAAACGAATAATTCCAAGGGGTTTCACATGGATCTACGAAAACTCAAGACCTTGATCGACCTGGTCGCTGAATCGGACATCGCCGAACTCGAAGTGACCGAAGGCGAAAGCAAGGTCCGCATCGTCAAGTCGTCCGCTGTTGGCCAGGGCCAGATGATGATGATGCCGCAACAAGGCGTCCAGCAATTCGCGGCTCCAGCCCCAGCCGCTGCACCTGTCGCTGCTGCGCCGGTCGTGCCGCCGGAGCCAACCGGCCACGTCGTCAAGTCGCCGATGGTGGGTACCTTCTACCGTTCGTCCGCACCGGGCGCTGCCGCGTTCGTCGAAGTGGGCTCGACCATCAAGGAAGGCGAGACGCTGTGCATCATCGAAGCGATGAAGCTCCTGAACGAAATCGACGCCGAAGTCTCGGGCGTTGTCACCAAGATCCTCGTGGAAAACGGCCAGCCGGTCGAATTCGGCCAGCCGCTGTTCGTGATTGGCTAAAGCCTCAAGCTGGCCGGCAGTCCTGCCGCCAGCTCACCCATGACGTGTCCGGCGCCGCGATGCAAGTGTCGCCACGCCGGTTTTCACTGAACCACCGGACCAACCATGTTTGAAAAAATCCTCATCGCCAACCGTGGTGAAATCGCGCTGCGTATCCAGCGCGCCTGCCGCGAGCTGGGCATCAAGACGGTCGTCGTGCACTCCGAGGCCGACAAGGACGCCAAGTACGTGAAACTGGCGGACGAGTCGGTCTGCATCGGCCCGGCGCAATCGAGCCTCAGCTATCTGAACATGCCCGCCATCATCAGCGCGGCCGAAGTGACCGACGCCGAAGCGATCCACCCGGGCTACGGCTTCCTGTCCGAAAACGCCGACTTCGCCGAGCGCGTCGAGAAATCGGGCTTCGTCTTCATCGGCCCGCGTTCCGAATCGATCCGCCTGATGGGCGACAAGGTTTCGGCCAAGCAGGCCATGCTCCGCGCCGGCGTGCCCTGCGTGCCAGGCTCGGAAGGCGCCCTGCCGGAAGACCCGAAAGAAATCGTCCAGACGGCGCGCCGCGTCGGCTATCCGGTCATCATCAAGGCTGCCGGTGGCGGTGGCGGACGCGGCATGCGCGTGGTGCACACCGAGGCTGCGCTGATCAACGCCGTGGCAATGACCAAGGCCGAAGCCGGCGCCGCGTTCGGCAATCCCGAAGTCTATATGGAGAAGTATCTGGAAAATCCGCGTCACGTGGAAATCCAGATCCTGGCCGACGAACATAAAAACGCCGTCTGGCTCGGCGAGCGCGATTGCTCGATGCAGCGCCGCCACCAGAAGGTCATCGAAGAAGCGCCGGCGCCGGGCATCCCGCGCAAGCTGATCGAAAAGATCGGTGACCGCTGCGCCGAAGCCTGCCGCAAGATCGGCTACCGTGGCGCCGGCACCTTCGAATTCCTGTACGAGAATGGCGAGTTCTACTTCATCGAAATGAACACGCGTATCCAGGTCGAGCATCCGGTCACCGAGATGATCACGGGGATCGACATCGTCCAGGAACAGATCCGCATCGCCTGCGGCGAAAAGCTGCGTTTCCGCCAGCGTGACATCATGCTGTCGGGTCACTCGATCGAGTGCCGCATCAATGCCGAAGACCCATTCAAGTTCACGCCGTCGCCAGGGCGCATCACCAGCTGGCATCCGCCGGGTGGCCCGGGCATTCGCGTCGACTCGCACTCGTACGCCGGCTACTACGTGCCGCCGCACTATGATTCGATGATCGGCAAGGTCATTGCGTATGGCGCCACGCGCGAGCAGGCGATTCGCCGCATGCAGATCGCGCTGTCCGAAATGGTGGTCGAGGGTATCCTGACCAATATTCCGCTGCACCGCGAACTGATGGTCGACGCCCGCTTCATCGAAGGCGGCACCAACATCCACTACCTCGAGCAGAAACTGGCCGCCAAGCCTGACCTGCCGAAGGAAACGGCGCTGTCCGCCAAATCTGAAGTCAAGGTGATCAAATGAGCTGGACTGAAGTCGTCATCGAACTGGCGCGCGAACACGCCGAGGCGCTGTCGGACGCCCTGATGGAAGCCGGCGCGCTGTCGGTGTCGGTGGAAGACGCCGACGAAGGCACCGAAGACGAAAAACCACTGTTCGGCGAGCCGGGCATGGAGCCGACCGAAGCGGCGTGGGATCACAGCCGCGTCGTCGCGCTGACCGAGCTTGAGGCCGACCAGCTGGCCATCGTCAGCGAGGCCGCGCAAGCCATCGGCCTGGCGGTCGTGCCGGCGTTCACCACCCGCAAGGTGGAAGACGCCGACTGGGTGCGCCTGACGCAATCGCAGTTCGAGCCGATCCACATCGGCACCAATATCTGGGTCGTGCCGAGCTGGCACGTGGCGCCCGACCCGAACGGCCTGATTCTCGAGCTGGACCCGGGCCTGGCCTTCGGCACCGGCAGCCATCCGACGACGCGCCTGTGCATGGAGTGGCTCGAAGCCCATCCTGCACCCGGCAAATCGGTGCTGGACTACGGCTGCGGCTCGGGCATCCTGGCGATGGTGGCCAAGAAGCTGGGCTCGCAGGACGTGGCCGGCGTCGACATCGATCCGCAAGCGATCGAATCGGCGCGCGCCAACGCCGAGCGTAACAACGTCGCCATCGACTTCTACCTGCCTGACACGTTTGCCGCTTCCGGCAATGCGCGCCATGCAAGCGGCAAGTTCGACATCGTCGTGGCCAACATCCTGTCGAGCCCATTGAAGCTGATGGCGCCGATGCTGGCAGGCCGCGTGGCCGATGGCGGTTCGCTCGTGCTCTCGGGCGTGCTGGCACGCCAGGCCGACGAAGTGGCCGCAGCCTATGCCCCGTTCATCAAGCTGGGCGTCTGGGCCGAGCAGGATGGCTGGGTTGCCCTGCACGGCACGCTGGGTCAGGACACACCGCCGGCACGCATTGCCACTGCCACTGCTACTGCCGGCTAAAGGCATGGCGCTCGCCACACAATGCCCCCACTGCGGCACGCAGTTCCGCGTCGCCGCGGACCAGCTCAAGCTGCGTGGGGGCATCGTGCGTTGTGGCGCATGCCAGCAGATTTTTGACGGGAACAGCGCGCTGGTGGATCTGGCGGCTGTTTCTTCCCCGATTGTCGCGCCACCGGCCGACGCGCCGCCTGACGTTATATCCCCTGCTGCCTCCCCTGCTGCCTCCCCTGCTGCCGTCGATGAGACACCAGTCGATACGCTCGTACCGGACCATCCCGACATCGCGCCCGCCGACGACGCATCCGACGCCGCACCGGTCGGCGAGCCGGTAGCGCAGCCGGTGTCGGAGTCGGAGCCAGAGCCAAACCCAGAACCAGAACCAGAACCGGCGCCGGTGCCACATCCCGAGCCGGACAAGCTCCCGGCGCCCGAGCCAAGCCGCGAACACACGGCAGACTCGATCGGCCCGCCGACCTTGCTGCTGCGCGAATCGTCGGGCGGCTCGCCGCCGATCGGATCGAACGTGCCCGCCTCGCCGCGCAACCGCGCCGCCGAAGCACGCGCGCGCCGCGTCAAGGCAGCACCACCGCGCATCGACGAGCCGCCCAAACCACCACCGCCGCCACCGAAACCGAAACCGGATATCGACGAACCGGAGTTCGTGCGCAGCACCCGCCAGCGCGAAGCTTCTAGCAAGACGAGGCGCATCGCGCTGGCCGCCGGCAGCGTGCTGTTGCTGATTGTGCTGGTCGTGCAGGCGGCGGTGAGCTTTCGCGACGTGCTGGCCGCGCGCTATCCTGGCCTGCGCCCGGCCCTGGTCTCGACCTGCGCGCTGCTCGGCTGCAGCGTCAACCTGCCCGCGCGACCGGATCAGCTGGTAATCGAGACCGGTGAACTCATCACGCTGGGTGGCAATGCCTATACCTTCAGCACCGTGCTGCGCAACAGCGGCGACATGGCGCTGGCCTGGCCCAGCCTCGAACTGACCCTGAACGACCTTGACGACAAGCCGCTGGTGCGCCGCGTGTTCGGCCCGCGCGACTACGCCGGCGCTGCCGCTGCCGCGCCCACCGGATTCGCCGCACGCGGCGAGCAGCCAGTGCGCATCCATTTCAGGCTGGAGGGCGCACAGCCATCCGGCTACCACATCGCAGTGTTTTATCCATGAAAGCCACCCCATGACCAAAACCGCCCTGATCTGCGGCTCGCTCGCGTTCGACAAAATCATGCAATACCACGGCCGCTTCGGCGACACGCTGCTGGCCGACCAGCTGCACCGCGTGAACGTGTCGTTCCTGGTGCCGACGCTGCGCACCGAATACGGCGGCTGCGCGGCCAATATCGCCTACAACCTCAAGCAGCTGGGCGGCGAGCCTTTGATGATGGGTACGCTCGGCCAGGACGGCGGCGACTACCTCAAGCGCATGCAGGAACAGGGACTCGAGACGCGCGGCATCCGCACGATCCCCGAGGCTTACACCGCGCAGTGCTTTGTGACGGCCGACCAGGACAACAACCAGATCAACGCCTTCCACCCGGGCGCGATGGAATACTCGAACCAGAACAACGTGGCCGACCAGGGCGCGATCCGCGTGGCGATCATTTCGCCCGACGGCCGCGACGGCATGATCAAGCACGCGCGCGACTGCGCCGAACAGAAGGTGCCGTTCATGTTCGACCCGGGCCAGCAACTGCCGATGTTCTCGGGCGCAGAGCTGATCACGTTCATCGAGCAGGCCAGCTACCTGGCGTGCAACGACTATGAATTCGAAATGGTCATGGACCGCACGGGCTTGACCCAGGCTGACATCGCGGCGCGCCTGGAGGCGTTGATCATCACGCGCGGCGAAGCCGGTTCGGACATCTACGCGGGCGGTGAACACATCCAGATTCCAGCCGTGACGGCAACCAACGTGGTCGACCCGACCGGCTGCGGCGACGCCTATCGCGCGGGCCTCTTGTTCGGCATCACCAATGACCTGGACTGGGCCACGAGCGGGCGCATCGCCAGCCTGCTGGGCGCGATCAAGATTGCGTCGGCCGGTGGCCAGAACCACCGCTTCACGCCGCAGGAATTCGACGCCCAGTTCGAGCAGGCGTTCGGTAGCAAGTTCCGCTAAAACGAAGGCGCCGCTCGGGACATAAAAAAGGCCTCTGCATGCAGAGGCCTTTTTTCATCGTAGGGTGGACGGCTATGCCGTCCACGCGTTCAGATCCAGCTGATTTCGTGGTGCACCAAGGAACGTTGAACGCGTGGGCGGGAAACCCGCCCACGCTACCGTCAGCGACAACGATCTACACGTAGCCGAACACCTGCCGCAGCACGAACAGCAGGATCTGGATCAGCACGAGCGCCACCAGCACCGACAGGTCCATGCCGCCGATCGGCTTGACCACGCGCCGGATCGGGCGCAGCAACGGCTGATTGAGCGCATGCACGAACGGCGCCAGCGGCGCGTTCGGATTGACCCAGCTGAAGATCGCTTCGATGATCAACAGCGCCATGAAGCCATACAGGATCCAGGTCAGGAAGCGATGCAGCGCATACAGCAGCATCGTCTCGCCGCTGGCGCCGGCAAGCAACAGCACCGTGCTGGCCACCAGGACCACCAGGAAGGCGCCGATGAGGCTTGCCCAGTCGTAGCCGCGGGTACCCGGCACCACGCGCCGCAGCGGCATCACCAGCCAGTCGGTGATGGTGTGGACGAACTGGCGAATCTGGTCGGGAAGACGCACGCGGATGGCATTCGTCCAGAAGCGCAGCAACAGCACCCCACCCAGCAGGCCTGCGACGATATCGACGATAAACTGAAGAATGGACAGCACGGACTCTCCTCAAAAAAAAACCGCTGTGCGAAGGATCACACAGCGGCATTGTGCCTGAAGCGCGCCCTGCTTGCCATGCTGCACGAGGCGCGCGGCAGGCAGGGCGACGTTCGCGATTACGGACGGCTGCTGGTCGGGAATGGCCAGGCGGTTGGCGCGATCACGCTTTTTGCTTGCGTGGCCGCTGGCGCTGCCGGCGCGGCGGCAGGCGCGTCGCCTGCTTTCGCGTCAGCTGCTACCGGCTTGGTGGCTGCCTTCTTGGCGGCCGGCTTCTTCGCTTCGGGCTTGGCGTCGGCTTTCACGTCTGCTTTGACCTCTGCTTTGACGTCTGCCTTCGCATCGGCTTTGACTTCCGGCTTGGTGTCGGCTTTGATGTCGGCTTTGGTTTCGGCCTTCAGCTCCGGCTTTGCGGCAACTGGCTTGGTGGCGGCTGGCTTGGTGGCGGCTGGCTTGGCTGCGACAGTCTTGGTAGCAGCGGCCTTGGTGACAGCTGGCTTGGCGGCGACCGTCTTGACAGCAGCGGCGCTGGCAGAAGCGGTCTTGGTGGCAGCAGGTTTGGCCGCCACGGTCGCGCTCGCAGCAGCTTTGGTCACGGCTGGCGTGGCTTTTTTCACGGCTGGTTTGGCCGCAGTGCTGGTCGTGGTCGCTTTTTTAGCGGCCGGCTTTGCAGCAGCAGTTTTATTGGCGGCTGGTTTGGCTGCGGCTTTGGTCACGGTTGCTTTTTGCGCTGCGGGCTTTGCCGTTACTTTGGTCGTGGCCGCTTTTTTGGCGACCGGTTTGGCAGCTGCCTTGGTGGTGGCTGCTTTTTTGGTGACCGGCTTGGCGGCAGCTTTGGTCGTCGTTTTAGCGGCTGGCTTGGCGGTGGTTTTCTTTACTGCCGGCTTGGCTGCTGATTTGGCAGTCGACTTGGCCGGCGCTTTAGCTGCCGACTTGGTGGTCGATTTAGCAGTCGACTTGGTGGCCGATTTAGCCGGCGCTTTGGTAGCGGCCTTGGCCGACGTTTTCGTGGCTGCAGGTTTAGCGGCTGGCTTGGCTGCCGCTTTCTTTGCGGCTGGCTTGGCTGCAGGTTTCGCTGCCGCTTTCTTTGCCGCTGGCTTGGCTGCCGGTTTGGCTGCTGCTTTCTTTGCTGGCGGCTTGGCTGCCGGCTTGGTTGCTGCTTTAGCCGCTGGCTTGGTTACTGCTTTAGCTGCTGGCTTGGTTGCTGCTTTAGTTGCTGGCTTGGTTGCTGCTTTAGTTGCTGGCTTGGTTGCTGCTTTAGTTGCTGGCTTGGTTGCCGGCTTTACTGCGGACTTGGCAGCGACTTTCTTGGTTGCCGGCTTGGCTGCAGTTTTAGCGACGGCTTTCTTTACCGTTGGCTTTGCTGCAGTTTTGGCGACGGTTTTCTTTACTGCAGGCTTTGCGGACGACTTGGCGGTCGATTTAACCGTTGCCTTGGCGGCAGTGGTTTTGGTCGCCGTGGTTTTGGTCGCGGCAGTTTTGGTTGCAGTGGTTTTCTTTGCAACAGGTTTCGCCGTGGTTTTCGCTGCTGGCTTGCTCACTGCCCGGGCTGCCGGTTTGGCTGCTGCCTTGGTGGTGGTCTTGGCGGTGGTGGCCTTGGTCGCGGCTTTTTTCACGACTGGTTTCTCTGCTGCAGCCTTTGCGGTCGACTTCGTCGTGGACGAAGGCGCGCTCTTCACTGCTGCCTTTACAACTGTTTTTTTTGCGGTTGCCATTTTAATTCTCCTTCATCTGCGATGAGAAATACGCTCAGGGTTTAAAACCCGCCAGATCGTTGTTGACCGGCGAGTTATTCATCGACGCACGCCGAAGATCGATATGCGCCAATGAATCCGGCACCGGCTGAACTGCTGCAACTCCTCACAGTTGCAGCGCTTCAGCCAACGTCGACAGGCCACTGTTCCAGCGTCGTCACAGCGCTACCCTTGCAGGTGCGAAAAGAAAAAGCCGCCTTGCCTGAGCAATTGGTCAGGCAAGGCGGCTTGTTCTTTTCGCTTCGCGTCCGTGCATACTGTTTGGTTCAGCGCCTTATTATTCGATCGATTTGCCCGATGCCCGCGACAATATCACATCTTCCCGATTTGACAAATTCAATCGCGTAAACTACGTGCTTTCTTTGTGTGCGCGCAACCGAGAATCGGAAACAAGTCGCGCAATATGGTCGGCCAAATAAGCCAGCGCGCCTGAATTGACGGGGATTCTGCAAATGACGCTGGATTAACGCGCGCGTTTCAACCCGGCGTTGAATCGACTCACAGATCGAACGGTCCGAACCAATAGATACTGTCGCTGACGCTGCCGCGTTTGGCAATATAGGCCAGTCGAGTTTGGCAATTGACGAATACCGAATGGAACGAGCCATCCATTTGCCGCGCCATTCGCTCCACCGGGTGGCTACCGAGCGGTACCAGGTAGACGGATCGCTGCGCCCCATCCGCCGGCCCGCCGGCCGTGGGCGCGACCACCATGTCCTTCGCCATCAGATCGAAACCGAGGTTGGTAACCCGGGCGCGCGCGCCATCGTCCAACGCCAGGCACGCCGCGTCGGGCGGCGCGCCTTTTACATAGTCTTCGAGAACCAGCGTCGGCTTGACGGCCGCGGGCGGTATGCCGGCGCACCCGGCCAGCAAAGCCACGCCACAAAGGGTCAGCCTGAAGGTATGCGGTGTCATGGTCGTCCCTGCAAATAGGAGATGTCCATCCTAGCGCATCTGCGCTCGCGTGTGCACGCGGGTGCTGCCTTCTTGTCAGCGCCCCGGCGCCACGCGCCACAGCGTGCCGCCGGCATCGTCGAGCACCAGCAGCGCGCCATCACGCGCGACTTCGACTGCGGCCGGCCGGCCCCACACATCGCGGTCGCTGACCACCATGCCGCTCATGAAGTCCTGGTACTGCCCGGTGGGCACCCCGTTCTTCATGAACACGCGCACAACCTTGTAGCCGGTGCGTACGCCACGGTTCCACGAGCCGTGCAGCGCCACGAACACATCGCCCTCGTATTCCTTCGGGAACGCGCTCGTCGCGCCCTTGGGCGCGTGATACGCCACCATGCCCAGCGGCGCCGAATGGGCCTGCAGCAGCACGTCCGGGGTGATCGTCCTGCCCTTCAGGTCGGGCCGGTGACCGGCCAGGCGCGGGTCTTCGTTGTCGCCGATGTAGTACCACGGCCAGCCGTAGAAGCCGCCCTGCTTCACGCGCGTGAGGTAGTCCGGCGGCAGGTTGTCGCCCAGCGCATCGCGCTCGTTCACATTGCACATGACGTCACCGGTGCTCGGCAGCACCAGCAGGCCCACGCAGTTGCGCAGGCCGGTCGCGAAGGTGCGACGGTTCTTGCCGTCCGGGTCGAATGCCATCACGGTGGCGCGGTCCGTCTCCACGCCCCAGGCGCCGCCCAGGCCGTGCTGGCGCTCCCACTGCGCCAGCGGCACTGGCGGCGTGCGACCAATGTCGGCCGCGACGTTGGTGGCCGAACCGATCGACAGCAGCAGCGTCTTGCCGTCCTTCGAGAACGCCAGCGTGCGCGTCGTGTGTCCGCCACTGGTCTCGGACAGTTCGGCAATCACGACCTCCGGCGCGGCGCGCGCCGTCAGGTCCCCATTGCGATACGGGATGCGCACCACCGTGTTGACGCCGGCCACATACAGATACTGCGGATTGGCGCCGCTCGGCCAGAACGCCATGCCGTATGGACGCGCCAGGCCCGTGGCGAACACGCCGGCGCTGTCGGCCTTCTTGCCATCGTTCGAGCGCAGCACCTTGATCGCGCCCGCGCCGGTCGCGGCCAGGAACACGTCGCCGTTCGGCGCGCGCAGCGCCACACGCGGCTTGTCGGCGTCCTGCGCGAACACGCTGACCGTAAAGCCGGGCATCACGGTCGGCAGCGTGCCGTTGGGCCGCGCCTGCACGCGCGCGCTGTTGCCAACGCTGTCCGTCGCAAATGGCGCGGCCAGGTCGGTCGGCTTGATGTGATAGACCTTGCCGGGCTGGTTTTCGGTCCAGGCACCGGCGCGCGATGCTGCTGGTACAGGCTCGGCAGCGGCTTTGGCAGCCGCTGGCGCAGCAGCAGCAGCAGCAGCAGCAGCGGCAGTGCCTTGCAGGCTGGCCAGGTAATCGATCAGCGCGCCGCGCTGTTGTGCGTCCGGCACGCCAACCGGCATCGTGGTGCCGGGCACGCGCCTGGCCGGGTCGAGCAGGAACACATCGAGTTCGTCGCGCGTCCACACCGTGCCGCTCGCGCCGGCCTTGGCCAGCGCCGCCGAATAATTGAATCCGTTGACAACCGCCGCCTTGCGCCCGACGACACCGAACAGGCCGGGGCCTGCCAGCGGCGCGAGCCCGGCATCGACCGTGTGGCAGCTGGCGCAGTTGTTCTGGAAGATGGTGCGGCCCGCGGCCACCTGTGGCGCAGCGTGGGCGACGGATACCGACGCCAGGCCGGCGAGCATGAGGGCGGGAAGCAGCAAGGTGCTGGCGTTCAAGGGTGTCTCCTGGTCAGGCTTGAAAGATCGCCATCATAGGTCAACATCGACGGGCTGCGCGCGACAGGCGAAAAAAAGCCCGGCTGAACCACCGCCGGGCTTTTTGTGTGCGACTGACTCAGGGCGATGGACGCCCCAGCATCAATCCCAGCTCAGCGTACCGCCAGTCTGGTACTCGGTCACGCGCGTTTCGAAGAAGTTACGCTCTTTCTTCAGGTCGATCATTTCGCTCATCCACGGGAACGGATTTTCTTCGTTCGGGAACAGCGGCTCCAGGCCAATCTGCACCGCACGGCGGTTGGCGATGAAGCGCAGGTAACCCTTGAACATCGGGGCGTTCAGGCCCAGCACGCCGCGTGGCATCGTGTCTTCGGCGTAGCGGTATTCGAGGTCGACTGCTTCGATGAACAGCGCCTTGATCTCTTCGCGGAATTCCGGGGTCCACAGCTGCGGATTTTCCATCTTGATCGTGTTGATCACGTCGATGCCGAAGTTCACGTGCATCGATTCGTCGCGCAGGATGTACTGGTACTGCTCGGCGGCGCCGGTCATCTTGTTCTGGCGGCCCAGCGCCAGGATCTGCGTGAAGCCGACATAGAAGAACAGGCCTTCCATCAGGCAGGCGAAGACGATGATCGACTTGAGCAGCTTCTGGTCGTTTTCGGTGGTGCCGGTCTTGAATTCAGGGTCGGTCAGCGTGTCGATGAACGGGATCAGGAACTGGTCCTTGTCGTGGATCGACTTGACTTCGTTGTAGGCGTTGAAGATCTCGGCTTCGTCCAGGCCCAGCGACTCGACGATGTACTGGTAGGCGTGCGTGTGGATCGCTTCCTCGAACGCCTGGCGCAGCAGGTACTGGCGGCACTCGGGGGCCGTGATGTGGCGGTAGGTGCCCAGCACGATATTGTTCGCGGCGAGCGAGTCGGCGGTGACAAAAAAGCCCAGGTTGCGCTTGACCAGGCGGCGCTCGTCTTCCGACAGGCCGTTCGGGCTTTTCCACAGCTCGATGTCGCGCTGCATGTTCACTTCTTGCGGCATCCAGTGGTTCGCGCAGCCGGCCAGGTACTTGTCCCATGCCCATTTGTACTTGAATGGCACGAGCTGGTTCACGTCGGTCTGGCCGTTGATGATGCGCTTGTCGTCGGCGTTGACGCGTTTTGCCACTTCGGCGACAGGCACGATGGCGAGGTCGGCGTCGGCTTGCGGAGCGCGCAGGGCGCTGGTTGGTTCGTCGTCCCAATTGAGCATGGTGATTCCTTTTGTGGTGCGCTGGCGCAGCGACTGCGACCGGGGCACGTTGATCCGTTGGTTATTCGTGTTGTCGGCGACCAGGGCCGCCGCTGACTTGCTGGGGGGCGAGCCGGCCTTGCAGGCGGCTCGCCCTCCATGACTCAGTGACTGCGCGGCTTACTGGCAGGCTTCGCATTCCTCGAAACCGTCGTCACCCGGACGCAGATAGCATGCGGCGCCGTCTTCTTCGGTCGCTGCTGCCGTCGCCGTCGCCGTCGCCGTCGCCATATTCGCCGCCGCTGCCGGCGCCGGTGCAACTGGCGCTTTCTCGCCGGCCGACAGGCCGCCGGACAGGCCGCCCGAGACCGACACGGCGTTCAGCGCGCCGGTGCGGGTGGTCGACTTTTCCAGGTGCGTCGCGGCGATCGTACGCAGGTAGTACGTGGTCTTCAAACCGCGCAGCCAGGCCAGCTTGTAGGTTTCGTCCAGCTTCTTGCCCGATGCGCCGGCCATGTAGATGTTCAGCGACTGGGCCTGGTCGATCCACTTCTGGCGGCGCGACGCAGCGTCGACCAGCCACTTCGGCTCGACTTCGAATGCCGTTGCGTACAGGTCGCGCAGGTCTTGCGGGACACGGTCGATTTTCGACAGCGAGCCGTCGAAGTACTTCAGGTCGGCGATCATGACTTCGTCCCACAGGTCGCGCGCCTTCAGGTCGCGCACCAGGTACGAATTGATCTCGGTGAATTCGCCCGACAGGTTCGACTTCACGTACAGGTTCTGGAACGTCGGCTCGATACAGGCCGAGACGCCGATGATGTTCGAGATCGTCGCAGTCGGGGCGATCGCCACGCAATTGGAGTTGCGCATGCCGAACTGCTTGATGCGCTCGCGCACCGGGGTCCAGTCCATGGTCGACGACGTATCCTGCTCCAGGTACTGGCTGCCACGTTCGTCGGCCAGCAGCTGGATCGAGTCTTGTGGCAGGATGCCGCGGTCCCACAGCGAACCGGTGTAGGTCTCGTAGCGGCCGCGCTCTTCGGCCAGTTCGGTCGAGGCCAGGTAAGCGTAGTAGCAGACCGCTTCCATCGACGTGTCCGAGAACTGCACGGCCTTGTCGGACGCGAACGGGATGCGCATCATGTGCAGGCAATCCTGGTGACCCATCACGCCCATGCCGACCGGACGGTGGCGCAGGTTCGAGTTGCGCGCTTTTTCGACAGCGTAGTAGTTGATGTCGATGACGTTATCCAGCATGCGCATCGCGGTGCGGATCGTCTTTTGCAGCTTGACGTGATCGAGGCCATCGCCCTTCATGTGCTGCGGCAGATTGACCGAGCCCAGGTTGCAGACGGCGATTTCATCGGCGCTGGTATTGAGCGTGATCTCGGTGCACAGGTTCGACGAATGCACGACGCCCACGTGCTGCTGTGGCGAACGGATGTTGCACGGGTCCTTGAACGTGATCCATGGGTGGCCGGTTTCGAACAGCATCGACAGCATCTTGCGCCACAGGTCGAGCGACTCGATCTTTTTGAAGACCGCCATGTCGCCGCGCTCGGCCTTGGCTTCGTACGCCAGATAAGCTTGTTCGAAGGCCTTGCCGGTCAGGTCGTGCAGGTCGGGGGTCTCGGATGGCGAGAACAGCGTCCAGTGCGACTTTTCCATCACGCGCTTCATGAACAGGTCGGGAATCCAGTTCGCCGTGTTCATGTCGTGGGTGCGGCGGCGATCGTCGCCCGTGTTCTTGCGCAGGTCGAGGAACTCTTCGATGTCGAGGTGCCAGGTTTCCAGGTAGGCGCAGACAGCGCCCTTGCGCTTGCCGCCCTGGTTGACCGCGACGGCCGTGTCATTGACCACTTTCAGGAACGGGACCACGCCTTGCGAGCGGCCGTTGGTGCCCTTGATGCGTGAACCGAGTGCGCGCACTGGCGTCCAGTCGTTGCCCAGGCCGCCAGCGAACTTCGACAGCAGCGCGTTCTCTTTGATGGCGTCGTAGATGTCTTCCAGGTCGTCGCCGACGGTGGTCAGGTAGCACGACGACAGTTGCGAGCGGCGGGTGCCCGAGTTGAACAGGGTCGGGGTCGAGCTCATGAAATCGAACGACGACAGCAGGCTGTAGAACTCGATGGCGCGCGCTTCGCGGTCGTCTTCACGCAGGGCCAGGCCCATCGCCACGCGCATGTAGAACGCCTGCGGCATTTCGATGCGCACGTCGCGCACGTGCAGGAAGTAGCGGTCATACAGGGTTTGCAGGCCGATGTAGCCGAACTGCAGGTCGCGGTCGGCGACGATGGCCTTGGCCAGGCGCTCGAGGTCGTACTTGCCCAGTTCTTCGTCGAGCAGCTCGTTGGCGATGCCCTTGGCGATGTACTGCGGGAAGTAGGTCAGGTATTCGGCGGCGGCGCCGGCTTGCGCCACTTCGCGGCCGAAGACTTCCTTGCGGATCGTGTGCAGCAGGATGCGGGCCGTGACCTGGCTGTAGGCCGGGTCTTTTTCCATCAGCGCGCGCGCAGCCAGAATGGCCGACTTGTGCAGCTCTTCGACCGGCACGCCGTCGTACAGGTTCTTCATGGTCTCGGCCAGGATCGCGTCGGCATCGACGTGTTTTTCCAGGCCGGCGCAGGCCGCGCCAATCAGATTGATGACCGTGTTGATGTCCAGCAGGCGGCGCTCGCCGCCATCGATGACGTGGATCTGCGGCGCGACGACGGCAGTACCGCCGGCGGCTTCTTTCGCGGCGCGGCGCTCTTCCATGCGCTTGGCGCGGTACAGCACGTATTCACGCGCGACATCGTGTTCGCCCGAACGCATCAGCGACAGCTCGACCTGGTCCTGCACGTCCTCGATGTGGAACGTGCCGCCGTTCGGCTGGCGGCGCACCAGCGCGGCGACGACGTTATTGGTCATCTGCTCGACCAGCTCGCGGATGCGCGCCGACACGGCGCCCTGGCCGCCGGCGATCGCCAGGAAGGCCTTGGTCATCGCGACCGATATCTTGTGCGGCTCGAACGCCACCACCGAACCGTTGCGGCGGATGACGCGGTAGTCGCCGCGGGCGACGATGTCGGCCGGGGTGGCGCCAGCTGGCGTTGCACCTTGGGCGGCGTGCGGGTTGATCGAGATGTTCTGTGCTTGGTGCATTGAGCCTCCAGGAGAGCGGACGGGCCGCCGTTTGTCGTCATGAAAACCGCCCGGTGCTGCGCGCACCCCCGGTCTCCGAACAAACAACTAGCAAATATGTCGCAAAAAATTAGCAAAACGAATCCCTGCCGGCCGGCGGCCAACGTGCGGCGCACCAGAAAAGCAGGGCAAGAATAGTCAGTACAAGTGCAATGTGGTGTGTTTGGAAACCGCTTGCTGAGAAAAGAAACACCGGTTGGACCCTGGTGCCATCAATCCCATCACTACCGAGTGGCTACCACTACATG
The DNA here is from genome assembly GCF_039123635.1 of Massilia sp. MP_M2. Taxonomy (NCBI): domain Bacteria; kingdom Pseudomonadati; phylum Pseudomonadota; class Betaproteobacteria; order Burkholderiales; family Oxalobacteraceae; genus Massilia; species Massilia sp. MP_M2. Next base: position 81,570 of record NZ_JBCHJF010000004.1, read on the forward strand.
TAGTGTCCAGCCTTGATATGAGACTAATTGTAGTACCTCGAACCCGCAGCGGCAAGTGAATAAATCCGCAATATTTGCCGTTTTAAAGCGTGCGAACCCTTGACTTTCAGGGGTCCCCCAAACGGCGGGCGGCGCGCGGTTAGCGAGCGCTAACATCGGCGGCAGCTACCGTGGATGAGCTGCTCAAGCAATCATCAATGCGATGCGCGCTTGCCCAATCGCTGTGCACCATGCACCGGCAAACGTGCACAAAATGACAACGTGCAGTCACAGGACATGCACCCGGTATGAACCGTAAATCGGTTCAATCCTCGGGCGCCGTGATGTCCAGCTTCTGCATCTGGTAGCGCAGCTGCCTGACACTGATCCCCAGCAGGCTGGCTGCCTGGGTACGGTTGAACTGGGTGTGCTGCAAGGCGCGGCCGATGATGTCGCGTTCGACCTGTTCGAGGTATTCCGGCAGGTTGCCGGGCAAGTCGGCGGGACCAACACCCGGCGGCGGCGCGGCGAACGCGACCGGGAGGGGCGCAGCAGCAGCAGCAGCAGCAGCAGCAGCCGGAGCCGCAGCCGGCGCGGGCGGTGCGACTGCCGGCGGCGCCAGCTCGACCCGCGCCGGCTCGAGCGGCCGCGCCGCCTTGAGCGACAGATCGCCCACTTCGATCACGCCATCGTTGGCAAACGCCAAGGCCCGCTCCAGCACGTTTTCCAGTTCGCGCACATTGCCGGGGAACGAATACGCCCGCAGCGCGTCCAGCACGCCGGCCCCAAGCGTGGCCTGCCCTGCCCCGGCCAGGCGCTGCAGGATGCCGTTCACCAGCGGCGCCAGGTCATCCAGGCGCTCGCGCAGCGGCGGCAACCCCAGCTCGATCACGTTGAGCCGGTAGAACAGGTCTTGCCTGAACTTGCCCGTTTCGACGCAGCGCGCCAGATCCTGGTGCGTTGCGCTGATGATGCGCACGTCGACCGGCTCCTCGACCGTAGCGCCAATCTTGCGCACGCGCCGCTCCTGGATCGCGCGCAGCAGCTTGACCTGCATTGCCAGCGGCAGGTCGGCCACCTCGTCGAGCATCAGGGTGCCGCCGTTGGCTGCCTGGAAAAAACCGTCGCGCTCGTCGGACGCGCCCGTGAAAGCGCCCTTGCGGTAGCCGAAGAACTCGGCCTCCATCAGCGTTTCGGGAATCGCGCCGCAGTTCACGGCGATGAAGGGTTTCGCGGCGCGCGAGCTCTGGGCGTGGATCTCGCGCGCGGCCAGCTCCTTGCCGCTGCCCGATTCGCCGGTGATCGAGATCGGCGCCATCGAGCGCGCCAGGCGGGCGATCTGGGCCCGCAAGGCCGCCATCGCGGCCGAGCTGCCGATCATGCGCGAGTCGGGCGCAGCGCCGCCACCAAGCGCAGCGCTTTCGGATTGCTTGAGCGCCGCGCGCACCATCACGCGCAGCGCGTCCAGCGCCACCGGCTTGGCGATGTAGTCGAACGCGCCGGCTTTGAGCGCCACCACCGCGTTTTCGGCGCTGCCGTAGGCGGTGATCACGGCCACCGGCGTGCCCTTGCCGGATGCGCCAATTTCGCGCACCAGCTCCAGGCCCAGACCGTCGGGCAGGCGCATGTCGGTCAGCACCAGCGCGTAATCGCGCTCGTCGAACAGCGCGCGCGCCTCGCGCAGCGTGGCGGCGCTGTCGACATCCAGGCCCATCTTGAGCAGCGTGATCTCGAGCAGCTCGCGCAGGTCGGCCTCGTCGTCGAGCACCAGGACGCGCGGCGCGCTCATGACGGCTCCCGGGCCACGTCAGGCAAGGGCAAAGGTGATGACAAAACGGCCGCTGGCCTTGCGCGGGCCCAGCGCGGACGGGTCGAACCGGTATTCATAATCGAGTTTCGCATCGTTGTTGAGGCACAGTTCGCGCGCCAGGTAGAGTCCAAGGCCGGTGCCCTTGCTCGAGGTGGTATAAAACGGCTCGAACAGGTGGTCGCGCACTTCGGGCGTGATGCCGGGGCCGTCGTCCTGCACGTGCAGTTCGCGCCGCCCGGCCGCATCGCGCGCCGGGAACATGCGGATGCTGGCCGGCTGGCGGCTGGCGTAGCGCACCGCGTTGTTCAGCAGATTGAGCAGGACTTCGTGGAGGTGCAGCGGGTCGAACCGTACGGCGCTGCCGCCCGGATCGCCGATATAGACTATATCACCGGCCAGGCCGTGGATTTCGCAGAATTCGGCTTTCAGCTGCTCGAGAAACACGCCCAGCGGCACCGGCTCGCCATTGGGCTGGGCCTTGCGCGACAGCTGCAGGATGTCTTCGACCATGCGGTTCACGCGCGTCACATTGTCGCCGACGATTTTCAGCAGCCGGACTTCGGCCGGACCGTGCAGGTCTTCGGCCAGCAGCGCCGTCGCGTGACCGATGGCCGACAAGGGGTTGCGCACCTCGTGCGCGATGCTGGCCGTCAGGCGCCCCATCGACGCCAGCTTGAGTTGCTGCGCCTGGTTTTCGATGGCGCTCACGTCCTGCATGAAGATCACGCTGCGCTCGCCCGCCTCACCCGGCGCCTCGCCCACTGCATCGACGGGCGCGGCGACGCGGGCAAAGCGCAGCTTGACATGCACCGGCTGGTCGCGCCGTCCGCGCACGTCGCCGGCGCCATCGCCTTCACGGTACGGCTTGACGGTGACGAAGGCTTTATCGTTCTCGGGCGCGGCGAGCCAGGCATCGAAGGCTTCGGCCAGCGGCTCGAAAGCCGGTGCCGCGTGCAGCAGGAAGCCGGACGTATCGGCCTGCAGCCCGAGCATGCGGCGCGCCGCCGGGTTACCGGTAAACACCGTGCCGTCGGCGCCCACCACCAGGATGCCGTCGCCCACGTCGGCAATCACGATTTCATTGATCGCCTGCTGGATGCGCAGGTCGGCGCCGCGCTGGGCCGCCAGTTCTTCTTGTCCCAGCAGGCGCGCGGCCATGCGGTTGGCCACCAGCACGGCAGCGAAGAACGCCGCGCCGAACAGGCCCGCCTGCATCAACGGCGGGTCGAACCCTTCGACCAGTTGCCACACGCTCAGGCCAAGCAAAAACAGCGTGGCCACCGCCGCCGCGAACAGCGCCAGCAGCAAGGGTGCGAGGATCGCGGCGCCGGCCAGCGGGAACAGATACAGGATACCCAGGCCGCTGCGCATGCCGCCGGCGGCCAGGTACAGCAGCGAAATGACCAAGAGGTCGATCGCGACCTGCACGCCGAGCTGCAGCAGGAAGCGGCGCTGCCTGCGCGCAGCGAACGAGAACACCAGCGCCATGATGGCGTAGCCCAAGCAGATCTGGGCGACCTGCTGCGTGATACGCAGCGCGCCGTTCTCGAAGTCCAGGCCGAAGTACAGCAGCAGCACCAGCGCGATGACGATGCGCGTGAGCGTGAAGGTCTGCAGCGAGCGCCACAGGGCAACGCGCGCTTCGGGCGACAGGATGCGGCGTGGCGTCAAGGCCGGCCTGCGCCTACGGCGGCGGCAGGCGCACGTGGCCTGGCGAGCAGTAGTCGTGGCCGTCGGCGCGCACCGATTCGGAGGCCGGGAAGTACATGCCACAGTGGGCACATTGGGACATCGCTTCGATCTGCACCGGCGCCTTGGCAGCGCCAGGCCGCGCCTGCGGCGGCACGGCCGCGCGTTTGCTCATGGCGCGCAGCTTGCTGCGCACGGCAAAGACGACGAGAGCGATAAAGGCAATCCAGAATAATAGTCGCATCAGATGGTTCCCCGGTGCAGGATAACTTCGAGCACGAAACGGCTACCGACATAGGCCAGCGCCAGCGTGGCAAACCCGGCCAGCGTGAAGCGCAGCGCGGTCTTGCCGCGCCAGCCTCGCCAGCGCCGCCCGGCCAGCAGCGCGGCAAACAGCGCCCACGACAGCAGTGCGAACACGCTCTTGTGGTCAAGCATGAGAGGCCGGCCGAACACCTGTTCGGAGAACACGAAACCCGACAGCACCGTCAGGCTCAGCAGAATGAAGCCGATCCAGATCACACGGAACAGGAGTTTTTCCATCGTGAGCAGCGCCGGCAGCTGGTCGAGCGCGGCGCCAAAGCGGCCGCCACCGGCGGTGCGGGTGTGCAGCCGCGCCTCTTGCAGTGCCATCAGCACGGCGTGGAAGGCGGCAATGGTCAGGGTGCTGTAGGCCAGCACCGCAACCGCAATATGCCAGCCAAAGGCCGGCGACTTGCCGGCCAGCGGCGTCAGCGTGCCGGGAAACAGCAGCGGCAGCAGCGCGGCCACGGCGGCAAACGGCATCACCAGGCGGCGCATGCCGTCGAGGGCAAAATTACGATTCTCGAACCAGTAGGCGGCCACGGACACCCACAGCGCCGAGGACAGCATGATGGCAAAACCGACGCGCAGCCGGCCCGGCACCATCACGTCCATGCCGAGAGAAACGCCGTGCAGCGCCCACGCGCCGGCCGTCACGGCCGAAATCGCTGGCGCGCGGCGCGATGGCAGCAGGGCGCATACCGCGTACAGGAAAGCGGCGGCAAGGAAGAGGAAATTCTGCATAGCGGGAGTCTACACCATTGCATGATGTCGCCGTGGGGTGGGCGGATTTTCCATCCACGCAGTAATGGTTTGCCGCCATATCATCCGGCACGCGAGCGGCGCCGGTAACGATCACCGCGTGGAAGGCAGAGCCTTCCACCCTACGTAGGGTGGGCGGGATCCCCGCCCACGCGGTGATGGTTGGCAGCGAGATCATCCGGAACGCAAGCGGCGCCGCCCACGCTGCCCTCCAGCGCAAAACGCCACGGTTTGCTGAAAAATGTGCGGTCGCCGTCCCCTGGAAGAACAAGCGGCACCTGCGCGAGGTAAAATGCCGCTTTGGCGGCGCTCGCCCACCTGCATTTCGCTCGGGACCGCGCGTCCGATGTGCCCTTACTGATTAGGTTGAACATGCTAGATAACCTCACCCAACGCCTTGCCAAGGTCGTCAAGACCATGCGCGGCGAGGCGCGCCTCACCGAGGCAAACACTGCAGAGATGCTGCGCGAAGTGCGCATGGCCCTGCTCGAGGCCGACGTGGCGCTGCCGGCGGTGCGTGAATTCATTGCCAAGGTCAAGGAAAAAGCGCTCGGCGAAGAAGTCGTCGGCTCGCTCAGTCCAGGCCAGGCGCTCGTCGGCGTGGTGCAGAAGGAACTGGCGGCCCTGATGGGCGCCGACCTCGGCCCCGAAGCCAGTCAGCTCTCGTTCGCCCAGCAACCGCCGGCGATCATCCTGATGGCCGGTCTGCAGGGTGTCGGTAAGACCACCACCACCGGCAAGCTGGCCAAGTACCTCAAGGAACAGAAAAAGAAGAAGGTCCTGACCGTCTCGGCCGACGTGTACCGCCCGGCCGCAATCGCGCAGCTCGAATCGGTGACCAAGCAGGTCGGCGCCGACTTCTTCCCGTCCTCCGCCAGCGACAAGCCGGTCGACATCGCGCTGGCTGCGCTCGACTGGGCCAAGAAGCATTACCACGATGTCCTGATCATCGATACCGCGGGTCGCCTCGGTATCGACGAAGCGATGATGCAAGAGATCGCAGCGGTGCACGCCGCCGTCAACCCGATCGAGACGCTGTTCGTCGTCGACGCCATGCTCGGCCAGGATGCGATCAACACCGCCAAGGCATTCAACGACGCCCTGCCCCTGACCGGCATCGTGCTGACCAAGCTCGATGGCGACTCGCGCGGCGGCGCAGCGCTGTCGGTGCGGCACGTGACGGGCAAGCCAATCAAGTTTGCCGGCGTGTCCGAAAAACTCGATGGCCTCGAAGCCTTCGATCCGGCCCGCATGGCCAACCGCGTGCTGGGCATGGGCGACATCCTGGCGCTGGTCGAAGAAGCGCGCAAGGGCGTCGATGCCGAAGCGGCGGCCGAACTGGCCAACAAGATCAAGGTTGGCGGCCGGTTCGACATGAACGACTTCAAGTCGCAGCTGACGCAAATGAAAAAGATGGGCGGCATGGCCGGCCTGATGGACAAGCTGCCGGCCCAGTTCCAGCAAGCGGCGGCAGGCGCGAACATGGGCCAGGCCGAGAAATCGGTGCAGCGCATGGTCGGCATCATCGACTCGATGACGCCGCTCGAGCGCGCGAAACCCGAACTGATCAAGGCCAACCGCAAGCGCCGCATCGCGGCCGGCGCCGGCGTCCAGGTGCAGGAAGTCAATCGCATGCTCAATCAGTACGACCAGATGCAGACGATGATGAAAAAGCTCAAAGGCGGCGGCCTGATGAAGATGATGCGCGGGATGAAGGGCATGATGCCCGGCATGCGCTAATCCACTACGTTTCGATCCCGGAACCGCGCAATGTATCGCTTTGCGTGGTTTTTTTACGCCCCTTGTCAGCGTTTTATCGTTCCCGTGCGTTGTTGTGTGCGATAGCGCCCATTTAGCCGCTTATCAGAGTGAAAAAGTTTGGAAAAAGACTTGCACGAACAGTAAAACGCTACCAATATAGGCGTGCGATAAATTACGCATTTTTCCATGTGTTCGTTTTAGGAGGCTCGAAGATGGCAACAGCCAAAAAAACCACTGCAGCACCAGCAAAAAAAGCAGCTGCCAAGCCTGCTGCAGCGGCCAAGCCCGCAGCAAAAAAGGCAGCAGCACCAGCGAAAGCAGCCGCTAAAACGGCTGACAAATCGGCCGACAAACCAGCAGTTGCACGCAAGCCAAACGCCGCGTTCATGAAAGCCATGACCCCGTCGGCCACGCTCGCTGCAGTCGTTGGCGACAAGCCGCTGCCACGCACCGAAGTGACCAAAAAGGTCTGGGATTACATCAAGTCGAAAGACCTGCAAGATCCGGCAAATCGTCGCATGATCAATGGCGACGACAAGCTCAAAGCAGTCTTCGGCGGCAAAGAGCAAGTCTCGATGTTTGAAATGACCAAACTGATTTCGGATCATCTGAAATAAGTTCAGGTTATATTCACTCGGCATCGCGCCGATTAAAAAAGCCCCGGATTCAAACCCGGGGCTTTTTGTTATTCAGGTGTAAATAACCTGAATCCGAACTTGTCCCTGACACGGATTCGGCTTACAAGCCGCCGGCAGCCTTCATCAGTTCGAACACGCGGGTATTTTCCATCGTGCCTTTGAATGACGCCGAGCCGGCGCCAGTCGCATACAGTTTCACGTCGCCGCCGCCATGGGTTTCGGACGACTTGTGCACACCCGTCTCCTGGTGATAATCGTCGCTCTGCGCGACCACGCCATCGACCTCGGCGCGCACGTCCGGCCGGTTCGGGCCATTGCCGAACACCAGCGTGGTGAAGGTCTTGCCGTCCGCGTCCTTCTTTGGCTCGCCCGTCGCGTAGTCGCGCACGATATCCAGGATCGGGTTGCCGCGCTTGGGGTAGCCGTTGATCTGCATCGTGTGGTCATGGTCGGCGGTGAGCACGATCAGCGTATTCTGCAAGCCCGGATCGATCGCGCGCATGCGCTCGACTGCCAGCTGCAACGCGTCGTCGAACGCCACCGTCTCTTCCAGCGCGTGCTTGGCGCGGGTGTCGTGCAGCGCATGGTCGATCTTGCCGCCTTCGACCATCAGGAAGAAACCGTTCGGATTCGTCGACAACAGGTCGATCGCCTTGCCCGTCATTTCGGCCAGCGTTGGCTGCTCGGGGCGGCGCTGGTACGCATAATCGAGGTGGCTGGCCGCGCTGTAGATGCCAACGAACTTGCGCCCTGCCCTGGCCGACATCATGCCGGCGCGCGTGCCGGCCACGTAGTAGCCGGCGCCGGCAAATTCGGCCATCAGATCGCGTCCATCTGGCCGGCCTTTCGGATTGAGCGCCGTGTCGCGTGGCGTGAAGTGATTGCGCCCGCCGCCCATCAGCACGTCGACGCCGTCGCCCAGCGCCGCGTTGTAGCCGGCACCACCAGGCACGAGCTGCTGCGCGATCGTGTAGGCCGCGTCGCGGCTGCAGGTGTGTGCAAAAGTCGACGCCGGCGTGGCGTGCGTCAGTTCGGTGGTGGTGATGGCGCCGGTGGCCCGGCCCTGCGCCTTGGCCAGTTCCAGGATCGTCACGGCCGGCCGGCCATTGTTCGCGCCGCACTGATCGACGCCTTCCTTGGTCGGGTCGATCGATCGTGCACCGGCCTGCGAGATGACGTCGTTGTTCATCTTCACGCCGGTCATGTATGCGCCCATCGACGGGGCGCTGTCGGTGGTCTGGTAATCGAGTGAATAGGTCTTGACGCGCGCGGTGCGGTCCATCAGGCGCTCGAAGTGCAGCAGGCTGTCTTCGCCGCCGCGATAGATGCGGGCCGCGGTGACGACGGACGGGCCCATGCCGTCGCCAAGGAAGAAGATGATGTTCTTCGCTTTTTGCTGGGCCGAAGCCGTTGCCGGGAGCGCTGCACCAAAGGCGGCGGCCAGCAGCAGCGGAAGAATGCGTCGTGAAGTCATGGTGAAGTTCTCGTGCTTACAGACCGGCTGCGGTCTTGATCAGATTGAAGACGCGCGTGTTGTCGATGGTCCCGCGAAACAGCTCCGCGTTCGCGCCGGCCGCGCCCAGATAGACGTCGCTGCCGCCATGCGTCTCGGCGCCCGCGCGCGTGCGCACGACCGCTTGCTGGTGGTAGTCGTCGGCCGTCACGATGGCGTCGGTCAGCGGCGTGGTGCGCTCGCCCTGATGGCGATTTTCGCCGGTGCCGAAGCCGATGATCGTGTATGGCATGCCCTGGCTGTCGAGCGTCGGTTTGCCGTCGGCGGTGCGCACCAGGCCCAGTACGCCCGGATTGACGGGCGTGGTCTTGCCGGTGCGGGCGGCATAGCCGTTCAGCAGCAGCGTGTGGTCATGGTCGGCGGTGGCGACGATCAGCGTGTTCTTCAGACCCGGGTCGAGCGCTTCCATGCGCTCGAGCGCGGCCTGCAGCGCGGCGTTGTACGTCACCGTCTCTTGCAGCGCACGTTTGCCGAGCGTCGCATGCAACGCATGGTCGATCAGGCCGCCCTCGACCATCAGGAAAAACCCGTTACGGTGCGGCGCGAGCAGCTCGATCGCCTTGGTTGTCATGGCTGGCAGCGCCGGTTGGCGGGCGGCGTCGCGGATCGCGTCGAAGTCCATGTGGTTGGCGGCGAACAGGCCAACGACTGGCGCGCCCGGCGCCAGCGCGCTGAACCCGGCGGTGTCGTTGACGACCCGGAAACCTTTGGCCTTGAACTCCGCCTGCAGATCACGGTTGTCGGCGCGCTTGCCGCCACGCGCGAACGGCGTGAATTGCTGCGCACCGCCGCCGAACAGGACGTCCAGGCCATGGGCGCCCAGCGCCTTGTTGTAGCCGGCGCCGCCGGGCACCAGGCTGGCGGCGATGTCGGTTTCGAGCCTGCGGTGGCAGGCATGGGCATAGGTCGCCGCCGGGGTGGCGTCGGTGACGCTGGTATTGGTGACCACGCCCACGGCCATGCCGCGCTTGCGGGCCAGTTCGAGCAGCGTGACGGCGGCTTCGCCGTTCTCGCAGCGGCTCACCAGGCTGTTGCCATTGGCGTCCTTGGCCGGCGCGATCGAGCGGGTGCCGGCCGACATCGAGATCACGCCGTTGTTCTGCTTCACACCCGTCATGTAGGCCGCCATCGAGGCGGCGCTGTCGGTGACCTGTGCATCGTTGGAGAAGGTCTTCACGAAGGCCGATTCGGGCAGGCGATCAATCGCCAGCTCGCCTTCTTCACCGGCGGCGAAGATGCGCGCGGCAGTCAGGGTGTTGACGCCCATGCCATCGCCCAGGAAAAAGATGACATTCTTCGCGCGCTGGTCGACCGGGTTGGCCGTCAGCGCCGGGGTTGTGACCGGGGTCGCGGTCGTAGGCGTGGCAGGCGGCGTGGCAGCGCAGCCTGTGAGCGCCGCCAGCAGTGCGCCAGCGGTGAAAAGGATGGGTCGCATGCAGTCCTCACTGGTGAAAGCGGGAAGTCTACACTGCGTCAATGACGGTGGGGTGAATTGCTATGTTAGGGTTTTGTACAACGCAGAAACGCCTCACGCTCCCGGTTTGAACTCCCAGTTTTTCCAGGCCGCCAGCACCGCATTCGGGTACTTTGGCTTGCCCCGGCTGCCGTTGTAGCGGCCCAGCGCCAGGTACAGGTCGCCCCGCTCCATGTCGATATACATGCGCAGGATCGCGCAGCCATAGCGCAGATTGGTCTGCATGTGGAACAGGCGGCGGCGGTCGCCGTCGCCGATCGCTTTCGTCCAGAACGGCATCACCTGCATGTAGCCGCGCGCGCCGGCAACCGAGATCGCATACTTGCGGTAGGCCGACTCCACCTGGATCAGGCCCAGCACCAGTCCCGGATCGAGGCCCGCGCGGGTCGACTCGTACCACGCGGTCTCGAGGAACTCGGTGCGGGTCTGGACGTCGGGCAGGCGCTTGGCCAGGCGCGGCGACATCTGGTCGAACCACGCTTGGTAGCGCGCCCGCCCCGCCTCGGTACGAAAGGTCGGGCGCGGCGGGCGCGCGTCGGCGATGGCGTTGGCCAGCGCCAGGCGCACCGAGTCGGACAGCGCTTCTTCTTTCTGGTTGCCGGCATGCGCCGGCGCCGCCAGACCGAAGGCCAGCGCCAGCAGCACGCCTCCGGACCAGGAGGCCAGGCGCAACGCCATCACTTGCCCAGCTTGGCCTTGATGAAGCCGACCATCTCGCCGACTGCCACGCCGCTCGCTTCTGCATCGCGGCGGCCCTGGTATTCGAGGTTGCCTTCTTTCAGGCCACGCTCGCCGATCACGACGCGGTGCGGCACGCCGATCAGTTCCCAGTCGGCGAACATCGCGCCCGGCCGCAGGCCGCGGTCGTCGACGATGACGTCGATGCCGCTTGCCGCCAGTGACGTGTACAGCTGCTCGGTCGCTTCCTTGACCATCTCGCTGCGGTCCATCCCCATCGGACACAGCACCACTTCGAACGGCGCCAGCGCATCTGGCCAGACGATGCCCTTGTCGTCGAAGTTCTGCTCGATCGCCGCGCCCAGGATGCGGGTCACGCCGATGCCATAGCAGCCCATCTGCAGCGGCGCAGGCCGGCCGCCGTCGTCGAGGAAGGTCGCGCCCATCGCCTGCGAATACGCGGTACCGAGCTGGAACACGTGGCCCACTTCGATGCCGCGCTCGATCGCCAGCACGCCCTTGCCGTCCGGCGACGGGTCGCCTTCGACGACATTGCGCAGGTCGGCCACGAGCGGCTCTGGCAGGTCACGGCCCCAGTTCACGCCGATGTGGTGAAAGTCTGCTTCGTTCGCGCCGCACACGAAGTCGGCCATGTTGGCGACCGTGCGGTCGGCCACGACGGTGACTGGCAGCTTGGTACCGACCGGACCGAGGTAGCCCGGCACGGTGCCGAACACCTCCAGGATTTCAGCTTCGCTCGAGAAGCGGTAGCCGGCCAGGCCATCGACCTTGCCGACCTTGATCTCGTTGAGTTCATGGTCACCGCGCAGCAGCAGCACCCAGTAGCTTTTCTTGCCGTCGTTCTCGACCGTCAGGGCGATGGTCTTGACGGTCTGCGCCAGGTTCACACCCAGCAGCGCGGCCACGGTCTCGCACTTGGTCGTGCCCGGGGTCGGCGTTTTGGTCAGCGTCTGCGAGGCAGCGGCGCGCTCGCCGCTGGCCACGGCTTCGGCCGCTTCCATATTGGCCGCGAAATCGGACGTCGGGCAGTAGACCAGCGCATCTTCGCCGGTGCTGGCGATGACGTGGAATTCATGCGAGCCGGTGCCGCCGATGGCGCCATTGTCGGCCGCCACCGCGCGGAACTTCAGGCCGAAGCGCGTGAAGATGCGGGTGTAGGCGTCGAACATGGTCTGGTACGACGTCTGCATGCCGGCGACGTCGCGGTCGAACGAATACGCATCCTTCATCGTGAATTCGCGGCCGCGCATCAGGCCGAAGCGCGGACGGCGCTCGTCGCGGAACTTGGTCTGGATGTGATAGAAATTCAGCGGCAGCTGGCGGTACGACTTGATCTCGCTGCGCACGACGTCGGTGATGACTTCTTCGGACGTCGGCTGGATCGCGAAATCACGGCCATGACGGTCTTTCACGCGCATGAGCTCATCGCCCATCTTGTCCCAGCGGCCCGTTTCCTGCCACAGTTCGGCCGGCTGCACGAGTGGCATCAGGAGTTCGATACCGCCGGCGCGATTCATTTCTTCACGGACGATCGCTTCAACTTTGCGGATGACGCGCAGCCCGACCGGCATATACGTGTAGATGCCGGAACCCAGGCGCTTGATCATCCCGGCGCGCATCATCAGCTTGTGGCTGACAATCTCGGCATCGGAAGGCGCTTCTTTCAGAGTAGAAATAAAAAATCGTGAGGCACGCATATCTGTGAATTCTTTTTAAAAAGAGAGGGTTATAATCGACCTAATTTTAAAGGATTAGCCGGCTGATGCGTCCAATCTTTCTACAAACAGGGTCCGGAACCAGCATCATCGACCGCGCAAGCGGTGCGGAAACCCCATGGGCGTAAAAATACGTAAGTAAAAACATAAGGGAACGTCCGCCGGCAGAAAGTATCGAGGTGCACTTATGCTCGACCGTGAAGGGTTTCGGCCCAACGTCGGCATCATCCTGCTGAACGCTAACAACGAGGTCTGGTGGGGCAAGCGGGTGCGAGAGCACTCATGGCAATTTCCTCAAGGGGGAATCAAGTACGGCGAAACACCCGAGCAGGCAATGTACCGCGAGCTCGAGGAAGAAATCGGTTTGCGTCAGGAGCACGTCAAGATCGTGGGGCGCACCCGCGATTGGCTGCGCTATGAAGTGCCCGATCATTTCATCAAGCGTGAAATTCGCGGGCATTACCGTGGCCAGAAACAGATCTGGTTCCTGCTGCGCATGGTCGCGCGCGACAACGAAGTCAATCTGCGCCTGACTGACCATCCCGAGTTCGACGCCTGGCGCTGGCACGACTACTGGGTGCCGCTCGACGTCGTCATCGAGTTCAAGCGCGACGTCTACCAGCGCGCGTTGCAGGAGCTATCGCGCTTTCTGAGCTGGCCGGCCAAGGGCCAGCACGGCGAGCGGCGGCACAGCGCGCGCTATCTGCGCCAGCCGCATGGCCGGTCGCAGGCTGGTGCCAAGGCCGGGCAGGACATGCTCGGACCGACAGGCCCTGGCAATCCGGCGGCGCCCGATACGCTGGTGCTGGCGCCGAACAAGTAGGCGTCAACAGCGTCACAATGCCGGAGCTGGAGCGCGACGCGCCACGCTCCGGCATCCCCCCGGCCCCTTCCAGGCGCCGCTCCATTTCATGCTCAAAGCATTGTTTTCGCGGCAACATTCGCCGGTACAATGCTTGCATGACTACGCCTACCGCCCGCCTGCATCTGCTGCTGCCACTGCTTGCCCTGAGTGCCGTGCCCACTGCCCATGCCTGGCAGGCCGAGCCCAAGCGTTGTCAACTGGCTCAGCTCGCGACGCTGCCCGTGCGCTATACCGGCCCGGACCTAAACCTGACGATCGAGGGGCAGATCGACGGCACGCCGGCCGACATGCTGATCGACACCGGCTCCAATGGCACGATACTCACGCGCACCGCGACCGAGCGACGCGCCCTGCCGCTGCGCCCTACCGACGGGCGTGCCTACGGCATTGGCGGTGCGGCCCGCATCTACAGTGCGCAGATCAAGGAATTCAAGGCGGGGCCGGCGGCGATCACCAACAGCCGCGTACGGGTGCTGGGTGACTTTGGTACGGCGCCATCGTTCGAGGCGATCCTGGGCGCGCCGTTCCTGCTCCAGTCCGACCTCGAGATTTCGCTGGCAACCAAGGAAATCAAGTTCTTCAAACCGACCAATTGCGATAGTGCGCACCTGGCCTACTGGGACGAGAACGCCGTCGAGATTCCTTTCCGCTGGAACAGCTCGCGTCAGGCCAATCCCGAATTCAAGGTGCTCCTGAACGGCAAGGAAGTCACGGCCGTGATCGACAGCGGCGCCTCCATCACGGTGATGACGCGCCGGGCCGCGGAAAAAGCGGGTCTGAACATGAATGCGCCAGACGTCGCACGGGCCGGCGAAGCGGGCGGCATCGGCACCAAACGCATCGCGCGCTGGAACGCGACGCTGGACAAGCTGCAGATCGGCCGCGAAACGATCATCAATGCCGACGTCGGCGTGATCGACACGAATGACCTGGACGTCGATCTGCTGCTGGGCGCCGACTTCCTGCGCTCGCACCGCGTCATGTTCGCGATGAGCCAGAAGAAGCTGTACTTTACCTATGTCGGGGGCGACGCACTTGGCCAGCGGCGCCGCATCGAACCCTGGCTGCAGCAGGAAGCCGACGCCGGCAATGGCGACGCGCAGATGATGGTGGCTTCAATGCACCGCAGCGGTCACGGCACGCCGCCTGACATGGCGCAGGCGCTGGTCTGGCTCGACAAGGCGGCCGCCAGCGGAAACCCGCGCGCCAACCTGGTAGTCGGCCAGCGCCTGATGAAAGAACGCCGCTACACCGAAGCGGTGGTGCGACTGCGCCAGGCGCTCGACAGCATGCCGGGCGAGCGCTCTGGCGCGCTGATGCTGTACACGGCGCGCATGCACAATAAAGACACCGAGCTGGCGCGGCGCGAACTGGCCAGCGCCTTCACGCACGACCTTGATGAATGGCCTGGGCCGATCGCTGATTTCTATCTCGGCAAGCTCGATGAAGGCAAGCTGCTCAAGCTCGCGCGCGAGGAATCGGCGCATGCGCTGCGGCGCGCCTGCCAGGCGCGCTTTGCGATCGCCGAGCGCCATCGGTTCACGGGCGATGCCGAGCAGGCCAACCGGGTGCTGGATGAGGCGCTTGAGTGCCGCCAGGGGCCGAAAGAGGCATCCTGAGGCCCTGCCCGCGCCGGATCAGCGGCTGCGCTACAATGCCCGCTCTCCCCTTTTTTCGCCCCCTCCTGCCATGTTCACTCCGTCCTCGCACGACGTGCGCCGCTTTTTCTGCGACGCCTATCGCAAGCAACGTAATGGCGAAATCCTGACGCCGATGGATGCCATCGCGGCCGACTGGATCGTGCAGCATCCCGAGTACCACGACCAGTTCGAGGACATCGAGGCGGCGATCGCGCGCGATTATTCGGTCGAAGGCGGCAAGCCCAATCCGTTTTTGCACCTGTCGATGCACCTGTCGATCGCCGAGCAGATCTCGATCGACCAGCCGCGCGGGATCCGCGCCGCGCACGACATGCTGGTGGCCAAACGGGGAGAGCACGACGCCCACCACGAAATCATGGAGTGCCTGGGCGAGATGATCTGGGCCTCGCAGCGCAATAGCGTGCCGCCCGACACCGAGGCCTATATCGAATGCGTGCGCCGCCGCGCGTTTGCCTGATTCAGGCCAGCTTGTCGTCCGCGACCCGGTAACGCGGGTCTTCCATCAGATTCACCTCGATCATGTCCTGCGCTTTTTCCAGCAGCTCGCGGCAGTCGGGGCTCAGGTGGCGCAGGTGCAGGCGCTTGCCGAGTAGACGGTAACGTTCGGCCAGCGCGTCGATCGCCTGGATCGCCGAATGGTCTACCACCCGCGCGTGCAGGAAGTCGATCACGACGTCCTGCGGATCGTCCTTTGGCGTGAAAATTCCCTGAAATGCACTGACCGACGCGAAGAACAGCGTGCCGTCGAGCGCGTACACCTTCCAGCCCTGCGCATCGAGCGCGAGCGCCGCCTTCACCTGGCGCGCATGCTGCCACGCGAACACCAGCGCAGAGACGATCACGCCGGTCAGCACCGCCACCGCCAGATCGACCAGCAGCGTGATCGCCGCCACCAGCACGACCACGAACAGGTCCGCGCGCGGCACGCGACCGGCCAGGCGGAACGTGCCCCACTCGAAGGTCTTTTCGCAGATGACGAACATCACGCCGATCAGCGCCGCCAGCGGAATCGCCTCGATCCAGCTTGAGCCGAACAGGATGAAGCACAGCAGGATCGCCGCCGCCGCGATGCCGGACAGGCGCCCCGTCGCGCCGCTATTTACGTTGATCATGCTCTGGCCGAT
Organism: Massilia sp. MP_M2; assembly: GCF_039123635.1. NCBI lineage: Bacteria > Pseudomonadati > Pseudomonadota > Betaproteobacteria > Burkholderiales > Oxalobacteraceae > Massilia > Massilia sp. MP_M2. The sequence continues at coordinate 97,563 of NZ_JBCHJF010000004.1, forward strand.
CAGCGCGCAGCCGCCCATCCCGCCAAACACGCCGCTGACGACGTTGGCCGCACCCAGCGATTCGCGGTTCGGCTGGCCGCGCGTGTCGGTGATTTCGTCGATCAGGGTGAGCGTCAGAAGCGACTCGATCAGGCCAACGCCCGCCATCACGAGCGCGTACGGGAACACGATGCGCAGCGTGTCCCACGTGAATGGCACGTCGGGCAGCGCGAAGCTCGGCAAGCCGCCGGCGATGGAACCGAGGTCGCCCACGGTGCGGGTCTCGACGCCAAGCAGCGCGCAACCCACGCTGGCCACCAGGATGCCCACCAGCGTGGACGGCACCGCCCTGGTGAGGCGCGGCGTCAGGTAGATCACCGCCATCGTGATGGCGATGATGACGCCCATCGTGACCAGCTGCGCGGCGGGCATCCAGTGTGGCGTGCCATCGGCACCCGCCACCTTGAAGTGCCCGAACTGGGCGAGAAAGATTACCAGCGCCAGCCCGTTGACGAAGCCGAGCATCACCGGATGCGGCACCATGCGAATGAATTTCCCCAGCCGCGCGGCAGCAAACAGCAGTTGCAGCACGCCCATGAGCACCACGGCCGCGAGCAGGTATTGCGCGCCATGCTGCACCACCAGCGCCACCATCACCACGGCCAGCGAACCGGCGGCGGCCGAGATCATCCCGGGCCGCCCGCCGAATGCGGACGTGATGAAGGCAACCAGCACGGCCGCGTACAGGCCCGTGAGCGGCGACAGGTGCGCGACCAGCGCGAAGGCAATCGCCTCGGGCACCAGGGCCAGGGCGACCGTCAGGCCACTGAGCAGATTGGTTTTGAGGTAGGCGGGCGAGGTGAGAACAGACAGAAATGACACGAAAAGCTCCGGCGGGTGACGCTGCAAGGGGCTCGCATGTTAGCAGGGAGTGCCTTGCGCGTCGCTGGCCGGGCCTATTTCTTGATCACCAGCTGGCCCGGCAAACTGCCCAGGTACGCGCCGAGATCGGCCATGTCGCGGTTCGACAGCGGCTGCACCAGCGCCGCCATGATCGGGTTCACGCGCCCGTTCGGGCCGGCGCCGCGCTTGTAGGCACGCAGCGCCGTCGTCAGGTAATCGGCATGCTGGCCGGCCAGTTTGGGGTAGCTCGGGTCGATTGGCTTGTTGAAGTCGGCGCCGTGGCACGAGGCGCAGTTGTGCGTTTTGGCCAGCGCTGCGCCGCGCGCGATGTCGGCGGCCGATGCGCTTGCGCCCAGCGCGCACAAGGCCAGCGCAAGGCAGATCCGGTTCATGGCAGTATTCATCGCGTGGCCACCGTTTGTTGGGAGTAATAGGCCGCTACGTCGGCGATGTCCTGGTCGCTCATCGACCTGGCGACATTGACCATCGAAAGATGTTTGCGGTCGCCCTTGCGGTAGGCCTTGAGGGCCGCCTCAAGGTATTTGGCCGATTGGCCGCCGATCATCGGCACCCGGTAGACTTCGGGGAACGCGGTCTTGTAGCCACCGGCGATGCCGTGGCAGCCGATGCACATCTCGATCTTGGCGACGGCCGCCTTGGGGTTGCCGACGACTTCTGCCGCCGTGGCGACGGCGCTGCCGGCGGTACAGGCGCATGCTGCCAGTACCAGTGGTGCCAAACTTGTTTTCATGGGCGTCTCGTTAGTTGTAATTCGAAAACCGCAACCGCACAAAAAGTTAGCAAGGGTCTACCAACGGGCCGATTCTATCTGAAGACTTGACACCAGTCTACAAACCGGACGGCGGCGGCGCGCCCGGGGTTATCGCGTATACTTCCTGCCACCGACCGACTCGACAAAGCACCCGCCATGCATGCTGCTCCCCGCTTCGAAGGCAGCGACAACTACGTCGCCACCGCCGACCTGAAACTGGCCGTCAACGCGGCCCTGACCCTGGGCCGCCCCCTCCTGATCAAGGGCGAGCCGGGCACCGGCAAGACCATGCTGGCCGAAGAAGTGGCCGCCAGTCTGGATATGCCGCTGCTGCAGTGGCATATCAAATCGACCACCAAGGCCCAGCAGGGCCTGTACGAATACGACGCCGTCTCGCGCCTGCGCGACTCGCAGCTGGGCGACGAGCGCGTGCGCGACATCCAGAACTACATCGTCAAGGGCGTGCTGTGGCAAGCCTTCACGGCGCCCGAACCCGTCGTGCTCCTGATCGACGAAGTCGACAAGGCCGACATCGAATTTCCGAACGACCTGCTGCGCGAACTCGATCGCATGGAGTTCTATGTGTACGAAACGCGCGAGATGGTCGTGGCCACCCACCGCCCGCTCGTGATCATCACGTCCAACAACGAGAAGGAATTGCCGGACGCGTTCCTGCGCCGCTGCTTCTTCCACTACATCCAGTTCCCGGACCGCCAGACGATGGCCGACATCGTCGGCGTGCACTTCCCGAACCTGCGCCAGGACCTGCTGACCGCCGCGCTGCAAAGCTTTTATGCCATGCGCGACGTCCCCGGCATCAAGAAGAAGCCGTCGACGTCCGAGTTTCTCGACTGGCTCAAGCTGCTGCTGGCCGAGGACGTGCCGGCCGAAGCCCTGCGCGCGAGTGCCGAAGGCAAGGTGGGCATCCCGCCGCTGCACGGCGCCCTGCTCAAGAACGAGCAGGACGTGGGCCTGTTCGAGCGCCTGATGTTCATGGCGCGGAACAACCGGTGATGGTGGCGCCAGCCCCCTCGATGCGATGCTGATCGATTTTTTCCGCGCCCTGCGCGAGGCCCGCATACCGGTGTCGATCCGCGAATTTCTGACGCTGCTCGACGCGCTGCAACGCGGCGTGATCGCCCCGTCGCTGGACGACTTCTACTATCTCGCGCGCCTGACGCTGGTGAAGGACGAAGCCCATTTCGACAAGTTCGATCGGGTCTTCGGCGCCTGGTTCCGGGGCATCGATGCGGTGTTCGACGCGAAAGCCGAGATTCCGCTCGACTGGCTGATCAAGCGCTTCGAGCGCGAACTCACGCCGGAGCAAAAAGCGCAGCTCGAAAAATTCGGCTACGACAAGCTGCAGCAGCGCCTGCAGGAACTGCTGAAAGAGCAGAAGGAACGCCACGCGGGTGGCAGCAAGTGGATCGGCACCGGCGGCACATCGCCGTTCGGACATGGCGGCACCAACCCCGAAGGCATCCGCATCGGTGGCGAGAGCCGCAACCGCACCGCCGTCAAGGTATGGGACCAGCGCACCTACCGCGACTACGACGGCGAGCGCGAACTGGGCACGCGCAACCTGAAGGTGGCATTGCGCCGCCTGCGCCGCTTCGCGCGCCAGGGCGCGGCGGACGAACTGGCGCTGGACGACACGATCCGCGCCACCGCCAGCAACGCCGGCTGGCTCGACATCCGCATGCGGCCCGAGCGCAAGAACCGGATCAAGGTCGTGATGCTGTTCGACGTCGGCGGCTCGATGGACGACCATATCGAGCGCACCGAAGAACTGTTCTCGGCCGCCAGCAGCGAATTCAAGAACATGGAGTTCTACTACTTTCACAACTGCGTCTACGACTACCTGTGGAAGAACAATGCACGCCGCCACAGCGAGCGCTTTGCCACCTGGGACGTGCTGCGTAAGTACCCGGCCGATACGCGCGTGCTGTTCGTCGGCGACGCGACCATGAGTCCGTACGAAGTCATGGCGCCCGGCGGCTCGGTCGAATACAACAACGACGAAGCCGGCGCGGTGTGGCTGGCGCGCTTCATGACGGCGTTTCCGAAGTGCGCCTGGCTCAATCCGGAGCCCGAGCACTTGTGGCAGTACCGGCAATCGATTGCGCTGATCCGGCAAGTGATGAGCAACCGGATGTTTCCGATCACGCTCGAGGGGCTGGAACGGGCGATGCGCTTGTTGAGCAAGTAGTGTTAGCACGAACACGGACGGGAGCAGCCGCGCGCACTAGAATCGCGCAACGATAAGAACAGAAGGAGACCACATGCCTGACCTGTTGTCCGTATTGACAAGCCTTGCCTGGCCGCTGGCCATCGCGCTGGCGTGGCTGGCCGGTGAATTTGGCCATCGCTGGACCGGCCTGCCCCGCATCAGCTTCTACGGCCTGGTCGGCTTTGCACTGGGCAGCTCGCAGATCGGCGCCCTGCCTGCGGCCGATCTGGGGCCGGTCGCGCTGCTGGCCAACATCGCCTTCGGCCTGGTCCTGTTCGAACTGGGCAACCGCATCAACCTGCGCTGGCTCGTCAACAATCCGTGGATCGGCGTGGCCGGGCTGGCCGAAGCGGGCCTGACCTTCTTGGCCGTCTACCTCGTCGCCAACGCGTTCGGCGCAGCCCAGATCACGGCGCTGCTGATGGCGGCACTGTCGATGGCCACCTCGCCTGCCACCGTCGTGCGGGTCATCAACGAACAAAAAAGCGCGGGCCAGATGACCGAGCGCGTGCTGCACCTGTCGGCCCAGAACTGCGTGCTGGCCGTGTTCGCGTTCAATGCCATCATCGGTATCTGGCTGTTTCGCACGCATGACGCCATCGGCGAAGCGCTGTGGCAAAGCCTGGTCATGCTGGCCGTGTCGATCGTGGCCGGCGCCGTGGCCGGCGTGCTGGTACCGGCGCTGCTGCGCGCGATCGGCAATGCGCAGCAGGACACCACGGTGGCTTTTGCCTTGGCCGTGATCCTCCTGGTGTCAGTATGTGATGTCGGTGGCCTGTCGCCGGTCGTCGCGGCGCTGGCCTTCGGCCTGACCGTGCGCTCGCGCCGCGTGACCTTTACCCAGACCCAGCGCAATTTCGGCGCACTCGGCGAAGTGCTCACCGTGCTGCTGTTCGTGTACGCCGCCTCGACACTCGACTGGCGCCTGGTAGCAGGCGGCGGCATGATGGCGCTGGTCGTGGTGCTGGTGCGGCTGCTGACCAAGACCGCCGGCGTGGCCGCGTTCTCGCACCTGTCGGGCGTCACCTGGCGCAAGGGTGCACTGACGGGCCTGGGGCTGGCGCCGCTGGCCGTGTTCGTGATCCTGATGCTCGAACATGCGCGCTATGCAGGCCTCAAAGTGGTCGACGACCTGCACGCGATGGCCGCCGTGGCGATGCTGCTCGAAGTGCTTGGTCCGATCATCATCCAGCGCGCCCTGATCTGGGCGCGCGAAGCACCGGAGTCGCAGCATGCCCCTTGACGCCTTCAATCCGTCCGCGCCGCTCACCTTCGGGGTCGAGCTCGAACTGCAACTGGTCAACCTGTCGGACTTCAACCTGACTGCCGCCAGTCCCGACCTGATGCACCTGCTGCAGCGCAAGCCGTTCCCGGGCAACGTGACGCCCGAGATCACCGAGAGCATGATCGAGATTAATTCGAGCGTGCACACGGCGTATGGCCCCTTGCTGGCCGAACTGACGGAGATCCGCGACACCCTTGTCGCGGCGGGCGACACGCTCAATATCGGCATCGCCGGCGGTGGCACGCACCCGTTCCAGCACTGGTCCGACCAGCGCATTTCAGCCAAGCCGCGCTACGAATACCTGTCGCAGCTGTACGGCTACCTGGCCAAGCAGTTCACGGTGTTCGGCCAGCACGTGCACATCGGCTGCGCCAACGGCGACGATGCGATGTACCTGCTGCACGCGCTGAACCGCTACCTGCCGCACTTCATCGCGCTGTCGGCGTCGTCGCCCTACGTGCAGGGCCACGACAGCCTGTTCGAATCGGCACGCTTGAATTCCGTGTTCGCGTTTCCGATGAGCGGACGCGCGCCCTTCACGCTTAGCTGGCAGGAGTTCACCGATGTGTACTTCGCCAAGATGGAACGCACCAACATCATCAAGAGCATGAAGGATTTTTACTGGGACCTGCGACCCAAGCCCGAATTCGGCACGATCGAGCTGCGCGTGTGCGACACCCCGCTGACGGTGGAGCGGGCCGCGGCGATGGCCGCCTACCTGCAGGCGCTGTGCCGCCATCTGCTCGAGAAAAAAGACGAGGCACCAGTCGAAGACGATTACCTCGTCTACAACTACAACCGCTTCCAGGCCTGCCGCTTCGGCCTGGATGGCAACATCACGCACCCGAAAACCTACGAGAGCATCGTGGTGCGCGACGATATCCTGGCCACGCTCGAACGGATGCTGCCCCACGCCGATGCACTGGGCAGCGTCGAGGCGCTGCAGCACCTGGCGGCCGCCGCGCGCAGCGGCAGCGATGCGGCGATCCTGCGCCGGCACGCCGAGCGCGAAGGCTCGGTCGAAAGCATGGTCAATGCGGCGATCGGGCACTTCCGGAGCACCCTGACCGCCTGATCCGGTTGCAGGCTTACCCTGCCACCGGTACGCCCTTGCCGACCCAGCCCGTCTTCATGAAGCGCGCCAGCAGCGGCTGCCTGGCCGGTGCCGGCGGCGGCAGCCTGGCGTCGACCACATTGGCCCACTGGTCGGCCAGCTGCTCGCAGGTGGCGCGCAGCACCGGGTCGAGCGTCGGCAGGCGCGCCAGCGCGCATAGGTGGCGCTCGATCACGGACGCCAGCTTGACGCAAGGCGGCTCGCCATCGCCCTTGGCGCTGTAATGCGACATCAGGTGCAGGAGCGAGGCGACGAGCAGCGTGTCCTGGTTGCGCGGCTCGGCTGCTGCGGATGGCGTGGCGGGTGTGGGGGAAATCGTCATGCGAGAGTCTCCATGGGCCGAAGTGAAGCGATGAGATGAGAATGATTCTCATTTCATTATTCACGTGTCGCACGGCGAAAGCAAGCGTTTTTGCGCGCGCTCCGGTAGTACTGCAGGCAGACTGCTGACGTAGTTCTACAGACGCGTCTCGCGCGCCGCACGCAAAAATTCATCCAGCACCGGTGTGCAGTCGAGCAGCTCGACGCCGCCCGCGCGGTGGAACTCGGGGTGCCACTGCAAGCCCATGACGAAGTTGGCACGCTGATAGCGGATCGCCTCGATGATGCCGTCCGGCTCGGACATGGCTTCGATGCGGATATCGCGCCCCAGATCCTTGACGGCCTGGTGGTGGATCGAGTTGACGATCGCCTGCTGGATATTGGGGAACATGCGCCCGAGCGACGAGCCCTTGGGGAACACGATTGCATGGCGGTGCGCGTCGTACAGGTCGTGCACGTGCGCCAGCGCATCGGGGCGGTCGGTGGCGACGTCCTGGTGCAGCGTGCCGCCGAAGGCCACGTTGATCAACTGGCAGCCGCGACACACGCCCAGCACCGGTTTGCCGGCATCGACGAATTCGTGCAGCAGTTCGAGCTCGTACACGTCACGCGCGCGATCACCGCTCCATTCTGGGCGCGTGGGCGTTTCGGAATACGTTTGCGGCGCGACGTCGGCCCCGCCCTGCAGCACCAGGCCATCCAGGTGGCGTGCATAGTGGCGCAGCGTGATATTGCTGGGGTGGAGCAAGCCGTTGGTATTGACCGTCGGGATCATGAACACCAGCACGTCGCGCGACATCACCCACTGCGCGATGGATTCCTCGAGATACTGCAGGTTCTTGCTCAACAGTCCCTTGGCCCCGGCTTCTGGATGAAAGATGCGGGCCGAGACACCGATGTGCAGCGTGCGCTGCATGATGTCGCGACTGAAACGTTCACGCAGCGAGCGAAAACGCGACGTGATGACCCGGCCAGCCAGGGCCACCGGGTTGTCGCCATCGCGCAGATAGCGGGCCGGCCCGCGTGCGTGCTGGCCGCCGCTGGCGCGCCGGTCGGGCACGCGCACGCGCGTCTCGCGACGTTCATCGATATCCGCCTCTGGCGACGGGTCGTCTGGATTGCGCTTGATGGGTTCTTCTTCGGCCATGTCATTAATATAACTTCGGCAATGCCGCGCACGATTCAAAGTTGTTACAAAAGGTCGCCACCCGCTCAGACCGGCACGTCGAGCAGCTTCTGGAAGGTGAGCATCAGGTGGCGCCCGGCCACGGGCGTCTCGAGCAGGCCGCGCGCGCCAGCCAGCCGGGCGCGGGCGCTGTCGTAATGGAACGATGGCTCGACCAGAAACACCACGGGCGTGCGCCCGGCGCCGGCCTGCGCCTTGATCGACGAGCACAGCGCATACGGTTCGATGCCAGGGGCCGCCGTATTGATCAGCACCAGCGCAACCGGCGTCTCGTTGCACAGGCGCACAGCGGTGGCCTGGCTGTCGGTCCACTCGACCCCGATCCGGCGCGGCCCGAGCACCTGCGCCACCCGATTGCGCAGGGCGCACGCCTGATCGACGATCAATACCGGGCCATCGACGGGGCCACGGCGCAGTCGCGTGTAGAATGCGGGCGTTTCAAGATCCGGCCCCAGACGCGAACGGCGGCGGCGTTCGGCCAGCACGCGGCGCGCACGGGCGCCCTGCTGCACCAGTGCATGCACGCGGGTGTCGAGCAGTTCGGCCAGCTGCGCATGCAGCGCCCGTTGTTCGAGCGGGCGGGTTACGGTTGGCCAAAGGGTGGTGGTAGTGCCACCGACGACGAGCGCCGGCTGCAGCGCATCAGGTGGCCGCCTCGCCAGCTGCGCCAGCGCAAGCGGGCTGTCGCCATTGGCAATGAGCAGATCCGGCTCTTGCAAACTATCGGCATGCAGGCAAGAATACAACGGCCCCGCACCCGGCGCGCCTTCGAGCAGCGCCGCCAGCCGGGCGGTTTCAACCGGATCGAAGCCCACCGGTCGTACGGTGAACAGACAATGAGATCGCTGCATGGGGCACCACCTTGTGGCATCGATTATGTGTTTACAGCCCAATCTAGCACAAAGGTGCAAGGTGAAAAGCACGACATAAGCGCAAAATACTGTATATTTATACAGTTAAAAAGCATTTCCTTTTCCGCTCGACAAGATAGAATGCCATCGCATTCTACAAATACTCTTCAAGATGGCCTCCAAGAAACCCGCTCCAGACTACAGCGAATCATCCATCCGCGTCCTCAAGGGACTCGAACCTGTGAAACAGCGTCCGGGCATGTACACCCGCACGGAAAATCCGCTCCACATCATCCAGGAAGTGATCGACAACGCCTCCGATGAGGCGCTGGGTGGCTATTGCAAAAACATCGGCGTCACGATGAACCCGGACGGCTCGATCACGGTCGAGGACGATGGCCGCGGCATCCCGGTCGGCATCCACCCCGAAGAAGGCGTGTCCACGGTCGAAATCGTGTTCACGCGCCTGCACGCGGGCGGCAAGTTCGACAAGGGCTCGGGCGGCGCCTACGCGTTCTCGGGCGGCCTGCACGGCGTTGGCGTCTCGGTGACCAATGCGCTGTCCAAGCGCCTCGAGATCGAGGTCTGGCGCAAGGACGATCAAGGCAACGGCCAGCACAAGCTGGTGTTCGCCGCGGGCGACGTGATCGAACCCCTCACCTCCGCGCCGTTCGAGCGCGGCGGCAAGAAGAACGGCACGCGCGTGACGGCCTGGCCGGACGGCAAGTACTTCGATTCGCCGACCATCCCGATGGGCGACCTGCAACGCCTGCTGCGCTCGAAAGCCGTGCTGCTGCCGGGCGTGACGGTCACGCTCACCAACGCCAAGGGCGAAGTGCAGACCTGGCGCTACGACGAGGGCCTGCGCGGCTACCTGACCGAGGCGCTGGCGCAAAGCTCCAGCGGCGAGACCCTGATCCCGCTGTTCGAAGGCGCGCAGTACGCGTCTGCCGGCGACGACAGTTTCGCTGAAGGCGAAGGCGCGGCCTGGGTCGTGGCCTGGACCGAAGAAGGCGGCGTGGTGCGCGAATCCTACGTCAACCTGATCCCCACGGTCAGCGGCGGCACCCACGAAGCCGGTCTGCGCGACGGCCTGTATGGCGCCGTAAAGAATTTCGTCGAGCTGCATGGCCTGCTGCCGAAAGGCGTCAAGCTGCTGCCCGAGGACGTGTTCGCACGCGTCTCGTTCGTGCTGTCGGCCAAGGTACTGGACCCGCAGTTCCAGGGTCAGACCAAAGAGCGTCTGAATTCGCGCGATGCGCTCAAGCTGGTCTCCACCTTCACCAGGCCGCCGCTCGAACTGTGGCTGAACCAGCACGTCGAATACGGCAAGAAGCTGGCCGAACTCGTGATCCGCCAGGCGCAATCGCGTCTGCGCTCGCTGCAGAAGGTCGAAAAGAAAAAATCGTCGGGTGTGGCCGTGTTGCCGGGCAAACTCACCGATTGCGAATCGAACGACATCACGCGCAACGAACTGTTCCTGGTCGAGGGCGACTCGGCCGGCGGCTCGGCCAAGATGGGTCGCGACAAGGAATTCCAGGCCATCCTGCCGCTGCGCGGCAAGGTGCTCAATTCGTGGGAAACCGACCGCGACCGCCTGTTCGCCAACAATGAAATCCACGATATCTCGGTGGCGATCGGCGTCGATCCGCACAGCGCGGGCGACTCGCCCGACCTCACCGGTCTGCGCTACGGCAAGATCTGCATCCTGTCCGATGCCGACGTCGACGGCTCGCACATTCAGGTGCTGCTGCTCACTTTGTTCTTCAAACACTTTCCGGCCCTGTTCGCGAACGGGAACATCTGCATTGCGCGCCCGCCGCTGTTCCGCGTCGACGTCCCGGCGCGCGGCAAGAAGCCGATCCAGAAGCTGTATGCGCTGGACTCGGGCGAGCTGCTGGCAATCGAAGACAAGCTGAAAAAAGAAGGCCTGAAAGAAGGCGTGTGGAGCATCTCGCGCTTCAAGGGCCTGGGCGAGATGAACGCCGAGCAGCTGTGGGAAACGACGATGAACCCGGACACGCGCCGCCTGCTGCCCGTGTTCCTGGGCGAATACGACCACGCCGAATCGTCGGCACGCTTCAATATGCTGATGGGCAAAGGCGAAGCCGCCGCGCGCCGCGCCTGGATCGAAGAGCACGGGAACGAAACCGAGGCCGATATCTAATACGCCGCACCGGCCATCCGCCCCGCGCGCAACAGAACAGACACCATGACGAACCAACCAAGTCTCTTTGAACAGCAACACGAGCCGTCCGATGTCGAGACGCTCACCCTCTCCACCTTCGCCGAGCGCGCCTACCTCGACTACGCCGTCTCGGTGGTCAAGGGCCGCGCGCTGCCGGACGTGTCGGACGGCCAGAAGCCGGTCCAGCGCCGCATCCTGTACGCGATGAATGAACTGGGCCTGGGCCCCACCGCCAAGCCGCGCAAGTCGGCCGCCGTGGTCGGCGACGTGCTCGGCACACTTCACCCGCACGGCGACCAGTCGGTGTACGACGCGCTGGTGCGCATGGCGCAGGACTTCTCGCTGCGCTATCCGCTGATCGACGGCCAGGGCAACTTCGGCTCGCGCGACGGCGACGGCGCCGCCGCGATGCGCTATACCGAAGCACGCCTGACGCCCATCGCCCGCATCCTGATGGATGAAATCGACATGGGCACGGTCGATTCGCAGCCGAACTACGACGGCTCGACGACCGAGCCGCGCACGCTGCCGGCGCGCCTGCCGATGGTGCTGCTCAACGGCGCTTCGGGCATCGCGGTCGGCCTGGCCACCGAGATCCCGTCGCACAATCTGCGCGAAGTGGCGGCTGCCGCCGTCGCCATGATCCGCAATCCGAAGATGTCGCACGCCGAGCTGATGACCATGGTGCCCGGCCCCGACTTTCCGGGCGGCGGCCAGATCATCACCCCGGCCACCAGCATCGCCGACATGTACGCGGTGGGCCGCGGTTCGATGAAGGTGCGCGCGCGCTGGAAGATCGAAGAACTGGCGCGCGGCCAGTGGCAAGCAATCGTTTACGAACTGCCGCCGGGCTGCTCGTCGCAGCGCGTGCTCGAAGAAATCGAAGAGCTGACCAACCCGAAGGTCAAGGCCGGCAAGAAGGCGCTGCTGCCCGAGCAGCTCGCGCTGAAGAACACCGTGCTGGGCGCGCTCGACACGGTGCGCGACGAATCGGGCCGCGAAGCCGCGGTGCGCCTGGTGTTCGAGCCGAAGTCGAAGAACCTGGACCAGAACGAATTCATGCTGATGCTGCTTGCGCATACGTCGCTCGAGTCGTCCAGCCCGATCAATATGGTGATGATCGGCGGCGATGGCCGTCCGCGCCAGAAGGGCCTGGGCACGATCATCCAGGAGTGGATCGATTATCGCTTCACGACCATCCGGCGCCGCACCGACTTCAAGCTGGCCAAGGTCAACGACCGCATCCACATCCTGGAAGGTCGCGAGATCGTCCTGCTGAACATCGACAAGGTCATCGCCATCATCCGCAATGCGGATGAACCGAAGGCTGCGTTGATCGAGGAATTCCGCCTGAGCGAGCGCCAGGCCGAAGACATCCTCGAGATCCGCCTGCGCCAGCTGGCGCGCCTGGAAGCGATCAAGATCGAGCAAGAGCTGGCCGACCTGCGCAGCGAGAAGGAAAAGCTGCAGGACATCCTCGAGAACCCGTCGTCGATGAAGCGCCTGATCATCCGCGAAATCGAAGCCGACGCCAAGCTGTTCGGTGACGAGCGCCGCACCGTGATCGAAGAAGCGCAGCGCGCGGTGGCCGAGCAGAAGGTCGTCGACGAGCCGGTCACCGTGATCGTGTCCGAAAAAGGCTGGGTGCGTGCGCGCACCGGTATCGGCCACGACCCGGCGCAGTTCGCGTTCAAGGCCGGCGACTCGCTGTACAAGGCGTTCGAATGCCGCACGGTCGACCATCTGCTGGGCATTGGCGACAACGGCAAGGTGTACTCGGTGCCGGTCGCTGCGCTGCCTGGTTCGCGCGGCGACGGCGTGCCGATCACCACGCTGGTCGACCTGTCGGGCGGTATCCGCATCCTGCATTACTTTGCCGGTAACGCCGAGACGCGCCTGCTGCTGTCGACATCGGACGCCTTTGGCTTCATCACCAAGGCGGGCGACATGGTCAGCCGCCTGAAGGGTGGCAAGTCGTTCATCACGCTGAACGACGGCGCAGCGCCACTGCCGCCACGGATCGTGACCGATACCTGCGGGGCGATCGCGTGCCTGTCCGAAAAGGGCCGCGTGCTGGTGTTCGGCATCGACGAAATGAAGGTGCTGACCAATGGCGGCCGCGGCGTGACGCTGATGGAACTCGAGCCGAAAGAGACGATGCTGGCGGTACAGCCAATCAACCAGAAGGGGCTGAACGTGATCGGCACCTGGGCCGGCGACAAGGCGCGCACCGTGGAACTGTTCGCATCGGGCCTGGAGCCGCACTTCGGCAAGCGCTCGCGCAAGGGCAAAGCCTTGTCGGCGCGCCTAAAGGCGCATGACCTGGCAATGCGGGCAGCCGAAACCGATGCTGTGAAAACGTAACGCGGCCACAACGCGGCATAACGCCGAAATGGCGTTCAGTTAGCTACTGTAGCGTGGGCGGGTTTCCCGCCCACGCGTTCAACCCGCCTTTGCATGCCACAGAGCGAAGTGGGTGTGAACGCGTGGGCGGCATAGCCGCCCGCCCTACGACTGACTCACTCGCTGTTTGAACGCAAAAAAAATGCCGGCTGAGCCGGCATTTTTCATTGGAGCTGTTTGCTTAGTTCTTTGCAGCAGCCTTGTGCACATCAGCCTGGGCTTCAGCGCGGACCTGTTCGGTCTTGGCAGCAGCGGTTGCCTTGTCGGCAGCAGCATCGACCTGTGCTTTCAGCACTTTCTCGTCAGCCTTGATCATTTTCTTCTCGGCTTTCAGGTTGGCGTCAGCCACTTTGCCTTCGGCCTTGGCCATGGCCTTGGCGCGGTCTTCAGGATCGGCCTTGGCGACGTTGGCAGCAGCGTCGGTGTGGGTCTTGACCAGCTTGGCGTGGGCGTCGCCCTTGGCTTCACTCGCCTTGGCCACGGTCTTGTTCAGCTTCTGGTCGGCCTTGACTGCGGTCTTGATTTCTTTTTGTTCTGCCTTGATGACGTCTTTCTCGGCGCTGGCTTCAGCCTTCACGATGCGGTTGTCCGCAGCGGTGGTGGTTGGTGCGGTGGTCTGGGCGTGAGCAGCGGTAACCATCAGGCCGGCGATAAGGGTTGCGATCAGTTTGTTCATGATAAGTTTCCTTTTGGTGGTCGCTGTACAGAGCGGGTTGCCCGTGCAGTCGTTGTTGTTGTTCAGTGATTCCAGAATACGGCTTCACCACCGTCCAGTCTGTTAGCCACCACACGCAGAAATTGTCAGAGTTGTAAGCAAAGATTACTGACGAACAGAGCCCGCATACAGATCGATGATGTCCGTGACGCCGTCGCGGCATACCGGGCAGAACGCATCGCTGCGGTCGAACATCAGGCACTGCATCGCTGGCCGGTAGTACCCGCTAGCCTCGTAGTTCGCCCCTTCGAAGGCGCCGACCGCATGCCGGTGCGGCTGCCGGTCGAACAGCGCATTGGTCTGCTTGAGGTCTTCACGGAACAAGGCGCTCATCTCCGATTCCGGCCGGTTGGCCTCGCGCAGCGCGGCGCGCTGCTTCTGGTAGTCGCGCGACGCCGCTTCGTACTCGGCCTTTGGCCATGGCGTCGGCAGCGGGGTAGCGGCTGTCACGTGACGCTGCCATTTGAGCTTCGCCGGGTCGCGCAGGGCCGTGACGTTCGGCTCCCATGGCTCCATGCGTCCGCTGGCGGCAGCGTAGGCCACTGGCGACGTGTAGTACTCGTCGGCCAGGCCTGCGAAGTGATGGCCGAATTCGTGTACGAACAGGTAGTCGGCCCAGTCATTGCCGGCTGCGGCCGTGCTGAACTGGCCGAAGATCCCGCCGCCGCCATAGGTTTCGTTGTTCACCAGGATTTCGATGAATTCGTACGGTGCATGCTGGGCGATGTCGCGCAGCGCCCGGTTGTCGAGCGTGAGCACATACCGCTCGCTGCCGAAGATGTCGTAGCGCGTGCCCAGCGCCGACGCATGGTGTACGCCGGTCGATGGCCGGCTGATGCCCGATTGCGTGGTCGGCACGGCCATCGCCCAGACATTGAAGTCCTGCGCGCGCTCCTTGAACGGCGAGACCGAGAACAGGTGCGCCGACAGGCGCCGCGCATCCTGCTGGAACTTGGTCATCTCTGCCTGCGTGTAGCCATCGCCCAGGATCAACAGATCGACCTTGTCGGGCGACGGGCCGCTGACCCGGATCGGGATCGGCTTCGCCGCTGGCGGCGGCTGGCGCTTGACCACATCCGGTGCGTTCGGATCGACGTCGATGCTCCACGCCACCGAGAACTGGTTACGCTCATCGCGTTCGAGGATGCGCACGCGCACCGGCTGCGCGAACTGGGGAAAGCGCACCGACTCGCTGAAGCTGCGGCTGATGCGCCCCGCTTCTTCGGTGCTGCTCCACTCGCCGAACACGGTCGAGAAACCGCGCGAGTACAACACGTCACCCGTTTTCGGATCGACCACTTCGACCCGGTTCTGGCCGCGATTGGTGTGGTCCAGGTTGCGATCCGCGCTGCCCGGCCAGGGCAACGGCTCGATGACGACGCGTTCAATCGCGTAACCGTCAGTCAGCGCATTGCCGCTGTGCGTGTAGTCCAGGCGGACCGTGGCCGGCTGGACGGCGTGGGCAAGGCAAGCCAGCGCGCCAAGCAGCAGCGCAGCGAAGGAGTGAAACAGGCGCATCGCGAATCCTTCATAGGTAGATCGCGCTATTCTAAGCCTGTCGTGATCGGCGGCGACGGCGCCGCCTGTCAGATTTGCCAGGCCGTGCCGATTGACCCGGCCAGCCGGTCGACGAAAGCGGCTTCGTGGAGATCGGCGGCATCGCGCAGTAGGTCACCGTCAGCGGCGACGACTGCGCCAATCCGGTGCTGCTGTACGTGCATGGCGGCCCAGGCAATCCAACCTCGGTGTTTGGTGCCGGTCCCTTTGCATCGTGCCGCAAGCACATCACGCTGGCGCAGTGGGATCAGCGTGGCAGCGGCATCGTGCGGCGCGCCGTGCGCAAGTACGAGGCGCCCAACATCGACCCGACGCCGCCATCCAGGTTCGAGGTGCTGCCGTCTTGTGCCTCGCCACAGGCAAAGGCCGGCTATACCGGGGGCGAGGATTATTCGTTCCTGAAATTCGTCGGCTGGAAAGGCGACGGCATGGCATCTACGATGGACCTGTATCGCCTGGTCATGCGCCGCTTTTTCGAGGCCATCACGGCGCCCGAGAAGGCGCTGTGACTGAGCGCCAGGCGCGACCTGGAGATCAGCGATACTGATACAGCGGCCTTTGCACCACGATCGGCCGGATATCGAGCCGCACGTTGTAGACCGAATAGGCTTCGCTGAGCGCCGACTGGTAGCCGACGGTCTCGCCCACGCGACCGAGCTTGAACTCGAAGCCAAGGTCGGGCCGGTCGGCATTCGGGCTGTCAAGCGACAGGCCGATCGCATCCGGCTGGTCGCTGTCGACCAGCTTGGACATCAGGTCGACCACCGTACCGTTACCGAGGATATCGGCCGAGAACAACGGACCGCGCCAGTACGGCTTGTTGGCGTCGAGCTTGCCGCGCACTTTCTCGGGCGCCGGCGTGAACACCTTGCTATCAAGGTTGAAACGGTCGCCGTTATCGAGATAGCTCAGGCGGCCATTACTGAGATTGAAGGTGCCGTCGCGCGTGGCCGCGTTGCTCAGGTCAACCAGCAGCGCGCCGCGATAGCCGAGTACTTCGACATCGCGCTTCGGGCCCACGACCATCGCCGTGTTTTCATCGATACCCAGGCCGATGTTGTAGCCCTTGGCCAGCATTGCCGGCAGCATGCGCGCAAAGCGCCCGCGCACCAGCAGGTGCTGGTCAATGAAGACGTCGTCGCCGATGAAGCCCAGGCCGCGCGTGATCTGGCGGCCGTCCGCCACGCCGTGCTGCAGCGTACCCAGCACCGAGCGCGGATGGCCGAACATCGTGGCGCTCATGATGGCGGCGCCGGCGCTCGAACCGGCGATGACGCCGCCGCGCCGGTACATGTCCCACAGCGCGTCGAGCAATTGCGTGTTGCTGCCGTCGGGCCGGCGCAGGGCGTTCGTGATGCGCGCCTGGTCGCCGCCCGAGAAGTAGGCGCCACCAGCCGAGCGCACCGCCTCAACCAGCGCCGGATCTTCGGCGGCAGCACGCACGTCGGAACCGTCCAGGCGTTCGGCAACCGGGACAAAGAACGCGTTGGCGCCGTGCTGGTTCAGGCGTTCAATCAGATAGTTGCCGGCCCGTTCGGGGCTGGCCGAGGCCGAGGCGAAGACCGCAATGCGGGCATTCTTGCCGCCGGCAAGCTGCACGATGCGCGTCCAGACGGCGTCGTTGTCATCGCGCAGCGCGCCACCGATGATGACGAGCGAGCCCTTCGGCTGCGCTGACGCTGACGGTGATACAGATGCCGACTCAGCGGCGTGGCTATTGATGCCGGCGCCGGCGACGGCGGCCAGCACGAGCGTGGTATGGACAACAACGCGGACGACAAATTGGAACATGCGACTTCCCCTGATAAGTCATCAGAGTAAGCCTGATTCCAGTTTCACGTCGCCATGTTGAGTGCGCTCAGGATAAGTAGATGTTGGGAAAGTAACGCTCCATCAATGTCTCTGGACGCAACGGTGGGGTAAAGCCGAAGCGTTCGTACAAGCTGTGGCAATCCGATGTGGCCAACGTGAAGCGACGCAATTGCTGCAGACTGGGGTGCCGCAGCACCACGCCGATCAATTGTTTACCATAGCCGCAGCCACGGGATTCCGGCACGACGAACACGTCCACCAGGTTGGCGAAGGTAGAGAAATCGGTGATCACGCGCGCAAAGGCGATCTGGCGACCATCGAGGTAACCGCCGAAACACAGCGAGTTTTCGATGGCGCGCTCGACGACGGGCCGCGAAATACCCACGGCCCAGGTGGATTGCTCGCTGAGGAAGCGGTAGATCATCGGAATGTCGAGACGGGTCTGGTCGGTGCTGACCTCGAAGCTGGAATCGTTCGTCATCATGGCCTGGACAAGGTGACAAAAAGTCATTCTAGCGCCGATTGGTACCAACGCAAGCGGCGATGTGGCGTGCCGCGCCGGATTTCGCCACGCCCCGCCTGCGAGCCTGCCTGCGAGGCCGGGCAGCCACGCCGCATGGCGCACAGGCAGCGCAGTTTATAATCAAGGGATCCCCAACCGGAATCCCACCATGACCGAACAATTCTCCAAAAAAGCCGAAGCCTGGTCTGCCCGCTTCTCCGAACCCGTGTCGGATCTCGTCAAGCGCTACACCGCATCGGTCTTCTTCGACAAACGCCTGGCCCCGCACGACATCGAGGGCTCGCTGGCGCACGCCGAGATGCTGGCCGCGCAAGGCATCATCAGCGAACACGACCGCGCTGAAATTGAACGCGGCATGACGCAGATCCGGGCCGAGATCGACGCCGGCACCTTCGAGTGGCTGCTCGACCTCGAAGACGTGCACCTGAACATCGAAAAACGCCTGACCGAACTGGTGGGCGACGCTGGCAAGCGCCTGCACACGGGCCGCTCGCGCAACGACCAGGTTGCCACCGACATTCGCCTGTACGTGCGCGCCGCGATCGACGACATCGTCACGCTGCTCGCCAGCCTGCGCGGCGCACTGACTGACCTCGCCGAACGCCATGCCGACACGATCATGCCGGGCTTTACGCACCTGCAAGTGGCGCAACCGATCACCTTTGGCCACCACATGCTGGCCTATGTCGAAATGTTCGGCCGCGATGCCGAGCGCATGCTCGACGCGCGCCGCCGCGTGAACCGCCTGCCGCTGGGCGCCGCCGCACTGGCCGGCACCACCTTCCCGATCGACCGCCTGCGCGTGGCCAAAACGCTCGGCTTCGACGACGTGTGCCATAACTCCCTCGATGCAGTGTCAGACCGCGACTTCGCCATCGAGTTCACGGCCGCTGCAGCGATTCTGATGATGCACATCTCGCGCATGTCCGAAGAACTGGTCATGTGGATCAGCCCGCGCATCGGCTTCATCGACATCGCCGACCGCTTCTGCACCGGCTCGTCGATCATGCCGCAAAAGAAAAACCCGGACGTGCCGGAGCTCGCCCGTGGCAAGACCGGCCGCGTGTATGGCCACCTGATCGGTCTCTTGACCCTGATGAAGGGCCAGCCGCTGGCCTACAACAAGGACAACCAGGAAGACAAGGAGCCACTGTTCGACACGATCGACACCGTGATGGACACGCTGCGCATCTTCACCGACATGGCCTCGGGCATCACGGTCAAGGCCGACAATATGCGCGCCGCGGCGCTGCAGGGCTATGCCACGGCAACTGACCTGGCCGACTACCTCGTCAAGCGCGGCCTGCCGTTCCGCGATGCCCACGAAGCGGTGGCGCATGCAGTGCGCGCCTGCGACGTGGCCGGTTGCGACCTGTCCGAGATGTCGCTCGAAACGCTGCAGACGTTCTCGCCGCTGATCGAGCAGGACGTGTTCGCGGTACTCACGCTCGAAGGCTCGGTGGCCGCGCGCGACCACGTGGGCGGCACCGCGCCGAACCAGGTGCGCATCGCCATCGAGCGTGTGCGCAAGCAGCTGGCCGGGTAATTTAACACCGCACAAGCGGGCCGGCGCTGCACAGCCCCGGCCCGCTTTTTTATGCCTTTTTAGATTGATGACGCCATGACCGCATTGCCCGCACGCGACTACGCCGCCTTCCTGTTCGACATGGACGGCACCATCCTGACATCGATCATCGCCGCCGAGCGGGTCTGGGCCGACTGGGCGCGCAGCCATGGGCTGGACGTCGACGTGTTCCTGCCGACGATCCACGGCAAGCGCAGCATCGACACCGTGCGCGGCCTGGGCCTGCCCGACATCGACGCCGAAGCAGAAGCGCGCCGCATCACGCTGGCCGAAATCGACGACGTCGACGGCATCGAAGCCATTGCCGGCGTGGCCGCCTTCCTGGCCACGCTGCCACCGGAGCGCTGGGCGATCGTAACGTCGGCGCCGCGCGCGCTGGCCCAGGCACGCATCGCCGCAGCCGGCCTGCCGCTGCCGCCGGTGCTGGTCGCAGCCGAAGACGTCAAACACGGCAAGCCGGCGCCGGACCCGTTTTTGCTCGGCGCCGAGAAGCTGGGCATGCGCCCGGAAGAATGCCTCGTGTTCGAAGACACGCTGGCCGGCCTGCAATCGGCGGCCGCCGCCGGCATGGACAGCGTGATGGTCACCGCCACGCACAAGCACCCGGTCGAGACCGACGTGACGGGCGTGCCCGATTACGACGATTTGCGCGCGATCCGCACGGCTGACGGCTTGCTGCGTCTGCAGCGCACGCGCTCGTAATTTTGTTCAAGCCGTTCGACGCACGGCGTCATGTGACCGGTCATTGATTGGTCATTGCATGTTGAACGTGTGGACGGGGGCCCCGTCCACCCTACCGATCATCGATTGGTCGCTGCACGTTGAACGCGTGGACGGGGGACCCGTCCACCCTACACATTATCGATTGGTCGTGGCATGTTAAACGCGTGGCATGGCACGTAGGGTGGACGGCTGCGCCGTCCACGCGTTCAACGCACGGCGTCGTGCCACGGATCGCGGATCGCTCAATGCCGCGGGGATTCGTCCACTGCGCGCTTCTGCACCAGCGTCAAAATGTCGTAACTGGCCACCAGCTCATCGCGCTGGTTGGTCACCTGCACGTCCCATGCCACCACGCCCTGCCCCCGGCCCTGTTCGTCCGTGCGGTTGCGATCGACCTTGCGCTTGCAGGTCAGGCGCGCGCGGATCGTGTCGCCGATCGCCACCGGCGCCACGAAGCGCAGATTGTCCAGTCCATAATTGGCCAGCACCGGCCCCGGCGCGGGCGAGACAAACAGGCCCGCCGCCGCCGACAGCACGAAGTAGCCGTGCGCGATGCGCTGCCCGAACTGCGTGTCCTTGGCCGCGATGGCGTCGAAGTGCATGTAGAAATAGTCGCCCGAGACGCCGCCAAAGTTGACGATATCGGCCTCGCTCACCGTGCGCCGGTGCGTCAGCAGTGAGTGGCCGACTTCCAGGTCTTCGAAATGCCGGCGGAACGGATGCAGTTCGCTCTCCTTGACCGCGCCGCCGCGCACGTATTCGCCCGTGACGGCGCCCAGCATCGTGGGCGAGCCCTGCACCGCGGCGCGCTGCAGGAAATGCTTCACGGCGCGAATGCCGCCCAGTTCTTCACCACCACCGGCGCGCCCTGGCCCGCCATGCTTGAGTTGCGGCAGCGGCGAGCCGTGGCCGGTGCTGTCCACGGCCGCCTCGCGGTCGAGGATCAGCACGCGGCCGTGCGACGCCGCCACGATCGGCACCGCGTACGCGGCCAGCGCCGGATCTTTTGTGGCAAAGGTGGTCACCAGACTGCCCTTGCCGCGCGCCGCCAGTTCGAGCGCTTCGTCGATGTCGCCGTAGGTCATCAGGGTGCTGACCGGGCCGAAGGCTTCCACGTCGTGCACGGCCTCGTTGACCATCGCATTGCGGCACAACAGCAGCGTGGGCGAGAAAAAAGCGCCGCTGGCGACGTTCTCGCCCACCGGCTTGAACCCGTCATCTGCACCGAACAGCACCTCGTTGCCGCGCGCGAGCAGCTCGACCCGCGCGCTCACATCGCGGTGCTGGTCCATCGAGGCCAGTGCGCCCATGCGCACGCCCTCGACCTTCGGGTCGCCCACCGTGACCTTCGCCAGCCGTTCGCGCAAGCGCTCGCCGACCGCGTCGACCAGCCCTTCGGGCACGATCACGCGCCGGATTGCCGTGCACTTCTGGCCCGCCTTGCCGGTCATCTCGCGCGCGACTTCCCTGATGAACAGGTCGAACTCGGGATCGGACGGCGTGACGTCGGGCGCCAGCACTGCGCAATTGAGCGAGTCGGCTTCGGCCGTGAACGGCACCGATGCGCGGATCAGATTCTCGTTCGCGCGCAGCATCGCGGCGGTGTCGGCCGAACCGGTGAACGTGACAGCGTCAAAACCGCCGAGGCGATCGAGCAGGTCGCCCGTGCTGCCGATCACGAGCTGCAGCGCGCCATCGGGCAGCAGGTTCGAGTCCACCATCATCTTGACCACCGCGTGGGTCAGGTAGCTGGTGGCGGTGGCCGGCTTGGCGATGCACGGCATCGCGGCCAGGAAACTCGGTGCGAACTTCTCGAGCAGGCCCCAGATCGGAAAGTTGAAGGCGTTGATGTGCACCGCCACGCCGCCCCGCGGCACCAGGATGTGGGTGCCGGCAAAGCCGCCCCCCTTGCCCAGCGCGATGGCCGGACCTTCGTGCAGCACATTCGACGACGGCAGCTCGCGCGAACCCATGCTGGCGTACGCAAACAGCGTGCCGATGCCGCCTTCGACGTCGACCCAGCTATCCTGGCGCGTGGCGCCCGTCAGGTGCGAGATGGCATACAGTTCTTCCTTGCGCTCCATCAGGTACAGCGCGAGCGCCTTGAGCGCCGCCGCTCGCTCCTGGAACGTCTGGCGCATCAGCGCCTTGACGCCCGTCTTGCGCGCAAAGGTCAGCGCTTCGTCGAAGTCGATCTTCTCGGCGTGCGTGTGATAGATCAGGGTGCTGTCGAGCGCACTGTGCAGCGGCGTGTGCGATGTGGCGCCGTGCCAGCGGCCGGCGATCAGGCTTTGCAGTGTCGGGATGTGGCCCATGTAATCTCCAGTAGGTTCAGGACTTCGGCGTGTGCAGCGCGCTCGTGTCGAAAGCAATGCGGCCACGCTCCGGCGCCACGGCGGTGTCGGCATCGACTTCGCGCATCGTCTGCAGCGAGCGCACGGCCAGCTCGTGGTACTGGCGCGTGCCGAAACTCTTCCACGCGACGTCGTCATCGGTCAAAGCACGCACCACCTTGGCCGGTGTGCCCATGACCATCGAGCGCGGCGGGATCACCATGCCGGCTTTCACGAAGCTCATGGCGGCGACGATCGATTCCGCCCCCACGACCGCCTTGTCCATCACCACCGCATTCATGCCGACCATCGCATTGCGCCCCACGCGGCAGCCATGCAGCACGGCGCCGTGGCCGATGTGGCCATCGACTTCGACCACGGTATCTTCCAGCGGAAAGCCGTGCATCACGCACGCATCCTGCAGATTGGCGCCTTCCTCCAGGATCAGGCGCCCGAAGTCACCGCGCAGGCTTGCGCACGGGCCGATATAGCAGCGCGGGCCGACGATCACGTCGCCGATCAACACGGCCGAGGGATGCACGTAGGCGGTTGGATGCACGACGGGCCGCACGCCATCGATTTCATAGACTTTGACCATTCGGCTAGACCCGCTCAACGATCAGGGCAATACCCTGGCCGACGCCGATGCACATCGTGCACAGCGCATAGCGCCCGCCCGTGCGGTGCAACTGGTTCACCGCGGTCATGACGAGGCGCGCACCGGAAGCGCCCAGCGGATGGCCCAGCGCGATCGCGCCGCCATTCGGGTTCACGTGCGCCGCGTCGTCCGGCACGCCAAGATCGCGCAGCACGGCCAGGCCCTGCGCCGCAAATGCCTCGTTCAATTCGATCACGTCCATCTGGTCCAGCCTCAGGCCCGTCTGCGCCAGCAGCTTCCTGACGGCCGGCGCCGGGCCAAAGCCCATGATGCGCGGCGCCAGTCCGACGGTCGCCATGCCGATCACGCGGGCGCGCGGGGTCAAGCCATGGCGCGCCGCGGCCTCGCTGGACGCCAGCAGCAGCGCGCAGGCGCCGTCGTTCAGGCTCGATGCATTGCCGGCGGTGACCGAGCCGTCCGGGCTCACGACGCCCTTCAACTTCGCCAGCGCCTCGAGGCTGGAATCGGCGCGCGGCTGTTCGTCGGTGTCGACCACGCGCGTTTCTTTCTTGCCCTGGAGCGTGACCGGCACGATCTCGTCCCTGAAGACGCCAGCGGCATGCGCGTGCGCCCAGCGCTGCTGGCTGCGCAACGCGAACGCGTCCTGGTCGGCGCGGCTCACGGCAAATTCGCGCGCCACGTTTTCGGCCGTTTCAGGCATCGAGTCGATGCCGTACTGCGCCTTCATGCGCGGATTGACGAAGCGCCAGCCGAGCGTCGTGTCCTCGATTTTCGCCGCGCGCGAAAACGCGCTGTCGGCCTTGCCCATGACGAACGGCGCGCGCGTCATGCTTTCGACACCGCCCGCGATCACCAGGTGCGCTTCGCCGGCCTTGATCGCGCGCGCGGCGGTGCCGATGGCGTCCATGCCGGAGCCGCACAGGCGGTTGATCGTGTTGGCCGACACGTCCTGCGGCAGCCCGGCCAGCAGCGCGGCCATGCGGCCGACGTTGCGGTTGTCTTCGCCCGCCTGGTTGGCGCAGCCGTAGAACAGATCATCGACCTGGGCCCAGTCCACGCCGGGGTTGCGGGCCATCAGCGCGGCGATGGGCAGCGCGGCCAGGTCGTCGGCGCGCACGGTCGAAAGAAGCCCGCCGTAGCGGCCAAAGGGCGTGCGGATTGCATCGCAGATGAAAGCGTCAAGCATGCTGGTTTCCTTGTTCATTGTTTGGGACGGCCGTCGACCACGCGCCGGGCCTTGCCGGTCAGCGTGCGCTCGATGCCTTGCGGCGGCAGCAGGCGCACGCGCGTGGTCACGCCGACATAGGTCTTGATGCAGTGCTGCAGTTCGCGCGCCTGCGCCTCGATGGCGTCCGGCGCGAGCAGCGTATCGCGCAGCTCGCACAGCACCTCGAGCGTGTCGAGGTGGCCGTCGCGCGCCACGACCAGCTGGTAGTGCGGCGCCAGCGCCGGCATGCGCAGCACCAGTTCCTCGATCTGGCTGGGGAACACGTTCACGCCGCGGATGATCAGCATGTCGTCCGAGCGTCCCGTGATGCGGCCCATGCGGCGCATCGCGCGCGACGTTGGCGGCAGCAGGCGCGTGAGATCACGCGTGCGGTAGCGGATGATCGGCAGCGCTTCCTTGGTCAGCGACGTGAATACCAGCTCGCCCTCTTGCCCATCGGGCAGCACCTCGCCCGTGTCGGGGTCGATGATCTCGGGGTAGAAATGGTCTTCCCAGATCACCGGGCCATCCTTGCTCTCGATGCATTCGCTGGCCACGCCCGGGCCCATCACTTCCGACAAGCCGTAGATATCGACCGCATCGATGCCGGCGCGCGTCTCGATCTCGCGCCGCATCGCATCGGTCCACGGCTCGGCGCCGAAGATACCGACCTGCAGCGACGACGCTGCCGGATCCAGCCCCTGACGCGCGAATTCCTCGATGATGTTGAGCATGTACGACGGCGTGACCATGATGATCGATGGCTTGAAGTCGCAGATCAGCTGCACCTGCTTCTCGGTCTGCCCGCCCGACATCGGCACCACCGTGCAACCGAGGCGCTCGGCGCCGTAGTGCGCACCCAGGCCGCCGGTGAACAGGCCGTAGCCGTAGGCGATGTGTACCAGGTCGCCCCGGCGGCCACCGGCGGCGCGGATCGAACGTGCCACGATGTTTGCCCAGGTGTCGATATCGTTCTGCGTGTAGCCGACCACGGTGGGCTTGCCGGTGGTGCCGGACGAGGCATGCACGCGCACCACCTGCTCGCGCGGCACGGCGAACATGCCGAACGGGTAGTTGTCGCGCAGGGCTTTCTTTTCGGTGAACGGGAACCTGGCCAGGTCGGCCGGGGTCTTGAGATCGGCCGGGTGCACGCCTGCGGCGTCGAACGCGGCGCGGTAGTGCGGCACGTTGTCATACGCGTGCTGCAACGTCCATTGCAGGCGTTGCAGTTGCAGCGCCTGCAATTCGTCGCGGCTGGCGCGCTCGATCGGTTCCAGGTCGCCCGGTGCGGGAAGGTGTTGGACCATCTGTCGACTCCTTGTGGTTCAGGCGTCCACGGGTGCCACGGTGCCGCCGATGCGATGCGACTTGCCGCGAAACAGCGCGATGGTGCGCCCGTCCGCGGTCTTCACCGTGACGTCGTAGACGCCGGTTTTACCCTGCAACGCCTGCTCGATGGCGTCGGCCACCAGCACGTCGCCCGCATGGCTAGGTGCGAGATAGTCGATCGTGCAGCCGGCGCCCACGGTACTGAGGTTGTGCGAGTTGCAGGCGAAGGCAAAGGCGCTGTCGGCCAGCATGAAGATGTAGCCGCCGTGGCAGGTCGCGTGCCCGTTGAGCATATCGGCGCGCACGGTCATCGTCATGCGCGCATAACCGGGGCGGATCTCGGCCAGCACCATGCCCAGCGCCCTGCTCGCCGGGTCGCGTTCGAACATCGTGCGCCCGGCCAGTTCGGCCAGCGCCTGGGCGTGGGCCGTTACCTGCGTCTGCTGACCATCAAGCATGAAAACGCGCCTCCTGCGGATCGGCGGCCAGCTTGCGACGCAGCAGTGGCGAAACGCGGTAGCGGTCTTCGCCATACGTGGCCGCCAGGTTCGCCAGCACGGTCACGACCTGACCCATGCCGATCGCATCGAGCCAGCCCAGCGGCCCGCGCGGATAATTCACGCCCTTCTGCATCGCGATGTCCACGGCGCGCGCGCTGCACACGCCCTGGTGGACGGCGTCGGCCGCTTCGTTGGCCAGCATCGCCACCGTGCGCATCACGGCAAGGCCCGGCACGTCGTCCAGGCGCGTGACGACAAAGCCGGCGGCCTGGAACAGGCCAACCGCAGCGCGCCAGGCGTCATCGCTGCACCCGTCAGCGCGTGCGAGCGCGATGCGGGGCGCCGTGGCGGCGTCGAACAGCAGGTCGAACACGATCGTGTCGCGCCCGTTATCCGCCTGCGCGCGCTCGGTGGCGCTGCGCCCGTCGGTGAGATGGATCGCCGCGCCGCCGCAGTAGAGGCCCGGTGCGGCTTCGATCTCGGTCAGCTCGATGCCGGAAGCCTGCAGCCGCGCGACGAGTGCATCGACGCTGCCGGGCGCACCCGCGTACTTGACCGCCGCCGGGCGGTCGCACGCTGCTTCGGACTGCACGACCGGCGTTTCCACGCCATCGCCATAGCGATAGAACCCGCGCCCCGTCTTGCGGCCCAAAAAGCCCGCATTAACCAGCTCTTGCTGCAGCACCGATGGCGTGAAACGCGGGTCACCGAAGTACGCCGCGAACACCGAATTGGTGACCGAGAAATTGACGTCATGCCCGATCAGGTCCATCAGCTCGAAGGGGCCCATGCGAAACCCGCCGCACTCGCGCATGACGGCGTCGAGCGTGGCAACGTCGCCCGCCTGTTCGAGCAGCAGGCGCAAGGCCTCGCCATAGAACGGGCGGGCCACACGGTTGACGATGAAGCCGGGCGTCGATTTGGCATGCACGGGGCTTTTGCCCCATTTTTCGGCGGTGGCATACACGACCTGCGCGACATTGCGCCCCGTTGCCAGACCGCTCACCACTTCCACCAGCGCCATCAGCGGCGCCGGATTGAAGAAATGCATGCCGACGAGGCGTTCGGGATGCGCCAGTTGCGCGCCGATCGCCGTGACCGAAATCGACGACGTGTTGGTCGCCAGGATGCAGTCGCTGGCAACGACGGCTTCGAGCGCGGAAAAAAGCGCGCGCTTGACCTGCAGGTCTTCGACGATGGCCTCGATGACAAGCACCGCACCGGCCGCTTCGTGCAAGGCATCGATGCGGCGCAGGCGCTCGCGCGCGAGATCGGATTCGACGGCGCCCATGCGGCCCTTGGCGACCAGGCGCGCATAGGTGGTGCCGATCTGCGCGATGGCCTGGTCGGCGGCGCCGGTCCGGGTATCGAATAGCAGGACCTGATGGCCGGCCGTTGCCGCAACCTGGGCGATGCCGGCGCCCATCGCGCCGCTGCCGATGACGGCGATGGTGGAATGTGGCGGCAGTGACTGCATCCTCACGCTCCCTTGAATTGCGGCGCGCGCTTGGCCAGGAACGCGGCGACGCCTTCGCGGTAGTCGTGGCTGTTACCGAGTTCGCGCATCATGTCAGCTTCGAGCTGCAATTGCTGTTCTAGCGTGTTGGCGTAACTGGCCTGGAAGGCGCGCTTGGTGAATGCCAGGCCCTTGGTCGGCGCGGCGGCGAAGTGTTCGGCCATGGCCAGCGCTTCGTCCATCAACGTCGCGTCGGGCACGCAGCGCCAGATCAGGCCCCAGGCTTCGGCTTTTTCGGCGCTGAGTTTTTCGCCCAGCATGGCCAGGCCCATCGCGCGCGCAGGGCCGATCAGGCGCGGCAAATGCCAGGTGCCGCCGGTGTCGGGAATCAGGCCCAGTTTGCTGAACGCTTCGATGAAGCTGGCCGATTGGGCGGCCAGCACGATGTCGCAGGCCAGCGCCAGGTTGGCGCCGGCGCCGGCAGCCACGCCGTTGACGGCGCAGATGACGGGCATCGGCAGGTTTTTGAGCGTGAGCACGAGCGGCGCGTAGAACTCTTCGACCGAGGCGCCCAGGTCGACACTGGGCGCGCCCGGATCGACGGCGCGGTCGGCCAGATCCTGGCCCGCGCAAAAGCCGCGGCCGGCGCCGGTCAGCACCAGCACGCGCACGGATGGGTCGGCCTGCACGCGGGCGAGCGCATCGCGCACTTCGAGGTGCATGGCGCGGGTGAAGCTGTTGAGGCGATCGGGGCGGTTCAGGGTCAGGACGGCGACGCCGCCTTCTGCCTTGAACTGGATGCTGTCGTAGTTCATCGTGGTCTCCGTTTTTGTTCTGGTTGCGCGCGGCTATTCGGCGATATCGAAATCCACCACCACCTTGTCGGTCACCGGAAAACTCTGGCAGCTGAGCACGAACCCGCGCGCGACTTCGTAGTCTTCCAGCGCGTAGTTCACGTCCATCTCCACTTCGCCAGCGAGCACCTTGCAGCGGCAGGTCGAGCACACGCCGCCCTTGCACGAATAGCGCATGTCGATGCCGGCGCGCAGGCCCGCGTCCAGCAGCGATTCGGTGTCCCTGTCCATCGTGAAGCTGGCGGCGCTGCCGTCCATGATCACGGTCACTTCGGTGTGCTGGCGCGCACTGGCGGCGAGCGCGCGCGGCGCGCGCGCGCGGGTCGGCGCGCTCGCAGCAAACAGCTCGATGCGGATCTGCTCCTTGGCCAGCCCGGCCGCCTGCAGCGCGCGCGAGACGCCATGCATCATGTCTTCGGGGCCGCAGATGAAGGCGACATCGATGGCCGTGATGTCGATCCACTGGCGCAAAAACTGCGTGCACTTGTCTTCGGTGATGCGGCCGTTGAAGAGTTCAATGTCCTGCTGCTCGCGGCTCATCACGTAGACCAGGCGCAGGCGGTCCATGTACTGGTCTTTCAGGTCGGTGAGTTCGTCGCGAAACAGCACGCTCGACGAAGCGCGGTTGCCGTACACGATTGTGAAGCGGCTGCGCGGCTCGGCCAGCAGCGTGGTCTTGACGATCGACAGGATCGGCGTGATCCCGCTGCCGGCGGCAAACACCAGGTAGTGGCGATCGCTGGCCGCGTCGAGCGGCACGTTGAAGTTGCCGCTCGGGGGCAGTACGTCCAGCTGCGCGCCCGGTTGCAGGCTGTCGTTGGCCCAGCTGGAGAACTGGCCGCCGGGCGTGCGCTTGATCGCCACGCGCAGCTGGTCGTCCTGTACCGCCGAACAGATCGAGTACGAACGACGCACGTCCTCGCCATCGATCGTGGCGCGCAGCGTCAGGTACTGGCCCTGACGGTAGGCGAAGGTCTCTTTCAATGCCGGCGGCACGTCGAAGGTCACGCACACGGCGTCGCGCGTTTCGTACTTCACCTTGCTGACGGTGAGTGGATGGAATTGGCTCATGCTGGGCTTTAATGACACTTGAAGTAATCGAACGGCTCGCGGCACGCGAGGCACTTGTAGAGCGCCTTGCACGGGGTCGAACCGAATTCGCTGGTCAGTTGTGTGTGGGCCGAACCACAATGCGGGCAGCTCACGGCTGGCGCGGCGCGGCGGCGGATGCCGGCGTGCAGGCCACTGATGTCGATCGCCTGCTGCACGGGTGGCGCGATGCCGTAGCCGGTGAGCGCGGCTTTGCCGGCATCGCTCATCCAGTCGGTGGTCCAGGCGGGCGCCAGGCGCGTGACGATGCGCACGCGCTCGATGCCATGCGCGCGCAGTGCGTTCCCAACGCTGTCGGCAATCACGGTCATGGCCGGGCAGCCCGAATACGTGGGCGTGATCGTGACCACGCACTCATCAAGCTGCAGCGCCACATCGCGCACGATGCCCAGGTCGACGATCGAGATGACGGGGATTTCAGGATCGGCGACCTCGCCCAGCCAGGCCCAGACCTGCTCGACCGAGACGGCCAGCGCGGTCATCACCAGGCCGCGCCCGGATAGGCGCGCTGCAGGAACTGCATCTCGGCCAGGATGAAGCCGAGGCGCTCGCTGTGCCGGCCCTGCTTTCCGCCACGCTGCATCCAGGCGTCGGGCGATGGCATGGTCAATGTGGCTTCGTTCAGCACTTCCGCGACATGAGCGAGATACTGTTCGCGCAGTGGCCCGGCAGCCGGTGCCACGCCCTGCTCCACCATCGCATCATCGACCGCGTCGTACAGGAACATCTCGCCGCTGTACATCCACAGGTCGTCCAGCGCGCTCTGCATCAGCGCGTGGCTGGTGGCCGTGCCGTCGCCCAGGCGCACCACCAGGTCGCCGCTGCGGCGCAAATGGTAGGTGACTTCCTTGAGCGACTTGGCCGCAATCTCGGCGATGCGCGGGTCGCTCGAACGGGTCAGGCCATCCATCAGGAAGTAATGCCACGCGTCGAACAGGAACTGGCGCATGACGACATCGGCGTAACTGCCGTTGGGCTGCTCGAGCAGGATGCAGTTGCGGTATTCGCCGCTGTCGCGCAGGAATGCAAGGCGGTCTTCGTCGCGGCCCTGGCCTTCGAGTTCGGCGGCATACGACAGCCACATGCGGGTCTGGCCCAGCAGGTCGAGCGCCACGTTCGACAGCGCCATGTCTTCTTCCAGCGCCGGCCCCTTGCCGCACAACTGGCACAGTTGCTGCGACAGGATCAGGGCGTTGTCGCCCTGGCGCAGCAGGTAGTCGATTCTTGCATCCATGGGATTGGTCTCCGGCGCGCTCACAGGTTCTTGACTTCTTCGGGCATCGGGAAGAAGGTCGGGTGGCGATACACCTTGCTGTTGGCCGGCTCGAACAGCGAGGCCTTGTCGTGCGGGCTGCTGGCGACGATGTCGGCGGCGCGCACGACCCAGATCGAGACGCCTTCGTTGCGGCGCGTGTAGACGTCGCGCGCATTGTTGACAGCCATCTCGGCGTCAGGGGCGTGCAGGCTGCCGACGTGCTTGTGGGCCAGGCCGTGCTGGCTGCGGATGAAGACTTCCCACAGGGGCCATTCTTTGCTCATTATTGTCTCCGTTTGGCGTGTACGTCAGTGCCAATGTGGTTTGGACGCGTGGACGGCAGAGCCGTCCACCCTACGCAGCGGCCCGCTTGTCGGCGTGCGCCACCAGCGCGTCGCGGAACCATTCACCGTCGTCCCATGCTTTTACACGCGTGCGCAGGCGCTCACGGTTGCACGGGCCGTTGCCTTTCAAAACGTCGTAGAACTCGGTCCAGTCGATCGCGCCGAAGTCGTACGAGCCGCGTTCGGCATTCCATTTGAGGTCGGGATCCGGTACCGTCAGGCCCAGGTACTCGGCTTGCGGCACGGTCTGATCGACCATGCGCTGGCGCAGTTCGTCGTTGGAGAACAGCTTGATGCGCCAGGCGCTCGACTGCGCGCTGTTGACCGACTCGGCATCGGACGGGCCGAACATCATCAGCGACGGCCACCACCAGCGATTGAGCGCATCCTGCGCCATCGCCTTCTGCTCGGGCGTGCCCCTGGCCAGCGCCATCATGATGTCGTAGCCCTGGCGCGCATGGAACGATTCTTCCTTGCAGACGCGGACCATGGCGCGCGCATACGGCCCGTACGAGCAGCGGCACAGCGGGATCTGGTTGATGATCGCCGAGCCGTCGACCAGCCAGCCGATCGCGCCCATGTCGGCCCAGCTCAGGGTTGGATAATTGAAGATGCTCGAATACTTGGCCTTACCCGAGTGCAGGGCAGCGAGCAGCTCGTCGCGCGAGACGCCGAGGGTCTCGGCGGCGCTGTACAGGTACAGGCCGTGGCCGGCCTCGTCCTGGATCTTGGCCAGCAGGACCGACTTGCGCTGCAGGGTCGGCGCGCGCGTGACCCAGTTGCCTTCCGGGAGCTGGCCGACGATCTCGGAATGGGCATGCTGCGAGATCTGACGGATCAGCGTCTTGCGGTATGCTTCCGGCATCCAGTCCTTCGGTTCGATCTTGATCCCGGCGTCGATGCGCGCCTGGAAGGCCTGCTCTTCGGCGCTCATGTCCTGTTCTGTGCGGACTTTGTTGAGGCCTGTCTCCACCAATTGTGCGTACATGGATCTCTCCCGTTGCAAAAGCTGTGCGAATCATAATACGATACAAAAAATCCTAAGTACACAATAATTTTGAATCATATCGAGCCCGATCGTGAATGACATGACCAGCACCCAGTGGATCGCCCTCAGCCTGGCCACCGATCCACCGCGCCACAAGTCGCTGGTGATGACGATCTGCGGCGACGCGATCGCGCCCCACGGCGGTGCCTTCTGGCTCGGCAGCATGATCGAGCTGCTGGCGCCCCTCGGCGTGAACGACCGGCTGGTGCGCACCAGCGTGTTCCGGCTGGTGCAGGAAGGCTGGCTGACGGCCAGCCGCGAAGGTCGGCGCAGCCGCTATGCGCTGGCACCGACGGCGCTGCCGCGCTTCGAGCGCGCCAACCGCCGCATCTACGCCGCGCCCGGGCAGGACTGGGATGGTCGCTGGACGTTCGTGCTGGCCACCAACGGCAGCATCGACAGCGACCTGCGCGCGCTGGTGCGCAAGGAACTCGAATGGGAAGGCTTCGCGATGCTGGCCAGCGGCGTGATGGCGCATCCGGCACCCGACCGCGGCCTGCTGCGCGACATCCTCGCGCGCACCGGCGCCGAAGGGCGCGTGTTCGTGTGCCAGGCCGATGAAGTGCCGGATGCCGGCTCGCGCCCACTGCCCGAACTGGTCGGCGACTGCTGGAACCTCGATGCGGTGGTGCTCGGGTATCGCGGCTTCATCGAGACGTTTGCCCCGCTGCCGGCCCTGCTGGCGCGCGGCGACGTCAGCCCGGCGCACGCGTTCGCGATCCGCACCTTACTGATTCACGCCTACCGCCGGGTGCAGCTGCACGACCCGATGCTGCCGTTGCCCCTGCTGCCCGATCCGTGGCCGGGCACCGACGCGTATGCGCTGGCGCGCACCATTTATCAACTGAGCCACGAACGCGCCGAGCAGCACGTGCTGGCCATGCTGCGCGTCGAGGATGCGGCCACGCCCGAGGCGGATGCGGCGTTTCGTAGCCGCTTCGGCGGGCTGGCGCAACAGTAGCGCGGCGAAAGCGGTATCATTTCTTCTTTGACGTCTTCCCAACACAGGACAACACCATGTCTATCAAGATCAGCAGCCAATTCGACGCTGGCGCCATCGAGGTCGTGAACGCCACGAGCGCGAACGCCATCGACCTGAACATCCGCAAGGATTCGCACGCCGACATCATCCAGTGGTTCTACTTCCGCCTGCAGGGCGCGCAAGGGCAAGCCTGCACCATTCGCCTGCTCAATGCCGGCAAGGCCGCCTATCCGGCCGGCTGGGAAAACTACCAGGCGATGGCGAGCTACGACCGCGTGAACTGGTTCCGCGTGCCGACGTCGTTCGACGGCAGCGTGCTGGCCATCGAGCACACGCCCGGCATGGACAGCGTGTATTACGCCTACTTCGAGCCGTATTCGTGGGAACGCCACCTCGAGCTGCTCGACCGCGCGCAGATGGCCGAGAACGTGCGCATGCTCGACCTGGGTTCGACCGTCGACGGCCGCGATCTGAACATGCTGGTGATCGGCGAGCCGGCCGAAGGTAAAAAGAAGGTCTGGGTCATCGCGCGCCAGCACCCGGGCGAGACGATGGCCGAATGGTTCGTCGAAGGCATGCTCGATGCGCTGCTCGATCCGGCCCACCCGTTCGGCCGCCAGCTGCTGAAAGAGTCGGTGTTCTACGTGGTGCCGAACATGAACCCGGACGGCTCGGTGCGCGGCAACCTGCGCACGAATGCCGCCGGTGCGAACCTGAACCGCGAGTGGCGCAATCCGAGCATGGAGCGCAGCCCGGAAGTCTTTCTGGTGCGCCAGAAGATGCACGAGACGGGCGTGGACGTGTGCCTGGACGTGCACGGCGACGAAGGCTTGCCGTACGTGTTCGTGGCCGGCAGCGAGTCGCTGCCGAACTTCACGCCCGAGCAAGGCGCGGCGCAGGCCAGCTTCATCGCCGACTTCAAGGTCGCCAGCCCGGACTTCCAGGATGTGCACGGCTACGGCAAGACGTCTTACACCGACCAGACCCTGACCATGGGCTCGCCGCACATCACGCACACCTTCGGCGCCCTGTCGCTGACGCTCGAGCTGCCGTTCAAGGACAATGCGAACGACCCGGATCCACTCGTTGGCTGGGATGGCGCGCGCAGCGCGCGCTTGGGCGCTGCGGTGCTGCAACCGGTGCTGAACGCGATCCGCGCGCGCAAATAACACCCACCTGCGCAATGCAAAACGCCGTCGGATCGACGGCGTTTTTTTATGCCAGCTGCACGCAGAGCGTCAGCCGTACGGCACGTACTCGAAGCCGTTGGCGATGAGCGGCGCGACCGCTGCGATGTTTTCAGCGCTGTCGCTGATCGCGTCGAGCACCTGCGCGGTGCTTGCTTTCCCACTGTCGAGAAGACCGGACCAATAGGCCAGGCCGCCCGCGTCGGGTGCACGTTCCAGGATGTTCGTATAGTACTTCGTCACCAGCTCGGTATTGCTGGTCACGCCGCTATACAGCCTGGCGTATTCGGCGCTGCCGATGAAGCCGGCGGCGATGTCGACGATGTTCGCGCCATCGTCAAGGCGGTCCATCCAGTACCCGAGGCCCACCGGGTCGGGGGCGCGGTCCAGCGCGGCCTCGTACAGGCGGTAGATGGTGCCGCCATTGTCGTTGGCACCGACGTCGATGGCGATGTGCTTGTCGCTAAAGGCCAGGCGCTCCACGTTGGTCAAGGTGTCGCTGCCGGCAGCGCCGGTGACCGCGAACGAGCTGTCGCTGCCACGGACCGTGTGACTGGCGGCCGTGCCGCTATAGACCGCGGTGTCGATGCCGCCATAGCCATTGAGAAAATCGTTGCCGGCGCTGCCGATGACAGTGTCGGCGCCCGACAGCACATAGGCGTAGGTCTGCTGGGTATCGAGTTCGTTGCGCGCGAATTGCGCGATCCGGCCGGCATCGAGTTGTGCATTCGAGACGCGGTAGACTTCGGCGTCGTTCTGGAAATAGGATGTGCCGGTGACGCTGCCGGCCACCCGGTCGATGCCGAGATAAGCAAAGTCGCCGCTGAAGGTTTGCCTGTTGCCCGCACCCTCGATCGTGATGCGATTCTGGATCGCCTCGGTAATGGTCCACTCCCAGTCCTGGGCAGTACGGAAGTCGAATGCTCGGTACAACTCGATGGTGGCCATGCGCGATCCTCTAGGTAGGTTACAGATCGACGCCCAGATGTGCCTTTACCCAGGCATTGGCGTCGCTGCTGCTGTCGAAATGCAGGGTAGCGATCGCGGTTTTATCCGGCGCCAGGAAAGTGGCATACACCTTGCGGCTGTCCCCGCTTGAGCTGAGCAGATCGGATTGGGGAGCGAGCTCCACGGTGGCTACCAGGTCGAGGTTCAGCAGCACCGTCTTGGGGCTGCTTTCCTTGTCGATGCGAACGAAGCGGGTCATGCGTTTTCCTTAGTTGCCGGCAATGACCATGTTTTCGATCAGAATCGAGCCCGTGGTCTTGTTGCCGCGAACCAGCGTGTCGGTGCCGACGGCAACGATCTGCTGGAACATATCGCGCATATTGCCGGCGATCGTGATTTCTTCGACCGGGTACTGGATCACGCCCTGCTCGACCCAGTAACCGGATGCACCGCGTGAATAGTCGCCGGTAACGTAATTGACGCCCTGCCCCATCAGTTCGGTAACCAAGAGGCCCGTGCCGAGTTTGCGCAGCATGCCTTCGAAGTCATCGGTGCGGCGAGTGGCGCTCGAGACGATGTCGAGGTTGTGCGCGCCGCCGGCGTTGCCGGTCGTTGGCATGCCCATCTTGCGCGCCGTGTACGACGACAAAAAATAGCCTTGCAGCACGCCATCGCTGATCACCTTGCGGCGCACGGTCTTGACGCCCTCGTCATCGAACGGGGCCGAGCCGACGCCGCCGATCAGGTGCGGGTCTTCCACGATCTGGATATGCGATGGGAACACTTGTTTGCCGAGCATGTCGAGCAAGAACGTGGACTTGCGGTACAGCGCGCCACCGGAGACGGCTTGCACGAACGCACCCAACAGGCCTGCGGCCAGCGGCGCTTCGAACAGCACCGGGCAGGTGCGGGTGCTGAGCTTGCGCGCATTCAGGCGTGCCAGCGCGCGCTCGGCGGCGTAGCGGCCGACTTTTTCAGGCGCGGCCAGTTGCTTGGGGTCGCGCGACGACGTGTACCAGTCGTCACGCTGCATTCCGTTGCCCTTGCCGGCGATCGGCGCGACCGAGATCGTGTGGCGCGAGAACGGGTAGCCGCCCAGGAAACCACGCGAATTGGCGGCGACGAAGTGCGACTGCTGCACGTAGACGCTGGCGCCTTCGCTATTGGTAATGCGCTTGTCGACGGCGAACGCGGCGGCTTCGCAGCGCTGGCCCAGCTCGACGGCTTGTTCGGTGGAGATCTGCCACGGGTAGAACAGGCGCAGGTCGCGCGGCGCGGTTTCGATCAGGTCGGCGTCGGGCAGGCCGGCGCAGTCGTCGTCGGCCGTAAAGCGCGCGATGTTCGACGCTGCTTCGACGGTGGCCTTGAGCGAGTCGGCGGAAAAATCGGACGTGCTCGCGTTGCCGCGGCGCTGGCCGAAGTAGACGGTGATGCCCAGGCCCTTGTCCTTGTTTTGCTCGATTGTCTCGATGTTGCCTTTACGCACAGACACCGACAAGCCGCTCCCTTCACTGATTTCGACCGCCGCGTCGGACGCGCCCTGCGCGCGCGCGAGGGCCAGCATGTCGCGCGCCAGCTGTTTCAGCTGATCCTGAGTGTGCGTAAAAGGGGTATCGTTCATCTGTGTTTTTCGTGGCCGGCCCTAAAACAGTTATCATAGCAGCCGTTTACTGTTTTCACTGATCGGCCCAGCGCCAATCAAATCATCCAAATCATGCCTAATCCAAATCGCGGCTCGGTGGGCTTCCAGTCCAACGAGTTCGAACCAGAGTACGACCGTCCCTCCAAGTCTGAGCTCAAGCGCCAGTCGAACGAGTTGCAAAAGCTCGGCGAGCAGCTTGTCGAAGCGGCGCGCGACCGCGTCAAGCGCGTCGAGATGCCGGAGGACGTGCGCGATGCCATCCTCACGTGCCAGAGCATCACCAACCACGAAGGCCGGCGCCGCGCGCTGCAATTCGTCGGCAAGAAAATGCGCACGCTGAACGAAGAAGAAGTCGCCGTCATCCAGCGCACGATCGACAGCTGGAAAGGCGCGTCGAAGGCCGAAACAGCGTCGCTGCACGCGCTCGAACGCCGCCGCGACAAGCTGCTGTCGGACGACACGGCGCTGACCGTGCTGCTCGAAGAAAACCCCGAGCTCGACGTCCAGCACCTGCGCACCCTGATTCGCAACGCGCGCAAGGAAGTGGCCGAATCCAAGCCACCGAAAGCCTTCCGCGAAATCTTCCAGATCCTCAAGGACCTGCAAAAGAAGAAGAAAGCCGACGCCGCTGCCGCTGCCGACGAAGAAGCGAACGATGACGAGTCCGACGACGAGTAACGCTGTCGCTGACGATGTGCTGGTGATCGGCCTTGTCTCTGTCTCCGACCGCGCCAGCGGCGGCGTCTACGAAGACAAGGGCATCCCGGCGCTGACCGACTGGCTGGCCAGCGCACTGACAACGCCGTACCGGATCGAGACGCGCCTGATTCCTGACGAGCGCGCGGCCATTGAAGCCACGCTGGTCGAGCTGGTCGACACGGCGCGCTGCCACCTGGTGCTCACCACCGGCGGTACCGGTCCATCCCGGCGCGACGTCACGCCCGAGGCCACGCTGGCAGTTGGCACCAAAGAGATGCCGGGCTTCGGCGAGCAGATGCGCCAGATCAGCCTGCGCTTCGTGCCGACCGCGATCCTGTCGCGCCAGACGGCCGTGATCCGTGAAACCGCAGACCATGCGGCGCTGATCATGAACCTGCCGGGTCAGCCCAAGTCGATCAAGGAAACGCTCGAAGGCCTCAGGGACGATGCCGGTGCCACGCTCGTCGGTGGCATCTTCGCGGCCGTGCCCTACTGCGTCGACCTGATCGGTGGCCCGTACATGGAAACCAATCCTGCGGTGAGCCAGACCTTCCGCCCCAAATCGGCATTGCGAAAGACACCATGACCCAGCTGCTGGACAATATCGAAATCGAGACCGCCCCCAATCCGACCATCGCCATCGTCTGGCTGCACGGCCTGGGCGCCGACGGCAACGACTTCGTGCCGCTCGTGCGCGAACTGGACCTGACCGGCCTGCCGGGCATCCGCTTCGTGTTCCCGCATGCGAACACGATGCCGGTGACGATCAACGGCGGCTACGTGATGCGCTCGTGGTACGACATCGTCGCCACCGACCTCACGCGGCGCGAAGACGAAGGCGGCCTGCGCGCATCGCAGTTGCAGGTCGAGGCGCTGATCGCCCGCGAAAAGGCGCGCGGCATCCCGGCCTCGCGCATCATCCTGGCCGGCTTCTCGCAGGGCTGCGCGATGACGCTGCAGACGGGTTTGCGCCATCCCGAGAAACTGGCGGGCATGCTGTGCCTGTCCGGCTACCTGCCGCTGGCAAGCGTGGCTGGCGCCGAGCGCAGCGAAGCGAGCCTGGGCACGCCGATCTTCATGGCGCACGGCGTGCAGGATCCGGTCGTGCCGTTTGCACGCGCCGAAGATTCGCGCAAGGTCGTCGAGGCGCTCGGGTACCAGGTCGAGTGGCATGCGTATCCGATGCAGCACACGCTGTGCCTCGAAGAGGTGCAGGACATCGCAAAGTGGATTCGCAAGGTCGTGGCGTAACACCGCACGCCAATGAATCGTAGGGTGGATGGCTGCGCCATCCACGCGGTGATGGTTGGCAGCCAGATCATCCGGCACGGCAACGGCGCCGATAACCATCACCGCGCGGACGGCGTAGCCGTCCGCCCTACCGCTGCCTCCACCGCATCAGCAAGCCGCGCCACGATCTCGGACAACTCCCCCGGCGTCACGATGAACGGCGGCGCCAGCAACACGTGGTCACCCTGCTGGCCATCGATCGTCCCGCCCATCGGATACACCAGCAAGCCGCGCGCCATGGCCTCGGCCTTGATCGCCGCGTGCAGTTTGACTTCCGGCGCAAACGGGGCCTTCGTCTCACGGTCCCGCACGAATTCCAGCGCCAGGAACAGCCCACGCCCGCGGATATCGCCCACGTGCTCGTGCGCGCCAAACGCATCGTTCAGCATGCTCCGCAGCAGCGCGCCGCGCTGCTGTACCTGCGCCAGCAGGTCGTCACGCTCGATCACCTGCTGCACCGCCAGCGCCGCCGCTGTCGCCACCGGATGGCCGATATACGTGTGCCCGTGCTGGAACATGCCGCTGCGCTGGCGCAGCGTGTCGACGATGGCCTCGTGCGCGAGTACGGCGCCGATCGGCTGGTAGCCGGCGCCCAGGCCCTTGGCCACGGCCACGATGTCCGGCGCCACGCCCTCTTGCCCGATCGCGTACATGCTGCCGGTGCGGCCCATGCCGCACATGACTTCATCGGCGATGAACAGGATGCGGTGCCGGTCGCAGATATCGCGCACGCCCTGGAAGTAGCCCGGCGTGGGCGGGATCGCGCCGCCGGTGGCGCCCACCACCGGCTCGGCGACAAAGGCGATGATGGTGTCGGGGCCGGCCTTGATGACCGCCGTTTCGAGTTCGTCGAGCAGGCCGGCCGTGTAGTCGTCGAGCGACAGGCCCTCGCTGCAGCCCCGGTAGGCATAACAGGGCGCGACCCGCAGCGCCTCTTTCAGCAGCGGCGCAAAAGCGCGCTTGCGCCACTCGTTGCCGCCCACGCCCAGCGCGCCAAGCGTGTTGCCGTGGTAGCTCTGGCGACGCGCGATGAATTGCGTGCGCTGCGGCTCGCCCGCCTCGACCCAGTACTGGCGCGCCAGCTTGAGCGCGGTCTCCATCGCTTCCGAGCCGCCGGACACAAAATAGACGCCGCCCATGTCCTGCGGCCCGCCGGCGATCAGGCGCTCGGCCAGTTGCTCGGCCACGTCGGTGGTGAAGAACGCCGTATGGGCGTAGGCGCAGCGGTCGATCTGGCGGTGCATCGCTGCGATGACATCCGGGTGACCATGGCCCAGCGACGACACCGCCGCGCCGCTGCTGGCGTCGAGATAGGTCTTGCCGCTGCTGTCGCGCAGCACGATGCC
The DNA here is from genome assembly GCF_039123635.1 of Massilia sp. MP_M2. NCBI lineage: Bacteria > Pseudomonadati > Pseudomonadota > Betaproteobacteria > Burkholderiales > Oxalobacteraceae > Massilia > Massilia sp. MP_M2. The sequence goes on from NZ_JBCHJF010000004.1 coordinate 137,859, forward strand.
CTCGCCGCCGACCGCCGTGGGCGGCATCTGGCGCAGGTTGCGGTGGATGATGTGGCTCATGGACGGCTCCCTCGGCGTTGGCTCAACGCTTGACGATAAGCGTGCTCCGAAGCACTTATTTTGATTTTTAACGCGGGGCGTGCGAATATTTTCCTGCTTTCAATTTCGATACAACAGGCGGGTATGCTCGATGAATGAACGTCTCGGCCCCATCCCGGATCACGCCTTGACCGCAGCCCAGCGCGCCGCCGCGCAAGAGATCATCGACGGCCCGCGCGGCGCCGTCTACGGCCCGTTCGTGCCGCTGCTGCGCAGTCCCGAACTGATGCTGCATGCGCAGCGCATGGGCGAGTACCTGCGCTACCGCAGCGCGCTTGGCGTGCGGCTGTCGGAGCTCGCGATCCTGGTCACGGCGCGCCAGTGGGACCAGGCGGTTGAATGGGCGATCCATGCGCCGATCGCGGCCCAGGCGGGGATTCCGGCGACCGTCATCGCGGCCATTGCGGCGCGCGAACGGCCTGCCGGCATGCTGGTCGACGAAGCGGTAGTGCACGATTTTTGCATCGCGCTGCACGAGACGAAGGCGGTACCGGACCGCGTATATGCGGATGCGCTGGCGCTGTTCGGCGAACAGGGCGCGGTTGATCTGATGGGGATCTGCGGGTACTACACGCTGCTGGCGATGGTGATGAATACGGCAAGGACCGCCGTACCTGATATCGGCGAGCCGCACGGCGGCCCGCCCTGATACTGCTTACTTCGGATACGCCACGACGTCCGCCTGCTGCTCGCCGAGACCGGCGATGCCCAGGCGCAGCTGGTCGCCCTTCTTGAGGAAGCGCTGTGGCGTGCGGCCCATGCCCACGCCCGGCGGCGTGCCGGTGGTGATGATGTCGCCCGGTTCGAGCGTCATGAAGCGCGACACGTAGCTCACGAGCTGCGCGACGCTGAAGATCATGCTGGCCGTGTTCCCGGTCTGCATGCGCTTGCCGTTCAGTTCCAGGTACAGGTCGAGGTCCTGCACGTCGAGGATCTCGTCGCGCGTGACGAGAAACGGGCCGACCGGGCCGAAGGTATCGCAGCCTTTGCCCTTGTCCCACTGCGAGCCCATCTCGAACTGATAGGCGCGCTCAGTCACATCATTCACCACGCAATACCCGGCCACGAACTTGAGTGCGTCTTCTTCGCTCACGTACTGGGCGCGCGTGCCGATGATCACGCCGAGTTCGACTTCCCAGTCGGTTTTCTTCGAGCCTTTCGGCAGCTGGATCGGATCGTCCGGGCCATTCAGGGCGCTGATCGCCTTGGTGAAGAAGATCGGTTCGGTCGGCACCTGGGCGCCCGTTTCGCGCACGTGGTCCAGGTAGTTCATGCCCACGCCGATGAATTTGCCGATGCCCTTGACCGGCACGCCCAGGCGTGGATTGCCGCGCACGAGCGGCAGCGTTTTCTGGTCGAGTTTGGCGAGTTTGCGCAGCGCCTTGTCGGACAGCTGCGACGGATCGATGTCGTCGATGATCCCGGACAGGCCGCGCAGGCGCCCCTCTTCATCGAACAGGCCCGGCTTTTCCTTGCCCGGACGGCCATAGCGCACCAGTCTCATGATGTCATTCCTGTAGAAAAACGCGAATGATACCAACGAATGGTGTCAATGAATGCGTTAGTGGCTCAGCAGGTAGGCGCTGATGTCGATCGCATCGCGCTCGCTCACGCCCATGTTCGGCATCGCGTTGCCCGGATCGATCGCCTGCGGGTCGCGGATCCAGCGCACCAGGTTGGCCTGGGTATTGGGCAGCTTGCCCGCGATGTAGCGCTGCTGCGCGAGCGCGTCGAGTGGCCGGCCCACACGGACGTCGGACCCGGGCACCCCCGGCACCACGTGACATGAATGGCAGGCGTATTGCGCGGCGGCGATCTTGCCGCGTGCCGGGTCGCCCACGAGGCCGGGCGCAAGCTTCGGGGCGCAGCCGGCCAGCAGCGCGGACAAGCCAAGGATGACGGTGATCGTGGATTTCATGGCTGGCCTTCCTGACCCTGCTGTGCGCGGCCGGTTGCTGTCTGTTCGACATGCGGTGGGACCGCACCGCCCGCCGTCATGCGTTTGAAGTCCTGGCTGGTCATGCCCGGCATGGCGCCCACGAACGCCACCACCGCCCACATATCCGGTTCGCTCAGGTGGTATTCCCAGGCGGGCATGCCGCTCATCTTGATGCCGTTGCGGGTAATCCAGTACAGCTCGCGCGTCTTCCAGTTGACATCCGCATCCACCAACGGGCCCGGGGCCGGCTGCATGCTCATGCCGATCGTGCTGGGCGCCACGCCTGGCCCACCATGGCATTGCACGCAATTGGCCTGGTAGACGAGCGCGCCGCGCTGCAGGCGTTCGGGCGTGTTCAGATTGGGCGGCACCACGACCTCGCGCGCATGGTTCTGCACCGAGTACTGCATGCCCTCGCCCAAGACCGTATAGACCAGCGCGTAATGCTGCGTGATCGCGCTCAGGTCATAGAAGCCCCCGCGCAGCACGATCAGGCCACCGACCGCCCCAATCGCGCCTGCGCCGAACAGGGTCAGCACCATGGTCTTGACAATAAGTCGTGCGCGATTAGATAGCATAGCCTAGGGCGTCCAGTTGAAAAAATGACATCTACTTTCCTTGTATTATAAAAGCCATCGCTTTTTCACGAAAAATCAACCGTGCGCAACCCATCTCGTCAACACCAACGCTTGCTTCCTGTGCTGAGAGCGCGCCTGAATAGCGGCCTGAGTAGCGGTCTGAGTAGCGGTCTGAGTAGCGGTCTGAGTAGCGGTCTGAGTAGCGGTCTGAGTAGCGGTGCCCTGCTCGTCTGCGCTGCCCTGGCCAGCGGCTGCGCAAAGGAAGAACCCGCCTCGCGCGTTGCCGGGGGCGACCCCGAACGCGGTCGTTTGCTGGTGCAGCAGTACCAGTGCGCCGCCTGCCACTTCATCCCCGAAGTACAAGGTCCGAACGGCGATGCCGGTCCGTCACTGCAGTCCATGGGCCGCATGAGTTACATCGCCGGCAGCATTCCGAACCAGCCCGAGAACATGATCCGCTTCCTGCAAAATGCTCCCGCCGTGAAACCCGGCACCCTGATGCCGGCGCTCGGCATCAGCGACGACGAAGCGCGCCACATGGCCGCTTTCATGTATTCGCTCAAATAATATGACGCCAATAAGCGACATCCAGTCCGTCATGCATCCGGCCGGCGCCGACGCGGCCATCATCTACCAGTTCACGTGGGTCCTGTTCGTCGGCGGCGCGGTGATCTTCGCCATCGTCATGGGGCTGCTCGCACTGGCCATGCGGCGCCAGGCGCGCCCGATCACGCCCGGTGTCTGGATCCTGGGCGCCGGCATCGCGTTCCCGGTGATCGTGCTCACTGCGCTGCTCACCTGGAGCACCTGGCGCACCGCGCAACTGGTGCCGCAAACCTCGCACAAGGCATTGAGCATCTCCGTGACCGGCAAGATGTGGTGGTGGGAAGTGCGCTACCGCGACCCGGCCAGCAACCGCGAGATCATCAGCGCCAACGAAATCTATATACCGGTCGGCGAATCGGTGTACCTGGGCTTGACCGCGTCGGACGTGATCCACAGCCTGTGGGTGCCGTCGCTGGCGGGCAAGCGCGACATGATCCCGGGCCGCGTGACGGGCCTGAACCTGCGCGCCGACAAGCCGGGCACCTACCGCGGCCAGTGCGCCGAATACTGCGGCGAGCAGCATGCCCGCATGGCGTTTCACGTGATCGCCCTGCCGCGTCCCGAATTCGACGCCTGGCTCGCGCGCCAGGCCCAGCTAGCCGTGCCGGCCGACACCACGGTGCTGCAGCGCGGCCGCGACGCCTTCCTTGCGCAGCAGTGCCAGACCTGCCACACGATCCGCGGCGTGACCGATGTCGCGCCGCACCTGGATGAAAACCGGATTGCCGATGCGCCGCGCCTGGGCCCCGACCTGACGCACATCGGCAGCCGCCGCCACATCGCCGCCGGCACGCTGCGCAATCACCGCGGTACGCTGGCCGGCTGGATCGCCGACCCGCAAGCCCTCAAAACGGGCGTCTTCATGCCGCCTTCCCCGGACCTGGACGGCGAGACCCTGCGCGCACTGGCCACCTACCTCGAGCACCTGAAATGACGCGCGACGCAACCCTGCCCAACTCCGCCCCCCGCCCGCCAGAGGAGCTGGAGAAACTCAACGCCGTGTGGAAAACCCCGACTGGCCTGGGTTTCTTCAAATCGGTCAACAACACCAATATCGGCCTGCTGTACATCGGCACGGCGATCCTGTTCTTCATCCTGGCCGGCATCCTGGCCCTGATCATGCGGGTGCAGCTGTCGGTACCGGACAACGACCTGGTCTCGGCCGGCACCTACAACCAGATCTTCACGATGCACGGCACCGTGATGATGTTCCTGTTCGCGATCCCGATCGTCGAGGCGATCGCGGTCTACCTGCTGCCCAATATGCTGGGGGCGCGCGATTTACCGTTCCCCCGATTGTCCGCGTATGCGTTCTGGTGCTACGCCTTCGGTGGCCTGGCCTTCTTCTGCACGCTGTTCTGGGGCCTGGCGCCGGACGGCGGCTGGTTCATGTACCCACCACTGACGGGCATGAAGTATTCGCCCGGCCTGAACGCCGACTTCTGGCTGCTGGGGATCGGCTTCATCGAGATTTCCGCCATTGCCGGTGCCATCGAACTGATCGTCGGCATCCTGTTCACCCGCGCGCCGGGCATGCTGCTCCGCCGCATGCCGGTGTATGCGTGGGCCATGCTGGTCGTGGGCGTGATGATCATCATCGCCTTCCCGGCAGTGATTGCCGGCACGGCGCTGCTCGAACTCGAGCGCGCGCTGAACCTGCCGATCTTCGACCCCGAACGCGGCGGCGACCCGATCATCTGGCAGCACCTGTTCTGGTTCTTCGGCCACCCCGAGGTCTACATCATCTTCCTGCCGGCCGCCGGCATGATCTCGACGATGATCCCGACGATTGCCGGCAATCGCCTGGTGGGCCGCCGCGCGATTGTCGTCGCGCTGGTCGGCGTGGGCATCTTCAGCTTCGGCCTGTGGGCGCACCACATGTTCACGGCCGGCCTGGGCGTCATTGAAATGAGCCTGATCTCGGCGGCCAGCATGGCCGTGGCGATCCCCACCGGCATCCAGGTGTTCGGCTGGATCGCCACGCTGTGGAGCGGCCGCATCAAAATGAATGCGCCGACGCTGTTCATGCTCGGCTTCATGTTCATCTTCGTGCTCGGTGGCCTGACCGGCGTGATGGTGGCCGTGATCCCGTTCGACTGGCAGGTGCACGACACCTACTTCATCGTGGCCCACCTGCACTATGTGCTCATCGGCGGCATGGTGTTCCCGGTGTTTGCCGCAATCTACTACTGGATCCCGCTCATCAACGGCAACACGATGTCCGAGCGCCTGTCGAAATGGACCTTCTGGCTGCTGTTCGGGGGCTTCAACATCAGCTTCTTCCCGATGCACATCACCGGCCTGTTCGGCATGCCGCGCCGCGTCTACACGTATTCGAGCGAGATGGGCTGGGATGCCCTGAACATGATCTCGACCCTGGGCTCGTTCACGTTTGCCCTTGGCATCCTGCTCATGATCGTCGACGCCACGCGCACGCTGCGCCGTCCGACCAAGGAGGTGGGCAATCCGTGGAATGCGGCCACGCTCGAGTGGCTGCCGTCGGAAGACTACGGCAACCGCAGCATCCCAATCATCACGTCGGACGATCCACTGTGGGACCAGCCGACGCTGTCGAAGGAAGTCGCCGAAGGCCGCCACTACCTGCCCAACACCGTCACCGGCCGCCGCGAAACCATCGCCACCAGCCCGGTCAGCGCCAAACCAACCTACCTGATGATCCTGCCGGGCGACAGCTGGCTGACCGTGCTGGGCGCCTTCGGCACCGCCGGCTTCTTCCTGCTGCTGACCGTCAAGGCCAACCTGCTGGCGACCATCTGCGGCGTGATCGCCATCGGCTCGATCATCGCCTGGCTGTGGCAGTCGGACCAGAAGGTGCCGATGCGCGAGGCCGACATCGGCGGCGGCATCACGCTGCCGATCGGCGCGCGCGGCACGGCGTCGCACTCGTGGTGGGGCACGTTCATCATGCTGATCGTGCTGTTCCTGATCTACTGCTCGTTCGCCTACGTCTACATCCACACGTCGATGCGGCTGCAGATCTGCCCACCGCCAGGCGCATCGCTGCCGGCTTGGGCATGGACAATGCTGTCGGCCGGCCTGCTGCTGGGCGGCTCCGCGCTGGTGTGGCTCAGCGACCGGGTGTCGAACAAGCTCACGCCGTGGGTGCTGATCGTGGCGCTGGCCTTCACTGCCGCTGCCTTCGGCGTCGACGTCTACAGCTGGCGCCTCGTGAACCTGGACGGCACCCGCGATACATGGAGCGCGTCGATCTCGATCCTGCTCGGCTTCCAGGGCCTCATGCTGTTCGTGCTGCTGCTGGCCGCCCCTTACCTGTGCGTGCGTGCCTGGCGCGGCATGATCGTCCCGGAGAACCGCGCCACACGCGACAATATCGCGCTGATCTGGCATTACGTGACGCTGCAGGGCCTCACCGGCTTCCTGGTGATCCGCGGCCTGCTGCTGGTGATGGAGTGATGCGATGAGCGACCATTTCTTTTCGCGCGCCACGCGCGCCTCGCTGCCCCTGCTGATCTGGGGCGCGCACTTCGCGTTTGCGTACATCGTCGCGGCGAGCCAGTGCACGCCGGGCGCGCTGCGCGCTGCGGGTCCTAACCCGTGGCTGCTGGGCGGCGCGACGCTGCTGTCGATGGCGGCGTGCGTGTGGGTCGGCGCCCTGGCCGGCAAGCGCCTGCGCCAGGGATCCGACGAGTTCGTGGATTACGTGGGTGCGGCCAGCGCGGTGCTGGCCGTGGTGGCGGTGGCGTGGACCGGGATTCCGGTGCTGCTGGTCACAGGCTGCGCTTGAGGATCTGGCATCGGTAGGGTGGAAGGCTTCGCCTTCCACGCGGTGATCGACAGCGTTTCCCGTCTCGTGCCGGATGATCTGGCCGCCAACCATCACCGCGTGGGCGGCGAAGCCGTCCACCCTACGAACTGGCGATCAACTGGCAATCAGCCGGCGTCCGGCACCACCCGCCAGATCACGTTGCCAACATCGTCAGCCACCAGCACCGCGCCTTTCTTGTCCACGGCGACGCCCACCGGCCGCCCCTGCGCCTCGCCATCCTTGTTGACGAAGTCACTGAGGATGTCGACTGGCTTCCCGTTCGGCATGCCATCCCTGAACGGAATGAACACGACGTTGTAGCCCGAGCGCGGCTTGCGGTTCCAGGAACCGTGGTTGCCGATGATCGCGCCGTTGCGGTACTGGGTCGGCAGGAGCGTGCCTTCATAGAACGTCAGGCCCAGCGCGGCCACGTGTGCGCCCAGCGCGTAGTCGGGGACGATCGCCTTGTCCACCAGGTCCGGGCGCTGCGGCTTGACGCGCGCGTCGATGTTCTTGCCGTAGTAGCTGTACGGCCAGCCATAGAAGCCGCCCTCTTTCACCGACGTCAGGTAGTCGGGCACCAGGTCGCTGCCGATTTCATCGCGCTCGTTGACGACCGTCCACAGCGCGCCCGTGTCCGGATTCCACGCCATGCCGTTCGGATTGCGCAAGCCAGACGCGAACACGCGAACCTTGCCAAAACCTGCGCCGCTGGCGAGGTCCACTTCGAGGATCGCGGCGCGGTTCTTTTCGGCGTCCATGCCATTCTCGGCGACGTTGCTGTTCGAGCCGACCGTGGCGTAGAGCTTCTTGCCATCCTGGCTAGCGATGATGTTCTTGGTCCAGTGGTGGTTCAGCCCGCCCGGCAGCGGCGCGACCGGCTGCGCCGCCTCCGTGATCTCGGTGGCGCCTTCCTTGTAGTTGAAGCGCACGATGGCATCGGCATTGGCCACGTACAGCATGTCGCCCACCAGCGCCATGCCGAACGGCGAATGCAGATTCTTCAGGAAGACGGTTTTCAGCTCGGCCACGCCGTCACCATCGGCATCGCGCAGCAGCGTGATGCGGTTCGCGCTCGGCACGCCGGCGCCAGCGCGGGCCATCACCTTGCCCTGTATCCAGTTGCGAATCCCGCCGGCGTCCGGCTTGGCCGGGGCATTCGATTCGGCCACCAGCACGTCGCCGTTGGGCAGCACGTACACCCAGCGCGGATGGTCGAGCGCCGTGGCGAAGGCGTTCACTTCCAGGCCGGCCGCCGCCGTGGGCATCACGCCCGCGGGCCAGCCGGTGGCCTTGGCGATGTTGACGGTCGGGATCAGGGTCTTGTTGGGCGCCTTGAGCTCGGGCTGCGGCCCGACGTCGGCGCCTTGCGGCAGCGTCGACTTGTCGCCGCAGGCGGCCAGCAACAGGATGGTGGCGCCGGCGCACAGGCGCGGAAGATGATGTCGCATGGAATTCCCCAAAAAATACATAGTGGGGAAATATTATATTGACAAAACACTAAACCATGTTCGTTACGCCCAAGCAATATCAGGTGGTGCGCGACAGCGCCCCACTGCGGCGGCGTGCATACTGCCACAACCCTGGCACCTGGATCAGCACCAGCAGCGCGAATGCACAGCGGTAGGCGGCGGCGGGCGCGTGGCCCAGCAGGTCGGGCTGCCACAACCCGATCACCACGCCGAACCCGGCCTGCACCAGGAAGGCGCCGATGAAGATCAAGAGGTTCAGGAACGTGGCGGCGCGGCCGGTCAGGGCCCGTGGCATCGACTGGGCCACGATCGCGTAGTCGATGCCGGTTACGGTGCCCGCCAGCGTGAACATCACCGACAGCCACGGAAAGCTGGGCCGGTAGCCGATCACGAACGCCGCCTGAATCAACACGAACATCGTGATGCCGGCCGCCGCCACATCGAGTGGCGGCATGCCGCGCCGCCCGGCCCACTCGGTGATCATCCCCACCGCGATGGCGCCGAACACCACCGCCGCCATGCCCAGGTACAGCAGGTAGGCGACGGCGTCTTCCGGGTACAGCGCCACGTCGGCCAGCCAGCGCCCGATCCACAGGCCCTGCACACCGAAGAACACCGCGTGCGGCGCCAGCACCAGCGCCACGACCGCGCGAAAACCGGGCGCACGCCAGACCTCGCGCAGCGCCGGTAGCACCTGCAACGCCGGTGATATGGGGCCGTGGCCGGGCACCGCGTCGTCAGGCTTCGGGTACAGCAGCGCAATCAGCAGGCCCGTGCAGGCGACCAGTGCGGCCAGCAGCAGGAACAGGCCGCGCCAGTCGGTGTACTCGAGCATCGCGCGCACCGGCATCGTGGCGCTGGCCGCTCCCATGCCGCCCACGGCGATCAGGTAGCCGTGCACCGACGGCAGCCGGCTTGGTGCGATCCAGGTCGACAAGGCCTTGACCGCCGCCATAAAGCAGCCACCCAGGCCGCACCCCATGACGGCGCGCGCCACCAGCAGGCTCCAGAAGCCCCCGCCGCGCGCGAACAGCACCGCGCCACAGGACGCCACCAGCAGCATCGTGACCTGCACCCGGCGTGGCCCGTAGCGGTCCAGCGCCATCCCGACCGGCAGCTGGACCAGCGCGAACGCAAAGAAGAACGCGCTGGTGAGCAGCCCCAGTTGGGCCGGCGTGAGCGCGAGCGCGCTCGCCAGTTGCGATGCCAGCACCGCGTTCACGTTGCGCAGCAGCGAAGACAGGTAATGCCCAAGCGCGAACGGCACGAACACGTACACGAACACCGCCAGGCCGGACAGGCGCGCCGGAGCAGGTGCAATGGAGGTGGCGGCGGGCTGCATGGCGCGGGCTCTCGCTGAGCGTCGTACGGTTACGCTGCGTCGGGCTGGGCGTGGCCACGCTGGCCGGCCGGCACCAGCGGGATCACGCGTCCGCCGGCGCCCCGCAGCGGTCCGCCGCTTTCCGTCTCGAAGAAGAAATGATCGCGCCCGAACGCCGGTTTCAGGTGATCGAGCCAGGTCGCCTTGGCATCGTATTTGGCAAAGAATGGCCGCCGCACCCATTCTGGATTGCGGGCCTGCAAAAACTGCAGCGCGAACAGCTTTTCACCATTGATGGTGACCACGCCGTCGATCACGACCTTGCCGGGAAAGGCGCTCATCGACGGTCCGCGCACGGTGCGCGACAGACCAGAGACCATCGAATAGGCTTCCTGGAAGATCTCGTGGGCGCGCGCCAGCGGCAGTGCGAAGTAATCGCGCGGGCCGGTGTCGCGCTCGACGAACATATAGTACGGAATCGCGCCCAGGCGCACGCCCGTGGTCCACAGCTCGGCCCAGCTTTTCGGGTCTTCGTTGATGTGGCGGATCAGCGGGCCCTGCATGCGCAGCGTGGCGCCGGTGCCGACGATGCGCTTGACCGCCTGCTGCGCGATCGGTGCGCGCAGTTCGACTGCGTGGTTGTAGTGGCCCATGATGGCCAGGTTCTTGCCGCTGGCGACCACCTTCTCGAACAGGCGCATCAGATCGTCGCTGTCCTTGTCCGACACGAAGCGCTGCGGCCAGTACGCGACCGCCTTGGTGCCGATGCGGATGTTCTGGATGTGGTCCAGCTCGGGAATCAGGAGCGGCTCGAGAAATTCGGCCAGCGAACGCGTATTCATGATCATCGGGTCACCCCCGGTGATCAGGACGTCGGTGACCTCCGTGTGCACCTTCAGGTAGTCCACCAGTTCGCCGCACTCGCGCGCATCGAACTTCAGGTCGTCCATGCCAACGAACTGCGGCCAGCGGAAGCAAAAGGTGCAATAGGCGTGGCAGGTCTGGCCGGCGCTCGGGAAGAACAGCACCGTTTCCTTGTACTTGTGCTGCAAGCCCTTGAGCGGCGCATCGTTCACGCGCGGCACGTTGTGCGTCATCTGGCCGGCCGGGTGCGGGTTCATGCGCATTCTGATCGCGTGTACCAGGCGCGCGATCGCGGCGTCGTCCTTCCTGACCAGCACCAGCTCGCGCAGCTGCTCGTATTCAGGGCCAGGCAGCATGTCGCGGTGCGGGAACGTCAGCCGGTAGATCGGATCATCCGGCACGCGCGACCAGTCGATCAGCGTATCCATCACATACGCATTGGTGCGAAACGGCAGCACGTGCGAGACCACCTGCACGGCTTCCTGCAGCTCGGGCGTGAGCCACGCCCATTGGCGCGCGGTCACGATCGACTGGCGCGTGAAGGGCTTGAACTTGGTAGGCGTCGTTGCAGTCGTGTTCACGAAGATCTCCAGAAGAAGACGAAGGGAAAGCCGGCGGATTGCCGGAAAGAACCCATCTTAGGGAGACCGAACGGACAGCAATTGCCATCAATCAATGAGACGGTGTCTGACAACATGAATAGGACAATCACGGGCTGCTGTAGGAAAAAGTGCGGCATCGGCGCAACGTCGGCCGGGCGATTTCCAAGGCCTTGTGCGCGCGCAATCCGGCACGGGCACGCGCCGCTAGAGTAGTGAATGCACTTAAGCAATATTTCTGATGCATTTAACGCGAAAGGACACACCACCATGAAACTGATCGCCACTGCCACTGCCGCCGCCCTGTGCCTGGGGCTGGCATCGACCGCCGCCCTGGCCAATGAACCGACCGAGAAGGACGCCATCGCCATGGCCGAGCGCGGCGCGGCCCTGATCAAGGCCAAGGGCAAGAATGAAATGATGAAACGCATCAACGCCAAGGACCCTGAATTCGTCCAGGGCCCGTTGTACATCGACCTGCGCGACGTCAAGACCGGCATCGTGCTGGCCCACCCGTACAACCCGTCGATCGTCGGCAAGGACCTGACCGACGTGCCCGATGCGAACGGCAAGAAGTACCGGCGCGAGATCATCGAACTGGCCGCCGCCAAGGGCAAGGGCTGGGTCGATTACCAGTACAAGAATCCGACCACCGGCAAGATCGAGCCCAAGACCACCTACATCCTGCTGGTCGACGGCGTGGTGCTCGAAGCGGGCATCTACAAGAAATGAGCCTGCGCCGGCCTCGCGCATCCCCTGTTGTCGCTGCCGTCGCCCTGCCCGCGATGGCAGCTTTTTTTGTGGAGTAACCCATGCTGAACAAACTGCGGATCGGCCAGAAACTGCTGCTGGCCCCGGGCCTCGTGCTCGTGCTGCTGACCATGCTGTCGGGCGCCGCCTATTACGGCATGGTGCGCCAGAACGCTTCGCTGGAACACATGGTGCAGGTGCGCGCGGCGCGCCTGCAGGCGGTGGCCGACGTCGCCGGCGAGGCGCGTTTCGCCCACGCCAGCGCCTACCAGTTGCTGGCCTGGACCAACGGCAGCTTCGCCCAGAACCGCTTGAGCGCGCTGACGACCGACATCGGCCGCCGGCACGCCGCCATCGGCGACAAACTGGGCAAGTTCGCGCACGCCGCCGAGCGCGAAGAACGCGCACCGGTCGAGGCATCGCAGGCGGCGCTGGCACGCTATCGCAAGGCGATCGGCGAAACAATCGAGATGGCGGCCGTGGACCAGTCGATCGCCACCAATGCGATGCAGAAGGCCGAGCAGCAGTTCGGCGCGCTCGACGCCGCGCTGACGCAACTGGCGCAGATCGAAAAGACCATGAACCAGGAAGCCTACGCCGCCGCCAGGGCCGAATTTCGCACGCTCGGTGGCACCATGGCGGGCCTGGTGCTGCTGTCGATCGCGCTGTCGCTGGCGGTGACGATGCTGGTGCGGCGCGCCATGCTGGCCGGGATCCATTCGATCGCGCATTCGGTGGGCGAACTGGCCGAAGGCCGGCTCGATGCCCCGCCGGTGGGCGCGCAGGGCCGCGACGAAATTGCCGACACCGGTCGCGCGCTGGATCACACGATCGCGCGCCTGAATGCCGCGCTGCGCAGCGTGATGACGGCGGTGCGCTCGATCGACACGGCGTCGCAGGAAATCGCCACCGGCAATATGGACCTGTCGAGCCGCACCGAGATGCAGGCCAGCTCGCTCGAGCAGACGGCCAGCACGATGGAGACCTTGACCATGGCGGTCAAGGACAACGCCAGCAATGCGCGCCAGGCGTCCGAGCTCGCAGCCGAAGCGGCGCAGCTGGCCGCGCGCGGCGGCCAGGCGGTACAAGGCGCGGTGACGACGATGGAATCGATCCAGGCCAGCTCGCGCAAGATCGTCGAGATCATCGGCGTCATCGACGGCATCTCGTTTCAGACCAATATCCTGGCGCTGAATGCCGCGGTGGAAGCGGCGCGCGCCGGGGAACAGGGGCGCGGCTTTGCCGTGGTGGCGTCCGAAGTGCGCACGCTGGCGCAGCGCTCGGCGGCAGCGGCCAAGGAAATCAAGGGCCTGATCGCGGACTCGGTCAGCATCATCGACCGGGGCAACGCGTCGGTCAGCGAAGCCGGCGCCAGCATGGGCGACATCGTCTCGTCGGTGCGCCAGGTGAACGACATCATCGGCCGCATCAGCATTGCCAGCACCGAGCAGGCCGACGGCATCGCCGACGTCAATCGCGCGGTCGGGCAGATGGACAGCATGACGCAGCAGAATGCGGCGCTGGTCGAACAAGCCGCAGCGGCGGCCGAAAGCCTGCACGAGCAGACCGTCAACCTGGCCAGGGCCGTCGCGATCTTCCGCATCGCGCCGGACAACAGCGAGGTAGAAGAGGTGGACGCGCAACCCGAGGACACGCTGGCGGCAGGCTTCCAGGGCGTGGCCGAGCGGCGCAGCCGCGTCAGCACGATGCGCGCGAAGCCGGTGCCGGCCCTGCCGCCAGCGACAGCGCGCCGCCGCGGGTCCGCTTAGCGACGAATTGGCCGGCTCAGAAAACGCGAGCCGGCCAGGCCGAAACGCCACGGCACGTCGACCGCCTTCGAGATGCCGATGCGCGCGCCCTCCACGACGACCAGTCCCGGCGCTGCCGGCAGCAAGGCAAACGACGCACCCGCCAGCGCCATCCCATCGTGCGCACGCGTCACGCCCAGCGCCTGACACAATTTGCCCGGCCCGGAACACAGCGCGCGCTCATCAAGCGCAGCGCGGCGCGCGCGCATGATGTCCAGTCCCGCCACCGGTTCCAGCGCGCGAATCAATACCCCGGCGCCATGCCCTGCGTGGCGGCACACGAAGTTCAGGCACCAGTGAATGCCATACGAGCGGTAGACGTAGGCATGCGCGGGCGGGCCGAACATCGAAGCATTGCGCTCGGTCTCGCCGGCAAACGCATGCGAGGCCGGGTCTTCGCGGTCATACGCCTCGGTCTCGACGATGCGCCCGCCAACGCCATCGAGCAGCACCGTCACGCCGATCAGCTGACGCGCCACGGTGGCGGCATCGGCTGAAAAATCAATTCCTGCAATTGTCGAAATGGCCATGCGACGATTCTAGCGCGCACGTCAGTGCCTTGGCGCTATGGTGGAATTGCCACATGAACCAGTCGATTTGTACATTGCCTTGCTGCAATATTTGGTCGGCTCGCGTATAGTGACACGCTCCCCCGCAACGTCCGAGATACTCTCTCGCGCCCCGCCATTTCATGAATACCGTCGTCGAGTACGCCCCCCAAACCGACCAGGTCGATGCCCTGATCAAGTCGATCCGCATTCCGCCGCGGCCGAGCCTGCTCGCCGACCTGCAGCGCGAGCTGGCGGCTGACGATCCATCGCCCGACGCCATCGGCAGGATTGTGGCCAGCGACGTCGGCATGTCCGGCGCCCTGCTCAAGCTGGCCAATTCGGCCGTCTATGGCGGCCGGCGCAAGGCCAAGTCGATCGAGCAGGCCATCCTGTTCCTGGGGATTAACCAGGTGGCGGCCCTGATGACCGGACTGCTGGCGCGCCAGGCAATTCCCGTCAACAGCGCCGCGCTGGCCAACTTCTGGGACCTCTCGACCCGCCGCGCGCATGCAATGGTGTTCCTGACCCGCCGCCTGCGCATGGGCGAGGCCGACGTGGCGCACACGTTCGGCCTGTTCTGCGACACCGGCGTGCCGCTGCTGATGGACCGCTTCAAGGATTACGACGTGACCTATGGCGCGGCGTCGATGGAAGCCCACCGCCCGTTCACGGATCTCGAGAACGAGCGCCACTCGACCAGCCACGCCGCGATGGGCTGCCTGCTGGCCCGCAACTGGGGGCTGTCCGACAACGTGGCCTGGGCCATCCTGCACCATCACGACTACGCCGTGATCGACGATGCCGCCACTGCGGGACCGGTACGCTCGCTGATCGCGCTGTCGCTGCTGGCCGAGAACGCGATCTGCCGCTACCAGGGCCACGCCGAGTCGAACGAATGGAACAAGGGCGGCGTCGCCGCCTGCGCGTATCTGGGAATGTCCGACGAAGAAACCGCCGAGATCATGGACGAACTGCTGGAAGCGTTTCACGAAGACTGAGCTTTGACTTCGCCCGCAAGGGAGCGGATACTGCCTTGTCGGTACGCTCGTTTGCAGGAGGCGCCATGCGCGGGGTCTTGTTCGGTTGGCTGTCGCTCGTTTGGCTGTCGTTGTCCATGTTGCTGGCCGGCTGCGCCAGCCTCGATCCTTCACCTGCCCCACCAGCGGCATTGTTTGCCGATGCGCGCTTCGCGCCACCGTCAGAACCCATCGGCGCGCACGACCTGTTCGCGCTCAGCCCCGCGATGCGCACATACCTCAACAGCAGCGCATTCACGTCGCGCCTGCGCGTCAAGGGCATGCAGCACGGCCTGGTCGATGCGCTCTACAGCAAGTCCGACCTCAAGCTCGAGTACGAATCGACCATCACCCGCACCGCCAGCCAGACCTACGCCGCGCGCATGGGCAACTGCCTGTCGCTGGTGATCATGACCGCCGCCTTTGCCAAGGAGCTCGGCATGCCGGTGCGGTTCCAGAGCGTGGACGTCGACAACACCTGGAGCCGCACTGCGGGCCTGTACCTGTCCAGTTCTCACATCAACGTCAACCTGGGCGAACGCCCGGCCGACGCGCCGCGCGGCTACCACCCGCAGCGCGTGCTGGTCGTCGATTTCATCCCGCGCGACGAGGCCGCGCGCCTGCGCACGCGCGAGCTCGAAGAAGACGACATCGTCGCCCTCTTCCTGAACAACCGCGCCGCCGAGGCGCTGGTGCAGGGCCGGCGCGACGACGCCTACTGGTGGGCGCGCGCGGCCGTACTGGCGCGGCCCGGCATGGCGAGCACGCTCAACACGCTGGGCGTGATCTACCAGCGCCATGGCGAAGCGGCGCTGGCCGAGCGTGCGTTCCAGGCGGCGCTGGTGCGCGAACCCGAAAACCTCTCGGTGCTGCGCAACCTGCAGCCGGTGCTGGTGGCGCTCGGCCGGCCGCTGGAAGCGGCGGCGCTGGCCACGCGCATCGCGGCGGTCGATCCGACGCCGTCATACCACTATTTTGATCTGGGCACGGTCGCGCTGAAGGCCGGCCGGTATGACGATGCAGTGGCCCACTTCGCGCGCGAGGTGCGGCGCGCGCCCTACAACGACGAGTTCCGGTTCTGGCTGGGCGTGGCCCATCTGCAGCTGGGGCACGTGCGCGAGGCACGTGAACAGATCGCGCTGGCGGTCGATCACAGCACGCGCCAGGACATGCGCGAAGTGTATGCGGCGAAGCTCGCGTATCTGCGGAAGATCGCGGCGGGGACCGGGACGCATATCCGGTAAAACGGCGCGCACAAACGAGGCACAATCCCATGTCAACGATCTCACCGAGACTTCCCGATGAACTCAAGCAGCGCGCGATCGATGCTGCGCACGTGCTTGGCATCAGACCGCATGCATTCATGGTCGACGCAATCCGGCAAGCCGTCCATGCGGTCGAGAAGCGTGCTGCCTTCGTTGCACACGCTCGTGACGCCAGAGCAGAGATGTTGGCGGAGAGCCAGGGCCACGCGGCCGACGACGTGCGCGCCTTCCTGCGCAGCCGCCTGACAGATGCCGCAGCAACCAGGCGTAGCAAGACAGCATGGCGCAAATAAGCGACACAATCTGCACGCTCCCCCGCGTGGAACGACTCAGCGCCGTCAGTCCGCCAGCAAGCGCTGCCAGGCCAGCAGCTTTTGCGCGAACGGCATCGCCGCATACGCGGGCGAGGTCGATGGCAGCAGGACCGTCCGATAGCCGGCGTCGGCAAATTGCTGTGCAAACTTGCCCGCCGTCTTGCCATTGAAGCCGACAGTTTCAAGCAGCGGACAACGCTCGCGCAGCCGCGCGAAATCGTTCGCGGCCGGTGCGCGGATGGCGGAATCGAGACTGCCTTTGCGCTCGCAGGCACCCAGCACATCCCACAAGCCGATGCCGTGCGCCAAAAGGCGCGGCAGGCGCTCGTCGTAGGGCAAGCCGGCCAGGTCTTCGCCCGTCAGGTGCGACAGGATCGGCCACAGTAGATTGCGCGGATGCGCATAATACTGCCCAGCCGCCAGCGACGCGGCGCCCGGAAAACTGCCCAGCACGAGAATGCGGGTAGTAACGTCGATCACGGGCGCGAGGCCGGTGAGCGGTGGAACAGGAACACAAGCAGATGCGATGGACATGGAGCCATTGTAGCGGCGCCCAGCCGCAGCACGTCGACGACCGGCCGCCGTGGCCGGCAGCCGGTACGTCACACACAGCGGATCCTTACTTCATCCACACCGCGTAATTGCTGCCCGACGTCTGCAGCACCCAGCCCGTGCCGGCCGGGCTCCAGGCGTTTGGCCCGATCTTCATCGCGAGCTGGCGCGTGTTGCCCGTGACGACTGCCGCGTACAGTCCCTGCGCCGCCTGCTGGATCGCCACTGGCGACGTCGAGGTCACACCGGCTGCCCGGCGCGCCGCCATCAGCGCGGCGATCGGCGTCTTCAGGCCCCAGTTGTAGATGTGCGGGTAGTACACGGTTGGAATGCCCGGGTGGCTCAGCACATAGGCGTAGCCCTGCATCACCGCGCCGCATGGCACCGCCCAGTGGTTCTGGCCGTTGCCGCAGCTTTCCGACGGCCCGGTATCGTGGTTGTCGACGAACGTCACTGCCATCGCCGGCCACCAGCCGATGGCGCCCTGCGGCTTGCCGGAAGCATCCTTCAGGCGCCAGTAATTGCCGTTGGCCAGCGCGTCATTGAGCAGGCCCTTGGTGGTGAAGTCGAACGCGCCGCAGCTGTTACTCGTCCCGTTAATCCAGTTCATGATTTCCTGGCGGTGCGCATCGACGTTGTTCAGGTTCAGGTCGTTCCACAGCTCGCCGACGCAGAATTCGGCGTTGAAGGCATTGGCATACTGCCCGACGTAACTGGGGCTGAAGCCGCGCACATAGTCCACCCGCATGCCGGTAAAGCCCACCGGTTTGAGCGTGTAGTTCAGCCACGTGGTGATGCCGTTCTGGACTTCGCCGACGTTGCGGTGGTCCAGGTCGCGCCCGCCATTGAAGCCGAGCGCCGTATCGGCGCTGCCCAGGCCGCAGTTGCACTCGTCGTTGTTGACGATCGAATACACGGTCCAGTTGGGATTGGTGAAATCCGACCAGCCGGTGGTGCCGACGCGGTGGTTGACGACGACGTCGGCCACCGCCTTGATGCCACTGTTGGTGAAGGCCCGCACGACGTTGGTCAGCTCGGCCGAGCTGCCATAGGCCGAATTCAGGTTGTTCAGCTGGCGCGGCAGATAGCCCTGCGAGGCCGCCGAATCGGACGGCGGCGGGAACCAGACATGGCTAAAGCCCATGGTTTTCAGCTCGCCCACATTGCCCTGCAAGGTGTTGTACCAGTTCGGGCTCCTGGCGCTCGACGAGTTCCAGTGGAAACCCTGCAGCAGCACGGCAGAACTATTGCCCGACTGGGCAGGCGGGGTGGCGGCGAGGGCCGGGTTACTCAGTGCCACAACGCTGGTGGCAAGCATGGCGATGATGCTTTTCTTCATTTTGTCTCCTCCGGTGGAATTGATATGTTTCAGTCTGTCAAGACATCGACGAACGCAATGCTGACCACGTAGATAAACTACGTAAATGGTTGCCATGGTCTCTGAGCGGACACTTTTGGCCAACAGATTCTGTTCCCGCCGTTTAACGGAGTCAATTGAATCCGAATATTTTTGTAGTTTTGCTACACAAGCGAAAAAAAGCGGCGGCACTCTCACGCGCACCGCCGCCAAGGGCAAACAACTCTCGTCGTTAAAAATCAGCGTTGCGCCACCGCCGCATTGACTGGCTGCGCCGCATCCCAGCCGCCACCCAGCGCGCGAATCAGCGCCACCGTCGTCAGCGCGCGGTCACCGCGCAGCTGCACCGCCGTGCGCTCGACCACGGCCAGGTTGCGCTGGGCGTCGAGCAGCTCGAGATAGCTCGAGCGGCCCGCGTCGTACAGCTTCTGCGCCAGGTCGGCCGAGCGGCGGGCCGACACCACGGCCGCGTCGATCTCACCGGCCTGCCCCGCCAGGATGCGCAGGCCGGCCACGTTGTCCTCGACCTCGGCGAACGCCACCAGCACGCTCTGACGATAGGTGCCCACCGATTCCTCGAGCACCGCTTCGCTGCGCACGACATTGTTGCGGTTGCGGCCACCGTCGATGATCGGCATCGAGGCCAGGGCCCCGAGCACCCACGAACGGCTGCTCCACTTGAACACTTCCGAGAACACGCCGCCCACGCCGCCGCCATCGGCATTGATGGTCAAGGCCGGGAACATCGCGGCGCGCGCCACGCCGATGCGGGCGTTCGACGCTTCCATCGCGCGCTGGGCGGCGACGATGTCGGGCCGGCGCTCGAGCAGCGACGACGGCAGGCCGGCAGGAATCGCCGGCATCAGGCTCGCATCGAGCAGCGGGCTCGGGCCGGCCACGTAGGCGGCCGCTGGTTTACCCAGCAAGACCGCCAGCGCATGCTCGGTCGTGGCGCGCTGGCGTTGCACGCCGATGGCTTCGGCGCGCGCCGTGGACAGCTCGGTGCGGGCGCGCGACAGATCGAATTCACCGATATCGCCCAGGTCGAAGCGGCGCTGCGTAACATTGATACTTTCTTCACGCAGGCGCACCGTATCGGCCAGCGTCACCAGTTCGGCATCGAGCGCACGCAGCCTGAAATAGGTCTGCGCCACGTCGGCCTGCAAGGCGAGCAGCACCGAGCGGAAGTTGGCTTCGGAGCTCGCCGCATCGCCCCGCGCCGCCGACACGCCGGCCGCCACGCGGCCGAACAGATCGACCTCGTAGCTGGCCGACAGGCGCGCGCTGTAGCTGGTGTAAGCCTCGGTACCCACGCCTTGCGGCAGGTTCGATTCGCGCGGCGACAGGCGCGCACGCTGAGCGCCGATGCCCACGCCCACCTGCGGGCTGCGATCCGCTTCGGCGATGCCGGCAATCGCGCGCGCCTGCTTGACGCGGCTGGCCGCGACCGACAGGTTGGCATTGTTGGCGGCGGCTTCTTCGATCAGCGCGGTCAGCGCCGGATCGTTGAAGGCCAGCCACCACTGGCCGCGCGGCTGCTGCTCGGCCGGCTGCGCCGGTTTCCAGCGCGCGCCGTCGATGCCGGCCACTTCCGCCGCCGGCGCTGGTGCCTGCGACTCGCGGAACGCGTCCGGCGTGGCCACGTGCGGCTGCACGAAGTCGGGCGTGGCGCAGGCCGTGAGCAGCAGGGCTGCAAGCAGGGGCGCGACGCCCCTGGCAATCATCGTATTCATCAGTGCACTCCTTCAGCGCTGCGCGCCACCGCAGGGGCGGCGTGCACGGGTTTTTCAAAACGCTTTGCCAGCGAGCGCAGCAACACGTAGAACAGCGGCGTGAGGAACAGGCCGAAGAAGGTCACGCCCAGCATGCCCCAGAACACGGCGACACCGATGGCGTGGCGCATCTCGGCGCCGGCGCCGCTCGAAAACACCAGCGGCACCACGCCGGCGATGAACGCGATCGACGTCATCAGGATCGGACGCAGGCGCAGGCGGCTCGCCTCAAGTGCTGCCTCGACCACGCTGCGGCCATGGTCTTCCAGCTCGCGCGCAAATTCCACGATCAGGATCGCGTTCTTCGACGCCAACCCGACCAGCACGAACAGCGCGATCTGCGTGAACACATTGTTGTCGCCGCCGGTGAGCTTGACGCCGATGAGCGCACACAGGATCGACATCGGCACGATCAGGATCACCGACAGCGGCAGCGTCCAGCTTTCGTACTGGGCCGCCAGCACCAGGAACACCAGCAGCACGCACAGCGGGAACACATAGATCATCGTGTTACCGGACAGGACGTCCTGGTAGGTCAGCTCGGTCCATTCGTACGACACGCCCTTCGGCAGCACTTCTCTCGCGATGCGTTCCATCGCCGCCTGCGCCTGGCCGGACGACACGCCGGGCGCGGCGCCGCCATTCATCTCGGCCGAGACATAGCCGTTGTAGCGCGTGACGCGGTCCGGGCCATAGGTATCCTTCACGCGCATCATCGACGACAGCGGAATCATCTCGCCCGTATTGCTGCGCACCTTGAACTGCTCGATCTGCTCGCGCTGCGAACGGAACGGCGCGTCAGCCTGCACCCGCACCTGGTAGGTGCGGCCGAACTGGTTGAAGTCGTTCACGTACAGCGAGCCCAGATTCACCTGCAAGGTCTGGTTGATGCTCGCCAGCGGCACGCCCAATTGCTTGGCCTTGACGCGGTCGATGTCCGCGTACAGCTGCGGCACATTGATCTGGAAGCCCGAGAACACGCCTGCCAGTTCCGGCGTCTGCGCCGCTTTGGCCGTCAGCGCCTGCACTGCCTTGTTCAGCTCTTCGTAGCCGACGTTGCCGCGGTCTTCGATCATCATCTTGAAGCCGCCCGTCGTGCCCAGGCCATTGACCGGCGGCGGCGAGAGCACCATCACGAACGCATCTTCGACGGCGCCCATGCGCTTGTTGATCTCGGCGGCGATGGCCTCGGCGCTTCGCGCCTTGTCCTTGCGCTGATCAAACGATTTGAGGCCCACGAACACGATGCCGGCGTTCGGCGCATTGGTAAAGCCGTTGATCGACAGGCCCGGGAAAGCGATCGACGATTCGACACCGGGAATCTCCTGGGCGATCTTCGACATCTGACGGATCACGGCGTCGGTGCGGTCAAGCGAGGCGGCGTCCGGCAGTTGCGCGAAGCCGATCAGGTACGCCTTGTCCTGCGGTGGCACGAAGCCCGGCGGGACCGCCTTGAACATGAACACCGCAGCCACGGCCAGCGCCAGGTAGACAGCAACCGAAGCGCTCTTACGACGCAGGACACCTTTCACACCGTGTTCATAGCGCACCGACGAGCGGCCGAAGAAGCGGTTGAAGGCGGCAAAGAAGCGACCCAGCACGGCGTCGATCATGCGCGTCAGGCGGTCTTTCGGCGCATTGTGCGGTTTCAGCAAGGCAGCCGACAGGGCCGGTGCCAGCGTCAGCGAGGCAAAGGCCGAGATCACGGTCGAAATCGCGATGGTCAGTGCGAACTGGCGATAGAACTGGCCGGTCAGGCCCGAGACGAACGCGATCGGCACGAACACGGCGCACAGCACCAGCGCGATGGCGATGATCGGCCCGCTGACTTCCTTCATGGCCTGGATGGTGGCGTCGCGCGGATTCAAGCCGTCGGCGATATTGCGCTCGACGTTTTCCACCACCACGATCGCATCGTCGACCACGATGCCGATGGCCAGCACGAGGCCAAACAGCGACAGCGTATTGATCGAAAAGCCAAAGGCCAGCATCACGGCAAAGGTACCGACCACCGACACCGGCACGGCCAGCAGCGGAATGATCGAGGCGCGCCAGGTCTGCAGGAAGATGATGACCACCAGCGCGACCAGCACGACCGCTTCGAACAGCGTCACGATGACCGAGTTGATCGACTCGCGCACGAACTGGGTCGGGTCATACACGATCGAGTACTTCACGCCTTCCGGGAACTCCTGCGACAGCGCTTCCATCGTCGTGCGCACGTCGGCGGACAGTTGCAGGTCGTTCGCGCCAGGGGCGGCGAAGATCGGGATCGCGACGGCCGACTTGTTGTTCAGCAGCGAGCGCAGTGCATACGAGCTCGAACCGAGCTCCATGCGCGCAACATCCTTGAGCAGCGTGGTGCCGCCTTCGGCATTGGTTTTCAGGACGATGTCCCCGAATTCGTCGGTGCTTTGCAGGCGGCCTTGCGTGTTGACGGTGAGCTGGAAGTCGGCGTCCTTGGCCGGGCCCTGGCCGATCACGCCGGCTGCGACCTGCACGTTCTGTTCACGGATCGCGTCGATGACGTCGCCCGCAGTCAGGCCGCGCGCGGCGACTTTCTGCGGATCGAGCCAGATACGCATCGCGTAGTCGCCCGAGCCGAACAGCTGGACTTCGCCCATGCCCTTGATGCGGGCCAGCTGGTCCTTCACGTTCAGCACCGCGTAGTTGCGCAGGTACAGGTCGTCGTAGCGGCCGTCCGGGGAATTGAGGTGGACCACCATCGTGAGATTCGGTGACGACTTCACGGTCGTCACGCCGATCTGGCGCACTTCTTCGGGCAGCCGTGGCAGCGCGCGCTGGACCCGGTT
This sequence comes from Massilia sp. MP_M2, assembly GCF_039123635.1. Classification (NCBI taxonomy): domain Bacteria; kingdom Pseudomonadati; phylum Pseudomonadota; class Betaproteobacteria; order Burkholderiales; family Oxalobacteraceae; genus Massilia; species Massilia sp. MP_M2. The sequence goes on from NZ_JBCHJF010000004.1 coordinate 161,322, forward strand.
CTGCACCGCGGTCTCGGCCTGCTCGACATTAGTGCCGATCTTGAAGGTGACGGTCAGCGCCAGCGCGCCGTCGGACGTGTTTTGCGACGACATGTACAGCATGTCTTCGACGCCGTTGATCTGCTCTTCCAGCGGCGTGGCCACCGTTTCGGCGATGACCTTCGGGTTCGCGCCCGGATACTGCGCGCGCACCACCACCGATGGCGGCGTGACTTCCGGGTACTCGGAAATCGGCAGCATGAAGATCGAGATCAGGCCGGCGACGAAGATGATCACCGACAGCACGACCGCGAAGATCGGCTTGTCGACAAAGAATTTAGGAAAGTTCATGGCGATTTATGCTCCCGTTGCAGCCGCTGGGGTGGCCGCTGCCGCTGCTGGTGCCGCGTTGGCCACCATCGGCACGACTTGCGCCGCGATCGGGGCGCCCGGGCGCACGCGCTGCAGGCCGTTGACGACGATCTTTTCGCCAGGTTTGAGGCCTTCGCGCACGATGCGCAAACCGTCGTCCAGCGGGCCCAGTTTGACGCTGCGGTATTCGGCCTTGCCGTCCTTGTCGACGACGTAGACGAACTTGCGGTCCTGATCGGTGTTGATGGCGCGGTCGACGATCAGGATCTGCGGGGTCGGCGCGCCGCCGGCGATCTGCACGCGGGCAAACAGGCCCGGCGCCAGCGCGCGGTCGGTGTTGGCCAGCGTGGCGCGCATGCGCACGCTGCCGCTGCGGCTGTCCAACTGGTTGTCGACGAATTCAAGCTTGCCGCTGTGCGGGAAGCCTTCTTCGCCGGCCAGGCCCACCTTCACGTCCACCGGCTGGCCGGCATGGGTGCGGCGCGACACGCGCAGGTAGGTGGCTTCATCGCCATCGAAGCTGGCATAGATGCGCTCGAGCGAGACCACCGAGGTCAGGACCGCAGTAGCATCCACCAGGTTGCCCAGGGTGATCTCGGCCTTCGAGACGCGCCCGTCGATCGGCGAGGTGACACGGGTGTAGGCCAGGTTCAGGCGCGCTGTTTCGTGTTCAGCCTGGGCGGCGCGCACGCTCGCATCCAGTTCTTTCTGGCCGGCCGAACGTTCGTCGAACTCGCGCTGGGCGATGGCCTTGTCGGCCAGCAGAAGTTCGGCGCGCTGCAGTTCAAGGCGGGCCAGGCCGGCGCGTGCCTGCGCAGCAGCGGCGACGGCCTTCGTACGGTCCGCTTCGGCCTGGTAAGGCCGTGGATCGATCACGAACAGAACCTCGCCCTTTTTCACTTCGGCGCCCGGCTTGAAGTTCACGGCGGTGATGTAACCCGACACGCGGGGACGGATTGCAACGACTTCGATCGCTTCCAGGCGACCCGAGAATTCCTGCGTTTCGGTCACGGCGCGCTGGATGACGACCGCGCTCGTGACTGGCGGCGCGCCAGGTGCTGCCGCTGCCGGTGCGTCGTTGCTGGTGGCATCCGCGCAGCCGGTCAGACCGGCGCCCGCGAGACCTGCGATTGCCAGCGCGGCGATGATGACGCGCAGTTTGCCCATCCCTGATTGGTTATTCATGATTAACCCTCTTATTAGAAACGATGAAATACGACGATGAAATACGACGATGAAATACGACGATAAAAAAAAGACAATAGAACCTCGTCCCGCGTTGCTGGCGTGTGGGGCCAGACGAAACGCAGGCAAAACGAATCCCCTTCCGCGCCGAAGCGTGGAAAAAATTCCCGTTATCTGATGTAGAGCCGGTGGCTTAGTCCGGCGGATGGCCGTGCGTTAGCTGCAAGGCAGATGCTGCGACTGGGTGCTGTGATTCATTCGCACTTTCTTATTGTGATGAACTCTTACTTACCGTTCTGGCTGCAGCATCGTAGGGTGGACGGCTACGCCGTCCACGCGTTCAAACTCATCCGGTTGTGGCACGCCATCGTTCGTTGAACGCGTGGGCGGGTAACCCGCCCACCCTACGTCATTGTTGTGATGACGTAATCGGAACACCCCGGCTGCATCAAGCCCCCTGCCGCCCTTCCAGCCGTGCCAGAAAGTTGGCGATCTCGCCCATCGCCTGCCATTTGCAGGCGCACTCATTGCGACCATTCGGGTCTTGCAGGTCGGCTGGCGCCATGCGCCGCACCGTGGTGCAGATGCCGGCATTGATCAGTTTTGCGCCATACAGCTCGGCTTCGTCGCGCAGCGGATCGTCTTCGGCTGACAGGATCAGCGCCGGCGCCAGGTTCTTCAGGCGGCTCGAATGCAGCGGCGCCGCATAGGGATGCGAGCGGTCGGCTGCGTGGGGCAAATAGCCGCGATAGGCTTCGGCGCAGATCGTGGCGGCCTTTTCGCGGTCGGAGCATTGCGTGAGCTGGCGCATCGAGCCGGTGCTCAGGGCCGGGTCGAGCATCGGCATGACCAGGATCTGGCCGGCGAGTGCCGGGCCGCCACGGTCACGCGACATCAGCGCGCACACGGCCGCCAGGTTGGCGCCGGCTTCGATGCCGGCCGTCACCAGGAGCTTGCCGTTCCAGCCGAGCTTGGCCTTGTTCTTCTTGGCCCACTGCAGGACCGCATGCGCATCCTCGACGGCGGCCGGGAACGGGCTGACGGTGGCCAGCGTGTAGCTCGGCGCCAGTACCAGCGGCAGATGATCGCATTCGGCCAGCGAGCGCAGGAAGTCGTCCGCCTCATCGAGGTCGCCGCTGTCGAAGCCACCGCCGTGGTAGAACACGACCAGCATGTCGCGCTTGGCGGCCGGGCCGGCGGCGTACAGGCGCGCAGGCAGAGGCCCGGTGGCGCCCGCGACCTCGAGGTCGCGTACTTTCAGCGCGCGCTCCGGGACACCGCCCACGGCGTTCATCGCGCGACCCGCCCGAGCTCGAGTTCGACGATGCGTTCGTCGACGATGGCGCAATCGCCCACGCAGCTCATCTGCATCTGCATCTGCATCGACAGCGCCCGCACACCGCGTGCTTCGGCGCCGGCGGCGCGGGAGTAAGCATCCGTGCAAAGCAATCCCGCCAGCGCGACGCCGCTAAGCGTGACTGCAACCGTGGTAAAAATGCCGTCTCGAATACTCATGTCCTGCTCCGTCTTCTCAAGTAAAAATTTGTTGCGATGCACACATAATAATCTTGATCTACAATCGGATAAAGATGGCAATACCGAATTGATTGTTCAGATTCCTGAACAATGGCATGATTTTTGACTGAAAACCCGGATGAACAAGCTGCAAGCCATGGAAGTGTTCGTGCAAGTCGTCGATGCGGGCAGCTTCACGCGCGCCGCCGATACGCTGCAAATGCCCAAGGCAACCGTATCGACCCTGATTCAGGCACTGGAAACGTCGCTCGCCTCGCGCCTGCTGCATCGCACGACCCGCCATGTGTCCGTGACCTCGGACGGCGCCGCCTATTACGAGCGCTGCGTGCGGATCCTGTCGGACGTGCGCGACGCCGAAGAATCGCTCACACGCCACCGCTTCAGCCCCAGTGGCCGGCTGCGGGTGGATGCACCCACCGGCCTGACGTGCGAGATCCTGATTCCGGCCCTGCCCGATTTTTTCGCGCGCTACCCCGATATCACGCTGGAGATGGGCAGCACCGATCGTCCGGTCGACCTGGTCGAGGAAGGCGTCGACTGCGCAGTGCGCGGTGGCGACCTGATCGACAGTAGCCTGATTGCACGCCGCGTTGGCGTGATCAATTTCGTCACCTGTGCGGCGCCCTCGTATATCGAGCGCTTCGGCATGCCGCTGCATCCGAACGATCTGGAGCGCCATCGCTGCGTCAATTATTTTTCTTCCAAGTCGGGCAAGGTCAGCGGTTGGGACTTTACCCGCGACGGCGAGCGCATCGAGGTCATGCTGCCCGGCGCCATCGCGCTCAACGATTCGAATGCGTATATCAAGGCGGGCCTGGCCGGCCTGGGCGTGATCAATATGACCGACTATCTTTTGTCCGAGCAGCTCGCTACCGGCAAGATGGTGCGGTTGCTGCCGGAGTGGCGCTGCGATCCGATTCCCGTGCACGTGGTGTATCCGCACAACCGCCATTTGTCCGCCAAGGTGCGGGTGTTCGTCGAATGGGTGTCCGAGCTGTTCGCGAACCATGCCCATCTGCGCATGCAGCCGGCCGACACCACGGCGCCCATCCCGGCGCTGCCGCACAGATAGGCCGGCGCACGGGGGACAGCAGCGGTAGAATCGTCCTTACAAAATACCAGGAGACGCCGCCATGCACACCGCATCCACGCCCCGCGCCATCGATGTCTTGCTGGCGCGCTATGGCGAGAGCCACCGCAATCCCGTCAATGAGCTGATCCACATCGTCTGCATTCCGGCAATCGTGTTCAGCCTGCTGGGCATCCTGTGGGCGCTCCATCCCGTCGTGCCGCTGCTGGTCGTGGCGGTGGCGCTGGTGTATTACAGCAAGCTGTCGCGCAGGTTCGCCATGGGCATGGCCGTGATGGCCGGCGCCATGCTGGCACTGCTGGCCATGTTGCCGGACGGGACCGTGTTGCCGACGGCGATCGGGGTGTTCGTGGCGGCCTGGATCGGCCAGTTCGTCGGCCACCATATCGAAGGCAAGAAGCCATCGTTCTTCGACGATCTGCGCTTCTTGCTGATCGGGCCGCTGTTCGTGCTGAGCATCCTGTACCGGCGCATCCGGGTTGCCTGGTGATGTTGCATTTCTACTACATCGGGGACGCCGGTCGATGAGCTGATGCCGACAGGAACGTGGCGGGCCATCTATACTCCCGCGATGTCTTCCCCCATCCTGTTTATCATCGCGTCCCTGATCTGGGGCTCGACCTTCTGGGCCATCACCCTGCAACTGGGACACACCGCGCCGGCGGTGTCGGTGGCCTACCGGTTCTTCCTTGCCGCCGCCGCCCTGTTCGCCGTATGCCTCGTGCGCCGCGAACGCCTGAGCCTGCCATGGCGCACGCACCGCTGGATGGCGCTGCAGGGCGGCCTGACCTTCGGCATCTCGTATATCTGCACCTACCACGCCGAGCAGCACGTCGTCTCCGGCCTGGTGGCCGTGATGTTTGCGCTGATGGTGTTCTGGACACCCATCTGGAGCCGCCTCTTCTTCGGCACCGCCATCAACCGCCGCACCTGGGCCTGCGGCGCAGCCGCCACGGCCGGCGTCGCGCTGTTGTTCTGGCACGCGATCGGCGACGCCTGGCAGGCGATCCAGGCCGGCGGCAACGGTCACTTCATCGCGGGCGTCGTGCTGGCGCTGGCTGCGACCATGGCCAGCTCGGCCGGCAGCATCGTCGTCGCCAAGGTCAAGCAGCAGTGCGCGAACCTGCCGCTGACGATGGCGTGGTCGATGCTGTGGGGGGCGTCGATGGTGGCGCTGTGGTCGGTCGCGAACGGCGACGCCTTCACGCTGCCCGACAGCGGCACCTATTGGGCCGGTCTGTTCTACCTGTCGATCTTCGGCTCCGTCGTCGCCTTCTTCGCCTACTTCACGCTGATCGCACGCATCGGTGCCAACAAGGCCGTCTACATCGGCGTCGTCACGCCGGTGCTGTCGGTGCTGCTGTCGGTCCTGCTCGAAGATTACCGGCCCGGCGCGCTTGAATTTCTCGGCATGATCGTGTGCCTGGCGAGCGTGGCCTGGGCCGTGCGCGCACCCGCACCGAAGAGTGTCCAATCCGCTAACCTGAACAATCCCATCGAATCGCCATGACCCTTGCTGCCCCGTTTTCCATCCGCCCTGCCCGTCCTGATGACGTCACCCACATCCACGCCATGATCGTGGAACTGGCCGTGTTCGAAAAACTCGAACACATGGTCGTGGCCACCGAAGCCCTGCTGCACGAAGGCCTGTTCGGCACCCACCCGTCGTGCGAAGCCATCGTCGGCGAAGAACACGGCGAGGTCGTCACCTTCGCACTGTTCTTCCATAACTTCTCGACCTTCCTCACCAAGAAGGGCCTGTATCTCGAAGACCTGTATGTGAAGCAAGCGCATCGCGGCAAGAACATCGGCACGCGCATGCTGCAACGGCTGGCGCAGCTGGCCGTTGAGCGCGGCTGCGGGCGTTTCGAATGGTCGGTGCTTGACTGGAACGAGCCTGCAATCAATTTTTACAAGGCGATGGGTGCTGACGTGATGCCCGAGTGGCGCATCTGCCGCGTGACGGGTGAAAGCCTGACGGCGCTGGCCGAGCGCAGCTGATTCTGCCGATGACGGCAACGCTTCAAACCCGACCGACAAAGAAAAACCCACGACGCGTTGGCGCCGTGGGAAAACCCATTTTGGCAAATGGGGAGGGGAGAAGTTGAATCACGAGAAGGACTATAGCCAGCGATCCTTAACGATTGATTAAGCCTTACATTTGCTTACGGCGGTCACCGTTTTATTTACAAGGCGGGAAATTCATCTTCTTTGAAACGCAGATGATGGCTTTGCGGGCGATCAAAAGCTCAGCCGATGGTGCGAAAGACACCACCATGGATGACGGCTTTGCAGGGATTGAAGCCGATCGCGTAGACAAGATCAGCAGGTCGCGCGATGTTCCATAACGCCAGGTCGGCGCGCTTGCCGACCGTGAGCGTGCCGATCTCGCCCTGCAGACCGAGCGCACGCGCCGCGTGCACGGTCACGCCCAGCAGCGCTTCTTGCGGCGTCAGGCGCCACAGCGTGCACGCCATGTTCAGCGCCAGCAGCAATGACGTCAGCGGCGAGGTGCCGGGATTGCAGTCGGTGGCCACCGCCATCGGTACGCCGGCGGCGCGCAAGCCGGCGATCGGCGGCATCACTGTTTCGCGCAGATAGTAATAGGCACCGGGCAGCAGCACAGCCACCGTACCGGCGCGCGCCATCGCGGCAATGCCCTGTTCGCTCAGATGTTCCAGATGATCGGCCGACAAACCGCCATGGCGCGCCACGAGTTCAGCGCCGCCCTGGTCGGACAACTGCTCGGCATGCAGCTTGACCGGCAGGCCCAGTGCGCGTGCCTTGTCGAACACGCGCGCGCTCTGCGGGTTGGTAAAGCCGATGCGCTCGCAAAACGCATCGACTGCATCGACCAGGCCCTGCTCCGCCAGCGCGGGCAGCATGACGTCGCAGACATCGGTGATGTAGTCGTCCGCGCGTCCCGCGAATTCGGGCGGCAGCGCGTGCGCACCCAGGAACGTGGTCACGACGCGCAGGGGCAGCAGTTCGCCAATGCGGCGCGCCGCGCGCAGCATGCGTTCTTCGGCATCCAGCGCGAGACCATAGCCCGACTTGATCTCGAGCGTCGTCACGCCTTCGGCCAGCAAGGCCTTCACACGCGGCAGGCTGGCAGCGACGAGCGCATCGATGCCCAGCGCGCGCGTGGCACGCACGGTGGCCATGATGCCGCCGCCCTGGCGCGCGATGTCTTCATAGGTGGCGCCGTTCAGGCGTGCTTCCCATTCGTCGCTGCGGTTGCCGCCATGGACGATGTGGGTGTGGCAGTCGATCAGGCCGGGCGTGAGCCAGGCGCCGCCGCAGTCGTGTTCGCGCGCGGCCGGCGGCGCATCACGCCGCGCGCCGATCCAGGCGATGCGGCCATCTTTGACCGCCAGCGCGGCGTCGTGCAACACGCCGTAACCGTCGTCCATCGTGGCCAGATGCACGTTGGACAACAGCAGGTCAGTCATACATCCCCGCGTCGTCGTCATCATCATCGTCGGAATAATAGTGGACGTCGACGATATAGATGGTGGCCTGGCCCGCCTCGAGCGTCCAGACGGTGCCCTGGTCGAGCACCACCGCGTCGTAGCGCACCAGGCCAATGCGCTCGTTGTCACTGGCCAGCTGCAGGCTGTCGCCTTCGGCCAGGAACAGCACCGTGATCTCGGCGCGCGCGATGAACGTCGAGTCGCCGCTCAGGCGCCGCCGGCCGAACTGGTGATAACAGCGCTCGCTGCGCGACATGACATTGAAGTCGGTCGTCGGCCCGCGATTGAGCTTGGCCCGCACTTCCGAGCTGCCGTCGAACGCCACGACCGGCTCGGCATGCGTGATCAGGGTCGGCTCGCCATCGATCTGCAAGGTCATGCCGTGGCCGTCGACCAGCGCCAGCGTGCGGTCGACGCCCTCGAACTGCGAGAACGCGCCGTCTTCGGCGATGGTGGCCAGGCTGACGCGCCAGTCGAAATCGTCGAAGCCCGCATCGAGCGGGCCGATTGCGATCTCGGTCGTGTTGCCGCCGCCGTTTTTCCACGGTACCGGGGCCAGGCCTGCAAACGGAATCAAGACAGTCATGTGGTCACCTTTTTAAGAACGCAAATCCCTGAGCGCCTGGCGGTAGCGCGCGGCAATCGCCTCCTGCGCGCGGTGGCGGCCGCCCTGCACGACCCAGCGCCCGCCGCACAGCACGTCGCGCACGAGGTTATCGTTACCACAAAATACCATGCGGCCAAGCACCTCGGCGTGGTCCACGCCGTCGAGGTTCGGATGCTGGGCGTCCAGCACCAGCAGGTCGGCGCGCCGCCCTGCCGCCAGCGCACCGACGCGCCGGCCAGTGGCCTGCGCACCACCGGTCAACGCAGCTTGCCACAAATAGTCGCCGACGCTGCGCTGCGCTGGCACGTGCGCCACATTGCGCTGCCGGTGCTGCAGGCGCTGGCCGTATTCGAGCCAGCGCAATTCTTCGACGGGACTTTGCGAAACATGGCTGTCGCTGCCGATGCCGAAGCGCCCGCCGCCGGCGATATAGGGCGCCAGCGGGAACAGGCCGTCGCCCAGATTGGCCTCGGTGGTCGGGCACAGGCCGGCGACGGCGCCGCTGGCCGCCAGCGCCGTCACTTCTGCCGCATCCAGGTGCGTCGCGTGCACGAGGCACCAGCGCGCGTCTGGTGCAATCTGGTCCAGCAGATATTGCACGGGCCGCTGGCCCGTGTGCGCGATGCACTGCGCCACCTCGGTCTCTTGTTCGGCGATGTGGATGTGGAGCGGCCGTGCAGCGGGCAGGCCCGCCGCCAGCGCGCGGATCGCATCGATGCCGGCCGCGCGCAGCGAGTGCGGCGCGGCGCCCACCTCAAACTGGCCACCCCGCAGCGGCGCCAATGCATCGACGATGCCCAGCACGGCGTCGACGTCGGTGCGAAAGCGTGCCTGGCCCGGCGTGAGCGGCTGCGCGCCGAAACCTGCATGGCTGTACAGCACCGGCAGCAGCGTCACGCCCATGCCGGCCAGTTGGGCGGCCGCGGCCACGCGCTCTGCGGTTTCGGCGGGCCGCGCATAGCTGGCGCCATCGACAGCGCGCTGCAGATAATGAAATTCGCAGACCGACGTGTAGCCATGGCGCAGGCACTCGGCGAACAGCTGCGCGGCGATGGCTTCGATCCCCTCCGGCGTGATGCGCGCGGCGAAGCGGTACATCAGGTCGCGCCAGGTCCAGAAGCTGTCCGGGCCTTCGCTGCCCGTTTCGGTCAGGCCGCCCAGCGCGCGCTGGAACGCGTGCGAGTGCAGGTTGACCATCCCCGGCAGCACGTACTCGGCGCGCGCCACGTTCAGGGGCGGGCGCGCGCCGGGCGCGACCTGCGTCAGGTCGCCCCCGCTGTCCCATTCGAGCAGTACATCGCGCTGCCAGCCCTGCGGCAGCAGCGCGTGGCGCGCGAACAGCGCTGTCATGGCCGCACCCAATCCACGGCGGCTTTGACCATGTCGCGCAGCAGCGGCTGCAGCGTTGCGGCCACCGCTGGCCGGTACGCGAACGGCGGCGCCTCGTTCATGTACAGGTACTGGCATTTCTCGAGCTGGATCGCATGTACGCCCAGCGCCGGCGCGCCGTAGTGGCGCGTGATGTGGCCGCCCTTGAAGCGGCCATTGAGCGCGATCGAGAAGCGCTCCTGCGCGCGCGCCACGTCCAGCACTGCGGCTTCGAGGCCCGGCGCGCAGGATGTGCCGTCGGCCGTGCCGAAATTCAGGTCGGGCAGCGTGCCGTCGAAAAAGCGCGGGACGACCGAGGCGATGGAGTGCGCGTCCCACAGCACCACGCGCCCGTGCTCCATCTTCAGGCGGTCGAGTTCCGCGCGCAACTGCGTGTGATACGGCTGCCAGTAACGTTCCAAGCGCCGTTGCACCTCGGCCTGATCCGGCTCCATGCCGGCGCGGTACAGACGCTCGCGCCCGAATGTATCGAGCGGGCACAGGCCGGTGGTATCCAGGCCCGGATACAGGTTCGTGTTTTCGGGCGGGCGATTCAGGTCGATCAGGTAGCGCGACCAGCGCGCCGAGATGGTCGAGATGCCCATCTCTTCGAGAAAACCGTACAGTTCGGGCAAATGCCAGTCGGTGTCGGCGCGCGCAGCCGCGCACGGCGCCAGGCTGGCCGCCACCTCGTCGGGAATATCGGTGCCCGCATGCGGCATCGATACCAGCATGGGAAGCCTGCCTGCCTTGAAGCGGAATTCCATTGCAACTCCCTGGTTGATTTACGGATGCAGCGTCGTAAACAGCGCCTTGCACGACGCCGATACTGCCCCCTGCCACACCATCGTGCGCGCCGCCTCGATGTCCGGCGCAAAGAAGCGGTCGGCATCGTACGGCGCGACCTGCGCGCGCAGCTGCGCGTGGACGGATTCCAGCGTCTGCGAAGTGCGCAGCGGACGGTGGAACTCGATGCCCTGGCAAGCGGCCAGCAATTCGATGCCCACGATCACGCAGGTATTGTGCGCCATCTGGTGAAGACGGCGCGCCGCGAAGGTGGCCATGCTGACATGATCTTCCTGGTTGGCCGACGTCGGCAGGCTGTCGACGCTGGCGGGATGGGCCAGCGATTTATTTTCGGACGCCAGCGCCGCCGCCGTCACGTGGGCGATCATGAAACCGGAATTCAGGCCCGGCTCCCGCACGAGGAACGCCGGCAGGCCGGACAGGTTGGCGTCAATCAGCAGCGCGATACGGCGTTCGGCCAGTGCGCCGATTTCGGCGATGGCCAGCGCCAGCGAGTCGGCGGCAAACGCCACCGGCTCGGCATGGAAGTTGCCGCCAGAAAGAATGACGCCGGCATCACCATCCGTGAACAGCAAGGGGTTGTCGGTGACGGCATTCGCCTCGATCAGCAGCGTGCGGCCGGCATTGCCGATCAGGTCCATCACCGCGCCCATTACCTGCGGCTGGCAACGCAGGCTGTACGGATCCTGCACGCGTTCGTCGCCGACCAGGTGCGAGGCGCGGATCGCGCTGCCGGCCACCAGCTCGCGGTAGATGGCGGCCGCCGCGATCTGGCCCGGCTGCCCGCGCACCGCGTGGATGCGGGCGTCGAACGGTGCGTCGCTGCCGCGCGCGGCGTCGACCGACAGCGCGCCGGTGACCATCGCCGCTTCGAGCAGGCGCTCGGCCAGGAATAAACCGTGCAGCGCCAGCGCGGTCGAGACCTGCGTACCGTTGATCAGCGCCAGGCCCTCTTTCGCGCCCAGCACGACCGGTGCGATGCCGGCCGCCGCCAGCGCATCGCCGGCATCGACCAGCACGCCGTTGTGGCGTACCTGGCCCACGCCCAGCATGGCCAGCGTCATGTGCGCCAGCGGCGCCAGGTCGCCGGATGCCCCGACCGATCCCTGCGCCGGAATGGCCGGCATGATGTTGGCGTTGTACAGCGCAATGAGCGTCTCGACGATCAGTGGCCGCACGCCCGAGTAGCCGCGCGCCAGGCTGCCGATCTTGGTCAGCAGGATCAGGCGAACAATCTGGTCGTCGATCAGCGGCCCCGTACCCACCGCATGCGACAGGATCAGGTTGCGCTGCAGCGTGGCCAGCTGCTCGACCGGGATATGGGCCTTGGCCAGGATGCCAAAGCCCGTGTTGATGCCGTAGGCCGGCTCGCCTTTGGCGACGATGGCAGCGACGGCCGCGCTGGAAGCGGCAATGTCGCCCCAGGCATCAAGGGCCAGGGTCAATGGCGTGTGCGCGCTCCAGGCGGCGCGCAGGTCACCCAGGGCCAGTTGGCCGGGTTGCAGAATGAAGTCGTTCATGGGTTTATTTGATCATCGGAAGATTGAGGCCATTGCGCCGGGCGCAGTCGATGGCGGTGTCGTAGCCGGCGTCGGCGTGGCGCATGACGCCCGAGCCGCAGTCGTTGACCAGCACGCGCGCCAGACGTTTTGCGGCGGCGTCGGTGCCGTCGGCCACGATGACGACGCCCGAGTGCTGCGAATAGCCCATGCCCACGCCGCCGCCATGGTGCAGCGAGACCCAGGTGGCGCCGCCGGCCGTGTTGAGCAGCGCATTGAGCAGCGGCCAGTCGGACACCGCATCGGTCCCGTCGCGCATCGCTTCGGTTTCGCGATTGGGGCTGGCGACCGAGCCGGTGTCGAGGTGGTCGCGCCCGATGACGATCGGCGCCTTCAGTTCGCCCGTGCGCACCATCTCGTTGAACGCGAGGCCCGCCAGGTGGCGTTCGCCCAGGCCCAGCCAGCAGATGCGCGCCGGCAGGCCCTGGAACGCGATACGGTCGCGCGCCATGTCGAGCCAGCGGTGCACGCGCGCGTCGTGCGGGAACAATTCCTTGATCTTGGCGTCGGTCTTGTAGATGTCTTCGGGGTCGCCCGACAGCGCCACCCAGCGAAACGGCCCGCGCCCTTCGCAGAACTGCGGCCGGATGTACGCCGGCACAAAACCAGGAAAGTCAAACGCATCCTGCACGCCTTCGTCCTTGGCCACCTGGCGGATATTGTTGCCATAGTCGACCGCGTGGCAGCCCATCGCCTTGAAATCGAGGATGGCGCGCACGTGCTGCGCGCACGACGCCGCCGCGTCGCGCGTCAGGCGCGCGTGCTGGCCCGGGTCGCGCTGCGCGGCCTGCCATTCGGCCACGCTCCAGCCGCTTGGCAGGTAGCCGTTGATCAGGTCATGGGCCGAGGTCTGGTCGGTCACCAGGTCGGGCTTGATGCCGCCGGCTCTGGCGCGGCGCACCAGTTCCGGCAGCACGTCGGCGGCGTTGCCGAGCAGGCCAATGGAGACGGCTTCGCGCTGCGCCGTGTGCTGCGCAACCAGGGCCAGCGCCTCGTCGATATCGCGCGCCTGCTTGTCCAGGTAGCGCGTGCGCAGCCGAAAATCGATGCTGCTTTGCTGGCATTCGACGGTGAGCGAGACGGCGCCGGCAAAGCTCGCGGCCAGCGGCTGCGCGCCGCCCATGCCGCCCAGGCCCGCTGTCAGGATCCAGCGCCCGAGCATGTCGCCGCCAAAATGCTGGCGCCCTGCTTCGGCAAAGGTTTCGTAAGTGCCCTGCACGATGCCCTGCGTGCCGATATAAATCCAGCTGCCGGCCGTCATCTGGCCGTACATGAACAGGCCGCGCCGATCGAGTTCGTTGAAATGCGCCCAGTCGGCCCACTTGGGTACCAGGTTGGAATTTGCCAGCAGCACGCGCGGGGCGTCCGCGTGGGTCTGGAACACGCCCACCGGTTTGCCGGACTGGATCAGGAGGGTCTGGTCGTCATCGAGCTCGCGCAAGCTGGCCAGGATCTGGTCGTAGCAGGCCCAGTTGCGGGCCGCGCGCCCGATGCCGCCGTAGACAACGAGATGCTGCGGGTTTTCCGCGACCTCGGCGTCGAGGTTATTCTGGATCATGCGGTAGGCCGCTTCGGTCAGCCAGCTCTTGCAACTGAGCGTCGTGCCGCGCGGCGCCTGGATCACGCGTGAGGGGTCGAAGCGGGGATCGTCGATGAGACAGGCATCTTGAGACATGGCGGCTCCTTCGGGTCAGGGATGGGGCTCCGCGTGCTTGCCGGATGATTTGGCTGCCAACCATCACCGCGTGGACGGAAATCCGTCCACCCTACCGAATGGGTTGGCGCCAACCGTCCCCGCGTGAACGCAGAATCCGTCCACGGTACCTCATTCAGGTTGTCTATACAACCCTATCGAATCACTTTTTGAAGACCTGCTTGCCTGCCACCCAGGTTTCGAGAACGCCCGTCTTGTGGATGTCGTACGTCGGCATCTTGAACAAGTCCTGGTCGACCACGATGAAGTCGGCCTGCTTGCCTGTTTCGAGCGACCCGAGGCTGTCTTCGCGGTGCCCGGCATAGGCGGCGTCGAGCGTGAAGCAGCGGAACGCTTCCTTCAGCGACATCGCCTGGTTCGGGTACCACCCGGCCACCGGCTGGCCCTGCGCATCCTGGCGCGTGACGGCGGCGTGCAGGCCGAAGAACGGATTGGCCGCTTCGACCGGGAAGTCCGAGCCGCAGGCGATGCGCGAACCCTGGTGCAGGAACGTGCGCCAGGCATACGCGCCCTTGATGCGCTCCGGGCCGACGCGGGTCTCGGCCATGTTTTTATCGGACGTCGCGTGGGTTGGCTGCATCGACGGGATGATGCCGATCGACTTGAAGCGCGGGATGTCGCGCGGCTGCACGACCTGCGCGTGCTCGATGCGGTGACGCTGCGCGCTGCTCCTGGTTGCGGAGACTTCTTTCTGATAGATGTCGAGGATCTGCTTGTTGCCGGCGTCGCCAATGGCATGCACGTTGACCTGATAACCGCGGCGCATGGCCTTCGTCATCAGGGTGTCCATCTGCCCGCTCTTGAAAAACAGCAGGCCGTGCGAATGCGCGTCATCGCTGTACGGCTTGATCAGCGCCGCGCCGCGGCTGCCCAGCGCGCCGTCCGAATACAGCTTCACGGCGCGCAGCGCGTACATGCCGTTGCCGTAGTCGTTCAGCGGGCCGTTCTTGGCCAGCACATCGAAATCCTTGCCGGCGCCGCCGATCATGCCGTACACGCGCGTCGTCAGCTTGCCCGCATCGGCGTAGGCACGGTACAGGCGGTCCTGGGTCACGTCCACGCCCGCATCGTGCACGCTGGTCAAGCCCACGCGCGCCAGTTCGCTCAGGGCGCGATCGAGCATCGTGCGCGATTCGGCCTCGGTCTGCGGCGGCAGCACCTTGGTCAGCAAATCCTGCGCGGTATCGACCAGGACGCCGGTCGCTTCGCCATTTGCGTCGCGCACGATCTTGCCACCGACCGGATCGGGCGTGGCTTTCGTGATGCCGGCCAGCGCCAGTGCGCGGCTGTTGGCCCAGCCGGCGTGGCCGTCGACGCGTTCGAGCCACACCGGCCGGTCGCTCACGACGGCGTCGAGTTCGGCGGCGGTGGGAAAGCGCCCCAGCTTCCAGTTTTCCTGGTTCCAGCCGCGCCCGCGCAGCCACGGGTGCCCGGGATTGGCGCCCGCGTACTCGCCGATCGACTTGAGCGCGCCGGCCAGCGAAGTGCTGTTGAACAGGTCGAGCTGCGTCAGTTGCTGGCCCAGGCCGAACACGTGGCCGTGGGCGTCGATCAGGCCGGGCAGCAGCGTGCGTCCACCCATGTCGATCCGTTTGGCCTGCGGCGCCTTGGCCGCGACATCCGCGCTGGCGCCCACGGCGATGATGCGGCCCGCGTCGTCAAAGGCGATCGCGGTGAACTGCACCAGGTCGCCCTTGGTAGTGAGGGTATAGCCGTTGGCGTTGTCGATCAGGGTCGCGGCGTGGGCTGGCAGGCTGCCGGCAACGGCCAGGACGATCAGGGAACACAGGGGGGTCAAGCGTGCGCGCATGCGTGGTTTTCTCCGTCGGTTGGGATCCCGCGCCTCGTGGGCGCAGCTCGGGAGAGTGTATCGAAATTTGCATGCCCGGCATAGCACCGGCGCCCGTTCAACCCGGGTTGGATGCTGCCGGCTTCTGCTCCTGCTGCTGCTCGCGTTCGAGCAGCGTGCGCTTGCGCTCGATCCCCCACCGATAACCGGACAGCGCGCCGCCAGTGCGCACCACGCGGTGGCAGGGAATCGCCACCGCCACCGGATTGGCGGCGCAGGCCCCGGCCACGGCGCGCGCGCCGCCGGCCACGCCGACGATCGCGGCCAGTTCGGCATAGCTGACCGTGCGACCGGCAGGGATGCTGCGCAGCGCCTGCCACACGCGCTGCTGGAATGCGGTGCCGCGCACGTCCAGTGGCAAGTCCAGTCCGATGCGCGGCGCCTCGACCAGGCCGATCACCTGCGCCACTGTCTGCCCAAACGCAGCGTCGGCGCCTTCCAGCGCAGCCTGCGGAAAGCGCGCCTGCAGATCGTCCAGCAACGGGGCCGGCGCGTCGCCGATCAGGATCGCGCAAATCCCGCGCGCGGTCGCCGCCACCAGGATCGCCCCCAGCGAGCACTGTCCGATGGCGAAGCGGATTGTCTCACCGGGCCCGCCGGCCCGGTAGTGCGCCGGCGCCATGCCCAGCACCGCATGCGCCCCTGCATAGAAGCGCGTACTCGAGCCGTAGCCGGCGTCGAACAGCGCATCGAGTACCGGCGCGCCCTGCGCCAGTTCGCGCCGTACGCGCTCGGCGCGCCGCGCCGCCGCATACGCTTTCGGCGTGATCCCCGTCTGCGCCTTGAACACGCGGTGAAAGTGAAAGCGGCTCATGCCGGCGGCCTGCGCCAGGCTGTCGAGGTCCGGCGCTTCGTCGGCGGCATCGATCAGGCGACACACCCTCGCAACGGCTTCGCGCTGGCGCTCGGCGAGCGGCGGCAGGTGCGGCGCGCAGCGCAGGCAGGGCCGAAAACCGGCAGCTTCGGCGGCATCGGGGCCCGCATGGAACGCCACATTGGCGCGCAGGGCCGCACGCGAAGGGCACGAGGGCCGACAATACACGCCGGTGGTGCGCACCGAATACACGAAGCGGCCATCAAAGGCCGGATCGCGCCCCTGCACGGCGGCCCAGCGCAGATCGGCGCTGTCGGCGCCGGCGCCGGCATCGGCTTCGGCATCGGCATCGGCATCGGCGATTGCAGCGGCAGGTGCGGTAGCGGTCATGGTCTTCTCCAGAGGTCAGGCGGCAAACCTATCGTAGCGCCATGGCCGGGGCCATGCACGCCGGGTCTTGCTTTCGAATCCGAATGCTAGAATCTTGGCTGGTCAGACAGGCCGTCACTTCGGAGAACCGCTTGGACCCAAGGACCACACACGATCCCCTGCAAGACAGCCCCCCGGACAAAGCACCCATTTTCCGGCAAATCAAGGATTATCTGGTCGGCGAAATCGCGGCCGGGCGCTGGAAAGAAGGCGACCTGGTGCCATCCGAGCAGGCATTGGTGCGCCTGTTCGGCGTCTCGCGCATGACGGTCAACCGCGCCGTGCGCGAACTCACCGCCGAGCACGTACTCGTGCGACGCCAGGGCTCGGGCACGTATGTCGCGCCCCAGAAGTACCAGGCCACGCTGGTCGAGATCCGCAATATCGCCGACGAGATCCGCGAACGCGGCAAGCAGCATACCAGCCGCGTGCTGGTGCTCGAGGCCGGCGTTGCTGACGAGCTGCTGGCCGCCGAATTTGCTCTCGAAGCCGGCAGCACGCTGTATCGCTCGCTGATCGTCCACTTCGAGAACGATGTGCCGATCCAGCTCGAAGACCGCTGGGTCAATCCGGGCTGCGCCCCGGCCTACCTGGAACAGGATTTTTCCAGCATCACGCCCAATGAACACCTGATGGTAAGTGCGCCGCTGCAGGGCGCCACTTACGCCATCGAGGCCCTGCCGGCATCGGGCGAAACGGCGCTGCGCCTGGGCATCGCGCCGGGCGCGCCATGTCTGGTACTGCACCGGCGCACGACGTCGGCCGGCCGAATTGCCTCGGTGGCCACCTTGTGGCATCCAGGCCATCTGGCCCGCTTCACGGGCAGCGTTTGAAAATAATCATGCAAACAGACAATAAACCATGTCACACTGTGGCCATCTGGCGGAATAGCCATCCCCTTCCCCATCAAGTATGACCACGCCATCGCAAGCCGCCAACGCGTCAGCCACCCAAGCGCTCCTGCACGTGCTCGTGCTCGACGACGATCCGCTGCTGCTCGAAGTGATGCGAGAAATGCTGGTCGCATGCGGGCCCAGTACGGTCGTGCTCGAAACGGAGGCGCGCACTGCGCTGCAGCGCCTCGACCAAGCCATGCCCGATGTGCTGATCTGCGACCTGATGCTCCCTGAAATGGACGGCATCGAATTCCTGCAAGCCGCAGCAGCGCAAGGGTATCAGGGCAAGGTGATCCTGATTTCAGCGCTGGAAGACGGCGTGCGCGAAGCGGCTGGCGAGCTGGCGCGCGCGCTGGGGCTGCAGGTGGTCGGTTCATTTCGCAAGCCGCTTGAACAAAACCAGTTGCGCGCAGCACTGACCTGTTGAATTTTTGTACAAGCGGCTAAACACTTTTCAAAAAAATGCGGTATTATTCGCCTCATTCCCCGCCTGACACCCTCTAGCCGTTCTTCCAATATTGAATTTCGCACACAGTGCCTCCACCATTGTGTAGTAACAATATTAAGCAACACAGGAAGATACCCCGGTAGCCGGTCGAGACGTTCCGCATGTCCTGTCTCAAGGCGTTAATCACAGTTATTACCTCTTATTGAGGAAACCATGAGCGAAAACATCAAACACATCAGCGATGCATCCTTTGAATCCGACGTGCTCAAATCCGAGCTGCCGGTGCTGGTCGATTTCTGGGCCGAGTGGTGCGGTCCTTGCAAGATGATTGCCCCAATCCTCGAAGAAGTCGCCAAGGAATACGGCGGCAAGATCACGATCGCCAAGATGGACGTCGACGCCAACCAGGCTGTTCCAGCCAAGTTCGGCATCCGCGGCATCCCGACCCTGATCCTGTTCAAGAATGGCGAAGTCGCTGCGCAAAAAGTCGGCGCACTGGCAAAAGGTCAATTGACCGCCTTCATCGACGGCAACATCTGATTCACCTGATACAATAATCGGCGACGACGCGCCCGCGTCATCGCCTCCCGGCCGGGAGGGCCCACGGCTCATTGCCACCTTCCCGCCTTGATTAACCCACGCAGTTCCCTCCCCTACCTTTTTTACCCGTCACGGGTCACCCAAACACATGCATTTATCTGAACTGAAGGCGATGCACGTTTCCGCGCTGCTGGAAATGGCAATCGGCCTCGATATCGACAACGCAGCCCGCCTGCGCAAACAGGAATTGATGTTTGCAATCCTGAAGAAGCGCGCAAAAGGCGGTGAACAGATCTTCGGCGACGGCGCTCTCGAAGTGCTGCCGGACGGTTTCGGTTTTCTGCGCTCGCCTGATGCGAGCTATATGGCCTCGACCGACGACATTTATATTTCGCCGTCGCAGATCCGTCGTTTCAACTTGCATACGGGTGACTCGATCGAAGGCGAAGTGCGTACGCCAAAAGACGGCGAACGTTATTTCGCACTGGTCAAGGTCGACAAGGTCAATGGCGAATCGCCTGAGGCCTCGAAGCACCGCATCCTGTTCGAGAACCTGACGCCGCTGCACCCGAACGAGCCGCTGCGCCTCGAGCGCGACATGAACGGTGCCGAAAACATCACCGGCCGCATCGTCGACCTGATTTCGCCGATCGGCAAGGGCCAGCGCGGCCTGCTGGTGGCGTCGCCGAAGTCCGGCAAATCAGTCATGCTGCAGCACATCGCGCATGCCATCACGGCGAATCACCCCGACGTCACGCTGATCGTCCTGCTGATCGACGAACGTCCGGAAGAAGTGACCGAGATGCAGCGTTCGGTGCGCGGCGAAGTCGTCGCCTCGACCTTCGACGAACCAGCGACCCGCCACGTGCAGGTTGCCGAGATGGTGCTCGAAAAAGCCAAGCGCCTGGTCGAAATGAAAAAGGACGTCGTGATCCTGCTGGACTCGATCACCCGCCTGGCGCGCGCCTACAACACCGTGATTCCTGCCTCGGGCAAGGTCCTGACCGGTGGTGTTGACGCCAACGCGCTGCAGCGTCCGAAGCGCTTCTTCGGCGCGGCCCGTAATATCGAAGAAGGCGGCTCGCTGACCATCATCGCGACCGCGCTGATCGAAACCGGTTCGCGCATGGATGACGTGATCTTTGAAGAATTCAAGGGTACCGGCAATATGGAAGTGCACCTCGAGCGCCGTCTGGCCGAAAAGCGCGTCTACCCGTCGATCAACCTGAACAAATCGGGTACCCGTCGCGAAGAGCTCTTGATCAAGCCGGACCAGCTGCAGAAAATCTGGATCCTGCGCAAGCTGCTCTACTCGATGGACGAGATCGAAGCGATGGAATTCATCCTCGACAAGATGCGCGCAACGAAGAACAACGTGGAGTTCTTCGACATGATGCGCCGCGGCGGCTAAGCCACCGCAACGCATCACGCGCAAAGGCAGACTTCGGGCTGCCTTTTTTGTTGGGCATTGCCGGAAGGTGAAAACCAATTTATAATCGCCGGTTCTGCCCAACCCTGGCAAGTGAGCGGCAATCGGGTCAAGAAGCGAGACGACCGACGAAGTGCTGTTTGGCTACCTACTCAATAGAAAGCAAGACCATGAAAACTGAAATTCACCCAGAATACCGCGACGTCGTGTTCCATGACGTGTCGTGCGACTTCAAGTTCATCACGCGCTCGACCATCAACACGCGCGACAAGATCGAACACGAAGGCAAAGAATACCCACTGGTCAAGATCGAGGTGTCGGCCGAGTCGCACCCGTTCTTCACCGGCAAGCACAAGATCGTCGACACCGCTGGTCGCGTCGAGAAATTCCGCCAGAAGTTCGGCGCAGTTGGTTCGAAGACCTCGGTCGCCAACGGCTAATTGCCCATGTAATACCGTCAAAGCCCTAACCGGCTTTGGCCAGACAGCCGGCTTTGCCGGCTTCAAAAAAGAAGCCGCTTACCCGGCTTCTTTTTTTTCGCGGCTATACTACGCGCTCATTTCTGCCATCAGACTTATCGATGAAACCAGTCCGTCTTCCCGCCGCCGCCACCCTGGCACTGCCCCGCTGGGCCCTGCTTGCGCTGGGCCTGCTCTACATCCTGCCAGGCCTGATCGGCCGCGACCTGTGGAAGGAAGACGCCGCCAGCTTCGGCATCATGTGGACGATGGCGCATGGCACGCTGGCCGACTGGCTATATCCGAACATCGCAGGCCTTGCCAGTGTCGACGAAGGCCCGCTCGCGTTCTGGCTCGGCGCCGTGTGCATCAAGCTGTTCGGCTGGCTGCTGGGCGACGTGCTCGCCGCCCGTATCTCGACCGTCGGCATCTTCGTGCTGGGCACGATGTCGCTCTGGTACACCGCCTTCCACCTGGGCCGGCGCGCCGAAGCGCAACCGCTGCGCCTGGCCTTCGGCGGCCAGCCCGAGCCGGACGACTACGGCCGCACGCTGGGCGATACCGCCGTCCTGATCTATCTCGGCAGCCTTGGCCTGCTGCTGCAAAGCCACCTGACGCTCGCAGCGACCCTCCAGGGCGCGCTGCTGGCCTTCTTCCTGTACCGCGCCGTGCGCTACGTCGAACTCGCCAGCACGCGCAATGCGGTGCTGGTGGGCATCGCCCTTGGCGCGCTGACGCTCACGCAAGGCTTCCTGCCACCGCTGGTGCTGCTCGTGGCACTGTTCGCCTGCAGCCGCTACCTCGAGCTGCCCACCCCACGCGCGCTGCGCGACCTGGCCGTTGCCGCTGGTGTCGGCTTCGGCCTCACGCTGATCTGGATCGTACCCGCCACGGTATTGCAACCCTATGGCCTGTCGCCCGTCGCCGACTGGCTCGACTGGAACGCGCACCAGATCGGGTTGCCCGGCTGGCCAGCGCTGAAAGCCTTCTTCCGGATCGGCATCTGGTTCTTCTGGCCAGCCTGGCCGTTCGCCCTGTGGGCGATCTGGGCCTGGCGCCGTCAGCAGATGCTGCACATCGTGCTGCCCGTGTTCTTCTTCCTGGCGCTGGTGCTGCAACTGCTGGCCGACCCGTCGCCGGAAAACAGCGACTTTCTGAAAATGCTGCCGCCGCTGGCCCTGATGGCCGCCTTCGGCCTGCCGACGATGAAGCGCGGCGCGATCAACGCCATCGACTGGTTCTCGGTGATGGTGCTGACGATGCTGAGCGCGATCATCTGGCTGTTCTGGATCGCCAAGCTGACCGGCTGGCCGGCGCAGCTGGCCAAGAACGCGCTCAAGCTGGTGCCGGGCTTCACGCCCGAAATCGGCGTGGTCACCTTCATCGTCGCGGCCGGCGCCAGCGTCGGCTGGATCATGCTGGTGCACTGGCGCCTGTCGCGCCAGCCGGCGGTGCTGTGGCGCGCCGTGGTGCTGTCCTCGGGCGGCCTGATCCTGCTGTGGGTGCTCTTGATGACGCTGTTCCTGCCCGACCTGAACTACGGCAAGAGCTACGCCGGCGTGGCCCAGCAGATCGCCGCCCGCCTGCCGGCGGACGCGAACTGCATCGCCACCAACGTCGGCGCGGCCCAACGCGCCTCGCTGGCCTTCTACGGCCGCCTGCCGTTCGTCACGCTTGCCGGCGGCAAGTGCGACTACGTGCTGCTGCAGGACAGCCTGCGCAACCGCCGCGACGCCACCCTGCTACCTAAATGGAACGTGCGCGACGCAACCCCGCTGTGGGAAGGCCGGCGCGCATCGGACCGCGACGAACGCTTCCGGCTATTCCGCCAGAAACCCTGAGTACTTCCCCGATAAGCCGCACTTCTGTGCGGCTTATTCGTTCCGGGTAAATGAACTGGCCAAAAACCACCTGTGCGCGGCCAGTGTTGTCTTTATGAGAAGCTGGCTTCAACGAATGCGTGTTTGCGCGCAGTCAAACGTCAGCCACTAAGCGCTCGTCACAATGATCAGGTCAATGACGATTCAACTAATAGTCGGCTGGATATTGCACCAGTTTTCTTGATCGGCGCGAACACGGACGAATGCCGGCAGCCAGGGAGAGCACCATGAACAGCGTGACATTTTCTGAAATCGAGCGCATCAGGAAACGCCTTGATTTCCTGCAGCGCATCGACACCTGGCGCCAGTCGCTGCCATGGGCGCTCACGCTGCTGGCCGGGCTGCCCCTGCTGGTACTGGCGCTCCACCTGATCGATCCCGCTATCCCGATGCCCTTTCTGGTGGTGCCCGCCGTCGTGGGCGGCCTGCTCCCCATCTGCATGCTGGCCCCGGGCCGCTTCGAAATGCGCAGCCGTGTCGATGTCTGTCAGATGATCGACAGGGTCGATGAAGCGCTTGGAGCACTTGGCTACCGCCGCACCACCGCCGACAGCACCAACATCCGCTATTTCCGCCCGCGCCCCTGGCTGCGCGGGCAGGAAGGCGCGATCGATGTCGCGGTGCGCGAGCATGTGCTGGAGATCGTCGGGCCGATGGGGAGCTTGCGGTTGTTGCAGCATCGGATGACGTGTTAGCCAGCGTGGCACTTGCCGCTGGCGTGTCCATCTGGCAGCGCGCACAGCGAATTTCGCGGCGCACTGGCCAGCTGAGCAATCGATGTGCTAAGATGCCCGCCTGCGATTGGGCCTCTGTGGCGGAATTGGTAGACGCACTTGACTCAAAATCAAGCGCCGTAAGGCGTGCCGGTTCGATTCCGGCCGGAGGCACCATTACCCTGTCGCAACATGTATCACTGAATGCCAAAACCCGCGTTTCTCATAGAGAGCGCGGGTTTTTTGTTGTGCTATGCTGTCTCATCAAAAGTTATCCCAGGGCAGAAAATTGATGGTAGTTCTGTGGGGATTTCAAAAAAGACCATCACGCAACTACCATCATGGCCCTCACAGATACCTTCGTTCGCCAGGTAAAGCATTCTGGCAGCGCAGCCGGCGACAAGCACACGGACGGCCTGGCGCTGTACCTATTCGTCAACCGGGTAGGCAAGTACTGGCGCATGAACTACCGGATCCACGGCAAGCAGAAGACCCTGGCGCTTGGCGTCTACCCCACCGTCAGTCTGGCAAAGGCGCGCAAGCTGCGGGACGCAGCACGCGAGCAAATCAGTGACGGCATCGATCCGATGGAAGCCAAACGCGAAGGCCGCGCCGCCAAGAAGCTCGCCGCATTGAATGACTTCGAGAGCGTTGCCCGTGCTTACCTGGCGAAAGTGGCATCCGACCGGGCCGAGAGTACGCTCGAAAAGAACACGTCCTGGCTCGAGCGGAACGTATTCCCTATCCTCGGCGCCAGGCCGATTACGGCTATCGGGCCACGTGACGTCCTTGTGATGCTGCAGAAGATCGAGGCCCGGGGTGCGATCGAGTCGGCGCACAAGATCAAGCAGCTATGTGGCCAGGTATTCCGATTCGCCGTGGCTAGCGGCCTGGCCGAGCGTGACGTCACGGCAGACCTGCGCGGCGCTCTGTCGGCCGTGCCCAAGGCTCACTATGCGGCGATCACCGATCCGGCCGAGGTAGCGCCGCTCCTGCGCGCGCTCCACGCCTACAGCGGCCATCCGTACGCCCAGGCGGCGCTCAAGCTGTCGCCGCTCCTCTTCGTTCGACCTGGCGAGCTGCGCGCCGCGGAGTGGGTCGAAATCGACCTGGACGCCGGCGAGTGGCGCATACCTGGCGCCAAGATGAAGATGGGTGTCGACCACGTGGTACCGCTGGCCCGCCAGGCCGTCGAGATCCTGCGCGCCGTGTATCCGATGTCCGGCCAAGGCAAGTACGTGTTCCCCAGCATCCGCACTGGCGATCGATGCATGAGCGAAAACACGGTGAACGCCAGCCTGCGCTCAATGGGCTACGACAAGGACATGATCACCGGCCACGGCTTCCGTGCCACGGCCCGCACGATCCTGGATGAAGTGCTGGGCGAGCGCGTCGACCTGATCGAGCACCAGCTGGCGCACGCGGTGCGCGACACCAACGGCCGCGCCTACAACCGGACCGCCCACCTGCCCGCGCGCCGCGAAATGATGCAGCGTTGGGCCGATTACTTAGATAACCTGCGAACAGAAAAGGTGAACCATGCCGAATAAGGGATTTTTCTCGGCGCTGAATGCAAGCCAAAAGAATCTTTTTATCAGCGCCAAGGAGGCATTGATAAAACTTTCAGAAGATTCGGGGGATTCATTCTCCGATATTGCTCGTACATTAAAAAGAATATCCAAAAACACTCCCGATGTTTATTGGGATGCAAAGGAAGAGGAACTGGATGACGAAGAATCTGCCTTCGATCTTTTAATATTGTTAGAGGCCATTATCCAGACTAATAAATTAGAAGTCGTAAAAACCAACGTCGGGGAAATTGATCCTGCACTGGTAGGCTGGATGAGAGAGGAACTATTTCACCTGTTCAAATATCAGTTGCCAGACTACGCACTACCTGAATCCCTTCAAGAGCGTAGCGAAATTGAGTACACGGACTACCCCAATATAACCCACCAAAAATCTGCGACCCGCCCGGCTTACCTCGACCCATCCAACCCGAGATATTCGGCAAAATTGGCTGCGGCGGTTCTGGCTTGGGAGGCAATGGAAGATGGATCTCTCCACAGGGGAAAAATGCCTCAAGCGGCTATGAAAGCATGGTTAGAGCACAATTACGTGGCGCTCAATCTGGCGCATAAACGTGGCAGCAAAGCCCATGGCCACAATGCCGGCGACATGAATAAAACCGCTATCGAAGAGGTGGCAAAGATATGCAATTGGAAAGTGGACGGTGGCCCCCCACCCACCCCCGACGCCTAACTCATCCACCCCTCCATTTAAAACTCACCCCCCGTTGTTCGAAATGCGGCCGGGTGAGTTTTCTAAGCCCACCCACCTGTTCTGCCTTATTAATTTCGACAATGATTCATCCCGTGCCGCAGCAGATTGCGGAGTATCTTTTAGGGGTGCATCGTGTCACAACAAGTTATTCGAATTGCCGAACTGGCGACCACCAAGGGAAAGCCCGGCAAGCTGCCAGTGAGCCCAGCAACCATCTGGCGCTGGGTTCGTGAGAACAAGTTCCCGAAGCCATTCAAGCTGGGCGAGTCCGTAACGGTCTGGGACGCCTCCGAGGTCGATGCGTTCCTGGCCAAGCGCGCAGGCGGTGCAGCATGATGTGCACTGCGTACGAATTTCGTCCGAAGGGTTGCGTTTCAAACTCGACCCTTCGCGGCGGGTCAGCCGGCCGGAAGCAGCACCGCTCGATTTTTAAGGATGTGCCTAACGGGGTACCTACAGAAACTACGAAAACCCTTTCCGTAGTTTTCGTAGGCTCCATGGCAGGTTCGGCCAGAAATGTCGATTCCCGCGCAAACGACCCTTCATTTTCCCCGATATGGTCAGGCGACCACCCTACAAAACCTACAAAAACCCTTTTCGTAGTTTCTGTAGGCACCCCGCCTGACCAAATACAAAAAAATTCTGTTGACGGCACAACGTCCCCCGCCTATGCTAAAAGCGTTCCCGAAAAAGAGGGAACCTGGTTTGGCGACCGGACATTACCCAAAGCGCACAGACCGCGCAAGGCGGTTTTTTTACGTGTGTTGACCTCGTTCGCCCATTCAATGGGCGGCAGTAGTAGGGATACCTTCGGGTATGCCGGTGGCTTTGGGTGCCGGTTCGCCAACCTTACTATTTGCCGCCCCCCCCGTTTGGCGACGGAAGGCGGTGTAAACGCCACCCGAAGAGGTATCACCATGCCAAGCACCATCACGCCCGTAATTTCCCACATCGAACACATCCGCCGCCTCGCCGGCATCGCTGACACCATTGGCGCCATGCTCGGCGTCTATGCAATCCTCCCGCCTGCTGGCCAAGATGACGCAATCGCCGTCTCTGCCAGCCTGGCCGACGACCTGGCGCTGGCGCTGGCCGCCCTGAACGGCGGTGCAGCATGAACGCCGCTATCGAAACCATCGTGACGACGCCTTACGCCCAGCTGCGCATTGCAGCCGTGGACGTAGGCGACCATGCGCTGATGCGCGCGCGCCAGCTGGCCAACCTCTTGGTGCTGATCCAGCCGAAGGACGGCCCCGACGACACCCTGTGGCTCGCCCAGCAGATGGCCGATGAAGTTGTGGCCACTGTCGCCGGCATGATGGGGGTGAAAGCATGAGCGCCCGCATCCCAACAACACCAGCATCGCACAAGCCCTACTCCTTCCTGCGCGAAGAGCTCAGGGGTGACAGCGCGGCGCAGTTCGTCGCCCTGACGATGGACGTTGCTCGGGGCCTGCAGGTCTGCATCGAGATGACCAGCGCCAGCAACCTGACGCGCGAGATGAACGAAGACTGCAACGCCGGTGACGAAGAATCGCCCACGCTTGACTCGGTGGACACCGATTACCTGACTCGCTTCGCTGCTGCTACGGCGTGCTTGCTCGCTAACCACGCTTCCGACCGCCTCGATTGGCTGAATAAATACGGCGTCAAGGAGCGCAAATGATGACCAATATCGAAGCTCAGTTCGGTGCTGCGATGGCCGCCTATGACCTGGCGCCGCCCGAGATCGTTGCTGATGGCGAGCGCCACCGCTTTGACGCTGCTGACGAGAAGGGAAAGAAGTCGGCTTGGTACATCCTGTACGCGGACGGCGTGCCGGCCGGCGCGTTCGGCAACTGGAAAACCGACCTGTCAGAAAAGTGGTGCGGCAAGTCCGACCAGGTGCTGACGCCGGCCGAGCGCGCCGAGTATCAGGCCAAGATAGCCAAGGCTCGCCAAATTGCCGAGTTCACGCGCCTGCAGCTTGAGCAGGAAGCAGCGGCGGTGTGCGTGCAGGTTCTGGCCAATGCACGCGATGCCACGGACGACAACCCGTATTGCGTGCGCAAGCAGATCAAGCCGTACGGCCTGAAAGAGTTCAAGGACAAGCGCACCCTGATTGTCCCGATCCGTGACGCCGCCGGCACGGTCACGAGCCTGCAGTTTATCTATGAGGACGGCACCAAGCGCCTCAAGTCACATGGCAGGGTCAAGGGCTGCTATTACAGCTTCGGCGAGCGCACCGATACGCTGCTGGTCTGCGAAGGCTTCGCCACTGGCGCCAGCCTGCACGCTGCTACCGGCTATCCCGTGGCGGTGGCCTTCAATGCCGGGAACCTGGAGCCAGTCACCCGGGCGCTGCGCGACAAACTGCCCGGCGTCCGCATAATCGTGTGCGCCGATGACGATCGCTACAGCGCCAGCGGCAACAAGGGCATGGCCTGCGCGAAAGCTGCTGCGCAGGCGGTGGGCGGCTGGCTGGCGGTACCGGATTTCCATGCTGACGACCGCGACTCGACCGACTTCAACGACATGCTCGCCAGTTCAGGGAAACAGGCAGTTGCAGAGGCGGTCAGCGCGGCCGTCCAGCTCACCGGAAAAATCCGCTCAGCTACGAGCGTGACGGCCGAACGATCGATGATCCACTCGGATACCTGGCCAGAGCCAACGCCGCTGCCGGACACCCTGCCGCCCGTGATGCCCTTCGATGCCGAACTGTTGCCGCTGGCGCTGCGTGGCTGGGTAATGGACATCGCGCACCGGATGCAGTGCCCGCCTGACTTCGCAGCGGTGGGCGCCGTGGTGGCGCTATCCAGCCTGATTGGCGCGCGCGCCGTGGTGCGGCCGAAGGAGCGTGACGACTGGCAGGTAGTGCCGAACCTGTGGGGCCTGATCGTCGGCCGGCCTGGCGTGATGAAGAGTCCCGCGCTCAGTGAGGCCTTGAAGCCGTTGAACCGGCTCCAGGTGGACGAGTTCGACCGGTGGCAGGCCGCACACGATGCCTGGACGATCGATCAACGCGTGGCCGAGATGCAGGGCGCCGACAACGAGAAGAAGGCAAAGGCGCTGGCCAGCAAGAACCCGGACGCTGCGCGCGCGCTGCTGCAGCCGGTCGAGGTCGAGGGAGAGCCGGCGCCGCGGCGCTTCATCGTCAACGATGCAACCGTGGAGAAACTGGGCGAGCTGCTGCGCGTGAACACGTGGGGCACGCTGTCCTATCGGGATGAGCTGTACGGGCTGCTCACTGGCATGGACCGCCAGGGCCAGGAGGGATCGAGGGCGTTCTACCTGCAAAGCTATGACGGCAACCAGGGCTACACGTTCGACCGAATCGGGCGCGGCACGATCCATATCCCGCGAGTGTGCCTGTCGATGATCGGCGGGATTCAGCCTGGCCGCGTTCAAGAGTATGTGCGCGGCGCGGTATCGGGCGGCAGCGCCGACGATGGTCTGCTGCAACGCTTCGGCCTGACGGTATGGCCTGACACGCACGGCGAATTCCGGCACGTCGACCAATGGCCCGACACGCCGGCCAAGCAGGCCGCATGGGACGTGTTCAATCGCCTGTCCACGCTCGAGTCTGCCAGCGACACCGACCCGGCCGTATGGCGGTTCACGCCGGCAGCGCAGGAGATTTTCGTGGAGTGGCGGATTCCCTTCGAACAGGAGCTCAAGACTGGCGAGCTGCACCCGGCGATGGAATCGCACCTGGCCAAGTACCGCAAGCTGGTGCCGGCGCTGGCGCTGGTGTTCGCCCTGGTCGACACGCCGGACAGCGGTGGCCTGATTGATGTGCAAGAGCTGCTGCGCGCGCTGGCCTGGAGTGAGTACCTGCGCAGCCATGCGGGCCGGCTGTACTCGGCGGCGATGGTTCCGGAAATCGGTGGCGCTGTCGTGCTGCTCAAGCGCATCCGGGCCGGCGCACTCGGCAACGAGTTCACGCCACGCCAGGTAGCGCAGAAAGGATGGTCCGGACTGAACAGCCCCGACGCGGTGCGCAAAGCAGCGGACACGCTGTGCGAATACGACTGGTTGCGCCAAGACGTTCAAACGTCGACCGATGCACACGGGCGTGGCAGGCCAAGCGCGCGCTACGTGGTCAACCCAGCGGCACTGCCAGGGGGCGAGCCATGAGCTGGCTGGCCCGCCTGAAGGACGCGGATTCCTCAGAAATTAGCGACCCTACAAAAACTACAGAACCTACGAAAAGGGTTTTTGTAGGTTTTGTAGGTACC
Source organism: Massilia sp. MP_M2 (assembly GCF_039123635.1). Classification (NCBI taxonomy): domain Bacteria; kingdom Pseudomonadati; phylum Pseudomonadota; class Betaproteobacteria; order Burkholderiales; family Oxalobacteraceae; genus Massilia; species Massilia sp. MP_M2. The sequence goes on from NZ_JBCHJF010000004.1 coordinate 190,967, forward strand.
CCGCCTGAGCGTATCCGGTTTTCGATGCCTGAAAAAGCAGCGCCGGATAGCGACCCTACGAAAACGACGGAGGGGGTTTCTGTAGTTTCTGTAGGTACCCCGCCTGACCATATCCAGAATTTCGATGCAGTCGATATCTACACCGCCCGGCTGGCGCTGTTCACCGATCGCGACTTGAACCTGGTCACTGCAACGGCACTGGCTGATCGCCTGGCGCTACGGGACTGTCAGCGTGACGATCGGCGCGTGTGCCTGGAGTGCGCGCACCTCTCGGGCGCAACGGCATCACGGCGCTGCTCGCAGTGGCGCCAGGCGGGGCTAGGTAGTCAAGAGGTACCGCGAGAACTGCCAATCCTCCTGCAGCGCTGCAAGGGCTTCGGGGCCACACATCACACGAATCCGGTCAGCATCACCAGGCCGGCAACAAGAATTGAAGGAGTTACCCCATGACAGCCATCATCAGCCAATACATGCGGCGCCAAGTGGTCGCATACGAACTCGGGATCAGCCGCCACACGCTGGCGCGCATGGTCAAAGCGGATTCCTCGTTCCCTCGGTTCTTTGAAATCACGCCAGGTATCGCGGTCATTGCGCGCGCTGACTTCGACCATTGGCTACGTGCTAAGCGCCTTGCGTCCATAGCTGCACCGTACTGAACCGACTGGCTCCGTCCTGCGGCCCATAGCAACTTGTGGCGCAGTACGGATTGCGCGATTCTGCTAAGACACTTTCTTAGAGGGAATACCATGAAGTCGTTACAAGACCTGCGCATCGAACTCGACCAGATTCAAACGAACTGCAACAAAATGCTCGAGGCCACCCCGGCCGCCAGCTGGAGTCAAAAGAATCAAATCGAATTCGATAAAGAGGTCGCGCGCGGAGACGCGATCAAAGCCGAGCTCCAGACAATCCAGAAAGGCATGCAAAATCTGATCGAGCCCACCAGTAACCACGCTGGCGGCGACGTCAAAGTCCTTCGCAACAGCAAGGACATCCGCGCCCACTACAGCGCCATGAACAACGGCGCGCAGTATGGCGCCATGAACAGCGGCCGGCCTGGCGATGAGATCCGCATCGATGACTTCGTGCGGGGAGTGGCCGGGATGAAGTCCAACGCGGCCGTGCAAGCCGCCCTGTCCAGCGGCACCGATACCGCTGGCGGCTTCCTGCTGCCGAGTGTGGTCATGCCGGGCATCCTGGAAGCCCTGGTCCCGGCATCCTCCCTGCTGTCTGCTGGCGCTGGCATCGTGCCGCTGGACGGCGGCGCCAAGAGCTTCACCACCGCCGCCATCGACACGATCCCGAACGCGCAATGGCGCTTGGAGTCGGGCGCAGTGGCCATGTCGGACGCCACCTTCCGCGCCGTGGTAGCGCAGCCCAAGAGCCTGGCGTTCATCTTCAAGGTCAGCCGCGAGCTGTTGGCCGATGCGTCGAACATGGCCGAGGCGCTCAACATCGCTATCGCCCAGGCCTTCGCCAAGGAGCTGGACCGCGTGGGCCTGCGCGGGTCTGGCATCGCGCCCGAGCCGCTCGGCATCGTCAATACCCCAGGCATCCAGAAGGTTGCCAACGGCACCAACGGCACCGCCCTGAACGGCTATGCCAACCTGCTGGCAGCAACGCAAGCCATCCTGCAGGCAGACGCATCGCAACCGGCTGCCGCCATCATGTCACCTCGCTCCCTGGTGCGCCTCGCCGGCCTGACCGACAACCTCGGCCATCCGATCGAGAAGCCATCGATGCTGGAGAGCTGGAACATGATCGCCACCAGCCAGGTGCCAAACAACCTGACCGTGGGCACGGCGACGGACTGCAGCGAAATCTACGTGGGCGACTTCTCCAAGGTCCTGTTCATGATGCGCGAACAGGTCAGCATCCAGCCAGCGAAGGAGCTGTTCGCTGGCACCGGTGAAGTCGGCTTCATCTGCCACGTGCGCGCCGATATCGCTGTGATGTACCCGAAGGCGCTCGCGGTAGTGACCGGCGTGCGCTGATTGCAGGCGTGCCACAAAAGTGACACAGGGCGCCAAAGCGCGCCCGTCAATGCAGGCACTACGGTTGATTAACGGTCATCAGCAATAGCAAAGTTTCAGGGCGTTACTCGGTGAGTGGCCCAGCAGCATCAAACCCCGAGAGCGTGCAGCGGCTGTCTTTCCCGCGTGGCACGCACCCCTACCTTCCCGCCCTACCCAGAGCAACGACCACCACTGAGCGGCGCCAAGGCACCATACAAGCCGCCAGGCGCGGCAAGCCGGCTCACCTGATCGGCTAGGCACCTAGGCTGAAACAAGGACAGTTACCCCCGAAGCAATGACGGGGGGCGTCAAAACTTAAACACCCTCTCCGACCGACACCACGTTCCCTCCCACGCGCAGAAAAAATCCCCCTTTTGGGCTTTGTTAATCAAATCAGCAAATGGCCTGATGAGGCCCGGCGACTACCCGATCTTCATAGGGGAAACGAACTGAAAAGCGCGAAAAATAGGCATGTTAAAACGTGTTAAAACCGTGTTAAAAATCAGCAAATCATTTGAATTTAGTCGACAGGCGCCAGCGCGGGGGTAGCGCCTCGCAATCACCTAAAATTCTAGGCGATCGCCGCAGAGCAGCAAACCTACAAGCCTTGCAGGTGACGCTAGCCCCTGGCGCTCAGCAGCAAAATACGTTGCTGGTATTTTTGCTGGTATTTTCCCAGGCATAGAGCGATCTTCATAGGACGGTTCGATTCCGGCCGGAGCACCACCTACTCGCATCACGCATTCGTATTACGCTAAAAACCCGCAATCTTCTCAGGAAGTGCGGGTTTTTTGCTATCTGGGCTCCGCATCATCAAGCGCCGTCAGCCAAGCGCGCCCCACCGGCAATCGAATCGCATGGCACTGTGGGGTCATGGTCTTCTGCGACACACACTGCGGGTCACACACTGTGGGGCAGGTCTGATATTTTGACACCAACTCTGATGTAGTCAAACTCGCTCGTTTTTTCAAGGGCGCAGCTAAGGAGGTAGCAGCTTTTCCAACTGCATCACTTGGCATTGGCGCCGGGGCAAAACGAAAATCTGGAGGCTGGACTTGACTCGTTCATAGCTGAGGCTGTGTCCGAATGTCAGACCTGAGACTAGCTACCTAGCTACACGAGCTACATGTGAGATTTCCTTGAGGCAATCCAAAAACGAGCTCGCATATAGGCGCAAGAATGGCTTTCTCAATACATGCGTAGGAGAAGCCATGGCGACCGACCTTTATCTACGAACCAATGGAATCAAAAGGAAACCGGAAAACAGCGTTTACGTTTCAAAGACGAAGTTCGAGTTCACACGTACTGACGGTGACGATAAAGAGCCCAAACATGTCGAGCCCGGGCTCAAAAACCTGTTGGTCAGCCAAGCAATTCCCTGCATTGAATCTGCCTCGCGCCTGCCTGAGAACCCCTTCTCTTTGACGTTCGCGAAGGTGAAATGGAAATACAGCAAGCAAAAGATCGGAGGCGGCGCCGGTGGTCAGACGCTGTGTGGCTGGGATCTCTCGCAGAACAAGATCGGGTAGCGTCATCATGCCAGTCGATATTGAACGCTACACTCACCACCTCAGGACAAAAGCCAGACCGCGAAGCATCGCCCGTTGCGCGATGTATGTGCGGGAGGCCCTCGAAGCGGGCGGCGCCCATGCCAGGGGCACGCACCCAATCGATGCCAAGAACTGGGGCCCAACACTGCTGAGGCTGGGATTTCACAGGCTGAACGTGGCGAATTCCGATACATTTATTCCGATGAAAGGAGACATCGTTGTCATTCAACCTTACCCCAAAGGGAACGTGTCAGGGCACATCGCGGCATTCGACGGCCGGATCTGGATATCCGACTTCAAGCAGCGTGATTTTTGGGGCGGAGCGGAATACCGTAAACAAAGGCCACCACATGTCTTCTACCGTCCGTAAGCTTCTCACCCCGTTTTTGCTCGTTATGGTGTGCGCATCGGCTCTGGGCGCGCCGCCGCCCCGCATGCTTCAAGAGCCGCTGTTGGGCTTGCAATATGATCGCGAGCGGGTAAAGTTCGAGCCGCTCCCCACCAAGCTGGCGTCTGGATGCCATGCGCTGAACGATAGCGAAGAGATTTCCGGCGTGTGGTTTATCTTCGCCAAAGCGAGCGACGCTTCCGGGCGGACGTACTATCTGCTCAACGGTTACGATGTCGACAGCAAACCGGTAAGCGCTGACCAGCAGTACACGGCCGGAGGCTCCGGTTTCATTCTTGGCGTGAATGGGGACAAGTGCGAAGTTCTGGACGGCGACGCCCGGCAACTCTTCTCAGCGAGAGTGTTCGACGACGAGTTCCCGTTCGACATGATGCAGCGTCTTGCTGCGGACTTCGCTGCCCGGCTCGCGAAGGCTTACGGTGGCGCAGACGCGCTCCGGCGAGAGCTGGTCAAACAACGCATTCGTGTCGAGGCCCAGCCCGAAGAAGTTCGGCATGCTCTCAAAGAGATCCGCGCAGCGACGCGGTGATTTTCCGGAAGCAATCGGCACCTCCTTCCACTCGATCCGGTTCGAGCTCCATCGCGCTGCAGTCACTCGCTCGTCGACATGACCTTGTCGAAAGCCGTCGTGCGTAAAGAGCGCTAACGCGCGTGGACGTGCCACTTGCCAAAAGCCGCGGGTTTTTTGCTATCTGGCCTCGAGAGCACCAGGCACCAACGGCCCAATCCACCCAGCCGGCAACCGAATCGCAAACGTCGCCCCCCGTCCCCGCCCTTCACTGCTGACACTGAGCGTCCCCTCATGCAGCTCCACGATCCGCCGCGCGATATACAGCCCCAGTCCCAGCCCGGTGGCATTGTCATGCTGCTGCAGCTTGAACGCGCCAAACACATGCGGCAAATCGTCCGCCTCGATGCCCTGCCCAGAATCGGCGATATCGATCTCGATCCATCCCCCGGTACAGCGGATACCAATGCGGATCACCCCGCCGACCGGCGTGAACTTGACCGCATTGAACAGCAGGTTCCAGCACACCTGCTGCAGGCGCTGCCCATCGGCCTCGAAGCGGATGTCCGCGCCGTAATCGGCCGGTGTCACCTGCATCAGGATCTGCTTGGCATGCGCATGCGGCTCCACCGTGGCGATGGCTTCGCGCAGCACCTGTCCCAGCACGATCGGCTTGCGCACGATGGACATCTGCCCGGTCAGCGTGCGCGCCGCGTCGATCAGGTCGTCGACCATGCCGGCCTCCTGGCGCACGTGCACGCGCATCGATTCCAGGCCGCTGACGGCCTTCTCTGGCAGGTCGGGAATCGTGCGCAGCATCAGTTCGATGCGCATCGACAGCGCCGACAGCGGTGTGCGCATCTCGTGCGAGACGGTCGCCAGGAACAGCTCGCGCGTGCGGCTCACGCGCGTCAGGTCGGCGATGGTTTCGCGCTGCCGGTCAAGCGTGCTCGATAGCGTAAGCAGCAGGGTTTCGTAGGTGGCCATGCGCTGGGCGGAGACCGGCGCGTCGAGTCGCACCTCGCTCCATAACAAATGGCCCGACACGCCGATCTGCCGGCCGATGCGCTCGCAGGCCAGGGGCGAGCTGAAATCGGCAAAGCGCCAGCCGAACACCAGCACGCCATACACATTGCCGTGCAATAGCAGCGGCAGCGCGCGCACGCAGAAGCCTTCGCTGAATTGGCTGGCCGTGGGTGCGCCCTGCTGGCAGACGTCGCGCACCAGGCTGCGCTCGAGCGCCGTGCCGGGGCCGTCCTCGGCCCACAGCGTCGACTGCCCGGCGAGAAAGGTCGACATGCGCGAGCTGGTCAGTGGCCCGATGCGGCGCACGCCGGTCGTGTTGTAGACCGACGTCACCAGTCCGGTCGCCTCGGCGTACTGGCGCAGCGGCGCGCGCCAGTCGTCCCAGTCGATGGGCGGCTTGTCGGGCAGGTCGACGGCGATCACCGGTTCGTTTCAGCCGGTTGATGCGTCGACTCGGGCATCGGGTCGCCATTGGCGACGGCTTCCTCGATCATCGGACTCTGGCGCGATGGGGACCGCGACAACAGGCCGTAATACGACGAGAACGGCAGTTGCGGGACGGCCTGGGTATTGCTGTCGCTGTCGTCCAACAGACTCAGGCCGCCCACGCCGATCGTGTATTCGCGCGTGACTTGCAGGTTGCGGCTGCCGCGCACTTTCGGCACCGCCAGCGCGCGCCGCAGCACGGTGGAAATTTCGACGTAATTGAGCAGGATGATGTTGTCGACCAGGTGCGAGCCCTTGAGTTCTTCGCTGATCTGCGACACGCCCAGCAGTTCCGGGCTTTCGTAATTAAACAGCGTCGTGGCCAGCCGGTTCTTGAAGAAGCTGGCCAGCGCGTACAGGTAATCGGCCACTTCGCTGCGGCTGGTCATCTCATACACGGCGATCGAATCGAACACCACGCAGTCGATGCCTTCCTTTTCCACCAGCTTGATGATGCGGTCGAAGTGCACGTCCAGCTCGAGTTCGAGCGGCGACTCGTAATGGATGAACAGGTCGCCCGCATCGACCAGTGCCTGCAGGTCGAAGCCGAGGGGCTTGGCGTTGCGCATCAACTGGCGTGCGTGTTCGTCCAGGCTGATCAGCAGGGCCTTGTGGCCGTTCTTGATGGCGTCGCTCAGGAACTGCACGCTGAGCACTGTCTTGCCGGTGCCGGAAATGCCGCTGACCAGCGTCACCGAGCCCTTGTAGATGCCACCGTCCATCATCTTGTCGATGGCGGGCGAGCCGGTCGACAGGCGTTCTTCCGAGGTCGGCTGGTCGGGCGACATGACCGGGCGCGACTGGGCGCGGCGGTACACGTGCACGCCCTCGTGCGGCTCGATGCGCATGGTGTGGCTGCCGCCGATGAAATCCTGGCCGCGCGACTTGGCCACCGTCAGGCGGCGATGCATGCGGCGGCGCGATTCTTCGAGCGTGAGCGAGATGATCGTGTCGAATACGAAGCGCTCATGTGCCAACACGCCGCCCAGCGACGCGTCCTTTTCGGCCGTGACCATCGTCGTCACGCCCAGACGCGTGAGCCCCTCGATCAACAGGTGCACGTCTTCGCGGAACGGGATGTCGTTGCCTTCGGCGTACAGGCGCAGTGGCGTCAGGCCGTCGATCAGCAGGCGCTTGGCGCCCATCGCCAACAGCGCGGCCGAGAACGCGCCGTCGCTGCTGCGAAATTCGCTCATCAACACGGCCGGGCTGGTCTGGATGATCTTGATCCGGCCCTGATCGATCATGCCCTGCAGGTCCCAGTCGAAGCCGGCGGCGTCGCGCAACAGCTTGGCCGGGTCGAGCTCGAACGAGACGATGGCACCCGGCTCATCGAAGTCGACGGCGCCGCGGTAGATGAAACCCAGTCCCAGCGTCGTCTTGCCCGCGCCGGGCGGCCCTTCGACGAGCAGGTTGTTATTGCGTGGAATACCACCGTGCAGGATCTCGTCCAGCCCCACAATCCCTGTCTTGACCAACGCGCTCATGAACCCACCTTTTCTGCAGAATGCGGAAGCTTATCATGTACACATGCTGCGCTCCCAAGACAGTCGCATGCGGCCAATTCTTGACCCTGGCAAGCCCATGATCTATTGTGTTGAATGATGCTGTAGAACAATCCCGCCAGCGCCCCCGACCACCGCGCGCCGGTTGTCGCATCTGCACCTCTTGTACGCTCTCTCGATACGCAAAGGCCGCCGCCCGCATCCATGGAACAACAGCGCACTCCCCTCAGCGACGCGGTCCGGCAAATCGTCGATGAAGCATTGCAGGCCGCCGCAAGCGAAGCCTCCGCCGGCCAGCCGGCGCAGGCCGAGGCGCTGTACCGCGCCGTGCTCGACCTCGCCCCCGGCCATGCCGAAGCCCACTTTGGCCTGGGCATGCTGGCGCGCGAGGCCGGCGATCTGGCTGCCGCGATCCCGCACCTGACCGAGGCCCTGCAGGGCGCCACGGACGAAGCGCGCTACTGGCTGGCCTACATCGAGGCGCTGATCGCCGCGCGCCAGTTCGCTACTGCGCACGAATTGATCGCATTGGGGCGCAGCCACGGCCTGACCGGGCCGGAGGTCGATGCGTTCGAACAGCAGCTGGCCACGGCCGGCGCGCCGGATCCCGAAACGATCGACGCTGCCGCCGCGCTGTTTGCGTCCGGCCGCCTGGACGAAGCCGGCTATGCGGCGCAGTTCCTGACCGATCAGTTTCCACAGCATCCTTTCGGCTACAAGCTGCTGGGCGGCATCCATCACCTGCAAGGCAACCTGCTGCAGGCGCTCGAGTCGATGCAGGTCGCCGTGCAGTACGCGCCGGACGACGCCGAGGCGCTGAGCAACCTGGGCTTGCTGCTGCGGGGCGCGGGCCGGCTGGCGGACGCGCAGGCGGTGCTCGAACGCGCCGTTGCGCTGCAGGCCGACGATGCCAACGCCCACAACCACATGGCGCTCACGCTGCTCGATGCCGGGCGTCTGAACGAAGCGCATGCCAGCGCCAGCACTGCACTCGCGCTCGATCCGGGCCATGCGCAAGCCGGCAATACGCTCGCGATGATCCTGCAGCATCAGAGCCGCGCGCTCGAAGCGGTTGAGGCCTACCGCGGCGTGCTGGCGCGCGATCCGCACAACACCGATGCGCACAGCAATATGCTGTTCTGCATGAGCCAGGTGAGCAGCATCGGTCCCGACGCGCTGTTTGCCGCGCACCGCGCGTTCGGGCGGCAGCTCGAAGCGCGCATCGATGCGCCGCGCACTGCCTGGGTCAACACGCCTGAGCCCGAGCGCGCCCTGCGCATCGGGTTCGTCTCGGGCGACCTGCGCAACCACGCGGTGGCCGCGTTCATCGAGCCGCTGCTGGCGCGCCTGGCGGGCCGGCCCGGCCTGGCGCTGCACGCCTATTACAACTATCCGGTGCACGATGCCGTGACCGCGCGCCTGCGCGGCCACATGGCACAGTGGCGCGACGTGGCCGGCCTGGACGACACTGCGCTGGACGCGCAGATCGTCGCCGATGGCATCGACATCCTGATTGACCTGGCCGGCCATACCGCCCACAACCGGCTGCCGGTGTTTGCGCGCAAGCCGGCGCCGCTGCAGGCGACCTGGATCGGCTATCCGGGCACCACGGGGTTGGCGGCGATGGATTACTACCTGACCGACCGCTTCATCCTGCCGGCCGGCCAGTACGACCACCTGTTCACCGAAAAACTCGTGCGCTTGCCGGTCTCGACGCCGTTCCAGCCGGCCGCCGGCGCGCCCGACGTGGTCGCGCCCCCGGCGCTGGCCAATGGTTACGTCACGTTCGGCAGCTTCAATCGCCTCAGCAAGATCAGCCGCGACGTGGTCGCCGCCTGGGCCGGCCTGCTGCGCGCCGTGCCCACTGCGCGGCTGATCGTGGCCGGCCTGCCAGATCACGGCGACGAGAGCCTGCTGCCGTGGTTCGACGAAGAAGGCATCGCGCCGGAGCGCCTGCGCTTTCATGGCCGCAGCGGCATGCACGACTACCTGGCCCTGCACAACGACGTCGATATCTGCCTCGATACCTTCCCGTATTCGGGCGGCACGACGACGCTGCACGCGATGTGGATGGGCGTGCCGACGCTGACGCTCGCGGGCGAGACCGCCGCCGGACGCCAGACGGCCTGCATCCTCGAACACAATGCGCTGCCGCAGTTCATCGCGCACGATACCGCCGCCTTTGCCGCCAAAGGTTTGGCCGCCTGCAGCGACCTGCCCGCGCTGGCCGGGCTACGCGCCGGCATGCGCGGCCGCTTCCCGCCTACCACGTCCGGCCACATGAACCGGATCGCCGACAGCGTCGAGCACGCGTTGCGCCTGATGTGGCGGCGCTGGTGCGCGGGCCAGCCGGCCGCCAGCTTCGGCGTGCCGATGCCGCCGGAGCACAAGCCGCAGCAAACGCTGAATCAGCAACCGGATAATGGCCCGGCGCCGGCGCCGGCCCTGGCTCCGACGCCCCCCCTGATCCGCGTCACCCAGCCGCACCTGCCGCCGCTGGACGAATTCATTCCCTACCTCGAGCAGATCTGGGAGAGCAAATTCCTGACCAATGGCGGCCAGTTCCACCAGCAGCTCGAAGCGGCGCTGTGCGAGTACCTGGGCGTCGCGCATATCTCGCTGTTCGCCAATGGCACGCTGGCCCTGATGACGGCCTTGCAGGCGCTGGGCATCGAAGGCGAGGTAATCACGACCCCGTATTCGTTCGTCGCCACCAGCCATGCGCTGCTGTGGAACGGCCTGCAGCCGGTCTTCGCCGACATCGACCCGGTCACGTTCAACCTCGATCCGGCCCGCATCGAAGCGGCGATCACGCCACGCACCACGGCCATCATGCCGGTGCACTGCTACGGAATTCCTTGCGACGTCCGGGCCATCGAACGCATCGCCCGCAGGCACGGCCTGAAGGTCATCTACGACGCGGCCCATGCGTTCGGCGTGCGCCAGGACGGCGCCAGCATCCTGCGCCACGGCGACCTGTCGGTGCTGAGTTTTCATGCGACCAAGGTATTCAATACCTTCGAAGGCGGCGCGATCATTTGCCATGATGCGGCCACCAAACGCCACATCGACCTGCTCAAGAACTTCGGCATCCAGGACGAGCAGACGGTCGTCGCGGCAGGCATCAACGGCAAGATGAACGAGGTCAGCGCCGCCTTCGGCCTGCTGCAGCTGCGCGGCATCGACGCCGCGCTCGCGCAGCGCCGGCAGATCGCGGCGCACTACCGGCGCCTGCTGGCGGCGGTGCCCGGCATCGATCCGATGCCGGACATGGGCGACGACGCCAACAACAGCTACTTCGCGGTGCTGGTGCGCGACACCTATCCCATCAGCCGCGATGCGCTGCACCAGAAGCTGCACGACGCGGGGATCCACGCGCGCCGGTATTTCTACCCCCTGATCACCCATTTTCCGATGTACAGCGCCATCCCGTCCGCGGCGCCCGCCAACCTGCCCCACGCCAACGTGATCGCGAACCAGGTCATCTGCCTTCCGATTTATCCGGCGCTCGACGCGCAGGACGTCGAGCGCATCGTCGGCCTGCTCGCAGCATCCTGAATCCCACGATGCATTCACCGACGCCTGACGCACTGCTCACCCGACTCGATCTGGGCGTGTTCGATCCCGGCGCCGCCTTCCTCGCTGCGGTGGCGCTATACCGCGCCGATCCGCTGTTCTGCGTGCCACCGCGGGTGCGCGAGATCATGGCGCGGCGCGGGGCCGACACCCCGGTCGTGCTGCTCGGGCGCAGCGACTTCGGCGCGCACCTGCTGCACGGCTTCAAGCGCCGCGCGCGCGTGCTGCACGTGGTCGACGACTTTCGCTGCGACCGTGGCGAGCAGTTCCTGCGCGTCGACTTCATCTCCACCGACCGCTTTCTCGAGATGGCAGGCCGCGATCCGGACCTCATCGCTGTCAACGCCTGCCGCACCGACGATTCGCGCCGCTTTTTCGACGAGGCGTGTCGCCAGCACGGCGTGCCCCACCTGAACTTCGAACAGGCCACACGGGCCTTCGGCCTGAGCGCCGCGCTCGATGAGCGGGTGGCCGACTGGGGCCCGACGATCGCCGAACGCTGCGACGACTACCTGGCGCTCGCGCGGCGCATGGCCGATCCGGCGTCGGCCGAGACACTGTTTGCCGTGCTGACCTTCCACCTGACCTGCAATCCCGAGTGGTTCCTGCATGTCGCCCGGCCGTATTCGACGCTGTATGTCCGTTCCGGACTGTTCGCGCTGTCGACGCACGAAAAGATGGTCGATTGCGGTGCCTCGATCGGCGAATCCACTGGCGCGCTGCTCGGCGTGACCGGGGGCCGCTTCGACCGCGCCTGGATGATCGAGCCGGACAAGATCAATATCGCTACCCTCCAGGGTTTTATCCGCAAGTTTGCCGGCACCGCGCATGCGGCGAAGCTGTCGCTGCATCCGGTCGCCGTCGGCGAGCATCGGGACCGCGTACCGTTCAGCCATATCGGCAGCCACGGCGGTGTGGTGCTGACCAAAGAGTGGGCGCACCTGTGCCCTCCGGCCGACTATGTGCAGATCGAGCGCATCGACGATATCGTCGACGACGCGCCGACCATCATCAAGATGGATATCGAAGGTTTTGAGATGGCAGCGCTGCGCGGCGCGGTCGCAACGATCCGCACGGCGCGGCCGAAACTGATGCTGTCCGCCTACCACCGCGCGGCCGACCTGCTCGACATGCCGCGCCTGATCGACACGCTGGTCCCGGATTACCGCATTGGCCTGCGCCACCACACGGAAGACCGCTGGGACACCTGTCTGTATTTTTACTGAGCGACCGCGAACGACCAACCCGACGGCCATCTTGGCCCGACCGCACCCTTACGAACCACAGGACACACCATGACCATCCAGCCATTTCGCCATGCGACGCTTGCCGATTTCAGCGCGCTCTCCAGCCACGCCGATACCGCCCTCGACGACCTGCACGCGTTCGACGAGGTCTACTTCCTGGGCGACCACACCGGCAGCTTTGCGCTGCGCGCCAACACGATCGCCAAATCGCTGCCCAATTTTGCCGGCATCGCCGTGTTCTCGGTCTCGCCCGAAAAGCGCACCCGCATCGCGCAGCAGTTGCCCCTGCGGGTCAACTGGCGTTTCATCGAGATCGCCGACCTGGTGGCGCGCTCGGCCAGCAAACGCGTCGTCGTCATCGATTTCAACGACAACCTGACGGGCAAGCAGGTCGCCGCGAAAATCGCGGCGCAGGGCGTGCCGGTGCGCGACTGCCTGTACGCGATGCACCAGCTGGATAACGTGCACACCTACCAGACCGTGCGCCAGGAACGCGAACACGTGCTGGCCAACCTCGACCAGTTCATCGCGCTGGCAGGACGTTTCAGCGACGACTGGTCGCGCACCACGCTGCTGGCGCGCCTGCGCGCGTTCCTGACGCTCGATCGCCGCCCGCTGATCGAAGCGGCCTTCCCGCTTGGTGAATTCATGAACGGCTTTTCGACCCAGGCCGGCCTGAAGGTCGGCACGAACGACATCTTCATCGATGCCGGGGCGGCGCACGGCGACACGGTTGCCCACTTCTGCCATATCGCGCGCGGCCAGTACCGCGCGGTGCATGCATTCGAGCCCGATGCAACCAACTTCGCCGCGCTGCGCAACCTGGCTGCGCACCTGCCCGACGTGCACCCGTATTTCGCCGGCCTGGGCGCAGAAGATGGCGAAGTCGATTTCTACGAAAACCCGGACAACCGCTTCGGCAGCAACTTCGCGGGCGGCGGCATCAAGACCACGATGAAGATCATGGCCATCGACAGCGTCGTCGACGAAGCCACGATCATGAAGATCGATGTGGAAGGCTGGGAAGCGCAAGTGCTCAAGGGCGGCGCGCGCACGATCGCCGCCTGCAAGCCGGACATGACCATCTCGGCCTACCACTATGCGAAGGACATCCCGGAGCTGCTGGCCACGATGGACGAGATCACCCGCTACCAGCACGTGGCGATGCGCCACTACTCATCGAGCCTGTACGACACGCAGCTGCTGTTCTCGGACCGCCAGGACTTCAGTTAAGCGCCGATGATCACGATCGGCTGGGCGTGGGTCGCGTGGATGAAGGTCCTGGCGGCGATGTCATGCTCGATCCGCCCAGCCTTGTCGACGATGCACAGCTTGCCGATCTGGCGGCCATGACCGACGATCACGCCCAGGCCGAGCGTGACCTGGGCGCCGATGCGTGCACCGCGTCCGATCACCACGCCTTCGTCGATCCAGGCCGAGTGGCCGACCGTGACGCTACTAGCGACGATGGCGCCGGCGCCGATCACGGTATTGAAGCCGATCCGGCTGCCATGCTGGATGATCGCGCCGGCGCCGATCCAGCAATTGTCGTCCATGCGCACGCCAGCGGCCACCAGGGCGCCTGGTTCGACCAGCGCCGGCATGGCGATGCCGCGCAGGCGCAGGCTCGCCATCAGGTCCAGGCGCATCCCATTCAGGAAGCGCGCGTCGAGCGCGACGAAGGCGCTGGCGCCCTCGCCATTGAGGCCATCCAGACCGTCCAGCGCTGCCGCCAGCGCGGCCTGGCCGGCGGCCGGGTCGATCTCCAGCGGCCGCAGCTCCAGCGCTGCCGCTGGGGCGACTGAGCGCCACGCCGCCAGCGCGCGCGCCAGTTCCGGCCCATGACCGATCACGTGCTTACAAGGCAAATTTCCCCTCCATCAGGTCCAGGTACCAGAATTCCAGGCTGGCGTTGATGAATTCGTAATCGCCAAGGTGGGGCGAGCGCGCGCCCGGGTGCAGCGTGCGCTGGATCTGTTCCATCACCGCGATATCTTCGCGCATGACGACATCGGTGCCCATCATGTGCGCGTGCAAAACCGCTGCCGACGACGCGTAGGGCTGCTTCTTCTTCGCCGTCAGGTAGTACACCACCAGGTCGGTGCGCCCGGGCGCCACCGGGATATGGTGCTCGACGATGAACGCGTGACCACCATTGGCCGACGCGATGTGCAGGTTCGGGAACGCCAGCCAGTTGTAGTACCAGTCCTGGTCGCGGTAACGCTCGACGTGGGCGTGGTACGGCTCGTCCGGGGGCGAGGCCATCGGCGCATCGCGCCCGCCGCCGCTGAAGCTGCGCATCAGGCCCAGCGCGCGGTTGCGGTCGGCGATGCCGGCCTGCTGCAGGCTGCGCAGGCCCGCCACGCCCTCTTCGCTGATGCTGGCCTCGAACTTGACGTCCTGGTACAGCGAGCGCGCATGCAGGTAACGCGGGTGGTGGCCGTCACGCAGGTTTTCGTAGGCCAGCTTCCAGTTGAAGTGCCCTTCGTAGGTCGTCATGATCACTTCGCTGTCGTAAGCCAGTGACGACGCCGTGAGCGAGGCCAGCATCGCCGCGCCGAACTGCTGCTTGATCGGCAGGGGCGTCTCGGCCAGGCACACGAACACCAGGTTGCCGACGACTTCCAGCGCGAAGCGGCGCAGGTGGATGCAGGCCCGCTCTTCTTGCGGGAAGCGGTACAGCGCGTCTTCGTGCGGAATGCGTGTGGCGCCCTCGCGGTCGAAGCTCCAGCCGTGGTAGCCGCAAAACAGCGGCCGCACGCCATGCGGCGCAACCTGGATGGGATTTTGCCGGTGCGGGCAGATGTTCTCGAAGGCACGCAGCTCGCCATGGAAATTCTGGATCACGACCGGGATGCCGAACAGCGTACGCGCAATGAAAGCGTTGTGCTTCTCGAGCATGACCTTCAGGCCGATGAACTGCCACAACGGCTTGAACAGCAGTTCGCGTTCGCGCGCGAACCAGGCCTCGTCGATGTACGCCTGCGGCGGCATGCGTGAACGCATTACTTGAACCTGAAAATCTTGGCCGGGTTGCCGATCATCGTCACGCCTGGCGGCACGTCGGCCATGACGACGGCGCCGGCGCCGATGATCGCGCCATCGCCCACCGTCACGCGCGGCAGGATGGTCGCGTGCGGATGGATGATCACGTCGCTGCCGATCCGCGCGCCACCGCCCACGAACACGAAACTGCCGATCGTGGTGTAGTCGCCGATCTGCACTTCGTAGCCGATCACACTGGTCGACTGGACGAACACGAAGTCGCCCAGGCGCGTGTCCACGCCCATGCGCACCTCGGGCTCGAACAGGCAGCCGGCGCCCATCTCGACACCGATCGCCTTGTGCAGGCCGGTGCGCAGGCTCATGAAGGTCGCGCCCTGCGCCAGCAGCGGCGCGGCGAAGCGGCGGCGCTGGGCCGGCTCGCCCAGCGCGCACAGGAATTCTTCGTGCGCTCTCGCCTGCCAGGTCAGCGGATCGCCCAGCACCGGCAGCGGCGTGGCACCCGCCAGGTCGCTGCGGTTATCAAGAAAGCCGATGACCTTCCAGTCGACGCCATTGGCGACGTCGCTTTGCATGATGTTGTAGACGCTGCGGCCAAAGCCGCCGGCGCTGATGATCAGCGCTTCTTTCAGGCACGGCGTCACGTCCATGGAATGCCTCCGTCCAGATGCAACTGCGTGCCCGTCACCTTGCGGCTGATATCGGCCAGCAGGTAGATGGCGGCGTACGCGACGTCTTCGGGCTTGCCCAGGCCCAGCGGGTACATCTTGGCCTTTTCGTCGAGCCAGGCGCGGTCGTCGTTCACCAGCGGCGTATCGACCAGGCCCGGTGCGATGGCGTTGGCGCGCATGGCGCGCGGCGCGATTTCCAGCGCCAGCGGGCGGATCATGCCTTCGAGCGCCGCCTTGGAGGCCGAATACGGGCCCACACCGACGGTGCCGGTGTGGGCCGCGATCGATGACATGAACACCAGCGAGGCGCCGTTGCGCAGCGTCTTTTTGGCCAGCAGCTGCTGGGTGAGCATCAGCGGCGCGAGAAAATTCGCATCGAGCACCGTCTGCATGAAACTCTGGCGCAGCATGCGCAGCGGCGTCACACCATGCACGCCGGCCGCGTGCACCACGCCATCGAGCTCGCCGCACGCGGCCACCAGCCGCGCCATCTGCGGCGGGTCGGTCAGGTCGGCCGCGCAGGCCACGTGATCAAGCCCCGCTTCGAGCAGGGCGAGCGTGGCGGCCAGGCGCACCGCATCGCGGCCGTTGATGACAACGCGCGCGCCGGCGCGGGCGCATTCGACGGCGACGGCGCGGCCAATGCCGCTCGACGCGCCGGTGACCAGCACGGTCTTGCCGCGCAGGTGGAACGGATGCTGGAACAGGGATGCGTCGTTCATCGCACGTGCAGGGTCAAGCCCGAATCGATGACCAGGGACGTGCGGGAGACCCAGCGGCTGGCCGGGGCCAGCAGCCAGGCGATCGCGCCGGCCACGTCGCCCGGTTCGATCATGCCCAGTGGCGCAAGGGCTGCCTTGTCGCCCGTGCTCATGACGTTTTGCAGGCCATCGAGCATCGGCGTGGCGACGTAGCCGGGCGAGACGCAGTTGGCGCGCACGCCCTGTTTCGCATGTTCGACCGCGATCGTGCGCACGGTGGCGGTCAGCGCCGCCTTGGCGCCGGAATAGATGCCGGTGGCGTGCGGCGCGACGTGTTCGGCCACCGCCGTCACGTACACGAGCGACGCATTGGCGGCGATCTTGCGCTTGGCCAGCAAGGCTTGCGTGAGCAGCACGGGCGCGTCATAGTTCACGGCAAACAGCTGGTCGAGGTGGCGCTGGGTCACCATGCGCATCGGCGCGAGCTGCGCGGCGCCGGCGCTGAACACGCAGCCGTCCAGGCTGGGCGCGGCATCGACGAGCTCCTGGCGCGCGGCCGGATCGGTCAGGTCGCCGATGATGCTCTGGTGGCCTGCGCCGGCCAGGCCGGCAACGACGCGCGCCAGGCGCTCATGGTCGCGGCCGCAGGCGAGGATGCGTGCGCCCATGTCTGCGCACAGGCGGGCCGTGGCTTCGCCGATGCCCGACGACGCGCCGGTGATCAGGATCGTCCGGCCGACAAGGCTGAACGGCGATGCATTCATGATCGACTCACGATTTGGCTCATGATTCGACCAGCGCCGGGAACACGGCGCGGTCGATGTCGACGATGCAGCTGCCCCACGACAGGCCGATGCCAAAGCCCGACATCAACACCTTGTGCTTGCCGCCCTGGAGAGCGTCGCGGATGCGCGCCGTCATCGTCACCGGGATCGAGGCCCCGCTGGTATTGCCGAAGTCGTGCAGCGTCGACGGCACCTTCTCGACCGGCAGGCCAAGCTTCTTGCGGATGGTGTCGTTGATCATCCGGTTGGCCTGGTGGAAGATGAAGTAGTCGACATCCTCGATCGGGCATTCGGCATACGCCAGCAGCGCGCGCACGGCGGGCGGCACGCGCTGCGTCGAGAAGCTCAGCACCGCCGGGCCGTCGAGCACCAGCGCGGCCGGACTGCGCAGGATTCCGTCCTCGTCCTTGTATGGCAGCAGATGCTGCGGGCCGATCGGCTCGCGATGGCCGCCGGCCGGCAACATGATGGCGCGGTAGCCGCTGCCGTCGCTATTGAGGTCGAAGTACATCGGCGGGGCCGCCGGATCGTATTCGAGCGCGGTGGCGGTGCCGGCATCCGAGAACAGCGGCTCGACCACGGTAGCGGCCTTGTCGCCCACCAGCAGCAACGCTTTCTTGATACCGCCCGAGGCCATCATCGCACCCAGCACGTGCAGGCCGAAGGCATAGGCCGAGCAGCCCAGGTTGATGTCGAAGGCGATCGTTCCGGGCTTCAGGCCCAGGCGGTCCTGAAGGATGATGGCGGTGGCGGGAATCAGGTAGTCGGGCGACTGGGTGATGACGATCAGCGCGTCGATCTCGTCCTTGTTCCACTGCAGCTCGGCCAGCAGGCGCTCGCTGGCGTCGAAGGCCAGGTCCGAAAACGTTTGCCATTCGGGGCAGATGCGGCGCGTCTCGATGCCGATATTGCGCACCACGCGTTCGCGCGCGCTCCTGATCTGCGGCGGACAGTCGTGCAGGTTGGACAGGACGCGCCGTGGCACGCAGGACGCCATGCCGGCATAGCGCACGTTGCGGATAGTCGCCTGGGCCATGGGATCAGCCGATCAGTTTGTAGACGTCGCTCACGAGCTGGCACTCGACCAGATCCTTGCCGGTGATCGCCTTGTCGTACTCCATGTCGAACATGATGATCACGCCCAGCGCCGCCAGTGAGTCCCATTCGGACAGCGTCTTGAGATTGGTCTCGCCGGTCAGGTGCACATCGTCCTGGAAGTCGACCGCGTTCTTGAATTTTTCGACGAATTGCTCGAGTGTGTCCATTGCAACCTAATGAAATCGTGTACATGCGAAAAGTAGCGCCAACAGCGTTGCCAAAGACAAGTTCGCTTGATTGGCGACAATCAAGACGCACTATAAATCAAAACGAAAGGCCCTGTCACCGTGAAGTAGCACGCCGCTCGTAGCGCCGCTCGATGGCACGCGCCGTGCCATCGCGCTCGATCGTTTCAAACACGGCATTCAGGCGCTTGATCAGCGCATCGGGCACGTCCCGGTTGCAGGCCAGGTAGACGGCGACCTGGTTGAACACGAACACCGGCACGATCTGCTTGTCCCAGCCTTGCTTGATCAGCACGTCACTGTCCGCGCGCCAGCTGGCGGCCCACAGATCGATGCGGCCCTGCAGGAGCTTGGGCGGATTGAGCATGTCGTGGGGCGACGTGTCGACGACATAGCCGCGGCTGCGCAGATAGCTGTCGCGGGCATCACCCGCGTAGGTGCCGATGCGCAGACCGCGCGCGTCTTCCAGGTTCGTGATGCGCCAGGTCCGGTCGGCGCGCCCCATCAGGACCCACTGCGCCACGTCGGTCGGCCCGACCCACTTGAACAAGGCTTCCCGTTCCGGCGTGCGGGTGGCCGAGTACACGCAGCCGTTGGCATGCTGAAGTGCTGCTGCGTACGCGCGTTTCCAGGGCAGCAGCGTGATGTCGTGGGTGACACCGGCCCGTTCCATGACAACCCGGATTTTGTCGGTGGCAATGCCGACCACGCGCCCGTCCTCGAGCATGCTCGACGGCGCCGAGCTCTCGGTGGTGATCGATAGGTATGGGGCCGCCGGCGTGGCCGCCGCGGTCATTGCCGAGAGGCTGCCCGACAGGATGACAAGACCAATGCAGAGTTGCTGAAATCGCATTCGATTCTCTTGGAATGACCGCCACGGGTGCTGCGCACCAGGGCAACGGGAGGTAGTTTACTGCGCCCCCAGCATACCAGCGAGCATGATTTTTACGCAATGAACAGCCTGAAATGGTCGCTTGGACGCTACAAAACACAACAATTCATCCAACATTCTCACGTGCAACAACATAGAAAATTCGGAAAATGCGATACTTTGCTTTAATGCCATATGGAAGTTTTTTTTACTCCATAACAACTCGACTTTCATTATGCTGCCATCGTTTGCTGTCCCTGAAGATCCATCCCTGCTGACGTACGGGATGTACGACCCGACCCTGGTGGCGCTGTCACTGCTGCTGGCGATCTTCTCGTCGTGGATGGGGTTGCAGGTGACCGGCCAGGCCGGCGCCCATCCGACACACCGTGCCATCGCCCTTGGCACGGGCAGCCTGGCGCTCGGTGCCGGGGTCTGGGCGATGCACTTCATCGGCATGCTTGCCTTCGACCTGTGCACGCCGGTGCATTACGACCACTGGACGACGCTGCTGTCAGCGCTGCCCAGCATCGGTGCCTCGTGGGTGGCGCTCAGCCTGATCTCGCGCCCCGAGATGCGCCTGCCGAATTTGCTGGTGGGTGGCGTCCTGGTTGGCGCCGGCATCGGCGCGATGCATTACACGGGGATGGACGGCATGCGCATGCGCCTGTCGCTGCACTACGATCCGTTCACGTTCGCGGTCTCGATCCTGGTGGCCGTGATCCTGGCCACGCTGGCCCTGAGCGTGCGCCACGGCCTGTCGCGGTTCAAGTCGGTGTCCGAATCACGCCGCCTGCTGCTGTCGGCCTGCGTGATGGGCTGCGCAATCGCCGGCATGCACTACACCGGCATGGCCGCTGCCCGCTTCTCGGGCACGGTCGATCCGGGCGGCGCGGCCGATACCAACAGCGGCTTCCTGGCGCTGTCGATCACGGTGACCACGGTGGCGCTGTCGGTGGCCGTGCTGGGCGTGAACGGCCTGCTGCGCTATCGCCAGATGTTCCAGAATCTCTCTCGCAGCGAAGCCTGGATGCGCGCGCTGCTCACCACCACGGTCGACGGCGTGATCACGGTCGGACGCGATGGCATCATCACCGAATTCAATGCCTCGGCCGAGCGCATCTTCGGCTGGCGCAAGGGCGAGATCGTCGGGCGCAGCATCGGACTGCTGCTCACCGAGCGTGGTCGCGCCGCCAACTTCAACGTGCTGACCGTGCTGGCGCGTGGCAGTCTGGAAGGCGTCAGCACCAGCACCGAGACCTGGTGCCTGCACAAGGATGGCCACGAAGTCCCGGTACGCGGCGCGATCGGCCATGCACGGCTGGGCGAGCAGGACCTGTTCGTCTGCTTCGTGACCGACATTAGCGAGCGGCGTGCGATGGAAAGCGCACTGCGGGCCAGCGAGCAGCAGTTCCGCTCCCTGATCGGCAATATTCCCGGCATTTCGTACCGCAGCGCGATCAACGACGACTGGCCGCTGATCTTCATCAGCGAAGCGGTCGAACGGGTCACCGGCTACCCGGCGCGCGACTTCCTGGGCAGCCCCCCGCGCCGCGTGTTCGGCGCGATGATCCATGCGGAAGACCGCCTGCGGGTGGGCAAGGCAACCAGCGCGGCGATGCGCGAACACCAGCCGTACCTGGTCGAATACCGCCTGCTGCACGCCGATGGCAGCGTGCGCTGGCTCTGGGAAAACGGCACCGGCGTGCAGGACGAGGCAGGCAACGTCCAGTACCTCGATGGTGTCATCCTCGACATCACCGAGCGGCGCGAGATGGAAGAAGCGCTGCGCTGCGCCAAGGAGAAGGCAGAGCAGGCTGCGGCCGCCCGCGCCACCTTCGTGGCCAATATGAGCCACGAGATCCGCACGCCGATGAATTCGATTCTGGGTTTTACCGACGTGCTGCTCGATGGCGAACTCAATGTCGAACAGCGCCACCACCTGGACACCGTGCGCAGCGCCGGCCGCGCCCTGCTACGGCTGCTCAATGAAATCCTCGACACGGCCAAGCTCGAAAAAGGTGCGGTCGAACTCGAACAGAACGACTACAACCTGCTGTCCCTGATCGATGAACTGTCGTCGACGCTGGCGGCCAATGCGCGCGCCAAGGGTCTGCACCTGGACATCCAGTATGACCCGGCGCTGCCCACCGGCCTGCGTGGCGATGAGCTGCGCATGCGGCAGGTGCTCACCAACCTGCTCGACAATGCCATCAAGTTCACCGCCACCGGCGGCGTGACCTTGACCGTGGGCGCCGACGGCGACCAGCTGTGCATCGCCGTGATCGACACCGGCATCGGCATCGCGCCCGATCGCCTGGCCGCGATCTTCGATCCGTTCACCCAGGCCGACGCATCGATGACGCGCCGCTTCGGCGGCACGGGTCTTGGCACCACGATCAGCAAGCAGCTGGTCGAATTGATGGGCGGGCGGATCTGGGCCGAGAGCCAGCCGGGCCAGGGCGCGACGTTCCACGTGCGCGTACCGTTGATCCTGGCGCGCTTCGGCAATCAGGCGCCGCGCGTGCGCAGCGCCGCCGTGCTGCCGCCGCTGCGCGTGCTGGTGGCCGACGACGTGCCGCAGAATCTCGAACTGATGCAGCTCCTGATGACGCGCCGCGGGCACACGATGACGGCCGCGCGCGACGGTGGCGCAATCGTCGAACTGGCCACCAGCGGCGAGTACGACGTGGCGTTGATGGATTTTCAGATGCCGGTGATGGATGGCCTGGGCGCGACCCGCGCCATTCGCGACTACGAGGCGCGCCATGGAACGGCGCGCCTGCCGGTGATCGCGATGACCGCCAGCGTGCTGGCCGAGCACCGCCAGGCCAGCGTGGACGCCGGCATGGACGGCTTTGCCAGCAAGCCGGTCGACTGGTTCACGCTGTCGCACGAGATCGCGCGCGTGCTCGGCCTTGAAGGCGGCGTGCCGGCGGAGACGGCCGCCGTATCGATGGCGCCGCGCGAAGTGCTCAACCGGCGCGCCGGCCTGCACCGCTGGAGCAACCGCGAAGATGCCTACGCCGAGGCCCTTGAACACTTCCACCGCCAGTACGCGCAGCTTGACGGCGCGATGCGCCTGCATGCCGCGGGCGGCGAGCACGTGCAGCTGCGCATGCTCGCGCACAAGGTGCGCGGCGCCGCCGCCAACATCGGCCTGGAACGCTTGTCCGACGCGCTGGCCACGCTGGAACAGGCGACCAACGCGGTGCCGACCGATGAGCGGCAGGCCGCCGAGGCGCTCGGCGTGGCGACGCATGCGCTCGAGGCGGCGCTGGCCGCGATCGGCAATGCCGACGCCACACCGGCCCCGGTGGCGTCAGGCGGCATGGTCGACCTGGCGCGCGCGCGGCGCGCCGGCGGCGTGCTGCTCGATGCACTGCGCCGCGGGGCCCTGAACGACGGCGCCATGACCAGCCTGGCCGTGGCGCTGGCGGCTCACCCGGCGATCACCCGCGTGGTCCAGGTGCAGTCGGCGGTCGCCGATTTCGACTTCGATCTCGCCCTCGATCACCTGGAGGCCGTGATGGCCATCCTCGGGACCGGGTCCTCTGACGGCGCGCCTGGCGACGCCACCAACGATCCTTCCGCATGAATCAACCGAATACCCGCCCGCTGATCCTGGCCGTCGACGACGAAGCGAGCAACCTGCAACTGCTGCGCCAGATCCTGCAGGACCACTACCGCCTGCTGTTCGCCAAGGATGGCGCCCGCGCAATGGAACTGGCGCGCCAGGAGCAGCCCGACCTGGTGCTGCTGGACGTGATGATGCCGGGGATGTCGGGCTACGAAGTGTGCGCGGCCTTGAAGGCCCATCCGGCCACGGCCTCGGTGCCGGTGATTTTCGTGACGGCCCTGACCGAGACTGCCGACGAAGTGGAAGGGTTCGAGGCCGGCGCCGTCGACTACATCACCAAGCCGGTCAGCCCGCCGGTGGTGCGCGCACGCGTACGCACCCACCTGTCGCTGGTGCGCATGGAAGCACTGCGCGCGAGCCGCCTGGAGATCGTCCAGCGCCTGGGCCTGGCGGCCGAGTACAAGGACAATGAGACAGGTCTGCACGTGATCCGCATGAGCCATTTTTCGCACATCCTCGGCATCGCGGCCGGCATGAACGAGCTGGAAGCGGACGACCTGCTGCACGCAGCGCCAATGCACGACGTGGGCAAAATCGGCATCCCGGATCGCATCCTGCAAAAACCGGGACCGCTCGACGCCGACGAATGGAAAATCATGCAGAGCCACGTGACGATCGGCGCCGAGATCATCGGCGAGCACGCCAGCGGCATGCTGGCGCTGGCGCGCAAGATCGCGCTCACGCATCACGAAAAATACGATGGCAGCGGCTACCCGAACGGGCTGGTCGGCGAAGCGATTCCGCTGGTAGGCCGCATAGTGGCCATCGCCGACGTCTTCGACGCACTGACCTCGGTACGACCCTACAAGAAAGCCTGGACCGAAGACGACGCCATCGCCTTCCTGCACGACCAGAAAGGCCGCCACTTCGACCCCCACCTGGTAGACCTCTTCATCGCCCGCATGCCCGCCATCCGCGAAATCCGCACCCGCTGGGCCGAAACAACCTAACCCCAAACCCCAATTAGGGTCAGAGTCGACTTATTGGGCAATTCCTCAAAGTTGTCAAACAATTCGACTCTGACCCTAATTATTTTGGGCGGTTTTTCGACGGTGCGTGGGGTTTCTGATGCCGTTGGTAATTGAATTTTTTTGGAGCATCAGATTACCTGCCAAACTGGCTAAAAACAATTAGGGTCAGAGTCGATTTGTTGGGCAATTCCTCAAAGTTGTCAAACAATTCGACTCTGACCCTAATTGTTTTTCAAAAGCTTTTGAGCATGATTTGTGTTGCCGAGATTGTTGGAGCAGGAAGAAATTGATGCTCAGACTTTCGTCTGCGATGCGTCGTCTCAGACTTTCGTCTGCGATGCGTCGTCTCAGACTTTCGTCTGCGATGCGTCGTCTCAGACTTTCGTCTGCGACAAACTCACGCCTGTTTGTTCGAGGACGGTGGTGCTCGAGCCGGTTGCGCGGCGGGCAATCAGGTCGTGGTAGAGCGCGGTGTAGTTGGCCGCCATCTGCTCGGAGGTGAAAAGTTCTTCGAAGCGCGCTTCGGCGCGCCGGCCCATCGCGCGGGCGAGCTCGGGGTTGTCCCATAGCGTGCGCATTGCTGCGCGTAATGCCAGCGCGTCCGATGGCGGGACCACCAGGCCGGTGTCGCCATCGATGTTGATGTACGTGGTGCCGGTGCCGATCTCGCTCGAGATCATGGGCTTGCCGTACATGGCGCCTTCGAGCAAGGAGATGCCGAATGCTTCCGAGCGCAGGTGCGACGGGAACGAGACCGCGTAGCACAGCGTCAGCAGCGCAGCTTTATCGGGTTCATCGATCGCGCCGACGAACATCACGTTTTTCAGGCCCAGGCGCGCGGCTTGTTCCTTGAGCTCTTGCTCGATCGGCCCGGCGCCGACGATGACGACGGGGTAATCGGTACCGGCCGCGGCCTCGAGCAGGATGTGCAGGCCCTTGTAATAGCGCAGCACGCCCACGAACAGGAAGAACTTGGGACCGACCCGCTCGCGCCAGTGCGCCAGGCGATCGGGGTCGGGCTGCGGGTAAGTGGTGCGGTCCAGGCCGAACGGGATGACGCTGGTCTTGCCCGGATAACGCGCCAGCACGGTCGACGAGCCCAGATAATTGGGCGAGGTCGCGACGATGGCGTCGACGCTGCGCAGGAAGCGGTGCTTGAGCGGCTGATACAGGCGCAGCAAGTGGCGCTGGCGCACGATGTCGGAGTGGTACGTGACCACCGTCGGCTTGTTTACGCGCGCCATGAAGTGCGCCAGGTCCATGAACGGCCACGGGAAGTGGTAGTGCACGACGTCGGCTTGACGCGCCAGGCGCGCCAGCGCGCCGATCGACTGGACCGAAATGGCGTTGGACGCGATCTCGGCATTGAGCGGAACCCGGTGCACCATATGGCCTTCGAACTCGAACGGCGCGAGGTCTTGTTGGCGCGACAGCGACAGCACGGTGTTGGTCACGCCAAGGCGCCCGGTGCCCACGGCCATCTGGCGGATCACCTGCTCGACACCGCCGACCGAATCCGGGTGGTAGGTCTTGTAAAAATGAAGGACGCGCATAATCAACTCAGCTTACTGCGAAAGTACGGCACGGTACACGTTTGCCGTCAGGCGTGCGGTGTTTTGCCATGTCAGTTGTTCGGCACGTGCACGCCCGGCTGCGATACAGCGCGTGCGCGCAACACTGTCCTGTGCCAGCGTGCGCATCGCCTCGGCCAGTTCGCCCGCTGACAGCGGGTCGACCAGCAAGGCCGCATCGCCCGCCACTTCGGGCAGCGAGGTCGTATTCGATGCCACCACCGGCACGTTCGATGCAAACGCTTCGAGCACCGGAATGCCATAGCCTTCGTACAGCGAGGGGAAGACGAACACGCCGGCGCCGGCATACAAGTGGCGCAATTGCTCCTGGTCGGTCAGGCGATCGAGCCAGACGAGGTTCTCGCCCGCTGCGCGCGCCGCCCCCATGCTGGCCACCAGGGCTTCGCTGCGGCTGCCGGGCGCACCGACGATCACCAGCGCGCGCTCGGCGCGCACGGCCGCCGGCAGCATCAGCCAGGCGGCCAGCAAACGCTCGACGTTCTTGCGCGGCTGCAGCGTACCCACGAACAGGAAATAGCCGGGCTGCAGCTCGTAGGCCGCCAGCGTGGCGCGCGTGGCCTCCGGCGCGGGCGGCGTCAACCAGCTTTCTTCGACGCCGCACGGCACCACCGTCACGCGCCGCTCGTCGATGCCGAAGCACTCGACCAGCTCGGGAATGGCAAAGTGCGACAGCGCGATCACGTGGTCGGCCTTGCGCGCAGCCTTGCCCTGCAGCCGGTTTTTCAGCGCGCGCAAACGCGGATTGCACCACTCCGGGTGCTTGATCGGCAACGCGTCGTGCAGGCTGGCCACGACCGGGCAATCCATGCGTACCACCCGATAGTCGGTCACGTGGAACACGTCGAGGGGCATATGAACGCGGTGCGCCGCCGGCGTAACCAGGTCGAGCAGCGTGGCCGTTTCGAACGAATAGGGAAAGGCCTGGCCGACGCTGATGCCGGCCGCCCCGCCGCGTGCACGCGGCCAGGACCACGGCGTGACGGCGCAGCCGGTCGCCGGCAGGTGGCGCAGCAGTGCCTTGGTGTAGACGCCGATGCCATCGAGACGGCCGCCCGTCAGCCCGGGTTCGATCATGGTCGTCCCGAGGCCGACGTTGATCGCTGCGGCGTTCACGCCAGGTACATCCAGCGCAAGGTCTCGTACAGCGGCATCGGGGCCAGGTCGCCCACCACGGCAGTGAGCTTGCGATTGCTGCCAGTCAGTTGCAGCACGTCGTTGGCGCGCACGAAGGCCGGGTTGACCTGCACCTCGATGCGGTAGCCGGCGATCTCGCCCATCATCTCGATCACGTTCGACAGTGAGTGCGGCGTGCCCGAGCAGACATTGAAGGCTTCGCCGGCCGGCGCTGCCGCCAGGATGCGGCGGTAGGCGCGCGCCACCATGCGCACATCCGAGAAATCGCGCGCGATGGCAAGATTGCCCAGTTCGATACGCGCTTCGTTGCGGCGGAAATGCGAGACAATTTTAGGCAGCAGGAAATTGTCTGCCTGCCCCACGCCGGTGTAGTTGAACGGCCGCACGATCGTGATCGGCAACTTGTCCATCCACAGGCGCGCCATGTATTCCATGGCCAGCTTGCTCACTGCGTAATCGTTGGCCGGCGAAGGCAGAACATCTTCATCGATGACAGGCACACTGGCATTGCCATAGATGTTGGCCGACGACGCCAGCAGCACGCTGCTTGGCCGGTGACTGCCCGAGGCAAGCGCCTCGAGCAGGTTACGCGTGCCCACCACGTTGACGCGGTAAATGGCTTCGACGTTGGCATGGCCGACAAACGCAATGCCGGCCAGGTGCGCCACGACATCGGGCCGCACCTCGGCGACCATGGCAGCGACCGCATCGCGGTCGCACAGATCCACCGTGAACATGTCCGGGCCCACTTCTTCGCCCGGCATCACGGTGCCGAATACGCGGTAGCCGGCAGCCGTCAGTTCTTGCGCCAGGTAGTCACCGGTAAAGCCGCGCAGGCCCGTGATCAGGGCGCGCCGCCCTTCGCCTTCACGCAGCGGGGCAAGCCCCGGGAATGCGCTGGTATCGTCCGTGGCCAGGCGCGTCATATCAGAACGAGAAGCCCAGTTCGTTGCGACGCAGGTCGGCATCGACCATCATCTGGCACAGCTCTTCAAGCGTGGTCTTCGGCTCCCAGCCCAGCTCGCGCCTGGCCTTGGCCGGATCGCCAATGAGCAGCTCGACTTCGGCGGGACGGTAGAACTTCGGCGAGACGCGCACCAGTTGCTTGCCGCTGACGGTGCAGTGGGCCACTTCGTTGTCGCCGCTGCCGCTCCAGTCGAGCGTCACGTCGATGGCCTTGAAGGCCATGCTGACGAAATCACGCACGGTCTCGGTGCGGTTGGTTGCCAGCACATAGGTGTCAGGCTTGTCGGCCTGCAGCATGCGCCACATGCCTTCGACGTATTCCTTGGCAAAACCCCAGTCGCGCTTGGCATCCATATTGCCCAGCTCGAGCACGTCCTGCTTGCCCAGCTTGATCTTGGCGACGGTATCGGTGATCTTGCGCGTGACGAACTCGCGGCCGCGCAGTGGCGACTCGTGGTTGAACAGGATGCCCGACGAACCGAAGATGTCGTACGACTCGCGGTAGTTGATCGTCATCCAGTGCGCGTACAGCTTGGCCACGCCGTACGGGCTGCGCGGGTAGAACGGGGTCTCTTCGATTTGCGGGATCGCCTGCACCTTGCCGAACATTTCCGACGTCGACGCCTGGTAGAAGCGGATGGCCGGATTGACGATACGGATCGCCTCGAGCAGGTGGACAGCGCCCAGGCCGGTAATCGATGCGGTGGCCAGCGGCTGGTCGAACGACACGCCGACGAAACTTTGCGCGGCCAGGTTATAGACCTCGGCCGGCTGCGCCGTTTCAAGCAGACGGATGCTCGAAGCCAGGTCGGTCAGGTCGTATTCGACCAGCGACAGGTTCGGATGCGAGGTAACGCCGAGCTCATCCATGCGCCAGAAATTGACTGAGCTCGAACGGCGATAGGTGCCGGTGACGTGATAGCCTTTTTCGAGAAGCAGTTGTGCCAGATAGGCACCGTCCTGGCCGGTGATGCCGGTGATGAGAGCTCGTTTGTTATGCATATGATGGATGATTTGAAGTTGGTCTTGCAGGCGCAATATGGTGAAAAACGCGCCCAGCCAAACGAAGATTGTAACAGAGGGGGTCGCCAGATTGGCTCGCGCTCCGGAGTTTGGTGCAATTCAGACAACGGTTATGCAAACAATTATGACGTGAAAATGACGCGGCAAACCGCTCGCTTACGGTTTGTTACGAGTGTCCCCGGGCCGCGACAAAGGGCGACAGCCCGAGACAAAGTATGTCGTCAAGCGCGTGGACGGCGGTGCCATCCACGCGTGTCATTGAGCACCGCTCAGCGCAGCGAGACTGCCTCGACGACGGCCAGCGCCGTCATGTTGACGATCCGGCGCACGGTGGCCGACGGGGTCAGGATGTGCACCGGGCGCGCGCAGCCCAGCAGGACCGGGCCGATGGCGATACCGTTGCCGGCTGCCGTCTTGACCAGGTTGTAGGCGATATTCGCAGCGTCGATGTTCGGCATCACGAGCAGGTTGGCATCGCCCTTGAGCGTCGAGTTCGGCATGATCTTGGCGCGCATCTTGGCGTCGAGCGCCGTGTCGCCATGCATCTCGCCATCGATTTCCAGGTCGGGCTTCTTCTGCTGCACGAGCGCCAGCGCGGCGCGCATCTTTTGCGCCGATTCCGAATTGGCGCTGCCGAAGTTCGAGTGCGACAGCAACGCTGCGCGCGGCACGATGCCGAAGCGTTCCATTTCTTCGGCCGCCATCACCGTAATCTCGGCCAATTGCTCGGCGTTCGGATTTTCGTTGACGTGGGTGTCGACCATGGCCAGCTGGCGCTCCGGCGTGATGACGAAGTTCATCGCCGCATACACCTTGGCGCCGGCGCGCTTGCCCAGCACCTGGTCGATGAATTCCAGGTGCATCTGGGTGGTGCCGTAGGTGCCGCAGATCATGCCGTCGGCTTCGCCCTTGTGGATCATCATCGCGCCGATCAGCGTGTGGCGGCGGCGCATGGCCAGCTTGGCCAGGTCTTGCGTGACGCCCTTGCGCATCACCATCTGGTGATAGCTCTGCCAGTAATCGCGGTAACGCTCGTCGAAATCGGGATTGATGACATCGAAGTGCACGCCGAGTTTCAGGCGCAGGCCAAATTTCTCGATGCGCTGCTCGAGCACGGCCGGGCGACCGACCAGGATCGGGCGCGCCAGTTTCTCGTCGACCACCACCTGCACGGCGCGCAGCACGCGCTCTTCTTCGCCTTCGGCGTAGACGATGCGCTTGAGCTCATCCGGCGCGCTCTTGGCGATCGTAAACAGCGGCTTCATGAAGGTGCCGCTGCGGTAGACGAACTGCTGCAGGCTCTCGGCGTAAGCGCCCAGGTCCTCGATCGGTCGGGCCGCAACGCCACCGTCCATCGCGGCCTTGGCCACGGCCGGCGCGATGTGGGTCAGGAGGCGCGGATCGAACGGCATCGGGATCAGGTATTCCGGACCGAACGACAGGTTCGAGATGCCATACGCCGACGCCACGATGTCCGACTGCTCGGCGTGGGCCAGGTCGGCAATCGCGTGGACCACGGCAATTTCCATTTCGCGCGTGATCGTCGTCGCGCCGCAATCGAGCGCGCCGCGGAACATGTACGGGAAGCACAGCACGTTATTGACCTGGTTCGGATAATCCGAACGGCCGGTGGCGATGATCGCGTCGCTGCGCACGGCTTTGACGTCTTCGGGCAAGATCTCGGGATTCGGGTTGGCCAGCGCCAGGATCAGCGGGCTCGGGCCCATGGACGCGACCATTTCTCTCTTGAGCACGCCACCAGCGGACAAGCCCAGGAAGATGTCGGCGCCCGGGATGACTTCGGCCAGGCTGCGGTGCGGCGTGTCCTGGGCGAAGCGTTCCTTGTCCGGGTCCATCAGTTCGACGCGGCCCTTGTAGACCACGCCGGCCAGATCGGTCACGTAGATGTTTTCGATCGGGAAGCCCAGATCGACGATCAGGTCGAGGCAGGCCAGCGCGGCCGCGCCGGCGCCGGACACCACCAGTTTGCAGGCCGTGATGTCCTTGCCCACGACTTTGAGGCCATTCATGATCGCGGCGCCAACGATGATCGCGGTGCCGTGCTGGTCATCGTGGAAGACCGGGATCTTCATGCGCTCGCGCAGCTTGCGCTCGATGTAGAAGCACTCGGGCGCCTTGATGTCTTCGAGGTTCACGCCGCCAAAGGTCGGCTCGAGCGAAGCGATGATGTCGACCAGTTTGTCGGGATCGGTTTCGTTGATCTCGATGTCGAACACATCGATCGCGGCGAATTTCTTGAACAGTACGCCCTTGCCTTCCATCACCGGCTTGGAGGCCAATGGGCCGATATTGCCCAGGCCCAGCACGGCGGTGCCGTTGGTGATGACCGCCACCAGGTTACCGCGCGCCGTGTACTTGTAGACGTTGGCCGGATCCTTGACGATCTCTTCGCATGGCGCCGCGACGCCCGGCGAGTAGGCCAGTGCCAGGTCGCGCTGGTTCAGCAGGCCCTTGGTGGGCGTGACGCTGATCTTGCCGGGACGTGGGAACTGGTGATATTCGAGCGCTGCTTGGCGCAATTGCTGACGCAATTCTTCTTTTTTGTCAGATGACGAATCCATGCTGAGAGGCCTTCCTGGTGCGAAACGGGGCTTTCGATTCTATCAGACAGGGTCTAGGCAACGACTACGTATTTTCAACATGATTATGTGCGGTTGCAGCAAAATCGCCAGTGCTGGCCGGCCATTGGGGCCACGGTACAATCGTGGCCATGCTCTCCGAATTCGACCTCATCAAGCGCTACTTCAAGCGCGACCAGCCTGGCCGCGCGCCCCTGGGCATTGGCGACGATTGCGCGCTGCTTGCCGTCACGCCGGGCCACCAGCTTGCCATCTCGTCCGACATGCTGGTCGAGAATCGCCACTTCTTTGCCGGCGCCGACCCGCGCATGCTGGGCCACAAGGCGCTGGCCGTGAACCTGTCCGACCTGGCCGCGATGGGCGCCCGCCCCGTGGCATTTACCTTGTCCCTGGCGCTGCCCGAAGCCAACCCGGACTGGCTCGCCGGTTTTTCGCAAGGCCTGTTCGCCCTGGCCGACGCGCACGGGTGCGAACTGATCGGGGGCGACACGACCAAAGGACCGCTGAACATCTGCATCACCGTGTTCGGCGAACTGTTGCCGGGCCACGCGCTGCGGCGCGATGCGGCGCAGGCGGGCGACGACATCTGGATCTCGGGCACACTGGGCGACGCGCGGCTGGCATTGGCGGGCTACTGGAAAGAGCTGGAACTCGATGCCCTGCTGCACGCGCAGGCGGCCGCGCGCATGCACCTGCCAACGCCGCGCGTGGCGCTGGGCCTGGCGCTGGCCAGCCTGCCGGTTGCCCATGCGGCGCTCGATATCTCGGACGGCCTGGTGGGCGACCTTGGCCACATCCTGCAAGTGTCGCGTGTGGGTGCGACGCTCGACGTCGATGCCCTGCCCGCCGGCCCTGTGCTGGCGCAGCAGGCACAGGCACTGCGGCGGCGTTTCACGGCGGCCGGTGGCGACGATTACGAGTTGTGCTTTACCGCGCCGCGCGCCGCGCGCGCCGCCGTGCTGGCGGCGGGGGTGCAGGCCGGCACGCCCGTCACCCGGGTTGGCACCATCGACGCCGCACCCGGCCTGCGCCTGGTCGATGCGCACGGCGTGGCGCTCGATTTGGTGCTGTCAGGCTGGGATCACTTCAGCGGTGCGTGATGTGCGCTGCCCGGGTGCGGGGCGTCCCCGTGCGCGGCATCGCCGTCTTCACGCGGCACCTTGCGGTCGTCATACGGTCCATGCGTCATCCAGTAATGGTGAAACGCCAGCCGGATATTGTCGCGCAGCGCCATGTCGTCCCACGGCTTGGTATAGAAGCGGTAGATCGCGCCGCGGTTGATCGAATCGAGCACCGCCTCCACGCCCGTGTCGCCCGACAGGATGATGCGGATCGTCTCCGGATACATCTCCTTGACCTTGCTGAGAAACTCGGTCCCGCTCATCACCGGCATGCGCTGGTCGCACAGAATCACGTGCACGTGGTACAGCGCCAGCAATTCAAAGCCTTCGCTCGACGACGATGCCGTCAGCACGCGGTAGCCGTCGCGCCGGAACAATCGGTGCAGCGCGGCCAGCACGTTCATATCGTCGTCGACGATGAGCAGCGTCTGCACATTGTCGATCACTTCCGGCGGCTCGTCCGGATTGGCGCGGTTCGATACCACCAGCGTAGCCAGCTGGGCGGCCGGCAGCGCGCGTGAAAAGTAGAAACCCTGGATCTCGTCGCAGCGGTTGCGCCGCAGGTAGGCCATCTGTGCGCGCGTCTCGACGCCTTCGGCCACCACCTGCATGTGCAGGCTGTGCGCCATGCTGATGATGGCCAGCGCGATCGCGGCGTCGTCCGGATTGGTGATGATGTCGCGCACGAACGCGATGTCGATCTTGAGCTTGTCGATCGGGAAGCGCTTCAGGTAGGCCAGGCTCGAATAGCCGGTACCGAAGTCGTCGATCGCGATGCGAATCCCCAGCGCCTTCAGGCGTGTGAGCACCACCGTCGTGCGCTCGGCATTTTGCATCAGCGCGCTTTCGGTCAGCTCCAGTTCGAGCAGGCCCGCCTCGACGCCGTGGCGTTCGAGCGCGCTGCGCACCACTTCTTCCAGGTCACCCTCGACGAACTGGCGGCTCGAGACGTTCACCGCCACCCTCACGTCGCGCACGCCGGCCGCGTTCCAGGCCGCGATCTGGCGACAGGCTTCGTCGATGATCCAGTCGCCCACGCGCACGACCAGGCCGGTTTCTTCCATCACCGGCACGAATTCGGCCGGATACACCAGGCCATAGCCGGGCCGGTTCCAGCGCAACAGCGCTTCGCTGCCGGCAATGCGGCCGGTATTGAGCTCCATCTTGGGCTGGTAGTGCAGCACGAACTGGTTGTCCGCAAGGGCGCCGCGCAGCGCCAGTTCGAGGTCCAGGCGCGCCAGCACCTGTACGTTCATGCCGGCGGTGAAGAAGCGGTAGCCGTCACGGCCTGCTTCCTTGGCCCGCACCATCGCCGTGTCGGCGTACTTGACGAGCGTGCCCGGGTCGATCGTGTCGTCCGGGTACATCGCGATGCCGATGCTGGCCGTGAGCGCGGCCTGCTGGCCATCCAGGTCGAACGGCAGCCGCAGCGCTTCGCGCACTTCATTGGCCATGTTCACGGCGTCCTGCTGCTCGCGCGGCATGGTCAGGATCAGCGCAAATTCATCGCCCCCCAGGCGCCCGACCGAATCGCGCACCTTCACGCAGCGCACCAGGCGCGTGCTGAACTGGCGCAGCAGCTCGTCGCCTGGCGCGGTGCCGAGCGAATCGTTGATCACCTTGAAGCGGTCGAGCGTGATGCACAGCACCGCCACGCGCCAGTTCTTGTCCTGCGCCAGCTCGATCGTGCTGCGCAGGTTTTCGAAGAACAGCGTGCGGTTCGGCAGACCGGTCAGCGCGTCGTAGCTGGCCGCATGGCGCAGCCGCTCCTGCGCCTGCAGGCGCTCGCTGATGTCGCGCGCCACGGCAATGAGCATGCGCTGGGCGTTGCGTTGGCCTTCCGGGTCTTGCAGCTTCCAGCTGATTTCCACCGGCACCGAGCCTTCGCCACCGGCGCGCAGCAGGTCGGTTTCGACGATGTCGGGTTCGGGCCGCCCGCCCTGCGCGGCCACGCCCATATGGCGCTCGAGCTGCGTGCGCGAGGCCAGGCCCAGCGCCACCGGATCGATGCGCAGCAGCGCGTCGCGCGAAAAGCCCAGCATGCGGCAGGCGCCTTCGGACACGTCGACCATCGCCATGCTGGCCGTGTCGATCAGGAACAGCGCATCGGGTGTGGCGTCCATCGCGCCGCGAAAGCGGGCCAGTTCAGCGGTGCGCTCGCGCACCTGGCGTTCGAGTTCGCTGCCGTAGTCGAGGGACTCGCGGTGCAGCAGGCGCACCTCGAGCAGGTTGCGGATGCGCGTCATCACCTCGACCGTGTCGAACGGTTTGCCGATGAAGTCGCGCGCGCCGGCTTCGAGCGCCGCCAGTTTCTTGTCCGGTTCGGCCGTCACCACCAGCACCGGCAGCCACGAATCGCTCTCCAGCGGCTTTAATGCCTCCATCACGTCGAAGCCGTCCATGCCGGGCATGTGCAGGTCGAGGATGATCAGGTCGAAGCGGTGCTTGAGGTGCAGCGCGACGACCTGGCGCGGGTCGAACGTCGAGATGACGTTTTCGTAGCCGGTGGTCTTGAGAAGATATTCGAGCAGCTGCACGTTGACCGGTTCGTCATCGACGACCAAAATGCGGGCTCGTCTCATGTCGGACAGGGAAATCATGGGTGGATCCTTTCGCCTGGCGCGGCCAGATCGGGCCTCTCCGCCAGGGTGCTGTTGATCGCTTCAGTAAATTTTTCGATGTCGATCGGCTTGGTCAGGTAGCGGTAAAAGCCCGCCGCCATGCCGCGCTCGATATCGCGCGGCATGGCGTTGGCCGTCAGCGCAATCACCGGGATGTCCGCCGTTTCCGGGTCCGCGCCCAGCTGGCGCAGCACCTCGAAGCCGCTCATGCCCGGCAGGTTCAGATCCATCAGGATGATGTCGGGGCGGTGGGCCCGCGCCAGTTGCAGGCCCAGGTGGCCGTCGTGCGCCGCCAGCAGGCGCAGGTCGCGCCGGAACGCCACGATTTCTTCGACCAGGCGCAGGTTGGCAGGATTGTCCTCGACGTACAGCAGCAAACGCGGTGCGGCGTCGGACCCGGAGGCATACGACGTGGACCCGCTGCCAGCGGGCGCGGCGCGTTCGACCAGGCTGGACGTGCGCGGCGCGGTGCTGGCCAGTTCGATCCAGAACACGCTGCCCACGCCGGGACTGCTGGTCACGCCGATCTCGCCGCCCATCAGTTCCACCAGGCGCTTGGTGACCACCAGGCCAATGCCGGTGCCTTCCTGGGTGCCCGACTCCTGGCCCAGCCGGTTGAACGGCTGGAACAGGCCTGCGACCTGCTCGGGATTGAGCCCGTTGCCGGTATCCTGGATTGACAGGCGCATGCGCGTGGGCGTGGACTGGTCGCACGTGAGCACCACGGCGCCCTCGTCGCGGTTGTACTTGACGGCGTTCGACAGCAGGTTGAGCATGACCTGCTTCAGGCGCGTGCGGTCGGCCATCACCAAGGCGCCGTCGACGTCCGGGAACAGCACCCGCACCTTGCGCGTGGCGGCGATCGGCTCCATCATCGTGCGGCACTCAAGCAGGATGTCGGCCAGCGCGACCGGCTCCATCGACAGCGTGATCGTGCCCGATTCGACCTTGGCCAGGTCGAGGATCTCGTTGATCAGGGTGAGCAGGTGACGGCCCGACTTGAGGATGTGGTTGGCAAATTCCTTCTTTTGCTCGAGTGTCGATGGCAGCGTGTTGGAGGTCAGGATCTGGGCAAAGCCCAGAATCGCATTGAGCGGCGTGCGCAGCTCGTGGCTCATCGACGACAGGAAAGCCGACTTGGCCTGGTTGGCGCTGCGCGCTTCTTCGTTGGCGTTGGCCAGTTCGGCGTTGGCCAGCGCCAGTTGCAGGGTGCGTTCATCGACGCGCTGCTCGAGCTTCTCGTTCAGGCGCATCACCTCCTGCTGGGCGTGCGAGCGTTCGTTGGCCGTGCGCAAGGTGGCGTTGTGCGAATCTTCGAGTTCGCGCGTGCGGCCTTCGATTTCGGTGAGCATGGCGTTGAACGAGTCGGCCAGCGCGGCCGCCTCGTCGTCGCCGATGCGCGGCGCGCGGCGCGAATAGTCGCGCGTGGCCACCACGTCGCGCGCCACTTCGGTGATCGCGATGATCGGCGAGGTGAGCACGCGCCCGAAGCGGCGCATGAGCAGGTAGGCGATCGCCATCGCGATCAGGGTCACGCCGGCAGCGATGGCGAGGTAATCGACGAAGCGCGCCAGCATGCGGTTCTCGGCCCGCATCACGACGGTGCCGACCGTCTCGCCATTTTCGACGATCGGCTGGCTGACCACCATGATGCCGTTGCCGCTCTGGTCGATCGCTTCGAGGCGCTTGGGCACGGGCCGCTTTTCACCAGCGGCAGAATACGAGGCGAACAGCTGGCCACGCGCATCGTAGATGGCCGCGCCGCGCACCAGCGGACTGGCGCGCAGCAGCAGCAGGTCTTCATTGGCAAGGCGTGGATCGTCGAAGGTAAGCGCGGCGGACGTCATGTGGCCGACCAGTTCGGCGTTGGTCGACAGGTCGTCCATGAGCGTCCGGTGATAGCTGCGCAGGTCGTAGGCCACCACCAGGGCGATCGAGACCAGCAGTGCGACGAGTGTGGTCGTCATCACCATGGCTACCAGCTTCTTGCGGATCGAGCGCTGGCGGCTCATGCTTCCTCCACGAATCGTTTTACGAAACGGCGACGCACGTGCGCTGGGCGCTGGCCCGGCTGGGCTGGCGTCTTCACGATCGGGCCAACCCTGGCTGGCCACATGCGATGCGTCCGTACGGCATTGTAAAATTTATGTGAAACAAAAAAGAGCCATCTGGTCACAAAGGCCAGCTGCTTTCCAGCATAGCAGCCCGGGCAAGCCACATGTCGCACGGAACATCTATCAGGTCTCGACAACGACTTCACCTTGATGTGTCGATGTGGAAAGTATATCGTCTTTACATATGGCAATATCGAAGGGAGACCTCTCTACAGCCAGGATGCCGTGCCGGTGCACTGCGCGCTAGAATGGCATCACACGGACAAGCCCGTCCGCCGACCGCCCAAGGAGACGCACGTGACGCATGCACTTACCGATCTTGCAAATCAGGTCAGCCAGACGCTTGGCGCCAAAAAACTGATGCTGGCCACGGCCGAATCCTGCACCGGCGGCGGCATCGCCCAGGCGCTCACCGATATTCCCGGCTCGAGCGACTGGTTCGAGCGCGGCTTCGTCACCTATTCGAACACGGCCAAGAACGACATGCTCGACGTGTCCGACGCCGTCATCGCCCAGTTCGGCGCTGTCAGCGAAGAAGTGGCCGCCGCCATGGCCTTGGGCGCGGTTGCCAACAGCAGCGCCGATGTGACCGTCTCGACCACCGGCATTGCCGGCCCGACCGGCGCCGTACCAGGCAAGCCGATTGGCACCGTGTGCTTTGGCTGGGCGCAGGGCGACCGCGTTCAGACCGAGCGCCTGGTGTTCCAGGGCGACCGCCAGGCCGTGCGGGCGCAGGCCGTGGCGCATGCGCTGCGCGGGCTGCTGCGCTTCGTCGAATAGCCAGGCAATGGCGACGCCTGCCCACGCCTTTCCTGCGTATCCGCGATAATAGCGCGTTGCGCGGGGCCAGTATCGCCGGCCTCCTGCAGCCCACCCTGCCGGCTGGTCGGGGGCGTCGCCTGGCCGACGCCAGGGTCGTTGCCAATGAATTGTCTGGAGAATGCTTGAATATTCCTACCCTGATGGTCCCGCTGATGCTGGCCGCTGCGCCGGCCTCCGGCCCGGCCCAGGCGCAGCCCCCCGCACCTGTGTCGTCATCGGCATCCGCGCCCGTGCCGGCGATCGCCTTTGACAAACTGGTGCTGCCCAACGGCCTGCAAGTGATCCTGGTCGAAGACAAGCGGCTGCCCATCGTGGCCGTGAACCTGTGGTACCACGTCGGCCCGGCCAACGAGGCGCCCGGTCTGACGGGCTTTGCCCACCTGTTCGAGCACATGATGTTCGCCGCCACCGCGCACATCCCGCGCGGCATGGCCGACCGCCTGCTCGAAGGCGCCGGCGCGACCGACAGCAATGGCGGCACGGGGTACGACAGCACCAGCTACTACGACACCGTGCCGTCGAACCAGCTCGAACTGGCGCTGTGGGTGCACGCCGACCGCATGGGCTACCTGCTCGACGTGCTCGACCAGCAGGCGCTGACCAACCAGCAGGACGTGGTGCGCAACGAGCGGCGCCAGACCGTCGAGGGCGAGCCGTACGGCATCGTCGAGGAAGCGCTGGCGCGCACGCTGTTCCCGCAAGGGCACCCGTACGCGGCCTCGATCATCGGTTCGCACGCCGACATCCAGAGCGCGCGCCTGGAAGACGTGCGCGCCTTCTTCACCCAATACTATGGCCCCAACAATGCCAGCCTGGTGATCGCCGGCGATATCGACAAGCAGACCGTGCGCGACCTGGTCACGCGCTACTTCGGCGGCCTGCGCCGTGGGCCGGGCGTGGTGCGCCCGCACGTGGTCACGCCCCCCATCACGGCCGAGCGCCGCGTCGTCGTGCGCGACCGCGTCGAACTGCCGCGCGTGTTCATGGGCTGGCTCACACCACCGGCGTATCAACCGGGGGACGCCGAACTGATGGTGGCGGCGACGATCCTCGGCGGCGGCAAGTCGAGCCGCCTGTACAAGTCGCTCGTCTACGAACGCCAGATCGCGCAGGACGTGTCGGCCACGCAAGGCTCGCTGGGCCTGGCCTCCACTTTCGTCATCGACGTGACGGCGCGCGCCGGCCACACGCCGCAAGAAATCGAAGCGGCGATCGACGCCGAGCTCGCCCTGCTGCGCACCGAAGGCCCGACCGCGCGCGAAGTCGAACGCGCCCGCAACAGCCTGGAAACGTCGCTGCTGGCATCGCTCGAAAAGCTGGGCGGCGATGGCCTGGCCGAGCAGCTCAATCACTACAATCTGTACACGGGCGATCCGGGCTACCTGGACCAGGACCTGGCGCGCCTGCGCCGCATCGACGCCGCCGCCGTCCAGCGCGCGGTGCAGACCTGGCTGCCGCAGCAGGCACGCGCCGTCGTCACGGGCGTGCCGGGCAAGCCGAAGGTGGACG
Source organism: Massilia sp. MP_M2 (assembly GCF_039123635.1). Taxonomy (NCBI): domain Bacteria; kingdom Pseudomonadati; phylum Pseudomonadota; class Betaproteobacteria; order Burkholderiales; family Oxalobacteraceae; genus Massilia; species Massilia sp. MP_M2. The sequence goes on from NZ_JBCHJF010000004.1 coordinate 230,716, forward strand.
ATCCCCGCATTGGCAAGGCCGCCCGCACCGCGGCTGCGCCGACGCCGGTGGCCCCGGTCAACGTGGCCGAAGCGTGGCGCGCAACGCCGCCGAAAGCAGGCCCGACGCCGCGCTTCAAGCAGCCGCGTGGCGAGACCTTCACGCTGGCCAATGGCCTGACCGTGATCCATTACCAGAACAAAGCGCTGCCGCTCGTGTCGAGCCAGCTCGTGGTGCGCAGCGGCGGGGCCGCCAATCCGCCCGACCTGCCCGGCCTGGCCGGGTTCACCGCGCAGATGCTGGAAGAAGGCACGGCCACGCGCAGCGCGCCGGCCATTGCCGACGACATCGCGCAGCTGGGCGCCTTCATGGACACGGGCAGCAGCGACGATGTGTCCACCGTGTCGCTGCTGGCGCTCAAAGCCACGTTCGCGCGCGCGCTGGCCATCGTCGCCGACATCGTCCAGCACCCGGCGTTCCCGGCCGCCGAGATCGAACGCCAGCGCCAGGACCGCCTCGGCGCGCTCACGCAGCAGCGCGACGACCCGGAAACCGTGGCCGCACTGGCGGCGGCGGGCGCGCTGTTCGGCGCCGGCCATCCGAAAGGCTATGGCCAGCTTGGCTTGGAGCCGGCCATCCGGCGCACGACGCGCGACGACATCGCGGGCTTCTGGCGCCGCCATTACGTGCCGTCGAACGCGGCACTGGTGGTCACGGGCGACATCACGCGCGCCGAACTCGAAGCGCTGGCGCAGGCGCAGTTCGGCGACTGGACGGCGGTTGATGCGCCGCCTGCCCTGCCCGTCCCGGCCAAGCCGACGGCTGCGCGCCTGGTCGTGATCGATCAGCCGGACGCCGGCCAGACGGCGCTGCAGGTGGCGACCATGGGCCCGGCGCGCGACACGCCCGACTTCCCGGCGCTGCAAATCATGAACGGTGTGCTGGGCGGGATGTTCTCGAGCCGGCTCAATAACAACCTGCGCGAGACGCGCGGGCTGACCTACGGCATCCACTCGCACTTCGACTACGACCGCCAGCCGGCGCCGTTTTCGGTGGAAACGAGCGTGCAGCAGAACGCGACCGGCGAAGCGGTGCGCGAAATCCTGCGCGAAGTCGCGCTGCTGCGCGAGCAGCCGATCTCCAGCGACGAACTGACCGCGGCGCGCAATGCGCAACTGCTGTCGCTGCCGGGGCAGTTCGAGACCAACGCCGACATCGGCGCGAGTCTGACGGAGTTGTTCGTCTATGGTTTGCCGGCGGATTACTACGACAGCCTGGCCACGCACCTGGCCAATGTCGGTGTCGACGACGTGCAGGCGGTCGCGCGCCGCTGGCTCGATCCGGACCGGATGATCGTGGTGGCAGTGGGTGAACGGCGCAAGATCCTGCCGCAGTTGCAGAAGCTTGGGCTGGGGCAGCCTGAGATTCGCGACGCCGATGGGCAGGTGCGCGACAAGCCTCCTCACTAAACACGTGTCGCGCCACGCCGTGCTTGCCCGGCACAGTTCTTTGCTCTAACATATGAACACCTATTCACATGTTAGAGTGGCATGCACGAAAGCACCCACCCGGCCGCCGAGCCGATCGCCCCGCCGCCCGAAGAAGCGATCGGCCAGCTGGCCGACCTGTTCCACCTGCTGGGTGATGCAACGCGTCTGCGCATCGTGCTGGCTTGCCTGACGCAGCCGACGGCCGTGGGCGACATCGCCAGCGCGCTGTCGCTGTCCAGTTCACTGGTCAGCCACCACCTGCGGCTGCTGCGCGCGGCCCGCATCGTCAAGGCCGAGCGTCAGGGCAAGCAAGTCTTTTACGCGGCTGCCGATGCCCACATCAGCAGCCTGCTTTCCACCATGTTCGAGCACATTGCCGAACCCGCCACCGGAATGGACGCATGAGCCAAGACCACAAGCACGACCACGGCCACGACCACGACCACGACCATGGTCACGAGCACAAGCACGATCACAAGCAAGAGAGCCATGACGACCACGATCATGGCCACGGCTTCGGTCATCACCATCACCACATGCCGTCCCCCGAAGGCAACGGGCGCGCTTTCGCGCTGGCGATCGGCCTGAACATGGCCTTCGTCATCATCGAATTCACCTACGGCTTCATCGCGCATTCGACGGCGCTGATGGCCGACGCCGGCCACAACCTGTCCGACGTGCTGGGCCTGGTGCTGGCGTGGGGCGCGGCCGTGCTGACCAAAAGCGTGCCCACCGGCCGCTACACCTACGGCCTGCGCGGCTCGTCAATCCTTGCGGCAATGGGCAACGGCCTGCTGTTGATGGTGGCGTGCGGTGCCATCGCCTGGGAAGCCGTGCAGCGCTTCGCCGAACCGGCGCCGGTGGCCGGGGCCACGGTGTCGATCGTTGCCGCCATCGGCGTCCTGATCAACGGCTTTTCGGCCTGGCTGTTCCTGGCCGGCAGCAAGGGCGACCTGAACATCCGCGGCGCCTACCTGCACATGGCGGCCGATGCGGCGCTGTCGCTGGGCGTGGCGATCTCGGGCCTGGTCATCCTGTTCTCGGGCTGGACCTGGATCGATCCGGCCGTCAGCCTGGTGATCGTGGTGGTGATCGTGCTGGGTACCTGGTCGCTGCTGCGCGAATCGGTGCAGCTGTCGATGGCGGCCGTGCCGCCCGGCGTGGATGCCGACAAGGTACGCGCCTTCCTGCTCGCGCAGCCCGGCGTGGCCGACCTGCACGACCTGCACATCTGGGCGCTGAGCACGACCGAGACGGCGCTGACGGCGCACGTCGTGATGCCCGCCGGGTATCCGGGCGACGCGGCGATCGATGCGATGGTGGACGGGTTAAGCGCGCAGTTCGCGATTCATCACTGCACGCTGCAGGTCGAGGAAGGCACGACCCATCATCACTGCACGCTGCACGGGCCTGCGCACTGAAAGACGGGTGTGGCGCGGAACCGGGCCACGCCAGGACCGCATTACTTCACGTTGAGCAGTTCGACGTCGAAGATCAGATCCGAGTCCGGCGGAATCATTCCGCCGCCCGCGCCACGCTTGCCGTAGGCCAGCGCGCTCGGGATGATCAACGTGCGCTTGCCGCCGACTTTCATGCCAGCCACGCCCTGCTCCCAGCCCTTGATCACGCGGCCCGCGCCCAGCTGGAATTCCAGCGGATCGCGCCCGTTGTCGAGCGACGAATCGAATTTGCGGCCGCGCTGCTGCTTGGCCAGCGGCTTGTGGAACCAGCCGGTGTAGTTGACGACGACATTGCTGCCCAGCGAGGCTTCCTTGCCCGTGCCGACCACGCGATCGACGATCTCGACCTGCGGCGCCTGGGTTTCAGCGGCAACCGGCGGCGTGACCGGGGCAACGGCAGGCGCAGTAGCTGGCTGCTGCGCTTCCGGCGGCTGGGTCGCGGGCTTGCTGGCGTCCTGTGCGCCTTCCTGGGCCTGGGCGCTGCCTGCAACCAGGAGCAGGGCGATGACTGCGGATCGACGAATCATGTGTGCTCTTCCATCAAAAGGTCGCAACCGGGAGGTTGCATCTGCACCTATGATAGCAAGGCAGCCTCAGCTTGCACAGTTTGCCCGGCCGTGGCAGCTGCCGCAGCCCGGGCATTGGCCGCCTCGGCCAGCCGGCGCAGCACCTGTCCGGCCGTCACCATGCCGAAGGTGGCGGTTACCACCATGCACGAACCGAAGCCGGCGCAGTTCAGCCCCGTGATGCCGCTGTCATCGATCTCGCAGGCGTCGCCCGTCTCCGGATACTGCAGCGGCTCCATCGAAAACACGGCGTCGATGTGGTACTTCTGCTTTTCGCCGCGCGAAAAACCGTATTGCGCGCGCAGCAGCTTGCGCACTTTTTTCAGCAGCGGCTCCTGCTCGGTGCGCGCCAGATCGCGGATCTCGACCTTGGTCGGATCGATCTGGCCGCCCGCGCCGCCCACGACCACGAGCGGCATCTGGTTGGCGCTGCACCAGGCGATCAGCGCCGCTTTCGGCTTGACGCTGTCAATCGCATCGACCACGTAGTCGAAGCCCTGATTGGCCACCAGCGTTTCGATGTTCTCCAGGTCGATGAAGTCCTCGACCAGCGTCACCTGGCAAAACGGATTGATCTCGGCGATGCGCTGGCGCAGCGCTTCGATCTTCGGCATGCCAATGGTCGACGTCAGGGCCTGGATCTGGCGGTTGATGTTCGATTCGGCCACGTTGTCGAGATCGATCAGGGTCAGGTGGCCGATGGCGCTGCGCGCCAGCGCTTCCACCACCCACGAACCGACGCCGCCCACGCCGATCACGCAAACGTGCGCCGCGCGGAAACGTTCCAGCGCAGGCTCACCATACAGGCGCCCGATGCCGCCGAAGCGGCGCGCAAAGTCGCCATCCTCCGTGGGCGTCGCCGCCGCCCCTTGCTCAAGTAATTGATTCATCCCGATATTGTAGCGGACAGGTCTTTCGCGACTACACTAGAATAATCGTTCGTCAACCAAATAACCTGCGTGTCTCCCACAGCCCAATGACCTCTCTCCTGCCCGACACCGCCCCCGATTTCTCCCAGCCGATCGCCGTGCTCAAGCATTGCCATGACCGCATCCGCAAACAACTGTCCACTCTCGAAAAGCTGCTGCCGCACCTGGCCGAACACGGCGTCGACAAGCAGGCGCGCGACGCCGCCGGCGCCGTGCTGCGCTACTTCGACAAGGCCGCGCACATGCACCACGACGACGAAGAGCAGGACCTGATCCCGATGCTGCGCGCCACCGCGCAGGGTGACGACGCCGCCACGCTGCAGGCGCTGGCGCCGACGATCGTGCAGGACCACAACGAGATGGACGCCCTGTGGCAAGACCTGCACGAGCAACTGAGGGCAATCGAAGCCGGCACTGGAACCATGCTCTCCAGCACGGCGGTCGAGCATTTCGTGGCCCGCTACACGGCGCACATGGCGCGCGAAGAAAGCACGCTGGCGCCGATGGCGCTGCGCCTGTTCTCGCTTGAACAGATGGCGCAACTGGGCCAGGCAATGCAGCGCCGCCGTGGCCTGCTGGCACCCGAGGCGTTTGACCAGCCGGTGGCATCGGCCACGGCATCGGCCACAACATCGGCCAAGACAGCCGGCGTCGGCCAGGCAGTGGCCGACCTGCGCCAGGATTACGGCCAGGCCAGCCTGAACGAAGACGATGTGCTGGACGACCCGATCGCGCAGTTCACGGCATGGTTCGAGCAGGCACTGGCAGCGCAAGTGAACGAGCCGAATGCGATGACGCTGGCAACCGTCGGCCCGGGCAACCGGCCGAGCTCGCGCATCGTGCTGATCAAGCAATTCGATCCGCGCGGCTTTACCTGGTACACCAATTACGACAGCCAGAAGGCGCAGGAACTGGGCGCCAACAACCAGGCTGCCCTGCTGTTCTTCTGGAGCGAACTCGAACGCCAGATCCGCATCGAAGGCCGCGTCGAAATGACCTCGAGCGAAGAAAGCGACCATTATTTCCGCAGTCGCCCGCTCAAGAGCCGGGTGGCGGCCATCGCTTCACAGCAGAGCAGCCCGATTGCAAGCCGCGCCGCGCTCGAAGCAAATTACGACGCCGTGGCGCAGGTTGCCGGCGACGATCCGGCGCGCCCTGCCAACTGGGGTGGTTTCCGCCTGGTGCCGGAGCGCATCGAGTTCTGGCAAGGCCGGCGCTCGCGCTTTCATGACCGGATCGTCTACCAGCGCCACCCGGACGGCAGCTGGACGCGTAGCCGTCTTCAGCCGTAGGGTGGGAGGCTAGGCCTCCCACGCGGTGATGGTTGGCAGCGAGATCATCCGGTGCTTGATCGGCACCGGTATCGATCACCGCGTGGATGGCGAAGCCATCCACGCTACCGGAGTCGTTCAGCAAACGTAGTACGAAACTTCGCCACTTTCGGCGCCACGACGAACGCGCAATAGCCCTGCAGCGGGTGTTGCGCGAAGTAATTCTGGTGGTAGTCCTCGGCCTTGAACCAGGTTTGCTGCGGCAACACTTGCGTCACCAGCGGCGCATCCCACACCATGGCCATCTCGGCCATCACGGTGTGCGCGACGGCGTCCTGCGCCGGCGACGTGGTGAAAATCACCGACCGGTATTGCGTGCCGACGTCATTGCCCTGACGATTCAAGGTCGTCGGATCGTGGATCGTGAAAAAGATCTCGAGAATGTCGTGATAGCTGATGACCGACGGATCAAATTCCAGGCGCACGACCTCGGCGTGGCCGGTGGTGCCGTTGCAGACGGCCTCGTAGGTCGGTTGATCGGCATGGCCGCCCATATAGCCCGATTCCACGCGCGTGACGCCGCGTGCTTCGAGAAACACTGCCTCGATACACCAGAAGCAGCCGCCCCCGAGGATGGCGACGTCGCCCGCTGTTTGCTCACTCATGATGGACCTTGCATTCTTAAAATTTCGATAAGCTTAATGTAGCGCAAAGCATGGCTTTTCGCTGTATTGACCCGCTGCCGATGTCCACAATCAGCATCCCGCCGCAGGCTTGGACGGGACGGTGGCATAATAAGCGCCACAGTTCCAGGAACACCATGAATACACTTTCTGACCGCGCCACCACACGCGGCTTCGATACGACCCATTTCCGCCAGGCGCTGTCGCAGTTTGCGACTGGCGTCACCGTGATTACCACCCGCCTGGCCGATGGCACCTTCCGTGGCCTGACGGCCAGCTCGTTCAACTCGGTCTCGCTCGATCCGCCGCTGGTGCTGTGGAGCCTGGGCGCCGCGGCCAACAGCATGCCGATCTTCAGCGGCAACTCGCACTATGTGATCAATGTGCTGTCCGCCGGCCAGGAAGACCTTGCCATGCGCTTTGCGCGTCGCGGCGAAAACCCGTTCGAGGGCGTCGACTACGAACTCTCGCGCACCGGCCTGCCGATCCTCAAGGGCGTGTCGGCCTGGTTCGAATGCCACAACCGCAGCCGCTACCCAGAAGGCGACCACGTCATCTTTGTCGGCGAGGTCGAAGAATGCCAGTTGCAAGCGCAGCCGGCGTTGATCTTCCACGGCGGCAAGTTCGGCAGCACCGCCAGTCAAAAATGAAAATGCTTGTCGCAGTTTGAATAGATCGGGCTGCGCCACGTTTCTATAATGGTCAGGTAACTTCTAACCAGAATTCAGAGACAGGATTTCCGATGACCCGTACCGACTCGCCCAAGAAAGCCGCTTTCCATTGGGATGACCCGCTGCTGCTGAACAGCCAGCTGACTGATGAAGAGCGCATGGTGCGCGACGCCACCGCTGCCTATTGCCAGGACAAGCTGCGCCCACGCGTGCTCGAGGCGTTTCGCCACGAGTCGATGGATGTGTCGATCTTCCGCGAAATGGGCGAACTGGGCCTGCTCGGTCCGACCATTCCCGAAGAATACGGCGGCCCGGCGATGGGGTACGTGGCCTACGGCCTGATCGCGCGCGAAGTCGAGCGCGTCGATTCCGGCTACCGCTCGATGATGAGCGTGCAGTCGTCGCTGGTCATGGTCCCGATCTTCGAATTCGGCAACGAAGCGACCAAGCAGAAATACCTGCCGAAGCTGGCCACCGGCGAATGGATCGGCTGCTTCGGCTTGACCGAGCCAAACCACGGCTCCGACCCTGGCTCGATGATTTCGCGCGCGCGCAAGGTCGAGGGTGGCTACAGCCTGTCCGGCGCCAAGATGTGGATCACCAACTCGCCCGTGGCCGACGTGTTCGTCGTGTGGGCGAAGGACGACGAAGGCGCGATCCGCGGCTTCGTGCTGGAAAAAGGCTGGAAGGGTTTGTCGGCCCCGGCGATCCACGGCAAATTTGGCCTGCGCGCGTCGGTCACCGGCGAAATCGTCATGGACAATGTGTTCTGCCCCGAAGAAAATGCGTTCCCCGACGTGCGCGGCCTGAAAGGCCCGTTCACCTGCCTGAATTCGGCCCGCTACGGCATCGCCTGGGGCGCGCTGGGCGCGGCCGAAGATTGCTGGCACACGGCGCGCCAGTACACGATGGATCGCCAGCAGTTCGGCAAACCGCTGGCGGCGAACCAGCTGGTGCAAAAGAAACTGGCCGACATGCAGACCGAAATCACGCTCGGCCTGCAGGGCTGCCTGCGCCTGGGCCGCATGAAGGACGAAGGCACGGCGGCGCCGGAAATCACGTCGATCATGAAGCGCAACTCGTGCGGCAAGTCGCTCGATATCGCCCGCGTGGCGCGCGACATGCTGGGTGGTAACGGCATTTCGGATGAGTTCGGCATCATTCGCCACATGGTCAACCTCGAGGTGGTCAACACCTACGAGGGCACGCACGACATCCACGCGCTGATTCTCGGCCGCGCACAGACCGGCATCGCCGCGTTCTGATCATGTAGTCTCCCACGGCGCGGCAATCGCCGCGCCGCTCAAGAACCATCCGCAATCTGCTCCTGCAACAGCGCCAGCATCGCCTGCGCCGCTGGCGTCAGCACGCCTTCGCTGCGCCGGACCACGCCGATCGAGCGGCGAATGACGGGATCGACCAGCTCACGCCGCACCAGCCCGGCGCTGGCAATCACATCGGCCGCCAGGCTCGGCAAGGCCGCCACACCCAGTTCCTCGACCACCATCGCGCCAATCGTGGCCAGGTGATCGACTTCAAAGGCCGGATAAAAATTGATTCCCGCCTGCAGCGCGGCCGCGTCCACGTATTGCCGCACGCTGGTATGGCGCGACATCGAAATATGCGGATACGGCAGCGTCTCGGGCAGGCGGATCGGGCCACTGTCGCGGCCCAGCGGATGCCCTGGCGCCGCCAGCAGGACGAATTCATCCGTTGTCAGCGGGATGTACTCCAGATCCTGGTAGGCCGGATTGGCGGCGGTGATGGCGAAATCGACGCGCCCCTGGCGCACCAGCTCGAACGCCGGTTCCGACAGTGTGTCGGCAAGCGACAGCGCGATGTCGGGATGGCGCGCATGAAAGACACGGAACAGGCGCGGCACGAGCCGCGCTGCCAGCGACGGCATCGCGGCCAATGCCACCCGCCCACGATGCAGCGCCGTCACGTCGCGCACGGCCGCGGCCGAGCGCTCGATATCGGCCAGCAATTGCTGGGCGTGCAGAACCAGCACCTCGCCGGCAGCACTCAAGGCGACCGAGCGCGTGGTGCGCGAAAACAGGCGACTGCCAAAGCCTTCCTCGAGACGACCGATGAGTGTCGAGAGGGCCGACTGTGACAGGCAGACCTGCTGCGCCGCCTTGCTGAAGCTGAGCGTGTCCGCCAGGGCAAGGAAGGCCCGCAATTCACGTGCTGATAGATTTATCTCCATAATCGATAAGTTTATAGAAAAAATGCGTTTCCCAGATAATTTGATGAAGCGCAAACTAAGTTCATTCTCTTCTCAAAAAAATGATGATGGAAAACTCGACACTTCCCAAGCCAGCGCAAGCGCTGGCCCTCGTCGCAGGTGGCGGCACGATGGGCGCCGACGTGGCCATCGTGCTGGCGCGTGCCGGCTGCCGCGCGATCGTGCTCGAACCTGGCGCCACGCGCCGCGACGCGCTCGATACCTATTTTGGTGACAACCTGCGCAAGCTGGGACTGGAACACAAGCGCGAGCGCATCACGACCTGCGCCAGCCTCGACGAACTCGACTGGCAAGCAATCGACCTGGTGATCGAGTGCATTCCAGAAAAGCTGGCACTCAAGCAGGCACTGTTTGCCGAGCTGGTCCAGCGCGCGCGCCCCGATACCCTGCTGTGCAGCAACAGCTCGAGCTTTCCGATTTCGGCCATCGGCGAACACCTGGAAAGCACCGAGCGCATGCTGGGCCTGCATTTCTTCATGCCAGCGCATCTGGTGCCGCTGGTCGAGGTGGTGCTCGGTGCGAATTCGTCGGGCGAGCTGGCCGAGGCGTTGATGGCCTTCATGCGTGCCTGCGGCATGGTGCCGGTGCTGGTACGCAAGGATCTGCCGGGCTTCCTGGCGAACCGCCTGCAGCACGCCCTCGCGCGCGAAGCATTTGCGCTGATCGACGCCGGCATTGCAACGGCCGAAGACGTCGACGCCGCGGTGCGCTTCGGCTTCGGCTTTCGCTACCTTGCGGCCGGCCCCGTGCTGCAGCGCGACCATGCCGGCATTGACGTGCACTTCCCGGCAGCCGCTACCATGTACCCGTCGCTGGCGGCCAACACCACGCCGGCCCGCGTGCTGGCGCAGCGCTACGACGCCGGCCACTACGGGATGAAGACGGGCGAAGGTTTTTATCGCTGGACGCCGGAAACCATTGCCGCCGAGCGCGCGCGTTACGATGGCCTGTTGATGGCCGGGTTGCGCCTGCTGGCGCCTGAACTGCCACAGATCGAGGACCAATGATCATGTCTGCCCCCCCTTCAGCGACGAACCGCCCGGCACCGCGCATCGCCCTGATCCACGCCCTGAGCCATTCGGTCGAGCCGATCAACGCCTTCATGGCCGAGCAATGGCCCGAGGCCACGCGCATGAATCTGCTCGACGATTCGCTGTCGGCCGACCTGGCACGATCCGGGCGTGGCCTCGACGCTGCGATGCACAAGCGCTTCGCCGATCTGGCCGATTACGCGCTTGGCAGCGGCGCCGAAGCGATCCTGTTTACCTGTTCCGCCTTTGGCCCTTGCATCGAAGCGGTGGCGCAGCGCTATCCGCATATTCCCGTGCTCAAGCCGAACCAGGCCATGATTGCCGATGCCGACGCCGGTCAGGCGGCCGGCCCGGTGGGTCTGATCGCAACGTTCGGCCCCACGCTGGCCTCGATGCCCCCGGAATTTCCGGCGCGCGTGGCACTGCGCTGCGCGCTGGCCGAAGGCGCGCTCGATGCGCTCAACCGGGGCGACGTCGAACTGCATGACGAGCTCATCGCAGACAGCGCACGCCGGCTGATCGACGACGGCTGCGCGACGATCGCACTGGCGCAATTCAGCATGGCGCGCGCGCATGACGCCTGTGTCCGTGCAGCCGGTGCGCCGGTGCTGACCACCGTGCACAGCGCCGTGCATGAACTGAAACGGCGCCTGGCGCAGCAGGCGCTCTGAGCGACAACGTACCACCCCACCAAAACAAAACAAGACAAACCGGAGACAAAGCATGCTCAAGAAGGTATTTCTCGCAACGCTGTTCATGACCCAGGCGCTCGCCGCCGGGGCCGCCGACGTGTATCCGTCCAAACCAATCCGCTTCGTCGTGCCCTACCCGCCAGGCGGGCCGACCGATGCCATGGCGCGCCTGATCCAGGGGCCGCTGCAGGCGAAGTTCAAGGTCCCGGTCATTATCGACAACCGGGGCGGCGCCGGCGGCAATATCGGGACCGGCATGGTGGCCAAGTCGACGCCGGACGGCTACACGATCCTGCTGGCGGCAAGCGGGCCGATGGCAGTGAACAAGACGCTGTACAAATCGATTCCGTTCGACCCGGAGAAGGATTTCGCCCCGGTGATCCAGATCTCGGCGTTTCCGCTGGTACTCGAAGTGCACCCTTCGGTCACGGTCAAGAACGTCAAGCAGTTCATTGCCATGGCAAAAGAGCATCCGGAGATGCTGAGCTTTGCCTCGGCCGGCAACGGCACCCCGCAGCACCTGGCGGGCGAACTGTTCAACACTGCGGTGGGCACCAGGCTGCAGCACGTCCCGTACAAGGGCGCCGGCCCGGCGCTGAACGATGTCCTCGGCGGGCACGTCAACGTCATGTTCGACATCCTGGGCAGCTCGGTCCAATATATCAAGACGGGCAAGCTGCATCCCATCGCCGTGACGACGGCCACGCGCGTCCCGAGCTTGCCGGACGTGCCGACCCTGGCCGAAGCGGGCTTGACCGGTTACAACGTCACGGGCTGGCACGGCATCGTGGCGCCTGCCGCCACGCCCAAGCCGGTGGTGATGCGCCTGAACCAGGCGCTCAACGAGATCTTCGCCGATCCGGTCTTCCGCAAGAAATGGGAAGACTTGGGCACGCCGGTCGTCGGCGGTACGCCGGAAGCGTTCGGCACCCTGATGCGCACCGAATCGGTCAAGCTGGGCAAAGTGGTCAAGGACGCGGGGGTGACGGTCGATTGACGCCGGGCGGGCGCCTGGACGGGCCCGTCGCCGGTGAGCGGGCGCCACCGGCCGCACGTCATCATGACGTCACATGCACTTCTTATCATCCCTTCAATTTTTCGCCTCACCACCATTGAAGGGTCTTGCATGCACCACGTCGTTCTTCGCCGTCTTCCGCTCGCCGCTGCCATCGGCGCCGCCCTTGCGCTGTCCGCGTGCGGTGGTTCCGACCACCATGACGACGCTCCCGCCGATGTCGCCATCGTCATCCCGGCCGCGCCAGCCGACCAGGGCGCGGCCGACACGGCGCCGGTGCCGACAGCGCTTGCCTTTGTCGACACCGCTGCCACCAACCAGCGCGGCGACGCGCGCTACGCCACATTGGCCACCAATGCCGGCGTGCGCGTGCTGGGCGGCATGCTTGCCATCTGGAAGCCTTCGACCGAACTCGTCGATGCAGGTCAGACGGCCCCGGCCGTTGACGGCTTCCCGGCCGTCGCCGCATCGAGCTGGACCGGCGTGCCGAACGATGGCACCAATGGCGGCACGATCGTCAACGCCGCCGTGCACAATGCCAACATCGATTACGTGGTCAAGGCCACCGCCAGCCGCACGGCCGAGCAGGCTCTGCTGGCGTATCTGGACGACCGCCGCGGCAAGGGCTACAGCGTGACCGGCGGCATGGGCCCGCTGACCGATGCGTGGCGCAGCGCTTCCCGCGCGACCACCACCATCAACGATATGCCGGCCGATGCCACCAAGGTCAAGTACGAAGATGGCGGCAACAACAACGGCGTCGGCGGCGCCGCCAATGCCGAATTCGGCAAGGTCGTCGACCTGGTCAATGCGATGGGCGGCAACGGTTCGACCGAGCCGGCCAAGCGCTTCTACAAGTACGCGCGCCCTTACCGCTGGAGCAGCGCGGTGCAGGTCGTGCCGCAACTCGAACCGGCCAAGAGCACGACACCGGGCACCGATGGCGGCTTTACCAGCGGCCACTCGGCCGAGGCGGTGCGCAACGCTGTCGCGATGGCCTATGTGCTGCCGGAACGCTACCAGGAACTGGTCGGCCGTGGCCTGGAACTGGGCGAGAGCCGCATCTACGCCGGCATGCACTCACCGCTGGACGTGATCAGTGGCCGCGTGCAGGCGCAAGCCGTCGCCGCCGCGAACCTGGTCGCTGCCGGTGCCGCCACGCGCGCTGCCGCCCGCGAGCAGGCCCAGAGCACGCTGATAAAGCTGACCGGCACGACCGCCAGCACCTTCCCGAGCTACGCCATCTCGGGCACGCCGGCGAACGACCGCTTTGCCGACTACGCGACCAGCAAAGCCAACTACCTGCGCCGCATGACCTACGGCCTGCCGCTGATCGGCTCGACCACCGCGCCGGCCGTCGTGCCGAAAGGTGCCGAAGTGCTGCTCGAAACGCGCCTGCCATACCTGACCGACGCGCAGCGCCGCGTGGTGCTGAAAACCACCGCGATCGGCTCGGGTTATCCGACGCTGGACGATGCTGAAGGCTGGGGCCGTCTGAATCTGTTCGCTGCGGCCGAGGGTTACGCAGTCTTCGCCGGCAACGTCGTGCTGAACATGGACGCGACCAAGGGTGGCTTCCACGCAGCGGACCGCTGGCGCAACGACATCACCGGCGCAGGCAAGCTGGTCAAGCAAGGCACGGGCACGTTGAAACTGGGCGGCAAGAATGCCTGGACCGGCGGCACGCAAGTGGACGCCGGTAGCCTCGAAGCGCTGTCGACGACGGCCTTCGGCACGGGTGACGTGTATGTGGCCGGCGGCGGCACCGTGATCAGCAACGCACCGGCCACGCTGGTCGTGGGCGGCAAGTACACGCAGCTGACCGGCGCGGCGCTGGAACTGCGCCTGGGCGCGGCCCAGGGCGGGCGCCTGAGCGTCACGGGCGCTGCCACCATCGGCGGCGGCACGCTGCGCATCAAGTTCCAGGACGGCGTCAAGCCGGCCGTGGGCGACACGCTCACCGTCATCAGTGCGGCAAGCCTGAAGGGCAAGTTCGAGACCATCACGGTTGACGGCTTTAGCGTGACGCCGACCTACACCGACACGGGACTGCAACTGCGCCTGGGTTCATAAGCACGGCGCAGGTTCTACGACAATGGGGCCGGGTTCGATGACGAACCCGGCCCCATTTTTTCGCCACGTTATTGCTGCAGCTTATTCGTCGAACTCTTCCGCCAGATTCTTCCAGCCACGGCTCTTGGCAAACGCGGAAAATTCTTCCGGCGCCTCGAGCACGATCAGTCGGCTCTCCTGCAGGCCCGGGTCGCTGTGGCCAAAATCAGGCCCCACATACCCAAGCGTGCGCAGGCGCTCGACGAGTTGACGCACCAGGACGGTGTCCTTGTAGGCATCCGGGTCGAGCTTGGCGGCGAACTCCACGTACACATCGATGATCCCGTAACCCTCGTCGAAAATGCGGATCGCCTTGACGTCGAGGGTACGGCCGTTGCTGTCCTTGGCCTGGAAGGCGCCGGACAGTTCAATATCGGTATCAGTAGTCATGGTGAAAGCATAGCACCGAGCCACGGGTTGCGTAGCGCACGTCAGAATCACGACCAGCTCCTTGCCTGGTTACACTTCCCATTGCAGCTTGAAGGTCAGCGAGCGGCTGCGCTCGTCCACCAGCGGCAGTTTGTCATCGACGATTCCCAGTGACACCGTGCGGCCGTGCCGCCACTGGTAGCGGTAGAGCAGCGAGCGGTGTACCTGGCGGTCGTTCCATGCCTCGAGCTGCGTCACGCCATCGTCGCGCCGTGCGGCCCAGGTGTTCTGCGCCAGCAGCCGCACCGAATCGCGCGGGCTGAAATGGACGATGGCCAGCGCGCGCCAGGCCGTGTCGGAAAACGCCGGCTGGCCCAGTGTGCCCTGGACCCAGGCGCGGTTGACGTGGTTGTCGAGCTCGAGGGACCAGCCGCGCGGCAAGGGAAAGCGCAAGCCCACGTCCAGGATCACGTTCCCGCCCGGTCCCACGCGGTCGGCATCGGCGTCCAGCTGGCGCCCCAGCGCCGCTTCCAGCGCGATCTTCGAGATCCATGGTGCGGGCGTCGTTTCGATGCCGACATTGATGACGCGCGTATCGTGCAGGCGCCCCAGGGGCCGCGCGCGCTGGCGGTCGAAGCCCAGCTCGGCCCATAGATTCGTGCGTCGGGTCGCGGCCAGCCAGACGCCGGGACGCAGCTTGCGCTCAACCGTCTCGCCCCCGGCCTGGCCCGTCACCCGATCGGCCAGCGTGCGCATCTCGTGCAGGACCAGGTAGGTCTCGAACTCGTACAGCTCGATCCCGCCCAAGGATTGCGGCCCGAGGATGCGGTTGATCGAACCGGTGGCGCGGGCGATGCCCGCCTGCGGCACGAAGCCGTTGTCATTGACGAAGCCGGGCGCGATCGCTTCGACCTCGGCCTCGTACCACCAGCGCTCGGACTTGCGCAGGGATTTGCCCCACAGGTAGCCGCCCGAGCGCCCCGCCACCCGCGCCGCCACATCGGCGTCGACAAAGCCCGCCGTCGTGCGCGACACCATCGCCACGCCGGACAGTTGCCGCTGTACGCCATCGTCCCCCTCGCCGCGCCACTGCGCATCAACGCCGACGACATCATTGCCGCCGAAGCGGTGGTAATCGCGCTGCGAGGCAAACGCGCCCAGCAGCAAGCCTTCCCCGTGCCAGCGCGCGCGCACCAGGCTCGCGACCGTCCGCATGGTCTGGCCGTATTCCAGTGTTTCATACGGCTTGCCGCGCAGGATCAGGCCACCCGGCTCGTCGCGCAGGCTCATCGCCGTGGCGTCGGCCTGCGCCGCGCGCCAGGTTGCGCGCAGGCCGTATTCGGGATCGTTCACCGTGCGCGAATAAAAGGCCGGCAGCGGAAGGCCAAGCACGTCCGCGCTCTCCAGAAAGAACCCGCGCTTCTCGGGCAGCGAGAGCGCGATATTGCCGGCGCCCTGCGACACCGGCTCGTCGATCTCGACCTGCGAATAATCAGGATTGATGGTGGCATTGAAGACCCAGTCGGCGCGCGGACGGGCGTTGATCTCCAGGCCCAGTTCGGCCTGGCTGCCGCGCGTGCGCGTCCCCGGCATGGCGGCACGTTCGCTGCGCACCGTCAGTTCGGGGCGCAGCTCGAGGAAGCTGCGGTCGCGCACCGCTTGCACGGTGGTCTCCATGCCGTCGATCTCCTGCAGGAAGCTCAGGTGGCTGAGCGCGTCGATGCGAAATGGCGCCGTCACGAGCAGCATGCCGTCGGCATGCGGGATGCTGCGCTCGACCATCAGGCGCCAGTTGCGACCATCGGCGTAGGGAAAGCGCAGGCTCGACAGCGGCCAGCGCACTTCCATGCTGTAGCCGTCGGGCAGGATGGTCACGGCCGTCTCGACCGGAAAATCCGGCCCCAGATCGGATTCGTCATCCTCGGCGCGATGGATGCCGTCGCTGACCACACCGGCCGTGTTGATGCGCACGAACTGGGCATTACGGCCATGGCCGGCCGGGTCGATCCAGATACCGATGAAATCCTGGTCGGCGGCGACCTTGTCACGCCGCGCCAGCAGACCCCGGCGCAGGTGCGGCGCGTCGTCCCAAGCGCGGATACCGAACACCAGCGCGGTGTCGTCGACCAGCAATTGCACACTGGTCTTCAATGCGCCAGGCGCAGGCGTGCCGTCGCGCGGCTGGTGCTTGTGGAAGTCCTGGTAGACGGGCGCGCCGCGCCATGCGGGGTCATCCAGGGCGCCGTTGATCGTCGGCGTGTCGCCGGCAGCAATGCGCAGCGCGCGCAGGCCGCCACCATGCGCATCGCGCGCATACAGGGCAGCACAGAGGAACAGACCGAGACAGGCAAACGAGGCGGGAGACATGCGTGGCGCCGTAAAAGGGAGCCGACAAGTCTAGCATGCGGCTTGCCAAAGAGAACACTTTTTGGGCAGCGGATGCTGCGTTCCCATGGTCAACTGCGCCCCTCGATTGTGAGAATCTGGCAAGGTGGCTTCACGTTCCGTGGCAAACCGAATGCATCTGATGACGATTCGTCTTGCCGTTCGTACTTGGCACTTCCTACCGGCCCGATTTGCGCTACCATCGAATGCATGTTGCATGTCGCATGGCCTGCACGGGCCGGCGCGATTCACGGCAGAGGCATGATGAGCTTGACGCAACCCATATCCGATCCGTCCGCATCCACTCGCAGCGATGCCTTGTCGCTCGACCTGCTGCTGAGTAATCTGCCGGGCGCGGCGTACCGCTGTCGCAATGACAGCGAGTGGAGCATGGTGTTCATCAGCGACGGCATCGAAAAAGTGAGCGGCTATTCGGCTGCAGCGTTCACCGGTCAACCGGGCCTGTCGTTTGCGAGCATCATCCTGCCGGAAGACCGCGACCAGATGCATGCGGCAGTGGCGATCGCACTGGCCCAGAACCAGCCGTTCCAAGTCACTTACCGGATTCGCACTGCCGAGGGGCACATTCGCTGGATCTGGGAACAAGGGGCGCTGAACCGGCAGGCCGGGATGCTCGAAGGCTTCCTGGCCGATTTCACACGGGTCAAGCACGCCGATCTGGTCATGCTCGAGCAGGCGTCGTTTCTGCAGCGGGCGCGCGACGCGATCATCGCGATGGACATGCTCTCGCGCATCAGCTACTGGAACCATGGCGCCGAGCGCCTGTACGGCTGGAGTGCACAGGAAGCGGTCGGCAAGCGGTTTGGCGAGCTGCTGTGCGACGAACAGGCGCACTACGAAACCGCCTTTGCGCACACACTGGCCAATGGGGAATGGTCTGGCGAACTGGCGCATGTGCGGCGCGACGGCTCGACGGTCGATACCGACACCCGCTGGACCTTGCTGGCGCCCGATGCCGTGCCGGGCACGAGCCAGAAGATCCTGGTGATCGGCACCGACATCAGCGAGCGCAAATCCAGCGAAGCGCGGATCTTCCGGCTGGCGTTCTTCGACCATCTCACCGACCTGCCCAACCGCGCCAACCTGCTCGACCAGCTGCGCCGCGCGCTGCTCGGCAGCGCCCGCAACGGCAAGTGCGGCGCGCTGATGTTCTGCGACCTCGACAACTTCAAGTACCTCAACGACAGCCAGGGCCACGCCGCTGGCGACCTGCTGCTGCAGGCAGTGGCGCGCCGGCTCGAAGGCTGCGTGCGCGACACCGACATGGTGGCGCGCCTGGGCGGCGACGAGTTCGTGGTGCTGATCCGGCCCGTCGAGGATTCGCGCGCTGTGGCTGCGGCGCAGGCCGAGACGATTGCCAAAAAAGTGGTCGCGGCGCTGGCGGCGCCGTTCCAGTTGGGCGAGCTGCATTACACGCTGTCGGTCAGCGTTGGCGTGGTCACGCTGTGCGGCTTGCACGACACGGTCGAATCGACCTTGCGCCAGGCCGACGCCGCGATGTACCAGGCCAAGGCGGCCGGGCGCAACACGTTTCGCTTTCACGATCCGGCGGTGCAGGCCGCGTGGCTGGCGCGCGCCGAACTCGAAAGCGGCTTGCGGCGCGCGCTGCAGCACCACGAATTCATGCTGCACTACCAGCCGCAACTCGACGGCTCGGGGCACGTGATCGGGGCCGAAGCGCTGCTGCGCTGGCGCCAGCCCGATGGCAAGGTCCTGCTACCGGCCGAGTTCATCCGCATCGCCGAAGAAAGCGGACTCATCATCGAGATCGGCGCCTGGGTCATGCGCACCGCCTGCCACGAGCTGGCGCGCTGGCAGCGCCAGCCCGCAACGGCCGGCCTCACGCTGTCGGTGAACGTCAGCGCGAGCCAGTTCACCGAACCGGATTTCGTCACGCTGCTGGCGACGATTTTTGCCGAGACGGACGTGCAGCCGTCAGGGCTGCGACTGGAGCTGACCGAAAGCCTGGTGGTGACCGATTTCACGCTGACCGCGCAGACAATGGCCACGCTCAAACGGCAGGGTCTCTCGTTTTCGCTGGACGACTTCGGCACCGGCTACTCGTCGCTGGCCTACCTGCGCAAGCTGCCACTCGACCAGCTCAAGATCGACCGCTCGTTCATGCGCGACGTCCTCACCGACCAGAACGACGCCTCGATCGTGCGCTCGATCATCGCGCTGGGCGACAGCCTGGGCCTGCAGGTGATTGCCGAAGGCGTGGAAACAGCGGGGCAGCGCCAGTTTTTGGCCAACGCAGGCTGCCATCTCTATCAGGGCTTCCTGTACCAGCGGGCGGTGAGTGGCGACACATTCACGCAGTACGCGACAGACGTGCACTGAGAGCGCCGTGCATGTCCCCGTGCGTTCCAACGCGCCCAAAATTGTCGCCCGAATTTGCCACAAAAGTCGCCCCTGGTTACGGTACGCGCTTGAAACGTACATCGAAAGGCCCGGCGACGATCTGGCCCGTATCGCCAGGCAGCGCATCGAAGCGCAATTCAAGTTGTTGCGACAGCACGAAAAAACTCGTTTCAGATTGGCGGTACAGGCGCTCACCCTGGCCCGCCTTGATCCAGAACATCGGCTGTCCGTCCTGCACGGTGATATCGAAGTCACCCAACCCGGGGATAGCGTATTTCCCGGTCATCTGTTGCGCCATCAGGGCATCGATCGGCACTGCTGCGCGCAGCACGGTTTGATAGCTGGGCCAGCCGTACTCGGCGGCGATGGCACGCATGGTCGCGCGGGCCACTTCGTCGCCAGCGTCGCCGTTTGTCATCACCACCGCGCCACGGCCGCCATCGACGTAGCCCAATAGATAGTTCTGATACCCGCGGTTACTGCCGCCATGGGCGAACGACGCGGCGGCGCCGCTGCCGGCGGTCTCGAAGCCGAGGGCGTAATCGTTACGGACCGCGGCGAGCATCCTGCGCGCGTTCTGTTGTTGCAGCACCTGGCTGCGCCCAGCCGCAGACGCCTGAACACCGATGACGAACCGGGCCAGATCGCTTGGCGTCGTCCACATGCCGGCCGCAGCGAGCTCTGGATAGGTGGACGGGCCACCGGCATACGGTTTGCCGGCGCTATCATGCGGCAACGCGGCCTTCCCGAGGGTGGCGGCGCTGGCTGGCTGACTGAAATGGCTGGATGTCATTCCCAACGGGGCGAGCACACGCGCTTGCATGATCGTCTCGAAAGGTTGGCCTGAGACATCCATCATCATCTGCTGCAACACCGTGTAACCGCCTCCCGAATACTGCCACGCGCCGCCTGGTGGCGAGGCCATGCGTACCAACGCCGTGATGGCAGGCGCCGCGCCGTCCAGAACCTGCAACACGGTTGGCACGGGCATGCCTGGCGCATACCCCGGGAAAACCACTGACATTCAGGCCGCCGGTATGCGACAGCAGTTGCAAAAGACTCACTGGTGCGCCGCCAAATGCCGCAGGCAATTTCCAGCTGCGCAGCTGCGTATTGATATCGGCATGCAGGTCCAGCTTTCCTGACTGAACCAGCGTCATGGCGCCAAACGCTGCAACGGGCTTACTGATCGATGCCGCCTGAAACAACGTTTCCGGCGTCACAGACCCGCCGCCCGGACCAACCACGCCGTAACCCTTCGCCCAGGCCAGTCGACCATCATCGATGACTGCGATGCTCAAGCCAGGTACGTGAAGACGACGCATCTCAGCCTCGAGCGTGCTCAGCGTCACCGGGGCGCCGGTCAGTGCCTGAGCAGGCCGCAGGCCCCGCTCGATGTTGGCGATGCGGTGCGCGTTGCCGGTCGTTGCAGCGGCAACCGGCAACGCTAACGCGGCCAGTACCGGCCAGATAGCGATACAGTGAAATCGTGTCATTGGAAGCGTTGGCAATGGCGATCAGCAAGTATAACGGGCAACCCAAGCGCCGGCGCGCCATAAAAAAAGCCCGCACGCGGCGGGCTCTCGTCAACCGGCTTGCGCCGTGCTTAAAACTTGTAACCCACCGCCAGCACGATCGCCACCGGATCCAGTTTCATGAACTGGGTCTGGCCGGTCGAGAAGTGCACGTCGGTGCGCAGGCGCGTCTTGATGACCGTCGCATCGGCAAACCAGCGCTCGTCGAAGTTCATCGCGATACCCACTTGCGCGCTGTAGGTCAGCTTGTTGTCGATCTTGAACGTGGTCGGCACGTTGCTGCCAGGGTTGGTGATCGAGGTCAGCTTGCCCGTACCGCGTTCCTTCATGAAGTACGCGTAGGTCGGGCCCACGCCGATGAACGGACGGAAGGCTGCGGTCGGCGCGAAGAAACGGTACTGGAAGAACGCGGTCGGCGGCAGTGCTTCGACCGTGCCCACCGAACCCACGCCGGCGATCGCGTCCGCACCGTAGATCTGGTGCTTGTATGGCGTACCAAGCGCGCCCTCGACCGACAGATTGTCGGTGAAGCTGTACGACAGGATGACCACTGGCTGCATGTCGTTGCCGACGTCGGCCTTGGTGCCTGGCAGAGCCGGCGCGCTGATGTCGCCGCTTTCGACTTTCGGCATCAGGCGGTTGAAACCGACCTTGGCGGTGATCTGGCCGGCCGATTGCGCCGACGCGCCGGTGGCGAACGCCAGTGCGGCAGCCACACCCGCGACCTTGGCGATACTGCTAAAACGAACTTTCATGACTTCTCCTGATAGGTGTGTGAGGGCCCGCCACCAGGGCAGGCCCGCCGCTGATTGCTGAGAACCTGCTTACAGCCAGCCCTTGATGGCCATGTCCTTGAAGACGTAGCGGGCGATAAGGTCGTTCTCGAACGGGGTCGGGTGGATCCCGTCGGCGAACATGTAGCGGCTCACATCACCGGCCACCGTGTTGTTGGCGGTGCAGATCAGCGAAGTCCCACCCAGCGCGTTGTTGGCGCACGCCGGGGTACTGGTGTTGGTCAAACCATACGGGCCAGGATTTTTCACCTGGTCGTTGCTGACCGAGTACAGATCCGAGTACAGCACGCGCGCATCGTCGGCGCCCAGGCCGGCCTTGAGCTGCGTGTTGAAGGCATTGACCATCGCGGCGACCAGCGACTGGATCGCGGCCGGACGCGATTTCGCGGTCGGCGTGCTGGCCACGTCAGGCAGGTTGGCGACGATGACGTACTTCGCGCCCTTGGCCAGCAGCTCGGTCTTGACCAGGCCAGCCATCTGCGCACCGGCGGTACCCAGCGCCGTCACCATCGCAGTACCGTTGGCAGCGGCGTAGGCGCCGGCGGCGGCGGTGCCGGCAGCGGTGCCGTCTGCTTGCGCGGCGATCACGATCGGACCATTCACGGCAGGTGCGGCAACAGCCGAGTTGCCTGGCTGGGTGGCGGCAGCGCGCACGGCAGCCGCGACCAGCGTTGCATCGGTCTTGCCTGGACGGGCATTCTCGGTGGCGATCGCCGCCAGGATCGCCTGCGTGGCGGTTTGTGGGTTCGTGGCAGTTGCGCCCAGGCGGGTGGCCAGGGCGCCAGCGAAGGCTTGCGCGCCGGCGGCAGTGCCGGCGTTGGTCACGGCTGCCAGTTGCATCAGCACGTCATTGCCGCCCGACAGGACCGTCACCAGCTCGGTGCCGGTGAACTTGTTGCCGGACCTGGCCAGGTGGTTGGCGATCTGGGTGACCAGCGGCGTGGTCATTTCGCCGATCGGCGAGCCGGTCGCGGCATTGCCCGGACCGACGGGATTGGTCACGCGCGAACCGCCCTGGGCGTAGTTGAAGCAATTCGGATTGTTGACGATCGGAACCGAGAAGCCAAGCGACGCGTCACCTTGCAGGCCGGTCTGCGCAGCGCATGGCGCCGGCAGTTTGAGCTGGGCAGCCATGAAGTCAAGCCAGATCTTGCCGTTCAGGTCTTCGTTCTTGGCGGTGCTGTCACCGTTGATGGTGAACTTGCCGCCACCGGCCGCTGCCACGGCGCCGACACGGTACGTGCCGACGTCCGACAGGCTGTCGCCGAACGAGACCTGGTTGGTGAACGTGACCTTGGTCGCCTGGTCGCCGCCCGCCGGGCTCGTGCCGCCGCCGCACGCGGTCAGCAGCGCTGCCGTCAGCACGGCCAGCGCAAATTTGGTTTGACGCATTGTGTCTCCTGAGTTGAATTTTTTCTAAACGAACGCTCGTGCTATTCGCCGCTTCATTACTATGCCAGCGTTCATTTCCCATGTATAGCAAAATCCATTGCTTAATGGCTATTGCGATTCGTACCTAGTAGGTCCGATAGGTCTGGCTGTCGGGGTCGGATTATAACCAGCATGTTCCCCGCAGAAAGTGGGGAATTTGTAACTGCGGCGGCACGATGCTGGGGAGCGGATGCCCCAGCATCGACTGGTTGATATAAATCAGACGTCAGGCTGGCTGTTAAGAAGCCCGTGGACGATGCCCGTCGATCCATGCGCAGCACGGCGCAGGCGGTCGTTGACGCCCAGCCATTCGCCCTGCTGCGGCGGTGATTCGACCAGGATGACGTCGGCGCCCTGCCCGTCCATCGCGCGCAGCGCGGCGTACAGCGCGTGGGCGAAGCCGGCAGGCTGCGGCGGCAGGCGCTGCGCGGCGTGGGTTTGCGGCATGGTGCTGACGTGGATCAGCGCGACCTTGCGCCCGGCTGCGTGCAATTGCGCGATCGTCTCAAGCACTACGGCGCGCTCCTGCATCGCAACCGGCGTGTGCGGCGCGTAATGCGATTCGAGCGTGCCCGAGGCGCGCGGCGCGGCCGCATCGGCCGCGCCCGGCAAGCGGTCGATCACGGCCGCGATCGCCTCGGCGCTGATGTGGCCAGGACGCAGCAGCACCGGGCCAAGCGTGTCCAGACGCGACAAATCGACAATGGTCGATTCGATGCCGACCTGCGACGCTCCGCCATCGAGCACCATGGCCACCGTGTCATCCATCGCGAATTCGTCGATGACGTGATCGGCAAGGGTCGGGCTGACGTGCCCGAACTTGTTGGCCGACGGCGCGGCGATGCCGCCCTTGCCGCCCTTGAACGCGCGCAGCAGCGCCAGCGCCACCGGGTGCGACGGGCAGCGCAGGCCGACCGTGTCCTGGCCGCCGCTGACGGCATCGGGAATGTTCGGCGCGCGTCGCAGGATCATCGTCAGCGGGCCGGGCCAGAAGGCAGCAGCCAGCGCCGCGGCCTCGGGCGGGATATCGCAGGCCCAGTAGTCGAGCGGGGCTTCCGGCGCCAGGTGGACGATCACGGGATGGTCTTGCGGACGGCCCTTGGCGGCGTAGATGGCGGCCACCGCGGCCGGGTTTTCGGCGTCGGCGCCCAGGCCGTACACGGTCTCGGTCGGGAACGCGACCAGCTCGCCCGCTTCGAGCAGGCGGGCGGCGGTGTCGATGACCGACTGGTCGATCTGCAGGTCGATCATGGCTACGCGTCGATCCCGAGGATGACGCAGGCGGCGCGCAGATTGGCCTGCGCTTCGCCGAGCGTGGGCGCGACGAACGTCACGTGGCCCATCTTGCGCGCGCGGCGCGGATCGTCCTTGCCGTACAGGTGCAGGTTGGCGCCCGGCAGCGCCAGCACGCGGTCCCAGGCCGGTTCGCGTACGCTGTCGCCGTCATCTTCGAACCAGACATCGCCCAGGATATTGAGCATGACGCTCGGCGAATGCTGGCGCACGTCGCCCAGCGGCAGGCGCGCCATCGCGCGCACCTGCTGCGCGAACTGGCTCGTGATGCAGGCGTCAATCGTGTAGTGCCCGCTGTTATGCGGGCGCGGCGCCATCTCGTTGACGACCAGCGTGCCGTCGTCGAGCACGAAGAACTCGATGCACAGCACGCCGACGTAACCCAGTTGGGCGACGATGGCGCGCGCTGCATCCTGGGCCTGGCGCGCGCATGCGGGCGACACGTTCGGGCCCGGCACGGTGGTGGTAAACAGAATGCCGTCGCGGTGGACGTTTTCGGCGATCGGGTACACGACCGAGGCGCCGTCATGGCCGCGCGCGGTCAGCACCGACACTTCATAGGCCAGCGGCAGCATCTTTTCGAGCATGCAGGTCACGCCGTCCATGCCGTCGAACGCCGCGCGCACGTCGTCGCGCGTGCGCACGCGCACCTGGCCCTTGCCGTCGTAGCCCATGCGCACGGTTTTCAGGATGCCCGGCAGCAGGTCGTCATCGATGGCGTCGATGTCGGCGTGCGAGGCGATCGTCTTGTGCGGCGCCGGCATCACCTTCGAGGTTGGCGCGCACTCGACAAAGAAGCGCTTTTCGGCGATGCGGTCCTGGGCGATCGACACGCACGACGCGCCCGGTGCGACAAAGCTGCCTTCGGCCAGCAGTTGCAGGCTGTCGGCCGGCACGTTCTCGAACTCGGTCGTCACGGCGGCGCACAGCGCGCGCAGTTCGGCCAGCGCCGCCGCATCATCGTAATTGCCTTCGATGGTGCGGTCGGCAACCTGCCCGGCCGGACAATCGGCGCTCGGTTCGAGCACGGCGACCTTGTAGCCCATGCTTTGCGCCGCGTGCGCGAACATGCGGCCCAACTGGCCGCCGCCCATCACGCCGAGCCAGGTGGACGGATCGGCTGATGGAAGGATTGGAGAAGAAGTCTGCTGCGCTTGGGTCATCGGATCAAACAGGTAAGGTCATGGCCTGGGCGGCGGCGGTCTGGTCGCGGCGGAACTGCTCCAGTTTGTCGGCCAATGCGTCGTCGCCAGCGGCGAGGATCGCCACGGCGGTCAGGGCCGCGTTGGCGGCGCCCGCTTCACCGATGGCGAACGTCGCCACTGGCACGCCTTTGGGCATCTGCACGATCGACAGCAGCGAATCTTCGCCACGCAGGTACTTTGATGGCACGGGCACGCCCAGCACCGGCACGATGGTCTTGGCGGCCACCATGCCAGGCAGGTGCGCCGCGCCGCCGGCGCCAGCGATGATCGCGCGCAGCCCGCGCGCGCGGGCTGTTTCGGCGTAGGTGAACATTTCGTCGGGCATGCGGTGGGCCGAGATCACCGAGGCTTCGAACGGCACGCCGAACTGCTTCAGGATCGCGACCGCGTTCTGCATCACGTCCCAATCGGACGACGAACCCATGATGACGCCGACGAGCGGTTTGGATTGCTCGGTCATCGCTTATGCCTTCAGCTTTTCGCCGGTCAGGCGTTCGATGGCCTCGAAATACTTGGCCTGGGTTTTGTCGATGACGTCTTGCGGCAGGCTTGGCGCTGGTGCGGTCTTTGGCCAGTCGGTCAGCGTTTCGAGATAGTCGCGCACGAACTGCTTGTCGAACGATGGCGGCGACATGCCCGGCGCGTACGAGTCGGCTGGCCAGAAGCGCGACGAATCGGCGGTCAGCACTTCGTCCATCAGGTGCAGCACGTTGTTGTCGTCCAGGCCGAATTCGAACTTGGTGTCGGCAATGATGATGCCGCGCGTGGCCGCGTATTCGGCGGCGGTCTTGTACAGCTTGATGCTGATGTCACGCATCCTGGCGGCCAGCTCGGCGCCGATTTTTTCTTCCATCTGGGCAAACGAGATGTTTTCGTCGTGCTCGCCCAGGTCGGCCTTGGCAGCCGGGGTGAAGATCGGCTCCGGCAGCTTTTCAGCCTGCTGAAGACCGGCCGGCAGCGAAATGCCGCAGATGGCGCCGCTTTGCTGATAATCCTTCCAGCCCGAACCGATGATGTAGCCGCGCACGACGGCTTCGACCATGATCGGCTTGAGACGCTTGGCCACGACTGCGCGGCCGGTCACCTGCTCGACCTCGTTCGGCGCGACCACGCTTTCCGGCGCGACGCCGGTCAGGTGGTTCGGCACGATGTGACCGAGCTTCTCGAACCAGAAATCGCTCATCTGGTTCAGTACCTTGCCCTTGCCGGGGATCGGCTCGTTCATGACCACGTCGAAGGCCGACAGGCGGTCGGTGGTGACGATCAGGATCTTGTCGTCGCCAACGGCGTAGTTATCGCGCACCTTGCCGTGACCGAGCAGTGGCAGGGACTGAATGGAGGATTGGTAGAGGCTGTTCATAGATGGGGTATCAGGAAAGCGGAACCGGCGGAACGGGCCGCCGGTTGAGAAAGTCAGGCAATGCAGGCCTGGCCAATGCGATATTTTACGTCAAAATCTGGTGCAGGCGGCCTATCAAAAGGCGATGCAGCCAACGATCAGACGTAGCGTGGACGGCTTCGCCGTCCACGCGTCCAACAGCACCAGATGTCATTACAACGCAGGCACAGGTCGAACGCGTGGACGGGAAACCCGTCCACCCTACTGAACGATCTGCGTCAGCTCGCCGGCCTTGTAGCGCTCGGCCATCTTGTCCAGCGGGATCGGCTTGATCTTGCCGGCCTGGCCTTCGCAGCCGAACGACAGGAAGCGCGCCTTGCACACGTCCATTGCCGCTTCGCGCGCCGGCTTCAGGTAGTCGCGTGGATCGAACTTCGACGGATTCTGGAACATGTACTTGCGAATCGCTGCCGTCATCGCCAGGCGAATGTCGGTGTCAATGTTGATCTTGCGAACGCCGTGCTTGATGCCCTCTTGAATCTCTTCGACCGGCACGCCGTAGGTCTCTTTCATGTCGCCGCCGAATTCGCGGATCATTGCCAGCAGCTCTTGCGGCACCGACGACGAACCGTGCATCACCAGGTGCGTGTTCGGGATGCGTGCGTGAATCTCTTTGATGCGGTCGATCGCCAGGATGTCGCCGGTTGGCTTGCGCGTGAACTTGTACGCGCCGTGCGAGGTGCCAATGGCGATCGCCAGGGCGTCGCAGCCGGTGCGCTTGACGAAGTCGGCCGCCTGGTCGACGTCGGTCAGCAGCTGCTCGCGGGTCATGGCGCCATCGGCGCCGTGGCCGTCTTCCTTGTCGCCCATCATCGTCTCGAGCGAACCGAGTACGCCCAGTTCGGCTTCGACGGTCACGCCGATCGAGTGCGCGAACTTGACGACTTCTTGCGAGACGGCGACGTTGTATTCGTAGCTGGCGACGCTCTTGCCATCGGCCTCGAGCGAACCGTCCATCATCACCGACGAAAAGCCCGAACGGATCGCGGCCATGCAGACTGCCGGCGACTGGCCGTGATCCTGGTGCATGACGACCGGGATGTGCGGATAGGCTTCGACGGCAGCGTCGATCAGGTGACGCAGGAAGGCTTCGCCCGCATACTTGCGCGCGCCGGCCGATGCCTGCATGATCACCGGGCTGTTGACAGCGTCGGCGGCAGCCATGATGGCCTGCACCTGTTCGAGGTTGTTGACGTTAAATGCCGGCAGGCCATAGCCGTTTTCGGCGGCGTGGTCCAGCAACTGACGCAGTGATACGAGTGCCATGGTAGTACTCCAAAACAATAAAGAAACTTGTCGGGACGCGGTGCGCACCGAGCGCGGCATGCCGAACAGTCAGCATGCCGTGAACGCATCAGGCGCGGCGCCGTGTCCCGTTAATCATATTCGCCCACACGGACGATCTTGAGCGCATTGGTGCCGCCGGCTTCGCCCATTGGCGAGCCCCACGTCACCACGATCAGGTCGCCCTTGCGCACATAACCTTCGCTCATCAACAGCTCTTCGGCCTTGCGCAGCACGGCCTGGCTGCCGCCTTCCTGCTCGAGGTGGAAGGCGCGCACGTTGCGGTACAGCGCTGCCTTGCGCTCGGTCGTCTTGAGCGGGGTGAGCGCCAGGATCGGCGTGTCGATGCTGTGACGGCTCATCCACAACGCGGTCGAGCCCGATTCGGTCAGCGCCACGATCGCTTTCACACGCAAGTGGTGCGCAGTAAACAGCGTACCGTAAGCGATGGTCTGGTCGATGCGGGTGAACTGTTTGTTGAGGAAGTCGACGTCGATCTTGTTGTATTCGGACATCTCGGCTTCGAGGCAGACTGCCGCCATCATCTCGACCGTTTCGATCGGGTACTTGCCCGATGCAGTCTCGGCCGAGGTCATGACGGCGTCGGTGCCGTCCAGCACGGCGTTGGCAACGTCCGAGACTTCGGCGCGGGTCGGCACGGCGTTGACGATCATCGACTCCATCATCTGGGTCGCCGTGATGGCCAGCTTGTTCGAATCGCGTGCCATGCGGATCATGCGCTTTTGCAGCGCCGGCACGGCGGCGTTGCCCACTTCAACGGCCAGATCGCCACGGGCGACCATGATGCCGTCGGAAGCGTCCAGGATCTCTTGCAGCAGCGGAATCGCTTCGGCGCGCTCGATCTTGGCGATCATCATCGGCTTGTGGCCGTACGGCTCACCGGCGATATTGGCCAGCTGGCGCGCCATTTCCATGTCGGTCGCGCTTTTCGGGAACGAAATGGCCAGGTAGTCGGCCTGGAAGCTCATCGCGGTCTTGATGTCTTCCATGTCCTTCGAGGTCAGGGCCGGCGCGGTCAGGCCGCCGCCCTGGCGGTTGATGCCCTTGTTGTTCGACAGCTCGCCGCCAACTTTGACGGTGGTGCAGATTTCGTGGCCGGCGACGCGGTCGACGATCAGCACGATCAGGCCGTCGTTGAGCAGCAACTTGTCGCCCGGCTTGACGTCGCGCGGCAGCGCCTTGTAGTCCAGGCCCACGCGCTCCAGGTTGCCCAGTTCGCCGTTCTCGCCCCACTTGGCGTCCAGGATGAACCGGTCGCCATTGGTCAGGAAGATCTTGCCTTCTTCAAACTTGCCGACGCGGATCTTCGGACCCTGCATGTCGGCCATGATGGCCACTTCACGGCCGCACTCGGCGGCGGCGCGGCGTACCAAGGTGGCCCGGTCGATGTGATCCTGGGCCTTCCCGTGCGAAAAGTTCAGGCGTACGACGTCGACGCCGGCGCGGATCATTTTGACGAGAATATCGAAGTCGGTCGATGCTGGGCCGATGGTTGCGACGATCTTGGTGCCACGGTACATGAAGTGTCCTTGTAAAAAACAAAGCGCAGCCACGGCTGCGCTAGGGTCTCATTTATGGGGCGGACTGCGCGCTGCGTTGCAGCAGGATATCCACCGCCGGCAGCGTTTTTCCTTCCAGGAATTCCAGGAAGGCGCCACCGCCGGTCGAAATGTAGCCGATCTGGTCGGCAATCTTGTATTTTGCAATCGCGGCCAGCGTGTCGCCGCCACCGGCGATCGAGAAGCCCGGCGAACCTGCGATGGCCAGCGCCAGGGTCTTGGTGCCCTCGGCAAACTGGTCGAATTCAAAGACGCCGACCGGACCGTTCCAGACGATCGTGCCGGCCGTGGCGACCTGCGCGGCCAATGTGGCGGCGGTCTGCGGGCCGATGTCGAGGATCATGTCGTCGTCTTCCACGTCCGCCACCAGCTTGACGGTGGCGGCAGCCGTTGGCGCGAATTCCTTGGCGCACACGACGTCGACGGGAATCGGCACTTGCGCGCCGCGCGCGGCCATCTTGTCGATGATCGCTTTGGCTTCGTTCACCAGGTCGTTTTCGACCAGCGACTTGCCGATGTTCAGGCCGACGGCCTTCATGAACGTGTTGGCGATACCGCCGCCGACGATCAGGTTGTCGACCTTGTCGGCCAGGCTTTGCAGGATGGTGAGCTTGCTCGAGACTTTCGAGCCGGCGACGATTGCCAGCAGCGGACGCTGCGGCTGGCCAAGGGCCTTGCCCAGCGCATCGAGTTCGGCGCCCAAGAGAGGGCCAGCGCAGACGACTGGTGCATACTTGGCAATGCCGTGGGTGGTGGCTTCGGCGCGGTGCGCGGTGCCGAAGGCGTCGTTGACGTACACATCGCACAGCCTGGCCATTTTCTGGGCCAGTTCGTCGTTGTTTTTCTTTTCGCCCACATTCACGCGGCAATTTTCCAGCAACACGACCGAACCCGGCGCGACATCGACGCCGTCGACCCAGTGTTGCTTGAGTTCGACCGGCTGGCCGAGCAGCTCGGACAGGCGCGCGGCGACGGGCGCCAGGCTGTCTTCCGGCTTGAACGCGCCTTCGGTCGGCCGCCCCAGATGCGACGTCACCATCACTGCCGCGCCCGCCTTGATGGCGGCCTGGATCGCCGGCACCGACGCGCGAATGCGCGTGTCTTCGGTGATGTTGCCGGCGTCATCTTGTGGCACATTCAGGTCGGCGCGAATGAAGACGCGCTTGCCCTGCAGGGCGTTCTGATCGATCAGGTCTTGCAAACGGGTGAAACGGCGGGAAGCGTCCATTGGTCAGCGTGGCAATAGTGAAAAAACGTCATTGTACATTAGGCTGCGGCGCCAAAAACGTGGAGTACACGCAGTGCCGTAAACACAAGCATGCCGAATAAAATCGTCAGCAACATGTTACGGCGCCACACATAGAACGCAAACGCGGCCAGCCCCGCCAGCAGCTTCGGATTGGCCAGCGTGAACTGCAACCCGCCCTGCGGATCGATCAAAAAATCGGGCCCGATGATGGCCGCCAGCGCGCAGGCCGGCGCATAGCGCAGCATTTCCTGCACCCGTGGCGGAATCGATACGCGGTGGCCGATCAGCCAGAACGAACTGCGCGTAGCGGCCGTGGCCACGCACAGCACACCGATCACGACCCAGATTTCCCAATCAGCCACGGCGCGCCTTTATCTTGTCCATTGTTTCTTCGATGACCATCGCCGTCACCATCCCGACCAGCACCGCCAGCAGCAGGCCCAGTTTGTAAGGCAAATCGTAGGCCAGCACCGAGACCGTGCCCGCCACCAGCACGCCGCACAGCGCGGCGCGGTTGATCATCAGGGGCACCATGATGCAAAGGATGGCCAGTGTGCCGGCAAAGCCCAGGCCCCACTCGGCCGGCACGGTGCTGCCCAGGAACACCCCGATCACCGAGCCGGTCTGCCAGGCGCCCCAGTTCGGGAACATCAAGCCCTTCAGATACGACAGCTTGCCCACCGCTGGCGTCGGACTCGGATATTTTTGCAGGAACAAGGCCACGGAAATATCGCCCGAGATATAGCCAAGATACAGGCGCTGGCGCCACGGCAAGTGGGCAAAATGCGGCGCGAGCAGCGCCGAGAAAATCACGAAGCGCAGATTGACGACGAGCGCCGTGGCAAAGATGACCCAGATCGGCGCCTGCGCCGCGATCAATGGCAGGGACGCCAGTTGCGCCGAGCCGGCAAACACCAGCAGCGTCATGCCCAGCGCCTGCGGTACGGAAAGACCGCTCTTGACCATGGCGATACCCACCACCAGGCCCCAGGCGGCGATACCGAACAGCGTCGGCAGGCCAGTCTTGAAGCCGTCACGAAACGCATCGCGATCGGGCGTGTCACCGATGGTGACCGGGAGCTGGCCAGCCGGCTCGCCGGCGTTCACGGACATGACGGTGTGGCGTTCATGCAACTTCCAGGCGTCGGCATGACGGCTGGGACGACAGCGGTGGTCTGGAAACAGTGGGGCATGAAACGCATGGAATGGGTCGACGCCACTTGAGAAAGGAGCGCTTGGGCTCAATATGTTCAGCGCATTATTTTACGGTCATTTCGACAATAGAGCGAATCCGTTAGAATCCTGTCTTTGCCCACCTGCCAGACGGAGACACCAGATGACCCAAAAGACGATGCCGATCGTGGAACTCACGGCCAAAGACCTGCCGGCGCACTGCCCGAACCCGGCCATGCCGCTGTGGTCGTCGCACCCGCGCGTCTTCCTCGACTTCGACCACCACGGCGATGCCAAGTGCCCGTACTGCGGCACCGGCTACCGCCTGGCGCCAGGCACGGTGCTCAAGAACCATTGATATTTCGGGGCGTGCGCAACTGCCGCCCCTCCCCTCTCCTTACCTCGTCATGCCCTACCGCGCACCACGCTGGCTGCCTGGCGGTCATCTCCAGACCATCTATCCGGCGACCTGCATCGCCAGGCCGCCCGTTGCCTACCGCCGCGAGCGCTGGACGAGTGCGGACGGCGACTTCGTCGATCTCGATTTTGTCGACGGCCAGCCGGGCCGGCCGCTGGTGGTGCTGTTTCACGGCCTGGAAGGTTCGTCCGACAGCCATTACGCACGTGCGCTGATGGCGGCCCTGGCCGCGCGCGGCTGGTCGGGCGTGGTGCCGCATTTTCGCGGCTGCTCGGGCGAGCCGAATCTGGCGCCCCGCTTCTATCATTCGGGCGACGCTGCCGAAGTCGAGTGGATCGTGCGCTCGCTGCGGGCGCGCCATGCCGGTGTGTTCTACGCGGCCGGCGTGTCGCTGGGCGGCAATGCGCTGCTGCGCTGGCTGGGCGAATCGGGTCATGACGCATCGATTGTCGATGCGGCGTGCGCGGTCTCGGCCCCGCTCGACCTGGCGCGCGGCGGCGCGGCGCTGTCGTCGGGCTTCAACATGATTTACACCCGGATGTTCCTGCAGACGCTCAAACCCAAGTGTCTGGCCAAGCTCGACCAGTTTCCGGGCCTGTTCGACCGCGCCGCGCTGCTCGCCGCGCGCGACCTGTATGCATTCGACAATGTGGTCACCGCGCCGCTGCACGGCTACCGCGATACCGACGACTACTGGCACCGGGCCAGCGCGCGCCACGTACTCGACGCCATCACCGTACCGACGCTCGTGCTCAATGCGCGCAACGATCCGTTCCTGCCGGGGATCCACCTGCCGCCGACGGCATCGGCTGCGGTGACGCTCGAGTATCCGGCCACCGGCGGGCATGTGGGCTTTCCGAGCGGGCCGTTTCCCGGGCGGATCGACTGGCTGGCGCAGCGCATCCTGCAGCATTTCGATCGCGTGTCCGGCACCCGCGCGCTGAGCGACGCCGAACTGTGCGATGCTGGCTGACACTATGGACGATATCGTAAAACAGGCAATGGCCAAGTGGCCGGACGTGCCGCACTGCTACGGCTGGCTCGCGCTCGATGCGCGCGGCCACTGGCGCATGCGCGACGAAGCGACCCAGCAGGCCGACTTGCCCGGCGACCGGCTCGAGAACCAGAAACTGATGGGCTTCATCAACCGCAACTACCTGCACGACGAGCGCGGCAACTGGTATTTCCAGAACGGGCCGCAGCGCGTGTACGTGAATCTGGAGGCAGCGCCATTCATTGCACGCACCGATCCGCAGCAGGGCTTGCTGTTGCAGACGGGGCAGGCACTGACGGCGGTCGAGCACGTGGTTCTGAGCAATGAAGGCGCCGTGCTGTTCGTGGCCGGCGAGGTCGTGGCGCAGATCGATGACCGCGATGTGGCGCAGGTGCTGGGCCAGTTCACGCTGGATGGCCGCAGCGCATCGGACGAGGCCGTGATGGCGTGGCTGGGCGGCGGCGCCGGCACGTTGTCGTTGCCGTGGCAGGGCAAGGTGTTTGACGTGGAACGGGTAGCGGGCGCCGAATTGGAAAAGCGGTTTGGGTTCAACAGGACGCCGGCGCCCTGAGCAGGTGATGGTGGCCAGGTGATCTGGCTGCCAATCCGCCCGCGCCACGTAGGGTGGAAGGCTCTGCCTTCCACGCGGTGATTGTTACCGGCGCCGCTTCCGGGCCGGATGATCTCGCTGCCAACCATCACCGCGTGGACGGCGAACCCGTCCACTCTACCGTTGCGATCGTCACCCGCTCCATTTTGGGGCTGGCTGATCTGGCGGGCCCTCAGTCGTCCTTCTC
The DNA here is from genome assembly GCF_039123635.1 of Massilia sp. MP_M2. NCBI lineage: Bacteria > Pseudomonadati > Pseudomonadota > Betaproteobacteria > Burkholderiales > Oxalobacteraceae > Massilia > Massilia sp. MP_M2. The sequence goes on from NZ_JBCHJF010000004.1 coordinate 265,151, forward strand.
TTCCTTGTCTTTCTTTTGCTGCGCCTCGAGTTCGCGCGCACGCGCATCGATCACGGCCTGGTCGTAGAACGACGCGTCGCGTGCCTTGCGCGCCAGCTCGAGCTGCGCCATCGCGGCCGGCGTGGCACCGGCCAGCACATACGATTCGGCCAGCGCCATGTGCTGCAGCGCGATCTTGCCCTGCTTCGCATAGGCCTTGGCCAGCAGATCCTGCAGCTTGTATTCCTCGCGGTATTGCTGCGACTGGTCACGCAGGAAGCGCGTGGCTTCGTCGAGCTTACCGGTCGCGATCATGGCGTCGGCGTACTGGTGCGCCAGCGAACGTGACAGCGGAAAACGCCCGTGCATCGTCTCGGCTTCCTTCACGGCCTCGGCCAGCACCGATTGCGGCTGGCCGGGCGCCATCTTGATCTCGATCGCCAGACCGGCGTACAGGGTCGCGCCATCGCCGGCATTCGACGCCACCGACAGCACGCCGTCGCGTGGCTTCATCGTCTCGCGCGATTTGTCGAGCCAGCTCTGCGCGTCGGCCAGATTGCCCTGCTTGAGCGCCAGGTAGGCCAGGCCATACTGGGCGCCGGCCTGCTGCTGGCGGTGCGTTTCCTTCAGCTGGGTGTGAAACGCGCTGCGCGTGTTGCGCTGCCCCTGCTCGCTGGGCTCCTGCAGCACGCGGATGCGTGCGCGCACCAGGTGAAAGTCCAGGCCATCGACGCGCTGCTTTTTGGGCATCTCGCGGATACGCGCCTGCATGTCGCTGATGCGCTCCTGGGTCAGCGGGTGGCTGCTCAGGTTGCTCAAGCCGGCCGGCAGGTCGCCGTATAGCTTCGAGGCATTTTGCAGGCGCCGGAAAAACGCGACGATGCCGGTCGTGTCGTAGCCGCCCGCCTCCATGATCTGAAAGCCCACGCGGTCGGCCTCGCGCTCGGCTTCGCGGCTGAAGTTCAGCTGGCGCTGGACCACCAGGCCCTGCCCGCCCATCAGTACGCCCATCGCCGCGTCCGAGCCAGCCTTGGCGGCCAGCGCCGCCAGGATCATCGACGCCAGCGGCAGCAGGATATCCTGGCGCTGCTGGCCCAGCATGCGCGCGATATGGCGCTGCGTGACGTGGCCGATCTCGTGCGCCATGACGCCGGCCAGCTCGGATTCGGTCTGGGCCGCGATTACCAGGCCCGAGTGCGCACCGATGAAGCCGCCCGGCAGCGCAAACGCGTTCAGGGCCGCATCGCGCACGGCGAAGAAGTGAAAGTCGGCGTTGGTTTCGCCACGCGCGCCCGGCGCCCCGGCAACCAGGCCATTGCCGAAGTTGTTCAGGTATTCGGCGATCGGTTCGTCATCGAGGTAATCGCGGTCGCGCCGGATGTCGCGCATGATCTCTTCGCCAAGCTTGCGCTCGAGCACCGGCGAGAGGTCGACCCGCGCGGTGTCGCCCAGCGTCGGCAGGTGCACGTGATCGGCGCGCTTGAGCGGATCGGATTGGGCGGCCACGGCGCACGCCGCCGCCGTGCACAGGGCGATGGCAGTCAGGACGGGGCGCCAGCGGCGCACGGATGCTGGTCGGACGACAGATTTCACGGTGCTATCATAACCGTATCCGCACGCACCCTGCTGCTCCCAGAACACTTTGTTACCCAACGATACCGACCCCGTCATGACGCCTTCCACCCCGACCGCAGACCATCTGACCCACTTCGACGCCACCGGCCAGGCCCATATGGTCGATGTGGGCGCCAAAGAGGACACGCACCGCATCGCCGTCGCGGCCGGCACCATCCGCATGCAGCCGGCGACGCTGGCCCTGATCACGTCGGGCAGCGCAAAGAAAGGGGACGTGATCGGCATCGCGCGCATCGCCGCCATCATGGCGTCCAAGCGCACGAGCGACCTGGTGCCGCTATGTCACCCGTTGCCGATCACCCGCGTGGCGGTCGATTTCGAGATCGATGCCGCCACCAATAGCGTGCATTGCCGGGCGCAGGTGGAAACCATCGGTAAGACCGGCGTCGAGATGGAAGCACTCACGGCGGTGCAGGTGGGCCTGCTGACCGTGTATGACATGTGCAAGGCGGTCGACCGCGGGATGGTCATGACCAATATCCGGGTCATGGAAAAGCATGGCGGCAAGAGTGGGGACTGGACCGCCGCCATCGACGCTTGACGGGCGCGGCAGCCTTTTACGCCTTTCCCCGCGCTCTGACCTGATTCAGCCAAAGCCTTTCGGCAACGGCAACCCTTCGGTGATGGCCAGATGTTCCATCGCATCTTCCATCACGACGCGTGCCCGCCCTGCCGCCATCTTCAGCCGCGCATGCAATATCTCGTCGTCCGGATTGCGGTGGGCGCACTGGTCGCTGTAGCGCTCGAAGCTGGAAATCATCATCAGGATCTCGGACAAGTGGCGCGGGCATTCGCAGTTGAGGCGATTGGCGGCCGCCGCCATGATGGTGCTCAGCGACTCTTCGTCGAAGCGGGGCGGAGCCACAGGGGGCAGCGGCTGCTCCTGCAGCGGTGGCCGGTGGCCGGTCAGGGCCGACTGGCACAACAACGCGAGTTCGGACAAGTCAGCCGGGATGCGCGCCACCAGGCAGCCTTGCGCGCGCAACGCACGAATCGTCGCGCTGGAACAAAAGCGGTACAACACCACGACAGCCGCGACGCCGCTGGCCTCGCGCGCGGCGGCAATCGGCGCGATGCCGGTATCGTCAAGTTCGGACTGCTCGATCACCAGCACGTCGGCCCCGACGTCGCGCGGCAACGCCAGCGCCTGCACGAGGGTGCCGCAATGACCGCGCACGTCCAGACCCAGCGTCGTTTGCCCGGTGGCAGCGATACGCCGCGACAGCATGGCGCCGACCAGCAGCACGCGCGCTGGCGACGTGGCAATGGCCCTCGCCTGCCCATCCAGGCCCAGCATCGATTGCAGCTGCTCACGGTTCAGGCCGGCCAGCACGCCGATCGAATGCCCTTGATCGACCAGTTGCTTGAGCAGGCCCAGGCGCGCGACCTGCTCGGCCGAATACAGGCGCTGGCCGCGCTCCGAGCGTTGCGCATCCGACAGACTGTAGCGACGCTCCCACACCCGAAGCGTTTCTACCGGCAATCCGGCCAGGCGGGCAGCAGCGCCGGTCCGGTACATGATCGGTTCATGGTGTGATCTTAGCGAGTTTTCCATAATTTCGTCCCTTGATTGAACCTTTATTATGCTACAGAAACGGTGCACACGTTCGACAAGACAAAAAAAAAGGATTACATTAGAATCAATGCGGTTCATATCGAACTGCAAAAACTACATGGAGTCACGATGAAAAAATTTCTGATCGCACTGCCACTCGCCCTCGCCTTCGGCGCCGCCAACGCAGCAGATATCGTTGATACCGCCAAATCGGCTGGCACGTTCAACACGCTGGTCACGGCTGTCCAGGCTGCCGGCCTGACCGACACCCTCAAGGGTCCGGGTCCGTTCACCGTGTTCGCACCGACCGATGCGGCATTTGCCAAGATTCCAAAAGCCAAGCTCGACGCACTGCTGAAAGACAAGGCTGCGCTGACCAAGGTGCTGACCTATCACGTGGTGCCAGGCACCGTGAAGGCAGCCGATGTCAAGCCAGGCGACGTCAAGACCGTTGAAGGCAGCGCCTTCAAAGTCAAGGTCGCCGGCGGCAAAGTCATGGTCGACAAGGCTACCGTCACCAAGACCGACATCATGGCCGACAATGGCGTGATCCACGTCATCGACACGGTCATCATGCCAAAATAATAAAAACTTCCCGTACGCCAGGGAACGTTGAGACGCCCCCGCACCCGGCATTGCCGGTGGCGGGGGCGTTGTCGTATGGGCTGGCCCGGCGCGCATGGTACATTCCCGGCTCGCCTGCGGCACCCGGCCGCGGGACTGATCGACGAGGATGGCATGAAATTTCGTTTGATGACGGTGGCAGCGGCGACCTTGGCCGCCACCACCGCAATGGCTGCGCCGCGCGGCTTCACCGTAGAAGACCTGGTCAATATGGAGCGGGTCGGCAGCCCGGCCGTATCGCCCGACGCCACGCGCGTGATTTACACGGTGCGCAGCACCGACATGGAAAAGAACCGCGGCAACACCCAACTCTGGATGATCGACCTGCGCGCCGCCAAGCCGACGCCGCAGCGCCTGACCGACCATGCGTCGAGCAGCGCCGATCCGGAATGGTCGCCATCGGGCGACGCCGTGTATTTCCTGTCGGCGCGCTCGGGCTCGTCGCAGGTATGGCGTCAGCCGGTGGCCGGCGGCGCGCCCGTCAAGGTCACCGACCTGCCGCTGGACGTCGACAACTTCCGCGTCGCGCCCACGGGCGACCGCCTGGCGTTCAGCCTGGCAGTGTTCCGCGACTGCGCCGACCTGGCCTGCACCAAGGCCCGGCTCGATGCAAAGGACAAGGAAAAAGCCACCGGCAAGGTCTATGACCGCCTGTTCGCGCGCCACTGGGATACCTGGAGCGACCACCGCAATGCGGTGCTGTTCTCGGCGCCGATCGGCGCAGCAGGCGCGATCACCGGCGAGCCGGTCAGCCTGTCGGGTTCCCTAGACGGCGACGTGCCCTCGAAGCCCTTTGGCGACCGCGAAGAATACCGCTTCAGCCCGGACGGCAAGACGGTCGTGTTCTCGGCCCGCATCGCCGGCAAGACCGAAGCCTGGTCGACCAACTTCGACCTGTACAGCGTGCCTTCTGCCGGCGGCGCCGCGCCGCGCAACCTGACGGCGGACAATCTGGCCTGGGATACCAAGGGCACGTTCTCGCCCGATGGCCGCACATTGGCTTACCTGGCGATGGCGCGCCCCGGCTTCGAGGCCGACCGCTACCAGATCATGCTGATGGATGTGGCGAGCGGCGCCAAGCGCCCGCTGGCAGCAAACTGGGACCGCTCGGCCGGCAGCCTGGTCTGGCGCGCCGATGGCAAGGCGCTCATCGTCGATGCGGAAGACATCGGCCAGCATCGCCTGTTCTCCATCGACGTGGCCGGTGGCAAGGTCACGCCGCTGACCGATACCGGCGCTGTGGGCGCGTTCGATCTGCGCCGCGATACGCTGGTCTATACCCATGCGAACCTGTCAGCAGGTGCGCAATTGTTTTCGATGAAGCTGGGCGCCAAGCCAAAGCAGCTGACCACGTTGAACACCGAGCGCTTGAAAGATGTGCGCTGGGGCGACGCCGAGCAGTTCTCGTTTGCCGGCGCCAATGGCGACACCGTGTACGGTTACGTGATGAAACCGTGGAATGCGCAGCCGGGCCAGAAATACCCGGTCGCATTCATCGTCCACGGCGGGCCACAAGGCAGCTTCGGCAACGGCTGGAGCTACCGCTGGAATCCGCAGACCTATGCCGGTGCGGGTTACGCCGCCGTGTTCATCGACTTCCACGGTTCGACCGGCTACGGCCAGAAGTTCACCGATTCGATCAGCAACGACTGGGGCGGCAAGCCGCTGGTCGACCTGCAAAAGGGCTACGACGCAGCACTGAAGAAGTTCCCGTGGCTGGATCGCTCACGCGACTGCGCACTGGGTGCATCGTACGGCGGCTACATGATGAACTGGATCGCCGGTAATTGGTCGGATGAGTTCAAGTGCATCGTCAATCACGACGGCGTGTTCGACACGCGCGGCATGGCGTACTCGACCGAGGAGCAGTGGTTCACGGATTGGGAAAATGGCGGGCCGTACTACAAGGTGCCGGAGAACCATGAGCGCTTCAATCCGGTTCATCACGTAACCAAGTGGAAGACGCCGATGCTGGTGATCCAGGGCGATCTGGACTTCCGGATTCCGACGGCGCAGGCACTGGGCACGTTCACGGCGCTGCAGCGTCAAGGGGTCGAGAGCAAGTTGCTCGTGTTCCCGGATGAGAATCACTGGGTGCTCAAGCCAGCCAATTCGGTGCAGTGGCATCACACGGTGAATGGGTGGTTGGATCGGTTTTTGAAAGCGCAGCCAGCGAAGTGATCCTGGAATAGGAAAAGCCCGCTGGGAAGCGGGCTTTTTTGGCTTACTGGGGGAAATTAATCGGCTGCTGCAGCAGCAGGTGGATTATTTTTCTGGATTTCCGCGAGAGCCACAGCGTTGGTCACGGTAGTGGTATTGGTCCAGGTCACAGCCGATTCGCCCGTTTCATCTGGTGTCATGGTGATGATCAGACCATCGACGCCGGTGCCGATGCCGGTACCCAGCGTGACCGCCACTGCGCCATCAGTCACTGCAACGCTGGCGATTTCTTTGGTTGCCTTGAAGTCGGTAGCTGCTGGGATGCCTGGCTTGCCGTTATCGCATTCACTCTTGACGCCGCCGTTTTCCTGGATGCAGACACCGACCGAAGTCTTGAGCGAAGCGACCGAGCCCAGCACTGCAGCGATCTTCGACTTGATGGTGTAGTTGCTGTACTGTGGAATTGCAACAGCCGCCAGAATACCGATAATTGCCACGACGATCATCAGTTCGATCAGGGTGAAGCCGCCTTCGGCTTTTTTGCTTGGCATTTGCTTGAAGTTCATTTTAAATCTCCAGGTGGGTATTTCAAAAAAGTGGACCTACGTATCTTGTGCTGCTCACTGCTACGCTTTCTTATATGCAAGCGCTGTGCCAGCCCAAAAATGGCGTAAAACGGTCGATTTTATGAACAACAAGCCAACAAACGCCTGTCCCAGCACAAAAAACGGCACCCTGGATGACAAAATTTGTCAGTGCCTTACGGCAATTTTTGTCACATGCGATCGATATCAACAAAAAGCGGCGCACTAAATAAAAAACGGGAAGCTCGCGCTCCCCGTTTTATCTTTCGATCAACAGATCGTCAGGATTACAGCATGGCCTTCAGCAGACGCGCCATTTCCGACGGGTTCTTGGTGACGGTGATGCCGCAGGCTTCCATGATTTCCAGCTTGGCTTGCGCGGTGTCCGCACCGCCCGAGATCAGCGCGCCGGCGTGGCCCATGCGCTTGCCTGGTGGCGCGGTGACGCCAGCGATGAAGCCGACGACTGGCTTCTTCATGTTGTCCTTGATCCAGTAAGCCGCGTTGGCTTCGTCCGGACCACCGATTTCGCCGATCATGATGACCGCGTCGGTATCAGGATCGTCGTTGAACATCTGCATGATGTCGATGTGCTTCAGACCGTTGATCGGATCGCCGCCGATGCCGACTGCCGACGACTGGCCCAGGCCCAGTGCGGTCAGCTGTGCAACTGCTTCATAGGTCAGGGTGCCCGAGCGCGAGACGACGCCGATGCGGCCCTTGCGGTGGATGTGACCTGGCATGATGCCGATCTTGATTTCGTCAGGGGTGATCAGGCCTGGGCAGTTAGGGCCCAGCAGCAGGGTCTTCGAACCCGACTTGGCCATACGGTCCTTGATTTCCATCATGTCACGGACTGGAATGCCTTCGGTGATGCAAATTGCCAGGTCCAGCTCGGCTTCGACGGCTTCCCAGATTGCAGCGGCTGCGCCTGCTGGCGGGACATAGATCACCGACACGTTGGCGCCGGTTTCTTTTTTCGCTTCAGCAACGGTTGCGAAAATCGGGATGCCTTCGAAATCTTCGCCGGCTTTCTTCGGGTTCACGCCAGCAACGAATGCTTCCTTGCCGTTTGCGTACTCGCGGCACATGCGGGTGTGGAACTGGCCGGTCTTGCCGGTGATGCCCTGGGTGACTACTTTGGTATCTTTGTTGATCAGAATCGACATTTTTTTATTTCCTTAGCAATTAGGCTTGACCGGCAGCGGCGGCGACGACCGACTTCGCTGCGTCTTCCATCGTGTCTGCGGCGATGATTGGCAGGCCCGATTCGGCCAGCATCTTCTTGCCCAGGTCTTCGTTGGTGCCCTTCATGCGCACGACCAGCGGCACTTGCAGCGACACGGCTTTCGATGCAGCGATCACGCCTTCGGCGATGACGTCGCAACGCATGATGCCGCCGAAGATGTTGACCAGGATGGCTTTCAGGTCAGGGTTCTTCAGCATGATCTTGAACGCTTCGGTCACTTTCTCGGCCGTGGCGCCACCGCCGACGTCGAGGAAGTTGGCTGGCTCGCCGCCGAACAGCTTGATGGTGTCCATGGTGGCCATGGCCAGGCCGGCGCCGTTGACCAGGCAGCCGATGTTGCCGTCGAGCGAGATGTAGGCCAGATCGAATTTCGATGCTTCGACTTCCGCTGGATCTTCTTCGTCCAGATCGCGGTAAGCGACGATTTCAGGACGGCGATACAGTGCGTTCGCGTCGAAGTTGAATTTGGCGTCCAGGGCGATGATCTTGCCACTGCCGGTGACGATCAGCGGGTTGATTTCGGCCAGCGATGCATCGGTTTCCCAGTAGGCTTTGTACAGGCCTTGCAGGTTCGCGCGTGCGTCGGCGATCGAGCCGGCTGGCACACCGATTTTGGCGGCGATGTCGTCAGCCTGCTCATCGGTCAGGCCGATTTTCGGGTCGATCACGAGGTTGTGGATTTTTTCCGGATTGCTGTGCGCGACTTCTTCGATGTCCATGCCGCCTTCCGACGAGGCCATCAGCACGACTTTCTGGCTGACGCGGTCGGTCACGAGCGAGACGTACAGCTCTTGTTTGATGTCGGCGCCTTCTTCGACCATCAAGCGACGGACTTTCTGGCCTTCCGGGCTGGTCTGGTGCGTGATCAGCTGCATGCCCATGATCTGGTCAGCGTATTCCTTGACCTGCTCGAGCGATTTGGCGACCTTGACGCCGCCGCCCTTGCCGCGGCCACCAGCGTGGATCTGCGCCTTGACGACCCAGACCGGACCACCCAGTTCTTCAGCAGCTTTGACAGCCTCTTCGACCGACATGCACGGAATGCCGCGCGGAACGGTCACCCCGAATTTTCGGAGGATTTCTTTGCCCTGATACTCATGGATCTTCATGCTGGCTTCCCTTCTATCTATTACTGAATTAGAAACGGTTGAACTACAAAAAAAACAAACGACGACTTAACCCGACACGGCCTTGATGGACCAGCGCGGGTAATATTTGGCCACGGCGGGGCCGTCGCTGCGCAGGGCATGGCAACGGTCGAGCTCAAATGGACGGTCGGATGACGTGACGCCTTGCCCGCCTGGGGCATCGACAGTGTCGTCAGCAAAGGCTTGCAGCGCTGCGGTGGGCAGCACCTGGGCCAGTTCGGTCAGATGGGTGCAGCCGAGAACGCCGGATAGGCGGTCTTTCAGGTGCAACCGGAAATGGTTCACGAGCGAGAGCCCGATCAACTTCTTGTAGGCAGGGCCGATGGTATCGCAAAAGCCCGGATACGGGACGGCATCGGATGCGGCTTCGGCATCGACGATGTTCAGGTCACGGTCGATCGTGACGCGCAGCTTCAGGTCGTGCACTGGCGTGCCGCCAGGCCGTTCGCCGGAAGCAAGTTCAACAGTACGCGTTTTCACATCGCGGATGCTGGCATCAAGATCCCACATGCCATCGTCGCGCGCATAGGCGTCGACTGTGATGGCGCGCGTATGCCGGAGCGAGCGCGATACGGGAAGAGACAAAGGCATAAATACCAGTGCCGTCGAGACGGCGGTTAGTGATGCAGCCGGTGTGCTAGTGCACGTCAACGCAGCTTCTGCGGCGACAACCGCTCATGCGGCGCTGCTTAAACCCGTAAAGTTTATCACAGCGTCCCGACCGGCGCATCGCTAAAAGGGCACAGCACTGCCTGCGTCGCGGGAGATGCACGGACTTGGCAGGGGCTTGACAGCGTGTTTGCCGCATATGGTATGCGCATGGAGGATAGCCAATTACCGCTGCCATTCATGAAGCGAATGAGGGATATGGGTTTTGGTCGTTGGACACTGCCGACGAACAAAAGCGCCAGCGTGCAGCGCCATCGCCCGTTGAGGAATATGCCTTGGCATATCGGGGATGACGCTCCACGCTGGCGCCTGGAGACAGCGTCAGGTCGTGACTGGATGCGATGACGATAGCAATAACTAGTCGGGGTCAGCGATGACTAGTCAGGAAACTCGTCATCGTCGGGTGTGCCCTGCATCGCTGTGCGTGCGGCGCGCTGCGAAAAACCCCGCTGCAGCAAGAACCGCATCTGCTTGGCGCGCGCTGCGGCATCCACCGCGACCGTGCCAAACTTGCGCTGCCAGACTTCGACCGCACGGGCGGTTTCGCTGTCGGACAGCCCGGCTTTGATGTCGACCAGCGCCTCGCCCGTTACTCCATGACTTTTCAATTCGGCCATCACGCGACTGTCGCCATAACGGCTCGCTTTACGGTTGACCAGGGATTCGGCAAAGCGCTCCTGCGACAACCAGTTATTTTTTTCAAGGAAATCGAGCAGGGCATCGACGTCATCGCCCTCTTCCGCATACTTGGACAGTTTGCGGCGCAATTCGAAGCGGCTGTGCTCGCGCTGCGACAGATAGCGCAGCGCGCGGCCTTTGAGACTGAGTACGGGTGTTCGCATGGATAACGTCAGCCCATCAGCGTGGCGCCGGGCGCCGGTGGCAAGCTGCTGCCACCGCGCCCCGCGCCAGGCTGATTATTCACTAACCGCCTGCACTTTCGGCTTGTCGGCGCCAACCGGCGCCGGTGGCAGCTCGCGCACACCCAGTGCGGTACGGACCTTGTTTTCGATCTCGCGCGCCAGGGCTGGACGGTCACGCAGGAACTGACGCGCGTTGTCTTTACCCTGACCGATACGCTCGCCGTTATAGCTGTACCACGAGCCCGACTTCTCGACGATTTTGTTATCTGCGCCAAGATCCAGAATTTCGCCTTCACGTGACGTGCCTTCGCCATAAAGAATGTCGAAGTGCGCTTCTTTAAATGGCGGGGCGATCTTGTTTTTGACGACCTTGACCTTGGTTTCGTTACCGATTACTTCGTCACCCGACTTGATCGAACCGGTACGACGGATGTCCAGGCGCACCGATGCGTAGAACTTCAGCGCGTTACCACCGGTGGTGGTCTCTGGGCTGCCGAACATGACGCCGATCTTCATGCGAATCTGGTTGATGAAGATCACCAGCGTGTTGGTGCGGTTGATCGAGCCGGTGAGCTTGCGCAGCGCTTGCGACATCAGGCGCGCCTGCAGGCCGGGCAGCGAGTCGCCCATGTCGCCTTCGATCTCGGCGCGTGGCGTCAGGGCCGCGACCGAGTCGATCACGACCAGGTCGACACTGCCCGAGCGCACCAGCGCGTCGGTGATTTCAAGCGCCTGCTCGCCGGTATCGGGCTGCGAGATCAGCAGTTCGCTCAGGTTGATGCCCAGCTTTTGCGCGTAAGTGACGTCGAGTGCGTGCTCGGCATCGATGAACGCGCAGGTGCCACCCAGCTTTTGCATCTGGGCGATGGTTTGCAGCGTCAGCGTGGTTTTGCCCGACGATTCAGGACCGTAGATTTCGACGATACGGCCGCGCGGCAGGCCACCGACGCCCAGCGCGATGTCCAGGCCCAGCGAACCGGTGGAGACCGTTTGCACTTCTTCGACCGGCGTGTTCGCATCCATGCGCATCACCGAGCCCTTGCCGAACTGCTTTTCAATCTGTGCCAGGGCGGCAGCCAGCGCCTTGCCCTTTTCAGCGGCGTTCAATGCGGTTTTTTTGTCGTCCATGGTGTACTTTCTGTCGTGGAGTAGGCAAGGTGTGGGCGGTCACGCGCACTTCAAGAGCCAGTACTGTATAAAAATCCAGTGGTTTTTGCAAGCGAAAAGACGTGGTTATTTTACCAACAATCGCTCGGGGCTCGCATTGTGACGACAAATCCAACACAATGAGAACCGGTTCGATCACGCCTGTTCGATGAACACGCGACAACGTCTATGAGAGGTGCCCCATGCGAATTCTGCTCGCCGAAGATGATAGCGTACTTGCCGACGGCCTGACGCGCTCCCTGCGCCAATCCGGCTATGCCATCGATTGTGTCAAGAACGGCCAGGATGCCGATACCGCCCTGTCCACGCAGGAATTCGATCTGCTCATTCTCGACCTGGGCCTGCCGAAAATGTCCGGGCTTGAAGTGCTGCGCCGCCTGCGCGCCCGCGCTTCGCTGCTGCCGGTCTTGATTCTCACCGCCGCCGATTCGGTCGAAAAGCGCGTCGAGGGCCTCGACCTGGGCGCCGACGACTACATGGCCAAGCCGTTCGCGCTGGTTGAACTCGAAGCGCGGGTGCGCGCGCTGACCCGGCGCGGCGCCGGCGGCGGCGCAGCGGTCGTGCGCCATGGCCCGCTGGTGTATGACCAGGTCGGGCGCAGTGCCTATATCAACGACCAGATGCTCGACCTGTCGGCGCGCGAACTGGGCCTGCTCGAAGTGCTGCTGGCGCGCACCGGGCGCCTCGTCTCCAAAGAGCAGCTGGTCGACCACTTGTGCGAATGGGGCGAAGAAGTCTCCAACAACGCCATCGAAGTGTATGTGCACCGCCTGCGCAAGAAGATCGAGGTCGGGGGCGTGCGCATCGCCACCGTGCGCGGCCTTGGGTATTGCCTCGAGAAATTCTCCGAGGCCAGCGCCGCTGCTGCTGCCGCGGCGGCCGCGAACGACGCCCGCATCGCCACCACCGCCGCCGACAAGTGAATGCCGGCTTCACGCCCGGGCCCGAGCCCGCGCAGCCGCAGCCGCAGCCGCAGCCGCAGCCGCAGCCGCAGCCGCAGCCGCAGCCGAACATGAACGTGCCGACGTCGTTCGAGCCGTTGTATGTTCCGCCCAATCCCGAGCCGGACGAAAATATCCGCCACTCGCTGTTCGGTGAAATCCTCGACTGGATGCTCGCGCCGCTGCTGCTGCTGTGGCCGATGAGCATCGCCATCACCTACCTGGTGGCGAAGTCGATTGCCAACCAACCGTTCGACGATGCGCTCGAAGACCGGGTCACGGTGCTGGGCCAGCAGATCCGCAGCGTGGGTGGCAAGACGGTCGGCCAGCTGCGCACTGCCGGGCGCGACATCCTGCGCGCCGACGACGTCGACAGCGTGTATTACCTGCTGGCTGGCCCGGATGGCGAACACCTGGACGGCGACCGTGACCTGCCGCGCCCGCGCGCCAACCGCGCCGGCGAGCCGGCCCGCAGCGGGACGGTCGAATTTCGCAACGACACCATCCACGGCACGCCGATCCGCGTGGCCTATGCCTATGTGAATCTCGATCCGCTGCACGAACGCACGGCCTCGCCGACGCCATCACTGGCGCTGGTGCAGGTGGCCGAAACGCTCGACAAGCGCGCACACCTGGCCAATGAAATCATCAAGGGCGTGATCCTGCCCCAGTTCATCATCCTGCCGGTGATCCTGGCGCTGGTCTGGTTCGCGCTCTCGCGCGGCCTGAGTCCGCTGGCCGAGCTGCAGCAGCGCATCCGCGCGCGGCCGCAGGACGATCTGTCGCCGATCGATCCGCGCCAGGTACCCGAAGAAATCTCGCCGCTGGTCGGCTCGTTCAACGACATGCTCGAACGCCTGGGCAAGACGGTGGAGATGCAGAAACGCTTCATCGCCGACGCCGCGCACCAGATGAAGACGCCGCTGGCCGGCATGCGCATGCAGTCCGAACTGGCCCTGCGCGAAGTCGACCCGGCCGAGATCCACCGCTCGCTCGAGCAACTGGCCAAGAGCTCGGAATCGGCCACCCGTCTGGTGAACCAGCTGCTGGCCCTGGCGCGCGCCGAGAACCAGCCGCAGGTGGGCCTGGCGTTCGACGAGGTCGACCTGGCCACGGTGGCGCGCGAAACCGTGCAGGATTGGGTGCAGGCGTCGTTCGCCCACCAGATCGACCTGGGGTTCGAGCCGCCCGCAAATGACGACGAGCGGGTGACGATCGCCGGCCAGCCCCTGATGCTGCGCGAGATGCTGTCGAACCTGATCGACAATGCGCTGCGCTACACGCCACCCGGCGGCAGCGTGACGGTGCGCGTGCGCAGCAGCGGCGAGCACGCGTTGCTCGAAGTCGAAGACACCGGCCCGGGCATCGCGCCGACCGAACGCCTGCACGTGTTCGAACGCTTCTACCGCATCCTGGGCAGCAATACCCAGGGCAGCGGTCTGGGGCTGGCGATCGTGCGCGAAATCGCGCAGCAGCACGGCGCCGACATCGACATCTTCAATAATCCACGCAGCGTCTCGCCGCGCTTTCCGGGCAGCCTGTTTCGCCTGACCTTCCCTCCGCCTGTAGGCGAACCCGACCATGCCGACTGATCCGATCACTGAACCAAGCCTCGAGACCGTTGCGCGCGCGCGCCTCGAGCACGCCCGCGCGATTCACTGGGATCGCACGCGCCGCATGTCGCTGCTGCTGCTGGCCGTCTGGCTGGTCACGGGCTTTGGCACCGTGTTCTTCGCGCGCGAACTGGCGCGCTTCGAGGTGTTCGGCTGGCCGCTGTCGTTCTACATGGCGGCGCAAGGCGCCGCGCTCGTGTCGCTGACGATCATCGGCATCTACGCCTGGCGCATGCGCCGGCTCGACCGCGACTACCACGCCGCGCTGGCGCCGCGCGCATGAGCACGAACCCCGCACCCGGCGTCAAGCACGGCTATTTCAAGAAGCTCTCGCGCTACTACCTGTGGTACACCGGCGCCTTCGGGTTGTTCCTGGCAGCCCTCGCCCTGCTCGAACAGGAAGGCATGCCGCGCCTGTGGATCGGCTACCTGTTCATGTTCGCCACGATCGCGCTGTACGCGATCATCGGCGTGATCTGCCGCACCTCGAACGTCACCGAATACTACGTCGCCGGACGGCGCGTGCCGGCCATGTTCAACGGCATGGCCACGGCGGCCGACTGGATCTCGGCGGCCAGCTTCATCAGCCTGGCCGGCGGCCTGTATTTGCAGGGCTTCGACGGGCTGGCCTTCATCATGGGCTGGACCGGCGGCTTCGTGCTGGTCGCGCTGCTGATCGCGCCCTACCTGCGCAAGTTTGCGCAGTACACGGTGCCCGATTTCCTGGCAGCGCGCTACGGCGGCGGCGCGGGCGGGCGTGGTGGCCCGGTGCGGGCACTGGCCGTGAGCGCGACCATCCTCGTCTCGTTCACCTACGTCGTGGCGCAAATCTATGCGGTCGGCCTGATCGCGTCGCGCTTTACTGGCGTGGATTTTTCGGTCGGGATTTTCCTGGGCCTGGCCAGCATCCTGGTCTGCTCGTTCCTGGGCGGGATGCGCGCCATTACCTGGACCCAGGTGGCGCAGTACATCATCCTGCTGGTCGCCTTTCTGATCCCGACCATGTGGCTGTCGGTGAAACACGCCGACAACCCGATCCCGCAGGTGGCGTACGGATCGCTGCTGCCCAAGCTCACCGCGCGCGAAGCCGAACTGGCCAGGGACCCGCGCGAAGCCCAGGTGCGCGCCGAGTTCCTGCGCCGCGCCGATGGCTACGCCGCGCGCGTGGCGGCCCTGCCCGAATCGTGGGAAGCCGGCAAGCTCGACGCCCAGCGCCAGCTGGCCGCAGCGCGGGCGCGCAACGCGTCGCTGACCGAAGTGCGCCAGGCCGAACGCGCGCTGACCACGTATCCCAATTCGGTCGACGATGCGCGCGCCTTGTGGCTCGAACGGCGTGACGCCAACCTGGAACGGGCCAGCCCGCCCGAGCCGCATGCGCAGCCCTTCCCTGGCGCGACGCCAGAAGCCTCGGACGCGCGCCGCAACAATTTTCTGGCGGTGGTGTTTTGCCTGATGTTCGGCACCGCCGCCCTGCCCCACATCCTGATGCGGGCCTACACGACGCCGTCGGTGCACGAGACGCGCGTGTCGGTGTTCTGGACGCTGTTCTTCATCCTGCTGATCTACCTGACGATTCCGGCGCTGGCCGTGCTGGCCAAGTACGACATCTATACGTCGCTCGTGGGCAGCGATTTTTCGTCGCTGCCCACCTGGATTTCGTACTGGGCCAATGTCGACAAGGCCAATCCCCTGATCAGCGTGGCCGACATCAACGGCGACGGCATCGTGCAACTGGCCGAATTTGCCATTGACGCCGACGTGCTGGTGCTGGCCACGCCCGAAATCGGCGGCCTGCCGTATGTGATCTCGGGCCTGGTCGCGGCTGGCGGCCTGGCGGCGGCGCTGTCCACGGCCGACGGCCTGCTGCTGGCCATTTCCAACGCGCTGTCGCACGACGTGTATTACAAGATGGTGGAACCGGGCGCATCGACGCAGAAGCGGGTGACGATCTCGAAGCTGCTGCTGCTGGCGGTGGCCTTCATCGCGGCGTATGTGGCGTCGCAAAAGCCGGCCGACATCCTGTCGCTGGTGGCGGCGGCGTTCTCGCTGGCCGGTTCCACGCTGTTCCCGGTACTGGTGCTGGGCGTGTTCTGGAAGCGTGCCAACCACATCGGCGCCATCACCGGCATGGTCACCGGGTTTGCCGTGTGCCTGTACTACATGCTGCGCGCCAGCCCGGGCCTGGGCGGGAGCGCAGCCGAGACCTGGTTCGGCATCCTGCCGATGGCCGCCGGCGTGTTCGGCGTGCCGGCCGGGCTGCTCACCGTGATCGTGGTGAGCCTGCTCACGCCGCGACCAAGTCGCGCCAGCGCCGGCATGGTCGATTACATCCGCGCGCCCGAACAGCGCTGAACGGGTCCGCTTGCTAGGGAAGCACTGATTTATTCTGGGGGATGGAATTGGCTGCGGAAAAAGCCGCCATGCAAGGCGCAAATCGCAGCAATAGCGAGCTATTGCGAGAATTTGCAACGCCGCAGGGTGGCTATTTTCCGCGCCAAGTGCGCCTCCATGAATTAATCAGTGCTTCCCTAGATAAAGAAGTCCCAGTCCACGGCCGCGCGCTGGTGACCCACCATCTCGGCCGACTCGACGAAGCTGCTGGCGACCTGTTCGAGGGTCACGCCGCGTGCCAGAGCATCCTGCCAGAAGGCCAGCCCTTGAGCATCGGCGGCGCGGTCGAACAGCGCCTGGTACAACAGCCCGATGTCGCTGGCAGCGTCGCCATTGAAGCCGGCGCCGTCCGCCGCATGCTCGCTCGATCCGATCATCCCGAGCGCGATCGTGCCCCAGCTGACACCGTCGTCGCGGTGGTCGGCCCAGAATTCGAACCCGCCCAGGTCGGCCTGGCGTCCGAACACGGTCGCGTACATGCCGGCGAGCGTGGTCAGGCCCGCGGCGTTGTCGACTGCCACCAGACCATCGTCGAATTGCAGCGCTTCGACGTTGACCACGAGCGCCTTCGCGTCCGGCGCGGCCTTGCTGGCCACCACGACGTAGCCATTGTGGAAAGCGATGTCGAAGTCGGCGCGTGCGCCGGTAAACGAGGCCGTGTCGCCCGCTAGCCCGCCGTGCAGGAGCGTGACATCGGCAACCGGCACCACCAGCGCGCTGGCGCGGCCATCGGCCGAACCGGCGTCGACCGCTGCGGACGCGAAGCCGAGCACGTCGGCGCCGCCGCCGGCGAACACCCGGCTGTTGCTGCCCGCATCGACCGTCAGGTGCTGGCTGGCGGCGTCGCCGGCCAGGATCGTACCGCTGCCGTGGCCGTTGACCTTGGCCGCGCCGACGATGGCGGCGAAGTCGATCTCGCGCAACTCGAGCGTGCTGCCGGACGGCAGGCCGCTGGTGTCGATAACCAGCGACGTGCCTTGCGTTCCCGACGGATTCAGCCCGGTCAGGACCAGGGCGCCATCGGCGCCAGCCGTGCCCACCGGGCGCACCGTGTTCACGACGAGCTGGCTGACGGCAAGTTGATCCAGGAATTGCGCGCCATTCTCCAGCAGATGCCCCTGGTCGCCCGGCGCATGCCCCGGCGTCGCGGCGCGGATCGAGCCGAGCAATAGTTCGAGCGCGCCGGACGCGCCCACCACGGCGCCGCTCGAGGACAGGCCGAAGCCCACCGGGAGTTGGCCCAGCAGCAGAGTCTGGCCACCGCTGGACACCAACGGAATGTCGGCCAGCGCGGCCGAACCATCGGTCTCGCTGCGCCCTGGCGTGACGATCGGGATGGAGACCGCGGTGCCGGTCGTGCCGCCCGGCAGGACCACCGGCGTGGAGACCACTGGCACGCCATCGACCACGGTCGGCGGCGTCGGGGTCGGCGTCGGCGTCGGCGCCGGGTTCGGGCTGGCCGGGCGGCTGACCGTCAGCGCGAAGGCCGTGCTGGCGGCGGACGTGTTGCCGGCCGCATCGTCCTGGGTCACGCTGAGCGCATGGTTACCCACGGCCAGGCTGGCGGTGATGCTCCAGTGACCGTTGGCGTCGGCCTGCCCGCTGCTCACCAGGCGCTCGCCGTCGTAGAGGCGCACGGTGGCATTGGCGAGCGCGCCGCTGCCTTCGATGACCTGCGTGGTGTTGATGGTGATGCCGTCGCCGACGGTGCCCGTATCGCTGGCCGCGGCCAGTGCCGGCGCAGAAGGCGCCGGCGGCGCCTGCGTATCGAAGCGCACGGTCGGTGTGATGCCGGCGCCACCGAAGTTGCCGGCCAGGTCCTGATAGCTGCTGTCAGCGACCGTGATGCTGGCCGTGCCGGCATCGACGCCGGCCGTCGGCGTGAAGAGCGCGCTGCGCGTCACGCCGCTGCCCGAGAGCGCCGACAGCGTGCCGCCGTCGACGAGAACGTCGCCGCTCTTGCCATTCCAGGTGAACGACGCGCCCGGGTCTTCGCTGAAGGTGAAGGTCACGGTGGCGCTCTGGCCGCTCCTGAGCATGTCGACATTGCTGCTGATCGTCACGCCGGGCGCCACGCGGTCGAGCATATAGGCCTGGCTCATCGATTGTCCGGCAACGCCGAAGTCGCTCTCGACGCGGGCCAGGATCGTGTTCGCGCCGTCGGCCAGCTCGGCCTGTACCGACCATGAGGTGGCCGAATCCAGGCTGGCCAGGCTCCAGAGCAATCCGCCGTCGACCGACACCTTTACCACCTCGCCGACGGCCAGCGCCGTGCTCAAGGTCCCGCTGATGGTCTGGGTCTGGGTCCGGGTGACGAAGTCGCTGCTCGAGGCGCCCGTGTCGGCCGAGAGCATGATGGTCGCCACCTGGGTCGACGGTGCGCCGTCGACGATGTCGATCGTCAGTGCGCCCGAAGCCTCCCCGGTGTTGCCGGCAGCATCGACTGCGCGTGCGGTCACCATATGCGCACCCGCGGCGAGCGCATCGCTGGTGATGCTCCACTTGCCGTCCACCGCCACGCCGGCGCCGGCTTCCTTGCCGTCGATGTACAGCCGGACCGTGGCGCCGGATTCGGCGCTGCCGCTGAAGGTCGGCGTCGAGTCACCCGTGATGTTGTCGTCGTTGGCGCTGCCGGTATCCGACGCCGGATCCAGGTCGGGCGTGGAGGGTGCGTCCGGGGCGCGGGTGTCGATCGCCAGCCCGGTGAGCCGCCCGCCGACGCCGCTGTTGCCGGCAACGTCAAGGTAGCCACCTCCCACCAGGATGCTCGCCGTGCCGGCATTGACGCCAGCCGTCGGTGTGAAGACGGCCGTGTAGGCCAGACCATCGACGCCGGACGAATTGAGGGCGCCGAGCGTGCCGCCGCCGATCTTGAGGTCGCTGGCGTCGAAGCTGGCGCCCGGCGCCTCGCTGAAGGTGAAGGTGATGGTGGCGGTCTCGCCGCTCGCCACGATGGCACGGTCGGCGGAAACGGACACGGTCGGCGCGGTCGTGTCGACCGTGAACTGGGTGCCGGCGCTGGCCGCGCCCAGGTTGCCGGCGGCGTCAAGCATGCGCGCACTGACTGTATGGACGCCGGAGGCAAACGCCGCGACCGGCGTGATCGACCAGACGCCGCTTACCACGTCGCCGCGACCGATTTCAGCGCCGCCAGCGTCGTACAGGATGACCGTGCCGCCGCTCTCGCCGGTGCCATTGAACGTCGGCCGGTTGTTGGCCGTGATGCCATCGCTGCTCGATGCGCCAGTGTCGCTTGCGCTGTCCAGCTGCGGCGCGGATGGGGCGGCCGGCGCCAGCGTATCGATGCTCAGCGCGCTGAAGGAGGCGGCGCTGCTGGCGTTGCCCGCCAGATCCTCGAACACGCCGGACTTGAGCGCGATGCCGGCATTGCCGCTGGCGACGCCGGCATCGGGCGTGAAGGTCGCGCTCCAGATGGCGCCATCCCCCTTCAGACCGGTCAGCACGCCTCCCGTGACCTTGATGTCGTCCTGGCTGAAGGCCGCGCCCGGGTCTTCGCTGAAGGTGAACGTGATGCCCGCGCTCTCGCCGGCGTTGACGGTGCTACGGTCGCTCGTGATGGCCACCGTCGGCGCGGTCGTGTCGAGCGTGACTTCGTACTTGCCAGCGGGGCCGGTGTTGCCGACCGCATTGACCACCCGGACTTCGACGAACTGCGTGCCTTCTTCGAGCTGCGCCTCGAGCGACCAGCTGTCGCTGCCGGTGCCTGCGGTCGCGCTCTGCCAGGCACCATTGATGTACACCTCCACCATCTCGCCTGCGGCGAGGACGGCATCGAGCGCGCCTTCAAAGCGCTGGTCCGCGATACTGGTGATACGGTCGTCGTTCACCAGGCCGCTGTCGTAGTCCAGCGTGAAACTGGTGCTTGCCGTCGCCGGCGTCGAGGTAATGATCGACACATTCAGGGCATTTGATAGCGCTCCCTGATTGCCGGCCAGATCGGTCGCCACGCTTGTGAATTTGTAGTCGCCGCCATCGAGGGCGCTCGAGGTGATGCTCCACTTTCCAACGCCGTTTGCCGTGCCGCTGCCTACCTCGCTGCCATTGGCGTACAGGGTGATGCTTGCGTTCGCTTCGGCCGTGCCGATGAAGGAGGGGGTCGTGTTGCCGGTGATGTTGTCGCTGGCGGATGCGCCCGTGTCCGACGATGCGAGCAGGTCGGGCGTGGAGGGTGCGCCCGGCGCCGTATTGTCGATCGTGACCGCAGTACCGGCCGAGACGGCGCTCGTGTTGCCGGCGGCATCGGTTGCCCTGGCGGTGATCGTGTGGGCGCCGGCGCTCAGTGCGCTGGCGGTCACCGTCCAGCTGCCGTTGACGCTGGCGGTTGTCGAACCGATCAGCGTCACGCCGTCGGTGTCGTACAGGCGTACGGTGGCGCCGCCTTCGACGCTGCCGGGCGCGCCCTCGAAGGTCGGCGTGATGTCGTTCGTGACCCCGTCCGAATTGCTGCTGCCGGTGTCGCTCTGTGCGGCCAGCACCGGGGCGGCGGGCGCGGCCGGCGCCGTGGTATCGATCACGATCGCCTTGCTGCCGGCCAGTGAAGCCCCGGCGCCGGCTGCCGGCAGGGTCAACACGGCATTGGCGCCGCCGCTCGTGCCCTTGATGGTCGCGCCCGACAGCGACAGCGCCGTGGTTCCCGTGTAGTCCAGGTCGGCACTGGTGTCGCCGGTGCTGACGACGTAGACGAAGGTTAGGGTATCGGTGCCGCTGCCGCTCTGGTAGACGGCGCTGCGGTCGGTCGTGCCGGTCTCGAGTTGCAGCAACGGGTTGCCGCCGGCCACGGTCACCGCCTCGCTGAACGTGACGGTTACCAGGATCTGGTCGCCGGCATTGAAGACGCCGTCGGGGGTGGTGGCGCTCACAGCGGTCACGGCCGGCGTGCTGGCGCCCTGCATGTGCACGTCGCTGAGGATCAGGTCGTCGAGCGCGACGAACTTGAGGTAGCCGCCATTCTGGGTGCTGGTGATGACCAGCCGCGCGATATCGTTGAAGCCGCTGAAGTCAACGACCGCCGTGCCATTGTCCGTGGTGAGCGCCCCGGTGGTTGTCTTGACGACCTGATTGGCGCTGTTCCAGCCCGTGAACGTGAGCTCCTGCGTGGACGTTGCCACGCCCGCCCGGCTGATCTCCATCGACGTCGGCGTGAACACCTGCCCTGCCTCGAACTTGATCGTCACCTCCCGCTCCACCCCGCCATTGGTGGCTGCAGTGCTGCCGGCGATATTGACGTAGGTATCTACGTAGTTATACGCCACCGCCGCGGTTGCCGATGCGTCGATGACCAGGCGATAGGCATCGTTGCCACCCACCTTGTAGACCACGTCCAACCCAGGGCCGGAATTCGTGTCGCCGTCATTACCGCTGATAAAGTTGTTGTCTGTCTCGAACGTCACCGTGACCGGCACACCGCCCAGCGCCAGCACATCCTGGTACAGGCTGGCGGTGCCGGCGTCGATGACCGGTGTTGCCTCGATATCGCCGCGCATGACTTCCAGCGCCCAGTCGCCTCCCGCAGTCAGCGCCCCGGTCAGGTCGTCCGATGCCGCCACGTCTGCGCCGGTGGCGATCGCCAGCCGGCCGACGAAGTCGCCGCCGGCAGCATCGGCGCCGATCTGGCAGCCATAGAGCAGGATGTCGCCGCCTGGCGCCAGGCTGGCGCCGATCGTCTGCAGCGCCGCGTCGTGGGCGTTCAGATTGGCCGCATCAAGCGTGAGCGCGCCGAGATTGAGCGCGCCGGCCGCGCCGTGCGAGATGATATGAATCGCATCGACGCCGCTGCGGCCCGCCAGCGCCGCGACGATCTGCACCAGGCCGTCGCTTGCCGCATCCAGGATGACGATGTCCCTGCCCGCGCCCACGCTGCGGATCAGGGTGTCGATGTCAGGAACGTTGTTCTCGATGAAGACGATTTCCTGGCGTGCGCGCGCAATAACGAGTTCGCCGAAAGCGGGGTCGTGGGACGGGGACGTCATGCTGGTTTTCTTTCTTGTGGTGTGGTGTGGGGGGCGATGACATTGGCGGCGCTGCCGGCGGTGTCGCGCCAGAACGACATCTTGTCGAAGCGCTCGAACAGGTCGGGCGGCATGATGGTCTGGCGCGGCACATGGCTCACCTTCGCGCGCACCCGGTGCAGCCCGGGCACGCCGAGCTGGGCGTCGAACGGTTCGGCGTCATACTCGACGTTATCGAAATCGTGCTCGAAATGCGGCTCGCCCAGGAAGTCGTAAATGAGCGGCATGACCTTGGCCGGTGCGCGGCTCAGTAGCTCGTAATCGACCAGCAGGAGAGAACGGGCATGCTCCCCATAGAAGGCTTCGCGCAGCGCGGCCCATGGGTGGCCCACCGTGCTGTCGTGCTGGCCTAGTCCCTCCAGGCGGCTCACGACAGTGCCGCGCGCGCCGCCAGCGCCGAACAGGCGCGTGTGCTCGTAGGGGTTGGCGCGGTACAGGCGCTCGAAGCTGTCCATGATCCACGCAACGCTGCGCACGCAGGCGATGACTTTCGCCTGCGGGAACAGGTCGTGCACCAGCGGCATGCGGGCGCACCATGTGCGGCTGGTGTCGAACACGATCTCGCGCCCGACGTCGGCATAGTAAGAATCGAACAGGCCGTGCAGCAGCTGGCGGCGCTTGTCGCGTCCGACCACCGCACCGAATTCACTGCCTGCGCTGACCTGCCCCAATACGGCATTGCACAGCGCGCTGACCGGACTGGTCATGCCGGCGTGAAAACGGGGATTTTGCAGCAGGATGCCAGACAAGAGGGTCGAGCCCGAGCGCGGCAGGCCCGAGATGAAGTGATACTTCCTTGGTGTGGCTGGCGATGTCATGGCGGCGTGCTGATGCAATATGCAGGGCAGTTGATCTGCAAATCATGAACCAGAACTAGCCTCAGAGCAATATTTTCCAAGTTTGGGCGGTGGATTTTGGACACCATGTTCACAAAGTGTGGCTTACGCACCATGGCGGCTCACCAGATTCGGACAATGCTTAAAGCCAGATTCGCCGGCCAATGCACAGTCCAAACAGGCTCGGACGGCCGCATGGAGCGCCCCCCGGCAATGCCGGGGCCAGGTGGGAATTGAATACATTGCAGCCAGGATGCCAGTGCTATTCTGGCGCGCGCCGCTATCGGCAAGCAAACAACAATCACACGCTTTACGGAACGCCATGCCTTCATTTACCCGCGCCCTGGGAACGGTCGTCGCCGCTCTTGTGCTGGTCGCTTCAACAACCGCCTTCGCACAAACGCAAGCAGGTACGCCGCCTGCCAAGCCACCACTGTCCGCCTTCTTCGGCAGCGCCCCATTCGGCGACGCCAGGCTCTCCCCGAGCGGCAGCCACCTTGCCGTGCGCGCCAGCGCGCCGGGCAAGCGCGACTTCCTGACGGTCATCGACCTGAACACCAACAGCGCCACGATCGTCGCCCATTACAACGACGCCGATGTCCGCAATTTCTACTGGATCAACGACCGGCGCCTGGTGTTCGACACGCATGACAAAGGCGTCGGCCCGGGCGACCAGCGTTTCATGCCGGGCATGTACGCGGTCGACTTCGACGGCGGCCGCTTCCTTGAACTGGCCAGCCGCAACCTCGTCAACAGCAGCACCGGCACGCGCATCGTGCGCCGGCTGCTGCCACCGTCGAGCGAGATGGCCGGCAACACCCCGTGGGCCGATTCGGATGAGACCTACGCGCTGGCAGCGGTCGGCGACACCCGCAATGAACTGAGCCATGTCGACCTGCTCCAGGTGAACACCGTGTCGGGCCAGTACAAAACGGTGCCGCGCCCCGGCGCCACGCGCGGCTGGCTGCTCGACCACAAGGGCGAACCGCGCCTGGCGATCACCTACAAGGACCTGACCACGACGCTGCAGTATCTCGACCCGGCCACCGGCAAGTGGCGCGAACTGACCAGTTTCCCGACCTTCAAGGAAACCGCCGCGACGGTCGAACCGGTGGCCTTCGGACCGACCGGCACGCTGTTCGTGACGGCGCGCGGCAAGGCCGGAACGACCGCCATGCACACGTTCGATGTGAACACCGGCAAGCTCGATCCGCAACCGCTGCTGTCGGCGCCCGGCTACGATATCGACGGTGAGCTGGTGATCAACCGCGACAAGGTGCTGGGCATGCAGTTTCGCACCGATGCGGTATCGAATGAATGGTTCGACGCTGGCATGAAGGCGATCCAGCATGATGTCGACAAGCTGCTCCCGACGACGGTCAACCTGATGTCGGTGCCGGCACGGGGTGACTCGCCCCTGCTCGTGGTCACCGCCTATTCGGACGTGGTCGCACCGGTCTTTTTCTTGTACAACAGCAAAACCAAGTCGCTGAACAAAGTCGGCGAAGCGCGGCCAGGCATTGATCCGACGCAGATGGGGCGCCAGCAGTTCCTGCGCTACAAGGCGCGCGATGGTCTGGACATTCCTGCCCTCCTCACCCTGCCACCGGGCGCCAAGCGTACCGGCCTGCCGCTGGTGGTGATGGTCCATGGCGGCCCCTGGGTGCGCGGCAAATCCTGGGGCTGGGCCGCCGACTCGCAATTTCTGGCCACGCGCGGCTATGCCGTGCTCGAACCCGAGTTCCGTGGCAGCCTGGGGTTCGGGGCCAACCACGAACGCGCCGGCTACAAGCAATGGGGCCTGGCCATGCAGAACGACATCGCCGATGGCGTGCGCTGGGCCGTCGACAAGGGACTGGTCGACCCCAAGCGCGTCTGCATTGCCGGCGCCAGCTACGGTGGCTATTCGACGCTGATGGGGCTCGTCAACGACCCGGACATGTTCCGCTGCGGCATCAGCTTTGTCGGCGTGACCGACATCGGCCTGCTGTTTGACAATGGCGCGCATTACAGCAGCGACACGTCACGCGACGTGAAGAAGCACAGCCTGCCGGAAAGGATCGGCGACCCGGTCAAGGATGCCGACCAGTTCAAGGCGACGTCACCGCTGCGGCAGGCAGCGCGCATCACCCAGCCGCTGCTGCTGGCCTACGGCGGCGTCGACCGGCGCGTGCCGATCAACCATGGCACCGCACTGCGCGACGCCGTCATGCGCACCAACAAGCAGGTCGAATGGGTGGAATACCCCGAAGAAGGCCACGGCTGGGCGCTGGAAAAGAACCGCATCGATTTCTGGGGACGGGTCGAGAAGTTCCTCGACAAGAATATCGGCAGCGGAGCGGTGCGCTGACATCGCGGTCGTTCACTAGAGCACCACGACCAGATCGATTTTCAGTCCCGGGATCCCGTCCGGCGCATACACCGCCAGCACGCCTGCCTCGAGTGCCTTCTCGTACAAGGGATGTTTGGTGGACAGCGAAAAATAGTAGGTGTTGGGCCGCACCGGGATCGCCGCGGGCACTTGCGCCATGTGTGCGATCGGTACGCCTGGCAATGCTGACCCGACGATGCTTTCCATATTCTCGGGCGCAGCGACCTTGAGCCGGATGGGCACCGTCGCCACCAGATCAAGGCCAGCCATATCGGCAGTAATCGCCAGATAAAGCTGGCTTTGTTTCGTGACCTTGGCCGGATCCAGGATCGCCTGCGAGAACGTGCGCCGGCTCTTGTCGGCCACAAATGGAATGATGACATAGTTGGTACCGATCGCCGTATCGACCAGATCGCGCAGCAACGCGTCGAGTTCGGCGAATGCCTCGCCCATCGCTTCGTGGCGGTAGGCGGGCAGGTCGGCCGTTTTGTAGCGATCGGAAAACGTCATCAGTCCGCCCGCAGCGGCAAGCATTTGCCGGAACATCACCTCGGGATGAAACCCGGGCGACCTGGCGCAGTGCATCAGCAACGCATTGGCCGTGCTCAGGATGTTGAGCATCCACCACGACGAGATATCGCCCGCACCGGCTTCGTACATGCTGTTGTTCGTCATGCGGTGCGTGCGCTGAAGCGATTCGATCTTCGTCGTGATCACACTGATCAAGCCATCGAGCATGCGCACCAGGCCTGGCGCTGCGCTCACCGTGACGCTCGGCGGGATGAACTCCGGCACCAGCTCGAAGCCCCCTTCCGCTACCCGCCGCACCCGCACCACGGGGATGCTGGCACGCGCCCCATGCGGCTCGGCCTGCAGCAACAGCCGCACCTGCTTTTTAAGGAACGGCACCTCGATCGCCAGCGCGTCACTGAACAGGTCAGTGGTATCCAGGTCGCAGCGTACATAGCGGCTGTTGTCGTCGGCATTGCCCCCATGCGGCTTGACCAGGGCAAGGGCTGCGTAAAACGTGAATGATTCGTCCTCTGGCGGCAGGCGCGTGAGATCGACCGGCTCGGGCAGCAGGTCAGCGCCGGGCGCCTCGACGATGTCTCCATCGGAATAGATGAGCGACATCGTGTTCGCGCTCAGGCGGTTGTGTCCCAATCCGTCCACATTCCACGTCACCTTGCACACCCCCCAACAGTACGGATGGAGGGCCGAAGCGATGCGCTGGAGGCGGGTTTCGTGATAGAGATCCTGACGCTGAAAGTGCTGCGGCCCCAGCGTCAAACCTTCCGACCACAGGACCTTCGATGTTGCGCTCATGGTTCCTCCCGTTGAAGTTTCGCTGGACACATTCTCGGAAGGATGGCGTTGCGTCTGAAGCGCGATATTGATTTCGCGCAGCCAGGCATCGTATCGATCAGCCAGTGCATTCCCTTGTGACGGCACAACATTGCCGAGATTCACGATCCGACAATGGCTGCCGTGGGTGTTGTCACCCTTGCTGAAAGGAACGCGATGCGCGGCTTTACTTCCGGTCTGTTCGACCGCCTGGACGACACCACCGAAACGCCATCCGGTAACCGGCGCGACGCCCGTGTGCGCGCTGTCGAGCATGCACTGCGCAGCATCACGCGTGACCTGCAGGCGTTGCTCAATACCCGCTGCGGCGTGCACCAGGCATCGTTCAGCCCACTCCCGGCGGTATCGGGCTCCATCCTGAACTATGGCCTGATCGACTTCGCCGGCATGTGCATGAACAGCGATACGGACCAGCAGGAAATCTGCAGGGCCGTCCAGCTGGCCATCCAGCGCCATGAGCCCCGGCTGCACAAGGTCCTCGTGTCACTCCGGGGCGCCAAGGGCGCCAGGGGCACCATCAACCGCGTGGAATTCGTGATTACTGCGCAGCTGAAACATGCGTCGGTGCGCGAGGCGATGTCGTTCAATGCGGTATTTCGCCCCTCGCTCCAGCAGTATTCGATCGAAGGTGCCAACTAGAGGGCGCAAGCGCTGATCCCATGGATGAATTGTTGACAAAGTACGAGCGCGAACTCGTCATTCTCAGGTCGCTGTGCAGGGAATATGCCCAACGCTATCCCAAGGTTGCCGCCAGGCTGCAAATGGGTGGCGATACCTGCGACGATCCGCATGTCGAACGCCTGATCCAGAGCACGGCCCTGCTCAACGCGCGCGTGTCGAAGCGGCTCGACGACTCGTATCCCGAATTTACTGAAGCCCTGCTCAACCTGCTCTATCCCCACTATCTGCGCCCGTTTCCCTCGTGCGCAATCGCGCGCGTTTCCAGCACACCCGATCGCCCGGACGCGATCCCCGCCATGCCGCGCGGGACGTTGCTGGAATCGAAGCCAGTCCACGGCGTGGCATGCCGCTTCAAGACCATCCACGACATCAAGCCGTCGCCTGTCGCACTGCGCGCCGCAAGCTTCGAGACCATCATCCAGACGCCGGTCGCAACGCGCCTGCCGGACGACGTCACATCGTCGCTGACGCTGACATTCGGCGCATCCGGATGGGGCCCGCTGCCGGCGCCGGATGCGGCGACCGTGCTGCGCGTGTATGCCGATGGCGATGCCTCGTTCTGCGCCACGCTGCGCGATGCCCTCTTCATGCACACGGTGGCAGCGTACGTGCAGCTTGACGAGGACGGCCCGTGGGAACGGTTACCTTGCATCCCGATCACACCGGCTGGCTTTGCCCCTGACGATGCCCTGATCCCGTTCGATGCCCGCTCGCATGGGGCTTACCGCATTCTTGCCGAATATTTCGCCTTTCCCGAGAAGTTCAATTTTTTCGACATCGATATTCCCTTGCTGCTGGCACGTATACCTGCCGGCAGCGCCAGTGCCACGTTACGCCTGGGCCTTGCCGGCATCCGGCCCGACGCCGACAAGGCGCGCATGCTCGCCAGCCTGTCGACACAGCATCTGGTGCAAGGTTGCACGCCTGTCGTCAATCTGTTCCAGCAGCCCGGCGTGCCGATCACGTACGACCAGCGCGCGGCCGACTATACCCTTCTGGCGCACGCCAATTTTCCGCAGGCATATGAGGTGTATTCGGTCGATGCGGTGCACCTGGTGCGCCAGAACGGCAACGACACGTCGATCACGGCATTCCAGCCGTTCTATGCGCTTCGGCACGGCGCACAATACGCCAGCGAGAAAGGGCGCTACTGGTTCCTGCGTCACGACGAGACGCTTGCCTTGTGCAGTCCGGGCCATGAAAAATCGATTACGCTCGTCGGCGCCGATTGCGACCCGTTCGAGATCGAAAGAAATATCCTGTCGGTTGAACTGAGCTGCACGAACCGCGATCTGCCCTGCTCACTGGCCATCGGCGCCCCTGAAGGCGACCTGTTCATTCCCGGCGCAACACGCAACGCAGCGATCCGCATGGTGCGCAGGCCGACCCGCCCTGCGCGCTTGACGAATGACGCAGGCATGCACTGGCGCCTGATCTCGCACCTGGCGCTGAACCATCACTCCCTGATGGACGACGGCGTGCACGGCTTGCGCGAAATGCTGTCCCTGTACGACCTGGCCTCGTCGTCCGTCTCGCGCCGGCAAATCCGCGGCATCATCGCGCTCGACCAGCAGGACACCACGGCCTGGATCAGGCACAAGAACGGCACATCGCTGGTACACGGCCTTGAAGTGCGCGTCACGCTCGACGAAGAAGCGTATGCCGGCGCCGGCCTGCATCTGTTCGTCCAGGTTCTGCACCAGTTCTTTGCGCTGTACGTTCAGCTGAACAGCTTCGTCGAACTCGTCGCCCTCTCGCATCAAAGCGGAAAGGAGCTGATCCGATGCGCCCCACGAAGCGGAAGCATGAGCCTGCTGTAATGGCCCGACTCCTGGCTGAACCATACCGGTTCAGCTTTACCCAGCTCGTCAACATCCTGCTGCGCGCGCTGCAGCGCCAGGGCATCGGCCGCGAACGCGCCTTGCACACCGTGCTCTCGTTTCGCAACAGCCTGTCGCTGTCGTTTCCTGCCAGCGAAGTCGAAGCGATTGACGTCGAGCCGGCAACACAGGATCCACTTGGCGCGCTACGTTCGGGAACACTGCGCCGCATCCGGATCACGCCTGCATTCATCGGCCTGCTCGGCGCCAGTGGCACCCTGCCGGTGCACGATACCGAACGGATCGCAGCGCGCAAGTCGCTTGGGGACGATGCCAGTCAGCGCGAACTGCTCGATGTCATGTCGACCCGGTTGATCGGCCTGTTCTATGAGGCATCGGTCAAGTACCGGGTCGAGCACGATTTGTCGATTGGCGACGGGGACCGGTTGCTGCCGATGATGACTGCCTTGGCAGGCACGTGCTCGCCACGGGCTGCAAGCGCCAGGCAACCAGTCAGGCAAGTCAGACCGGACACTGCAGCCTGTTTCGCCGGGCTGCTTCGCACCCGCCCGGTGGCAGCCGGCACTGTTGAACAGGTGTTGAGCAGCTACTTCAACGTGCCGGTCAGACTCGAACAATTCGTCGGCTGCTGGGATCCCATTCCCGAAAACCGGCGCAGCACACTGGGCGTCACCAAGCCCGTGCTTGGCACCAGTACGGCGCTGGGCACGCGCCTGTGGCGGCATGACATCTGCGCGCGTCTGCATGTCGGGCCACTGGACGAGGCGCAAGCGCGCGATTTTCTTCCCGGCGGCACGGCGCTGGCAGCACTGCGGGAAATGACAAGGATGTTTGCGGTGCCGACCTTGCACTACAAACTACGGTTACTGCTTGCTCCCCCTGCCATCAAGCAGCTCACGCTGAGCACAAGGACGCCGTCGCGTCAGCTTGGATGGAATACGTTTCTTACCGCAACGCCAGGCATCACGGATCGTCCCGACGTCCGGTTGATGCTGCACGCTCCGATGACGTGCAAAAGATACACACAGGAACACGGTGACGTGGCTTAAAAAACGGCGTTGATGCCAATCAATTTAGGCTGCGTGACGGCGGGCTAACGTGGTCGCTGACCAAGTCGAACATGTCAATTGCGGCCGTGCAGCGGCCATCGGGAGCAACGCAATGGGCGAGAGCCAGACCATCGCAGCCGGCGCCGCACTGTCGGCATTTCGCGGCAACTCGCAGCACAACCGGCTGATGCGACTGGACTTTCCTTTCGAGGATGGTCCGCCCGCGATTTTGCTGCCAAACAAGCTGGTTGCCCGCGAGGAAGTCTCACGCGGATTCCGGTTCGAGGTCGAGGTCCTGTCGGACGACCCGCGCATTCCGCTCAAGATGCTGATGGGCCGGCTGGTCACGATTTCGCTGGTACGCCAGGACGGCTCGCTGCGTTACTTCAACGGGTACATCACGCAGCTGTCGTTCTTGCGCGCCGATGGCGGCTTTGCCTTTTACCGGATGGTGCTCGAGCCCTGGCTTGCCTTCGCGCGACTGCGCAAGGACAACGTGTCGTTCCATGGCAAGAGCGTGCAGCAAATCACCGAAGCAACGCTCAAGCATTACCGCCAGGCCGACTGGCACATGCACGTTTTCGAAGAAGATCCACCACTGACTGTCGCCAATCAATACAACGAGACCGACTACAACCACCTGCACCGCCGTTGGGAAGCGAGGGGCATGCATTACTGGTACGAACACCGCTTTGACGGTCATAAGCTCCTGCTCTCCGACAAGAGCTTCCATAACGAGCCGATCGACGCCACCAGCTACGACGACGTGGACGTCATCGCGTTTCACGACAAGAGCGGCTCGCTCGAAGATGACGGCATTCACCTGTGGAGTGCCAGCCGGCGCCTTGGCTCTGGCACGACCACGCTGGCCAGCGTCGACTACAAGAATCCCGGCGCCCAGCGCGCCACCGGTTATTCCGCCAACCGGCAAGGCGACATAGTCGCCTACGAAGTGTACGAAGACAGCGGCGCCTACGGCTTTCGCATGCGCAGCGATGGCGAACGGCTCGCAACGCAGCGCATGGTGGAGCAGGACAAGAACACACAAACGTTCGATGCCACCAGCAATGCGCGCAGTGTCCAGCCTGGGCGCACCTTCAAACTCGGCGGGCATTTCAGCGCACAGCCGCGCTCGATGGACTACGACCCGGAACCGCGCCGCGGTATTGGCGACCGCAGCTACCTGATCCTGTCTGTCGAGCACGAAGCGACCAACAACTACCAGGCCGGCGCGGGTGCCCCGTCGCACTACGAGAACCGGTTCACCTGCATCAACAGGGACATCCGCTGGCGGCCGGGTCGCGACTTCAACAGCGAGCCAGGCGCCTACATGGGCTTGCACACGGCGACGGTCGTCGGTCCGGCTGGCGCCGAGATCCACACCGATGGCTTCGGCCGGGTCAAGCTGCAATGCCACTGGGACCGCTTGGGTAAGCACGACGAGAACAGCTCGCCATGGATCCGGGTACTGAGCCCGGCTGCGGGAAAGGCGTTTGGCCACGTCCGCTTGCCGCGCGTTGGCGAAGAAGTGGCTGTTGTCTATCCCAACGGGAATATCGACCATCCGCTGATCCTGGGCGCGCTGTACAACGGCACACACATGCCGCCATGGGCGCTGCCGGCGCAATCGGCCCTGGCAGGCTTGCGTAGCCGCGAGCTCGGCGGCGGTGCACGCGGCAATCACCTGGTGCTGGATGACACGAAGGAAATGATTCAGGCACAGCTGAAAAGCGATCACCAGTGCAGTCAGCTGTCGCTTGGGCATATCACACGGATTGAGGATAACGCCGGGCGCAAGGATGCGCGAGGGGAAGGCTGGGAACTGCGTACGGACGGGCATGGCGTCGCGCGGGCAGCCAAGGGGCTGTTGATCACGACTGAGGCGAGGCAGGCGGCGCGTGGGGCGATCAAGGATATGGATGAAACAGCGCGCCGATTAATGTTCGCTACTGAACAGCATCAGCTGCTGGCGGAGATCGCGCAAAAGAACGGTACCCAGGAGCCTGTCGACAATCAGAACGACATCGCGGCACTCCTGCAAGCGCAAACCGATGCGGTGCAGGGGGCCGGATCAAAGGCTGGCAGCTTCCCGGAACTGGGTAAACCGCATCTGGTTCTGGCGAGCCCCGCTGGCATCGCCACGACGACAGCCGGCGACACGCACATCGCCAGTGACCGCCATACCGCCTTCACATCCGGAAAAAGTCTGTCCTTGGCTGCCGGTACGCACTTCTTTGCCAGCATCCGCAAAAGCTTCCGCCTGTTTGTCCAGAAGGCCGGCATGAAAATGGTCGCTGCCGCTGGCGACATCGATCTGCAGGCGCTGACAGACAACATCAAGCTTCTGGCAAAACTGGACATCACGCAGACGGCCAACCGGATCACGATCACCGCCAAGGAAGAAGTCGTCATCAATGGCGGCGGCAGCTACGTCAAATTCACTGCTGGCGGCATTGAGCATGGCACCAATGGGACATTCGTCGCGCACGCTGCGAATCACAGTCTGCTCAGCGCAAAGAACATGGCGATGGCGGTCAATATGCCGCCGGTGGCCGACGTCTTGCGCAATGGGAGCGGCACTCTGAACATCGGTAGCCATGCCGAGACCGCCGGGCGCATCAGTGCCGGGCTGCCCTTCAAGCTGTTCAAGAACGGCGCATTGGTCGAGCAGGGACAGTTCGATGCCAAGGGAAATATCGGGTTCGCACACGAACTCGATGCCGTGGCGAACTACAAGGTCGAGCTTCCAACTGGCCCGTCCTTTGACATCGCTCCCGGTGATCACGCCGAACAGCACGAAATCAATGCGGGCGTGGGATACCACGGCTACGAGAATCCCGGCGGACTTCTGCCCGAAGACGTCGTGTCTCCAGAACAGGATCGCATCGATGCCAGTCCCTTGACAGGCGAGAAGCCTTGATGCGGTCTTTCATAGCAGCCCTATCCAAAGAGGATCCCAATGGGAATGGACGAGAATGCCGGACTGTACGCGCAGAAGCTCAGCTACAACAAGACAATGGGGCCGTACCAATGCCTGTCTAAACCCTGGTGGATACGGACCGGCAAACACGCCGTGTACCCGCCTCGCCACGCATGCTGCATCGAGGCGCTCGTCTGTGGCGAAGAGGTATTTCGCAGCATACAGACCGACCTTCTGGCAGCACAGCACAGCGTAGATATCATCACCTGGGGATTTGATCCGGGCATGGTGCTGGTTCGCACTGGCGCAGGCGAAACCGGCCTCCGCTACGGAGACCTGCTCAAGCGGATTGCGACGCGCAAGGACAACCCGGTCATGGTTCGTCTTCTTTTATGGAACGACGACGTCGCCTCGCACTTAATGGCCAAGAACAACCCCGGCTACTACGGGGGCCGTATCCCAACTATCAAAGGCTATGCCGGTTTTTTCGACGAACTGCACGAACGCTATAACTGCGAATGGTTCAAGGACATCATCGGGGGCAAGGTGGCGAATATTGTGCTTCAGGGGCGTGAAGTTGCGTTGAAGTGTCGCGGCCCTGCGCTCGAAGGAGAAAACTACAAAAGTAGCGCCAAGGGCGTGCTCGGATCCGCCTATCCGACACACCACCAGAAGTCGCTGCTGATCGACTACGAAACGCCGGCGCGGGCCGTTGGTTACGTGATGGGTCATAACTCGACGACCGACTTTTGGGACACGATCGAGCATCGCTTCCACGACCCGAACCGTGAAATACTCTTCGATAAAAATCCGGCTGAAGCGATCAGCCAGTATGCGGCCACGATCGATGAAGCCCACGATCGTTACGAACAAATGGCTTATTCCGCCACCCCTTTTCAACCGGGACGCAGGCGGGCCGGGCGCATGGCTGAATTCGCGGAAAAGCACGCCTTTGTCGCCAAACCCTACCAGGATGTATCGCTGCGCGTGTGCGGTCCCGTCCTCTACGACCTGAATCACAATTTCTGCACTGGCTGGGCCGAAACCGGGTCGGTGAAATCGACCTTCAGCACGGCCTTGGGCCTGACCCCAATTGGCCTTGCAGTCAACGCGACACAGGCCATTGTCGGGGCGATCGTCACCGCAGCGCCGCGCCTGCCCGATCCGGCGCAGAGCAGGAAGCACATCAAGGCAGCCGAATTCATTGTGCGCGGCGCTCGCCACAGTGCGCAGCTCCTGCGCACCTATCCGGCCACGAAAGAAAAAGCGATCAAGGAATGCTATGCAAATCTGAATCGGCTCACCGAGCACTACCTTTTTATCCAGAACCAGTACGTCCAATATGAAGACTGGGCCACCCATCTGACCGAGTGCGCCGACAAGCTACGTAACGCCGGCTATCTCAAGCCGATCTACGTGTTCATCGTGACCTCGACGCCAGAGTCGGATGGCATGGATCTGGCGACCTACGACATCGCCTTGCGGCTTGGGAGCAGTGAGAAGATGAAGGTGGAGCATGCGGAGACGGTCGCGCAGGCTGAACGAGGCAAGGCCAAGATGCCGATTACGCCCGAAGCGCTGGAAAAGCGAGGAATCAAGGCACTCATGGCGTCGATGTGGAGTGGCGCTGCCAAGCCAACATCCGCATCTGATTTTGAGGAAACTTATATCCACGCAAAGGTGGCGATCGTCGATGACGCGGCCTTCACGGTCGGGTCAGCCAATCTGAACGTGCGCAGCATGGCATTGGACAGCGAATTGAACCTGCTCAGTCAGGCTATGGATGTTGCTTTCGACTTACGCAGGAAATTGTTCAAACAGTGCACGAATGATGAAGGGCCGGCGCAGTTCGGAGATATGAATAAAACGTTTGGAAAATGGCTGGACTTGATGAGTAAAAACACTGAAGCGATGGCGAATTGCTCACCGCTATCTGGCCAGATCGCTACTTTTCACGTTAACCGACAACCCGGCTGGCCAGTGATCTGATATGCGAATACTACTTCGTCAATCTATTTATATTGCCACCGCATTCGTCGCCATTTTGACAGGGGCCTATTTCCTGCAAAGACATTTGGAGTACGTGAAGATGCATACCATTCCTACTGGCTTGCGGACGTTCGATGTCAACAACCCGATCCCGGCCTGCGGCCGCTGGAAGGACACGATGCCGAAGACCCGTGACGCTAACGCCTATCGGCTCTATATCAATGCCCGCAATCTGTGGCGCAGCAAGATCGAATGGCAGCTAACGCGCCAAGAAGCAATTTCCATTCTAAGCGACGTACAGACTGCCGCCAACCTGGGGGACTGGGGTGCTCGCGCATTAATGGCCTACTTCTACCGGTCCGGCCTCGGCCCTCTCAAGTCCAATCACGTACTTGAGCCCGACGGTGACAAAGTCGTCGAGATCGTGCGCACTGCTGTCGCTGCAGGCCAAGCTTGGGGCTACTACGATCTCGGTGTCGCTCACGAGCATGGCTACGGGGGAGCCGCATACGATAAAAATATCGCGTGGGCGTATTACCTAAAAGCGGCAGAGCTTGGCAGTCCGGAAGCACAAATGGCCTTGGCAGGAGCTTATTTGAAAGCTGGGCGTCGCGATGCCGATGCCGCGATGGTGATGTGCTCTTATAAACAGGGCCACGGCCCCGCTGCCTACAAACTTGGAATCAGGGCGGAAATCCTAAAAGATTTCGCTGCTGCGGTGAGGTACCACCAGGCGGGAACAAGATTCGGTAGCAAGAATTCCGCAGTATCACTGCGGATGATCTTTGACATCAGGGAATGGGACCTACGCGACAAACAGGATCAGGCTGCCTTTAAAGAGTTGCAAATCCTGCCCGATCCGGAACGCGAGTATCGGTACGACCAGCTCGCCGACGCGCTCGACCTCAACCCAAATCTGAAACTTTCCCGATTGGATCAGGTACTGCCATTGCCCCCTGCCGAACTGCCCGCATGGCAGAGCATCAATGACGCGATCGAGCCGGAGCCGGACGGCCCCCCGACCTACTGACATCAACGACTTCAAGGAGAACGACGTGTCCCTGAAAATCATCACCGTTGGCGACAAGACCGATCACGGCGGAACCGTCATCAGCGGCGCGCCCAACCAGAATATTCATGGCCGCGCGGTCGCAAGGCTTGGAGATAAAGTCGACTGTCCACAGTTCTACCCTGGAGGAAAACCACACGGCGTCAACAAAATCATTACCGCCTGTAATACCGTCACGATTAACGGCGTACCTGTTGCTGTCGAAGGGTGCACAACAGAATGCGGATGCAAGCTGATCGGCAGCCAGCCCGCCAGCGTCGGTTAGCGATCCTGCATCGATGTTTGAAATGCCTGCAACGGGATTACGGGCCGTCGGTGTTTGAGGCATTGATCATCCCGTGCTGCCGCAGCCTGGCCAACACCTTACCCACCCCATCATCAACCGAAGCCGCAGCACTATCAACAATCACCTCAGCCGCCTCTGGCGCCTCATACGGCGATGAAATCCCCGTAAATTCCGCCAGCTGCCCTGCCCGTGCCCGCCGGTACAACCCTTTCGGATCGCGCGCTTCGCACACTGCCAGCGGGCAGTGGCAATACACCTCGATGAACTGCGGCGCCGGCACCAGCGCGCGCACGCGGGCGCGGTCGGCGCGCATCGGCGAAATGGCCGAGACGATCACGATCTGGCCGGCCTGGCAAAACAGGTGCGCCACTTCGCCGATGCGGCGAATGTTTTCGGCACGTTCAGGAAGAGAAAAACCGAGATCGGCGCACAGGCCGCTGCGGACCTTGTCGCCATCGAGCACGAATACCTGGCAGCCCAGGTCGAACAACGTGCGTTCGAGTGCGTCGGCCAGCGTGGTCTTGCCGGCGCCGGACAGGCCGGTGATCCAGACCACGGCGCCGCCGTGGCCGGCCCGCTGGCGCCGTTCCTCATCGCGAACGGACATGGACGGCGCCAGGGGCATCATCGCGCTTTAGACGACGATGGTTTGCGCTTCGCCGTCGGCGCGGGCGCGGATTTCGCCGATGCGGTAGACGGTCTCGCCGGCCGCTTCGAGCTGGGCAAAAGCCGCGTCGGCGTTCTCTTTCGAGACGATCACGGTCATGCCGATGCCGCAGTTGAACACGCGGTGCATTTCAGCGTCAGCCACGCCGCCGTGCTGCTGCAGCCACTGGAACAGCGGCGGCATCGTCCACGACGAAGCATCCAGCACGGCCGTCAGGTGATCCTGCAGCACGCGCGGGATGTTCTCGACCAGGCCGCCGCCGGTGATGTGCACCAGGCCCTTGACTTCCATCGACGCCATCAGCGCCAGCAGCGGCTTGACGTACAGGCGGGTTGGCGCCATCAGCACGTCGGCCAGCTTGCGCCCGTGGAAGTCGCCGTCGAGGTCCGGCTTGGCCACTTCGATGATCTTGCGCACCAGCGAGTAACCGTTCGAGTGGATGCCCGACGAGGCCAGGCCCAGTACCACGTCGCCCGGAACGATCTTGCTGCCATCGATGATCTGCGATTTTTCGACGGCGCCAACAGCGAAGCCGGCCAGGTCGTATTCGCCGTCCGGGTACATGCCCGGCATTTCGGCGGTTTCGCCGCCCAGCAGGGCGCAGCCCGACTGTTCGCAACCCAGGGCAATGCCTTTGACCACGGCGGTGGCGGTGGCCACGTCCAGCTTGCCGCAGGCAAAGTAGTCGAGGAAGAACAGCGGCTCGGCGCCCTGGACCAGGATGTCGTTGACGCTCATGGCCACCAGGTCGATGCCGACCGTGTCGTGGCGGTTCAGCTCGAACGCGAGGCGCAGCTTGGTGCCCACGCCGTCGGTGCCCGAGACCAGGACCGGCTCCTTGAACTTCTTGCTGATCTCGAACAGGCCGCCGAAGCCGCCGATGCCGCCCAGTACGCCCTCACGCATGGTGCGCTTGGCAAGTGGCTTGATCGCTTCGACCAGCGCGTCGCCGGCATCGATATCAACACCCGCATCGCGGTAGGAGAGAGAAACATTAGATGGTTGGTTCATGGTATTTGGCAGCGGAGGCGGTAAAATAGGAGGCGACCGGCGAAACTGGTCAATCCACTATTTTAGCAAAACGGCTTCCCCTGTATTCCTTTTATGGGCCGATCGCCGCCGTTTAACGTACATCACAACGAAAACTTATCCTTACTGGCATGCCCATTCCTCCATCTTCCGGCATGAATCGGCCCCCGCGATGAAACAGCTGGTGCTCGATTTAGGCGCCGAACCGGCCCAGAGCCTCGACACCTTCCAGGTCGGGGCCAATGCCGAACTGACGCACCTGATGCACCTGTTCGCCGAGCGCAGCTCGCGCGAGCATTTCGCCTATCTGTGGGGCGACACCGGCGCCGGCAAGACTCACCTGCTGCAGGGCCTGGCCGCCAGCCCGGGCGCGCGCTACATCCCGTTCGATGCGCCGGCCAGCCAGTTCGTGCATGCCACCGGCACCACGCTGTATCTGCTCGACGACTGCCATCGCCTCAGTGCCCGGCGCCAGATCGATGCCTTTGCCCTGTTCAACCAGATCCGCGAGCACGGCGCCTACATGGTCTGCACCGGCCCCGTGCCGCCGGCGGTGCTGCAGGTGCGCGAAGATCTGCGCACGCGCATGGGCTGGGGCCTGGTGTACCAGATCCACGGCCTGTCCGACGATCAGAAGATCGAAGCGCTGACGCATGCCGCCGAGGCGCGCGGTTTGACGCTGTCGGCCAGCGTGTTACCCTATTTGTTGTCTCATTTCAAACGCGACATGCGTTCCCTGTCGACGATGCTCGATGCGCTTGACCAGTATTCGCTTGAAACCCAGCGCCCGGTCACGCTGCCGCTGCTGCGCGACCTGCTGTTGCAAGAAAACCTGCCGCTCGAATCCAAAGAATGAAAAACCTCGCCCTGTTTGACCTCGACCACACGCTGCTGCCGATCGACTCCGATCACGAATGGGGCGAATTTCTGGCGCGGGTCGGCGCAGTCGATGGCGATGCCTACCGGGCCCGCAACGATGCCTTCTTCGCCCAGTACAACGCCGGTGTCCTCGATCCGGTCGAGTACCTCGAATTCGCCCTCGGCACCCTGGCCGCGTTCCCGCGCCCGGAACTCGACGCGCTGTATGCGCGCTATCTGCGCGAAGTGATCGAGCCGGCCATCACGCCGCAGGCCATCCAGCTCGTGCGCGATCACCAGGAAGCCGGCGACCTGGTGGCGATCATCACCGCCACCAACCACTTCATCACGGCGCCGATTGCGGCGGCCTTCGGCGTCGAGCACCACATCGCCGCGATGCCCGAATTCGACGCGGCCGGCATGCTCACCGGGCGCCTGGCCGGCACGCCGACATCTGGCCCCGGCAAGGTCGTTCACATGCACGCCTGGCTCGAACGCCTGGGGCAACCGTTCGACAGCTTCGGGCGCAGCTACTTCTACAGCGATTCGCACAACGACATCCCGCTGCTGTCGATCGTGTCCCATCCGGTCGCCACCAATCCCGGCAAGGCGCTCGCAAGCCACGCGCGCGAACAGGGCTGGCCAACCATCCAACTATTCAATGATTAAAACCTTCATCCGTAAAATCCTGGGTGTGAAAGACCAGCGCGACCCGACCGAGCCGGTCATCCTCGGCCCCGACGAACACGGGATCGACCCGCGCAGCGTGTCGTCCAACGCGATCCGCGTGACGCAGGCACTGCAGGAGGCCGGGTTCAAAGCCTTTGTCGTCGGCGGCGCCGTGCGTGACATGCTGCTGGGCGTCAAACCCAAGGACTTCGACATCGCCACCGACGCCACGCCCGAACAGGTGAAAAAACTGTTCCGGCGCGCCTTTATCATCGGCCGTCGCTTCCAGATCGTGCACGTGATGTTCGGCCAGGACCTGCTTGAGGTGACCACCTTCCGCGGCAACGGCAGCGACAACGCGCCGAAGGACGAACATGGCCGCGTCCTGCGCGACAACAGCTTCGGCCCGCAGCACGAAGACGCGGCGCGCCGCGACTTCACCATCAACGCCCTGTACTACGATCCGGCCAGCCAGCAGGTGCTCGATTACCACGGCGGCATGGAAGACATCCGCAACAAGCTGCTGCGCATCATCGGCGTGCCCGAAGAACGCTACCGCGAAGACCCGGTGCGCATGCTGCGCGTGGTGCGCTTCGCGGCCAAGCTGGGCTTCTCGATCGAGCAGGCGACGCTGGCGCCGATCCCCGTCATGGCCCCGCTGATCGACAACGTGCCGGCCGCGCGCGTGTTCGACGAGATGCTCAAGCTGCTCATGTCCGGCCACGCGCTGGCGTGCCTGCAGCAACTGCGCTCGGCCGGTCTGCATCACGGCCTGCTGCCGCTGCTGGACGTCGTCCTCGAGCAGCCGATTGGCATGAAGTTCGTCACGCTGGCGCTCGACTCCACCGACAACCGCATCAAGGCCGGCAAGGGCGTCTCGCCGGGCTTCCTGTTTGCCTCGCTGCTGTGGCACCAGGTGCTCGAAAAGTGGACGGCGTATGTTACCGCCGGCGAGTCGCCAATCCCTGCCCTGCACCTGGCGGCCGACGACGTGCTCGAAACGCAGACCGACAACCTGGCGCTGCAGCGCCGCATCGCCACCGACATGCGCGATATCTGGGCCATGCAGCCGCGCTTCGAGCGCCGCGCCGGCCGCGCGCCGTACAAGCTCCTTGAACACCCGCGCTTCCGCGCCGGCTACGACTTCCTGCTGCTGCGCTGCGAATCGGGTGAACTCGACATGGAAATCGGCGACTGGTGGACCGATTTCTATGCCGCCGAAGGTGGTGACCGCGAGCGCCTGGTCGAAGTGGCGGTGTCGCGCGAGCGCGAAGGCGGCCCGGCCAAGAAACGCCGTCCACGGCGCGCGCCGCGCAAGGCCGGCGGCGAAGGCGATGCGGGCGACACCATGCGCGCGCCGGACCCTGACGATGGCCTGACCGCCGAAGACCGGGCCCGCGACGCTGCCTATGCGGCGCACGAAGAAGCCAAGTACCGGGCCATGCGCGGCAAATGATCGCCTACATCGGCATCGGTGCGAACCTGGGCGACGCACGTGCCAACGTGCTCGATGCGCTCGCGCGCCTGGCGCGCATGGACGGCGGCATGCTGCTGCACACGTCCAGCATGTACCGCACCGCCCCGATCGATTCAAACGGCAACGATTACATCAATGCCGTGGCCTGCCTGGATACGTCGCTTGGCGCGCACGAGCTGCTGGCGGCGCTGCAAGCGATCGAACAGGCACATGGCCGCGAGCGCCCGTACCACAATGCCCCGCGCACGCTCGACCTTGACCTGCTGCTGTACGGCGACGAGACGATCGCCACCGACACCTTGACCGTGCCGCATCCGCGCATGCACGAACGCGCATTCGTGATCGCGCCGCTGCTGGAAATCGCACCGGACATCGTGATCCCGGGCCACGGCGCTGCGCGCGACTTCGCGCAGCTGGTGGCTGGCCAGACGATCACCAGACTCGCCTGATACCCGTGCGCCAGTCACGGCGTGCCGGTTGCGGCCTTGCCACCACGGCGCCCACTTTCATGAAATACCAGGAGCTTTTGTGACGCTGCTGCATACACTGACCCATCCTGGCGTCTCGCTCGAAGGCGCCATCTTCGAACGGCAGGCCGTGCGCGCCATCATCCTGCGCGACCGTGACATTCTGCTGCTGTATACCCGCCGTTACGATGACTACAGCTTTCCTGGCGGCGGACTGGATGCGGGCGAAGATCCGATCGACGGCCTGCGCCGCGAACTGCTGGAGGAAACGGGCGCCGCCAACGTTACTGTCGAACGTTATGTCGGCTATCTGGACGAGTATCGCCCACCGCTGAAAAGTGGCTACGACGTGCTATTCATGCGCTCGCACTTCTATCGCTGCCACGTTGACGGAGGGTTAGGCGCGACCTCACCCGAAGCGTACGAGGTGGCCAACGGCATGGTGCCGCGCTGGATCGATATCGATGCCGCCATCGAACACAACGAGCGGATACTGGGTACCAAGCCGGCGCACATGGGGCTGTCGATTGCGCGTGAGACGTGGATGCTCAGGTACGCGCTGGCCATGATGGCGGCAGGCGCTGCCCCGGCCTGACGCCGATGTCGGCGCCCGACCGGTTCAGATTTTCTCGATCTGCCGGTCGATCGCCTTCAGCGCACGCTCGTTACGCTCGCTGTACCGATCGGTCAGGTAGTCGCTGCGGCCCCGGGTCAGCAGCGTGAACTTGACCAGCTCCTCCATCACGTCAACGACGCGATCGTAATAGGCCGAGGGCCGCATCCGGCCTTCGTCATCGAATTCCTTGTACGCCATCGGTACCGACGACTGGTTCGGAATCGTGATCATGCGCATCCAGCGGCCCAGCAGGCGCAGCGTGTTGACGACGTTGAAGGATT
The DNA here is from genome assembly GCF_039123635.1 of Massilia sp. MP_M2. Lineage (NCBI taxonomy): Bacteria > Pseudomonadati > Pseudomonadota > Betaproteobacteria > Burkholderiales > Oxalobacteraceae > Massilia > Massilia sp. MP_M2. Next base: position 308,229 of record NZ_JBCHJF010000004.1, read on the forward strand.
GCGAACCACCGCAGACCTGCATCACGGCCAGCGTCCGGCCCTGGCTCGGACGCACGGCGCCCTGCTCCAGCGGGATCCAGTCGATCTGGTTCTTCATCACGGCAGTCACCGTGCCATGGCGCTCGGGGCTGCACCAGACCTGGCCTTCCGACCACAGGCACAACTCGCGCAGCTCAACGACTTTCGGGTGCGTCTCCGGCACGCTGCCCACCATCGGCAAGGTCATCGGATCGAAGATCTTCACCTCGGCGCCGAAGTGCTGGAGGATGCGCGCTGCCTCGAATGTCAGAAAGCGGCTGAACGAGCGCTCGCGCAGGGAACCGTAGAGCAGCAGGATGCGCGGCGGATGATTCATCTCGCCCACTGGTTCGAGCTTGTCGACGGTCGGGATGTCCAGCAGTTCGGGCTGGATATTGGGCAGGTTCGCGATCTTGTTCATTGGACCGGCTTTCCTTCGGCGTCGGTGACTGCCTGGCCGTCTTCCTTCGTGAACGCGCGCTGCTGGGGCGCCGGCAGGATGGCGAGGACCGTCTCGGAGGGCCGGCACAGGCGCACGCCAATGGGCGTGACCACGAACGGGCGGTTGATCAGGACCGGATGCGCGAGCATCGCGTCGATCAGCTGTTCGTCCGTGGTCGCCGGATCGTCCAGGCCGAGCTCGGCAAAGGGCGTGCCCTTGTCGCGCACGGCCCCGCGCACCGGCAGGCCGGCCCGCTCGATCAGGTCGACCAGCGTCGCGCGGTCGGGCGGGTTGCTCAGGTACTCGATGACGGTCGGCTCGATGCCGGCGTTACGGATCATGCCGAGCGTGTTGCGCGACGTGCCGCAATTCGGGTTGTGATAGATGGTGACGTTCATGGCAGGTAACCTTTCTTAGCTCAGGCGCAGGGCAAGCGCGCACAGGGTGATGAACAGGATCGGCAGCGTCAGCACGATACCCACCCGGAAGTAGTAGCCCCACGAGATCCGGATATCCTTGGTCGCCAGCACATGCAGCCACAACAGCGTGGCCAGGCTGCCGATCGGGGTGATTTTCGGGCCGAGGTCGGCGCCGATGACGTTCGCATAGATCATCGCCTCGCGTACCACGCCGGTGGTCGTGGTGGCGTCGATCGCCAGGGCGCCCACCAGGACCGTCGGCATATTGTTCATGATCGAAGACAGGATCGCCGTGATGAAGCCGGTGCCAAGCGCCGCGCCCCAGACGCCGTACTGCGCGCACGCGTTCAACAGCTCGGTCAGGTAGTTCGTCAGCCCTGCATTCCTCAGGCCATAGACGACCATGTACATGCCAAGCGAAAACACGACAACCTGCCACGGCGCGTCGCGCAGCACGGCGCGGGTCGAGATGCGGTGGCCACGCGCGGCCACGGCCAGCAGGAGCGCGGCGCCGGCGGCGGCCACGGCGCTGATCGGCACGCCCATGTCGTCAAGCCAGAAGAAACCGATCAGCAGCATCGCCAGGACCCACCAGCCGGTGATGAACGTTGCGCGGTCATGGATGGCGTCGGCCGGACGCTTCAATTGCGCCAGGTCGTAGTTCGCCGGAATATCCTTGCGGAAGAACCAGGTGAGCGCGGCAAGCGTTGCCGCCACCGACACCAGATTGACCGGCACCATCACCGCCGCGTAGCGGGCGAAGCTGATGCCGAAATAGTCGGCCGAGACGATGTTGACCAGGTTCGACACGACCAGCGGCAGGCTGGCCATGTCGGCGATGAAGCCGGCCGCCATGACGAAGGCCAGCGTGGCCTTGGGCGTGAAGCGCAGCGCCAGCAGCATCGCGATCACGATGGGCGTCAGGATCAGGGCGGCGCCGTCATTGGCAAACAGGGCCGATACCGCGGCGCCCAGCAGCACGAGCAGGATGAACAGGCGCCGGCCATTGCCGTTGCCCCAGCGCGCAACGTGCAGCGCGGCCCACTCGAAGAAGCCGGCCTTGTCCAGCAGCAGGCTGATGATGATGATGGCGACGAATGCACCGGTCGCATTCCAGACAATGCCCCATACCACCGGGATGTCGGCAACGTGGATCACACCGGCGAGCAGCGCGACGACCGCGCCGGCCGTGGCGCTCCAGCCGATGCCCAGCCCCCGGGGCTGCCAGATGACAAAAATGAGTGTTACAAGAAAAATCAGCGATGCGATGAGCACGAAGGGTCCTAGTGAACAGGTCAATCAAATACAACGTCGGCAGTGCAGGACGACGTTCAGGGCAACAGGGTGCCGATGCGGTCGAGCTCGGCCTTGAAGCGGTTGCGGTCGGCCTTCAATTCGTCCAGCGGCAGCGCCAGGAAGGCCTGCGTGCGAGCCAGGATGATGGCATAGGTGCGCTCGAATGCCGCTTCGATCTCGTCGTCGGTACCGTCCACATGCCCCGGGTCGTCCAGGCCCCAGTGCGTACGCAGGACCGGGCCCAGGTAAGCAGGACAAGTCTCACCAGCCGCGCTGCCGCAGACGGTGACGACGATATCCGGCGTCACCGGCAAAGCGTCCCACGACTTGCTGTAGTAGCCCTCGGTCGAGATGCCCTTTCGGTGCAGCAGCGCGACAGCGCGCGGATGCAGCTTGCCCGCCGGCTGGCTGCCGGCGCTGATGGCCTTGAGCCCGTCGGGCGCCAGATGGTTGAAAGTGCCCTCGCTGAGGACGGAACGGCAGGAATTACCGGTGCAGAGAAAGAGGACGTTCATGGGATCGTAGGTTGGGTTGAAGGGTCAGACTGGCGTTTTACCGATGGCGATCATCTCGGCCTGGATGGCGTTCTTTTCGAGCATGTGCAGCGGCAGGCTGGCAAACACGTTTACGCGCGCCAGGATCTGGCGGAAAATTTTTTGGAACATGGCACGTTGCTGGTCTTCGCTGCCCTTGCAGGCGGCCGGATCTTCGAAGCCCCAATGCGCTGACAGGGGGCGGCCCGGCCAATACGGGCAGGCTTCACCTGCAGCCTTGTCGCAGACAGTGAAGATGAAGTCCATGTGCGGCGCGTCTGCACCACCGAATTCGTCCCAGCTCTTGCTGCGCAACTGGTCGATCGGATAGCCGGTGGCGCGCACCTGTTCGATGGCAAGGGGGTGAACCGCGCCGGCAGGATGGCTGCCCGCCGAGAATGTGCGAAAACGCCCTTTGCCAACCGTCGAGAGCAGCGCTTCGGCCATGATGCTGCGCGCCGAATTGCCGGTACAGAGGAACAGCACGTTATAAACATGGTCTTGCATGACGTTTCCTTTCAATAGGACAGATCGGATTGCACCTTGCCGGCGTCATGGCGCCTTGCAGGCATCGGCATTGGCCACGGCCGCGTCGCACGGCACGCCACCGCAGCAGTTCTCGGTCAGAAAGCCGACAAGGCCATTCATCGTCGCGATGTTGGCTGAATAGATCACGAAGCGCCCGTCCTGCCGGGACGACAGCAAATCTGCGTGCGACAGCTCTTTCAGATGAAACGACAGCGCCGAAGGCTGCACATCGAGGTGCTCGGCAATCCGGCTGGCCGCGAGCCCCGCCGGTCCCACCTGGACCAGCAGCCGGAAAATCGCAAGGCGGCTACCCTGCGACAACGCTGACAGGGCGGCAAGTGTGGCTTTGGTATCCATGAGGTTCCCGAGTGATGCGTTAGAAGACATGAACATGATAGTCGAACAGTACAACAATTCAAAGAATATTGAAGTATTTTGACGGCTTGATGACATGTGGCCGACTAGCCCGTTGGCGGGCCCGTGTCAGGAAAGGCAGGCTGCAGTAGAATGCGCGCTGACAAGAACCGAGCGCCGCAGGCTTTATTTTTCGTTCGAGATCCTGCAGCTTCGCAGGGGCCGCATTACACTACGCGGCCAGGACGTATCGTTTTAAAGGATTTCTTCATGAGTGGATATTTGCAGGGTAACGAGATGACGGCTGGCGCCGGTGTACCCACGCCCGCCGCTGTGCCCGCGCCCGCGGCCCCCGTACCGGCAACCCCGAAAGCCGTCACCGTGCCATCGCTGCTGGCCATGCGCGCCGCCGGCAACAAGATCGCGATGCTGACCTGCTACGACGCCAGCTTTGCCTCGCTGATGGACCGCTGCGGCGTCGAGATCCTGCTAATCGGCGATTCGCTGGGCATGGTCTGCGCCGGTTACGATTCGACGCTGCCGGTGACGGTGGCCGACATGGTCTATCACACGGCCTCGGTCGCACGTGGCAACAAGCACGCACTGGTGCTGGCCGACATGCCGTTCGGCGCCTACGGCAACCCGCAGCAAGCCTACGACAGCGCCGTGCAACTGATGCGCGCCGGCGCGCAGATGATCAAGATCGAAGGCGGCGCCTGGCTGGCCGACACCGTGCGCCTGCTGGTCGAACGCGGCATTCCGGTGTGCGCGCACATTGGCCTGACGCCGCAGTTCGTGCACCAGTTGGGTGGCTTCCGGGTGCAGGGCAAGACCGACGCCAGCGCCGACAGCCTGAAGAACGATGCGCTGGCACTGCAGGCAGCCGGCGCGGCGCTGATCCTGATCGAAGCGGTGCCGGCGGCGCTGGGCAAGGAAGTCACCGAGCTGCTGTCGGTGCCGACGATCGGCATCGGCGCCGGCCCCGATTGCTCGGGCCAGGTGCTGGTGATGCACGATCTGCTGGGCGTGTTCCCGGGCCGCAAGGCACGCTTCGTGAAGAATTTCATGGACGGCCAGACCAGCATCGATGCGGCCGTCACGAGCTATGTAACGGCCGTGAAGGATGGCAGCTTCCCGGCTGCCGAACACTGCTTCTGAGGTTGATGACGCCCTAGCGCCTGATAATACGGGCGCTCAGGGCGATCACGAGGCCCGACAGCGACAGCGCGCCGAGCGCCACCATCACGCTCGAGTGCATGGCAACCCAGCCGAGCACCGGCGGCGCCAGCAGCAAGCCACCGTAGCCGAGCGTGGCCACCGCCGCCACGCCACTCCCGGCGCTCATGCCGGGGATGCGCGCGGCAGCCCCGAACAGCAGCGGCACCACGTTTGCCGCGCCCAGTCCCACCAGCGCAAAACCGACCGCCGACAGCGCAAAGTGTGTGCTGGCCACTGCCAGCACCAGTCCGGCGAACATCGCCAGGCCGCCAACGACCATGATGCGCAGCGCGCCGAAGCGCACGATCAGCCGGTCGCCGGCGAAGCGGCACGCCGCCATCGCAATCGAAAACGCCGAGAAGCCCAGCGCCGCCGACGCCGGCGTGGCGCCGGTGCGCTCTTCCATCAGCAATGCGCTCCAGTCGACCAGCGCACCTTCGACCGCAAAGCACAGCAGCGCCAGCAGGCCCAGGCCGAGCGCTGCGCCACGCGGCAGCGAGAAGTGACTGCCTGCGCCGTGCGTGGCGGCAAAGCCCATCACGCGCGGCGCAGACAGCGCCAGCACGACCGCCGTGACCACGCCGACCATCAGCGCGCCCTGGCCATGGCCCAGGCCCTGCCCGACCAGCAGCCCGCCGATGCCGGCGCCAAACAGGCCGCCGAGGCTGAAGAAGCCGTGGAACGACGACATCGTCGGCAGGCCGCGCGCGGTTTCGACTTCGCTTGCGTTGGCATTCATCGCGACGTCCAGCGCGCCGTTGCTCACGCCGAACAGGAACGCGGCGATGAACAGCAGCGGCAGGCTTGGTGCGCCCATGATCAGGGGCGTCATTGCCGCAAACGCAAAGCCCGAGAGCAGCACCATGCGGCGCGTGCCCCAGCGCCCGGTCAGCCCGCCCATCAGCGGCATCGCCAGCAGCGCGCCGGCAGCGATGGTCAACAGCACCATGCTCAGCATGCCGGTGTCGATCCCCATGCGCGCCTGCACGGTCGGCACGTGCGCGGCCCACAGGCCGATGCCGGCGCCGTTAAGAAGGAACACGGTGGAGATGGCCCAGCGCGCCGCGTCGATGCTGCGTGGGTCGAGGGTAACAGCATGGGGCATGCAATGGCCTTTCGGGTTCAGTACGGCTACTGTAGAGAGGTGTGCCATGGCTGGCAAGCGCCCCGGCATCATCACCTCGTGGCCACCATCTCGCAGTTCGCGCCGGATTTCCGTATTCCGGCGCAAGACCCGCCGCAACCCAACCGTTCTGCGCGATACTCGACGAATGACCTCGACCAAGTCTTCCATCCTCTCGCCGATGTGGCGCCTGTATGTCGCCGCCTGGCTGAGCTACATGCTGGTGATCGCGCTGGTGATGCAGGCCGACACCCTGTTGGCCGGCCAGTTCGACCCGTCCCTGTTCTGGCGCGCGTTCGTGAGCATTGCGCCATCGGCCGCGATGCTGGCCCTGCTCTGGCCGCTCAGTGGCCGCTTCGAACGGCGCGCCGTGCCCGGCGTGCAACGCTTCGTCATCCATGTCGTGGGGGCGCTGGCGTTTGCCACCTATGCGCACACGGTGCTGGTGGTGACGCAGAACCCGCCACCCCAGCCGCTGTCGTGGCACCTGTGGCCCTTCCTGTACAACATGATGAGCTACGCCGTGGTGGCCGGCGTGTTTCACCTGGTGCGCGCCAACGCCGCGACCCAGCGCCAGGCCCTCGCCACGCAGCAGGCGCAGACGCTGCTGGTGGCGAGCGAACTGGGCGCGCTGCGCAGCAAGCTCAATCCGCACTTCCTGTTCAATACCCTGCACTCGATCATTGCCCTCACCGGCCGCAATCCGGAGGCAGCCGAGACGGCGCTGTTCCAGTTTTCGAACATGCTGCGCTATGTGCTCGACACCGAGCGCGCCGGCATCGACCGCGTCACGCTGGACGCCGAACTCGATTTCGTGCGCGACTACCTGGAGCTGGAAAGCCTGCGCCTGGGCGAGCGCCTGCGGGTGGAATGGGATCTCGACCCCGACCTGGGCGATTGTTTGGTGCCGGCCCTGAGCCTGCAGCCGCTGGTCGAGAACAGCATCAAGCACGCCTTCAATCCCTTCACGCGCCATGGCGTGCTGCGCATCGAGAGCCGACGCGAATCCGCTACCGGCCTGCTGCGCGTGACCGTGCGCGATGACGGCCCCGGCGCCGCAGCGGCCACGATCGAGGCTTCGCCCGGCCTGGGCATCCGCACCATCGGTCGGCGCCTGGAGCTCGACTACGCCGGCCGCGCCGCGCTGCGCATCGATTCCCAACCCGGCGCCGGCTTTGCCGCCTGCGTCACCGTGCCCACGACGCCATGACCATGAAGACCGTATTTTTCGCCGAAGACGAACCGCTCGCGCGCGACGTGCTGCGCGACGCCATCTATGCCCATCCCGGCCTGCGGCTGGTGGGCGAAGCCGCTGACGGCGCGAGCGCGCTGGCGCGCATCGGGACGCTGCGGCCCGACGTGGTGTTCATGGACATCCAGATGCCCGAGATGACGGGTCTCGAGGTGCTGCGCCAGCTCGACTACCTGCCGCAGATCGTCTTCACGACCGCTTATGATCAATATGCGGTGGCTGCGTTCGAGCTGCACGCCGTCGACTACCTGCTCAAGCCGTTCACGCGGGCGCGCTTTGCCGACAGCGTGGCGCGCCTGCTCGATGGCGCGCGGTCCGAACGCGCCGCCGTCGAGGGTGCGCTGGTGCGCGCCAGCGCAGGGCCGGCGCCGCTCGATCGCATCCTCGTGCGCGACCGGGGCCGCATCTTTCCCCTCGCTGCGCACGAGATCGAATACATGAAGGCCGATTCGAAGTACACCGTGATCAGCGCACGTGGCCAGCACTTCCTGGTGCGCATCGGGATGTCGGAACTCGAAGCGCAGCTCGATCCACGGCGTTTCATCCGCGTGCACCGCTCGGCGCTGGTGAACCTGGACTTCGTCGAATCGATGCGCGCCGACGACCAGTCGCAACTACAGATCTTCATGCGCGACGGGACCTGCATCGGCGCCAACCGCGAAGCCTCCCGACTGCTGCGCGAGATGGCAATTTAGGCCGCCGGCCAGGTTTCGGATTTATAATCGCGGAATTTTCCGCTCATAAATTTCCTGGCTTCGGAGCACCTACTGCATGAACCTCACTTTGATCACCTTCGTCGTGCTCTATCTGCTCGGCACGCTGGCTCTCGGCATGTGGGCGGGCACGCGGATCAAGAATACCAGCGACTTTGCCGTCGCCGGGCGCAGCCTGCCGCTGATCATGGTCATCACCACCACGTTCGCCACCTGGTTCGGCGCCGAGACCGTGATGGGCATTCCGGCCAAGTTCGTCCAGGGCGGCCTGAACGCCGTCATCGAAGACCCGTTCGGCGCCGGCATGTGCCTTGTGCTGGTGGGCCTGTTCTTCGCCACCAAGCTGTATAAACTCAACCTGCTCACGATTGGCGACTACTACCGCCAGCGTTACGGCAAGGGCATCGAGATCTTCTGCTCGGTCGCGATCATCATGAGTTACCTCGGCTGGGTCGCGGCGCAGATCACGGCGCTGGGCCTGGTGTTTTCGGTCCTGACGGCCGGCGCGATGTCGCCGGCGACCGGCATGATCGTCGGCACGCTGACGGTGCTGATCTATGTGGTGGTGGGCGGCTTCCTGGCGGTGGCGATCACGGACTTCATCCAGATGATCGTGCTGGTGGTGGGCATGAGCGTGATCGCCTGGTTCGCGGCAGACCTGGCCGGGGGCGCCGGCAACGTGATGGCGATGGCGCAGAGCGCCGACCTGTGGCGCGTCTGGCCCGAGCCGAGCTTTACCGACATCATGTTCTTCATCGCCGCGGCCGTGACGATGATGTTCGGTTCGATCCCGCAGCAGGACGTGTTCCAGCGCGTGATGTCGGCCAAGGACGCGCCAACCGCGCGCACCGGCGCCGTGATCGGCGGCGTCAGCTACATCCTGTTCGCTTTTGTCCCGATGTTCATCGTCGCTGCCGCCGTGGTGGTGATGGGCAGCCAGGCACTCGACATCGCGCAGAACGACTACCAGCGCCTGCTGCCCACGTTCGTGATGACCAAGATGCCGCTGGTGATGCAGATCCTGTTCTTCGGCGCCCTGCTCTCGGCGATCAAGAGCACGTCGTCGGCCACGCTGCTGGCGCCGTCGACGAGTTTTGTGGAGAACATCCTCAAGAATATCCGGCCCGGCATGACCGACCGCCAGCAGCTGCTGGCGATGCGCATCACGATCGTGATTTTCGCCGCGCTGGTGCTGATGTACGCGATCGCGATGCAAGGCACGTCGATCTATGAGCTGGTCTCGAGCGCCTACCAGGTGCCGCTGGTGGGGGCGTTCGTGCCGCTGGTGATGGGCCTGTACTGGAAGCGCGCGACGACCCAGGGTGCGATCCTGTCGATCGCCGGGGGCTTGCTGACGTGGGTGCTGTTCTTCGAGCAGATCACCGGATGGGGCGTGCATTTCCCGGGGCAGCTGGCCGGGTTGATCATGGCGTTCGCCGGCATGGTCGTCGGGTCGCTGGCGCCGCAGGTGCTGATCAATCGCCGCGAAGTGGTGGCGTAAGCATTGGTTGCATGCGTGGGCGGGTTCCCCGTCCACGCATGCAACAGTCGGCCGATCAAACGTGCAGCAGCAAGTGCTCGCGTTCCCACGGGCTGATCACCCGCATGAACTCCTGGTGCTCCAGGTCCTTGACTGCCGTGTAGACGTCGATGAAGCGCTCGCCCAGCACGTCGCGCAGGCGGTCTTCGCGGCGCAGCACCGTGATCGCTTCGGACAGCCCCTGCGGCAGTTCCACCGGCAGATCGTAGGCGCTGCCTTCCACCATCGCTGACGGCTCGATTGCTTCGACCATCCCCAGGTAGCCGCAGGCCAGCGTGATCGCCAGTGCCAGGTACGGGTTGGCATCGGCCCCGATCACGCGGTTCTCCACGCGGCGGTCTTGCGAGCCCGAGACCGGCACGCGAAAGCCCACCGTGCGGTTGTCGATGCCCCACTGCAGATTGATCGGCGCAGCCGTGTGGCGCACGATGCGGCGGTACGAGTTCACGTACGGCGCGACGATCGCCATTGCCGATGGCATGTAGCGCTGCAGGCCGCCGATATAGTGGTGGAACAGGTCGGATGGCGCGCCGTCTTCGGTACTGAAGATATTCTTGCCGGTGCCGGCATCGACCACGCTCTGGTGCACGTGCATCGCCGAACCCGGCTCGTCGACCATCGGCTTGGCCATGAAGGTCGCGTACATGTCGTGCTTGAGCGCCGCTTCGCGCAAGGTGCGCTTGAAGTAGAACACCTTGTCGGCCAGGCCCAGCGGCTCGCCGTGCTGGAAGTTGATTTCCATCTGGCCGGCGCCGATCTCGTGGATCAGCGTGTCGACGTCCAGGTTCATCAGCTCGCAGTAATCGTAGATGTCCTCGAACAGCGGATCGAATTCGTTGACCGCGTCGATGCTGTAGACCTGGCGGCTCGTTTCGGCGCGCCCGCTGCGGCCGATCGGCGGCACCAGCGGCAGGTTCGGGTCGATGTTTTTGGCCGTGAGATAAAACTCGAGTTCGGGCGCCACCAGCGGTTTCCAGCCACGCTGCTCATACAGCTTGAGCACGCGGCGCAGCACGCTGCGTGGCGCGAAGTCGACCAGGCGGCCGTCGGCGTAATAGCAGTCGTGGATCACCTGCGCGGTGGGGTCGACGGCCCACGGCACCATCGTGATCGTGGTGGGGTCGGCCTTGAGGATCATGTCGCGGTCGATGCTCGAAATCGCCCGTTCGTAGGCATCGTCGCGTTCCGGCGTGTTGCCGGTGACGGTCATGCCAAGCACGACTTCGGGCAGGCGCATGCCACGGTCGTCCGTGAACTTCACGCGCGGCAGGATCTTGCCGCGCGCAACGCCGGTCAGATCGGGCACCAGGCATTCGATCTCGGTGACCCGCTTTGCGTCGAGCCACTCTTCCATATCGGTATAACTGAAATTTTCGCGGATTGCCATTATTGCCTCATGTCGGTAAGCGACCGCTTGCGGGCGGCGTGGTAGGTACGGCAGGCGTCGCCAAAGGCGCGGAACATCTTCATCGAGTACGGGTTGTGCTGGATGCGCCATTCGGGATGCCACTGTACGGCCAGCGTGAAGCCGGGCGCGGTCGATACGGTGAACGCTTCCACCAGGCCATCCTCGGCCACTGCTTCAATCGTGAGGCCAGGCGCCAGTTCGTTCACGCCCTGCCCGTGCAGCGAGTTCACGGGGATCTCGGCCGCGCCGAGAATGCCTTCGAGCACGCCGCCGGGCGTGACGGTGACGTTGTGCGCGTCGCCGTACTGCTCGTCCATGCCGAGCTCGGCTTTTTCGCGGTGATCGAACTTGCCGGCCACCGTCTGCACTGCCTGGTGCAGGCTGCCGCCAAGCGCCACGTTCATCTCCTGAAAACCACGGCAGATGGCGATGATCGGCACGCCGCGGCGCACCGCTTCGCGGATCAGGGGCAAGGTGGTCTGATCGCGCGCCGGGTCTTGCGGCAATGACGGGTCGAGTAGTTCTTCCGAGTAGTAGCTGGGATGGACATTGGATGCCGAGCCGGTCAGCATGATGCCGTCGATGGTGCCGAAGATGGTGTCAAGGTCCAGCGATTCGCCGGACGATGGCAGGATCAGCGAAGCGCAATCGGCGCCCAGGGTGACGGCGTCGACATACTTGTGCTGGGCGGCGTGATACGGGTGTTCGCCGAAATCACGCGTGCATGCGGGGACGATGACGATAGGGCGCATGGTGTTGTCCTTCTCTTTGAAGCGCGCGACCGCGAGCAAATCGGTGGGTCGGGCAAGGGGGAAATTGCATGTCAAAAGCCTAACGTCATTCCGGACACCCCGCCCACACGTTTCCAATAGTCATTACAACTTCCAGAATCTTGGTATGCGGCAATCCCGTGTGCGGGGACGTTCGCCGCGGAATAGGTCTACCATGACACCTTGCATCCGCGCCCTGCAGCCGATGCTCGACATGAAATGACGAGGACACTATGCCGAATTTGAAAGACCCTTCCCTGCTGCGCCAGCAAGCCTTTATTGCAGGCACCTGGTGCGACGCCGACGATGGCCAGACCATCGCCGTGATCAATCCCGCCAATGGCGAAACCGTGGCCAGCGTGCCGCATATGGGCGCTGCCGAAACAAAGCGTGCCATCGACGCGGCCAACGCCGCCTGGCCCGCCTGGCGCAAGCTGCCTGCAAAAGAACGCGCCGTGATCCTGCGTCGCTGGTCCGACCTGATGCTCGAAAACGCCGACGACCTGGCGCTGTTGATGACGCTGGAACAAGGCAAACCACTGCCTGAGGCCAAGGGCGAAGTCACCTACGCCGCTTCGTACTTCGAGTGGTTCGGCGAAGAAGCCAAGCGCGTTGCCGGCGAGACGCTGGCCTCGCCGTGGCCGGACAAACGCATCGTCGTGACCAAGGAGCCGATCGGCGTGTGCGCCGCGATCACGCCCTGGAACTTCCCGGCCGCGATGATCACCCGCAAGGTCGCGCCGGCGCTGGCTGCCGGTTGCCCGATCGTGCTCAAGCCGGCCGAACTCACGCCCCTGTCGGCGCTGGCGCTGGCCGTGCTGGCCGAGCGCGCCGGTGTACCGAACGGCGTGTTCAGCGTCGTCATTGGCGACTCGAAAGCCATCGGCGGCGAAATGACGGGCAACCCGCTCGTGCGCAAGCTGAGCTTTACCGGCTCGACCGCCGTGGGGCGTCTGCTGATGGAGCAGTGCGCGCCGACGGTCAAGAAGATTTCGCTCGAACTGGGCGGCAATGCGCCGTTCATCGTGTTCGACGATGCCGATCTGGATGCTGCGGTCGAGGGCGCAATCGCGTCAAAATTCCGCAATGCCGGGCAAACCTGCGTGTGCGCCAACCGCCTGTACGTGCAGGATGGCGTGTATGACGAATTCGCGCGCAAGCTCGCCGTGGCGGTGGGCAAGCTCAAGGTGGGTGACGGCCGCGAAGAAGGCGTTACGCAAGGCCCGCTGATCGAAGAAAAAGCCGTGCGCAAGATCGAGCAGCACATCGAGGATGCGCAGGCCAAGGGCGCCAAGCTGCTGCTGGGCGGCAAACGCCACGCGCTGGGGCACAGCTTCTTCGAACCGACGGTGCTGACCGACGTAACGTCCGATATGCTGGTGGCGCGCGAAGAAACCTTCGGGCCGCTGGCGCCGCTGTTCCGCTTCAAGACCGAAGAAGAAGTGATTGCACTGGCCAACGATACCGAGTTCGGGCTGGCGTCGTACTTCTATGCGCGCGACATCGGCCGCGTCTGGCGTGTGGCCGAGGCGATCGAGAGCGGGATGGTGGGGGTCAATACCGGGATCATCTCGACCGAGATCGCGCCCTTCGGCGGCGTCAAGCAGTCAGGCCTGGGCCGCGAAGGCTCGACCTACGGGATGGATGATTACCTGGTCGTGAAGTACATCTGCATGGGCGGCATGTAAGCGGCGCCGGCGATCACGTTTTTTTGTAATCCTTGTACTCATGGTACTTGCGTGCATCGCCGCGCACCAGCTCGGCCGGGTACTTCGCCCGGTTGAGCACCATCTTTTCTTCGACCGCCGCAACCAGGTCGACGTCGAGCTTGTCCGCCAGCCGCACGAGATACACCAGCACATCGGCCATCTCGTGCCGCACCTCGACCAGTTTATCCGCGCCAAGTTCTTCGGCGCGGCCCGACTGCAGCCACTGGAAATGCTCCAGCAGCTCGGCCGCCTCGACGGTCAAGGCCGAAGCGAGGTTCTTGGGCGTGTGGAACTGATCCCAATCCCGCTCGTCGACAAACGCGCGCACCAGCGCGCGCAGCCGCATCAGATCACTGTCCACGCCGCTCTTCACGCACGACGCCATCATCGACGTAGCCATCGAGCACGCGGCGCAGCTTCGGTTCGATCTCTTCGAAGCTGCTCACGGTGATGCCCAGGTCGCGCAGCAAGCCGTCGTGCACGCCGTACACCCAGCTGTGGATGGTCAATGGCTGGCCGCGTTCCCACGCATCGCGCACGATGGTCGTGTGGGCTGTGTTCATGACCTGCTCGGCCACGTTCAGCTCGACCAGGCGGTTGGTGGCGGCGCGGCCGCTCACGTGGCCCAGATACTTGCCATGCTTGTCGCGTACGTCGCGCACGTGGCCGAGCCAATTGTCGGCCAGGCCCACGCGCGCATCGGTCAGCGCCGCGTGCACGCCCGAGCAGCCGTAGTGGCCGCAGATGATGATGTGCTTGACCTTCAGTACGTCGATCGCGAACTGCAGCACACTCAGACAATTCAGGTCGGAGTGCACGACGACGTTGGCGATATTGCGGTGAACGAACAGTTCGCCCGGCGCCATGCCCAGCAATTCGTTGGCGGGGACGCGGCTGTCCGAGCAGCCAATCCACAGGTATTCCGGTGCCTGCTGTTCCGACAGCGCCTTGAAGAAGTTCGGGTCCTCGGCCACCATCGTGGCTGCCCACGTCCGGTTGCGCTCGAACAGCTCTGTCGCAGTCAATCCCTTGGTCTTGTATTTGTCCATCTTGGTTCCTTGTGCTTGTTACCGTCCCGGATGGGGCGTTGCCTGGCCTGTTCTGGAGCAGGTTTTACGGCGGGTACGTCTCGAAACAGGGGGAGTATAACCGCACTCGCGGGCACCGTCGTCAATACGATAACACCCGCTCTGAATGCTTCACTCGTTGGCAAGACGCCAACCATGTGGGCAAAAAAAACCGCCGAGGGCAAATGCCGTTCAGCGGTAAGTTGGGTCACTCGAAGAAGTCCTTGACCTTGTCCATCCAGCCCTTGCTCTGCGGGCTGTGCTTGGCGCCGCCTTCGATCGTCAGGCGTTCGAACTCGCGCAGCATGTCCTTCTGCTTGTCGGTCAGCTTGACCGGCGTCTCGACGATCACGTGGCAGAACAGGTCGCCCGTGTAACCCGAACGCACGTTCTTGATGCCCTTGCCCTTGAGGCGGAAGGTCTTGCCGGTCTGGGTGCCTTCAGGCACCGTGAACGACACCTTGCCGGTCAAGGTCGGCACTTCGATTTCGCCACCAAGGGCCGCTTTCGAGAACGAGATCGGCATTTCGCAATGCAGGTCGTCGCCTTCGCGCTGGAACACGGCGTGCGGCTTGATGTGGATCTCCACATACAGGTCGCCCGCCGGCCCGCCATTGGTACCCGGTTCGCCATTGCCCGACGAGCGGATGCGCATGCCGTTGTCGATACCGGCCGGGATCTTCACTTCCAGCGTCTTGTTGCGCTTGATGCGCCCGGCGCCGCCACAGGCCGCGCACGGCTCGGGGATGATCTTGCCGCTGCCATGGCATTTCGGGCAGGTCTGCTGGACGCTGAAGAAGCCCTGCTGCATGCGCACCTGGCCATGACCGGCGCAGGTGGTGCAGGTGACCGGCTGCGTGCCCGGCTTGGCGCCACTGCCGTGGCAGGTGTCGCACTTGTCCCAGCTCGGCACGCGAATCGTCGTGTCGAAGCCGTGGGCCGCTTGTTCCAGCGTGATCTCGAGGTTGTAGCGCAGGTCGGCGCCGCGGTACACCTGCGGGCCAGCGCTTCGGCCGCCACGGCCACCGCCAAAGATGTCGCCGAAGATGTCGCCGAACGCATCGCCGAAACCACCGGCGCCGCCGCCCATGCCGCCCATGCCGCTGTTCGGATCGACGCCCGCGTGACCATAGCGGTCATACGCTTCGCGCTTCTCCGGGTTGGTCAGCATCTCGTAGGCCTCTTTGACCTCTTTGAACTTCTCTTCCGCTTCCTTGTTGTCCGGATTGCGGTCAGGGTGGAACTTCATCGCAAGCTTGCGATAAGACTTCTTGATCTCGTCTTCCGACGCACCCTTTGCGACCCCAAGGATCTCGTAAAAATCACGCTTCGCCATGGTCGGCACCTAAATGAATTCTTTAAACCAAAAAAACCGAGCCGAGTACCTGAAAGGTGTCGGCTCGGCCTGTACGCGAAGGCGTAGAGCCTTCGCGCCGGAGACGCTTACTTCGCGTCTTTGACTTCCTTGAAGTCGGCGTCGACAACGTCGTCATCCTGCTTGCCCGACTGCTCGCCACCGGCTGCACCGGCGCCCGGGCCACCGGCCGCGCCAGCGCCACCAGCCTGCTGCGCCTGCATGTCGGCGTACATCTTCTCGCCCAGCTTCTGCGACGCGCTCGACAGAGCAGCGGTCTTGGCATCGATGTCGGCCTTGTCGCCGCTCTTGATCGCGCCTTCGAGGTCGGTGATTGCCGCTTCGATCTGCTCTTTCTCACCGGCTTCCAGCTTGTCGCCGTATTCGGTCAGCGATTTGCGGGTCGAGTGCACCAGAGCGTCGCCCTGGTTGCGCGCTTCCGCCATTTCCTTGACCTTCTTGTCTTCTTCGGCGTTCAGCTCGGCGTCCTTGACCATCTTCTGGATCTCTTCTTCCGTCAGACCCGAGTTCGCCTTGACGGTGATCTTGTTCTCTTTGCCGGTGGCCTTGTCTTTGGCGCCGACGTGCAGAATGCCGTTGGCGTCGATGTCGAAGGTCACTTCGATCTGTGGCGTGCCACGCGATGCTGGCGGGATGCCTTCCAGATTGAATTCGCCCAGGCCCTTGTTACCGGCCGCGATTTCACGCTCGCCCTGGAACACCTTGATCGTCACGGCCGGCTGGTTGTCGTCGGCAGTCGAGAACACCTGCGAGAACTTGGTCGGGATCGTGGTGTTCTTGTGGATCATCTTGGTCATCACGCCGCCCAGGGTTTCGATACCCAGCGACAGTGGCGTCACGTCCAGCAGCAGCAGATCCTTGCGCTCGCCCGACAGGACCGAACCCTGGATCGCAGCGCCAACAGCGACGGCTTCGTCCGGGTTGACATCCTTGCGTGCGTCTTTACCGAAGAACTCCTTGACCTTCTCTTGCACCTTCGGCATACGGGTCATACCACCGACCAGGATGATGTCGTCGATGTCCGAGACCTTGACGCCTGCATCCTTGATGGCCATGCGGCATGGCTCGATGGTCTTGATGATCAGCTCTTCCACCAGCGACTCGAGCTTGGCACGGGTCATTTTCAGGTTCAGGTGGACCGGCGCGCCGTTCGCCATGGCGATGTACGGCTCGTTGATTTCGGTCTGCTGCGACGACGACAGTTCGATCTTGGCGCGCTCGGCCGAAGCCTTGATGCGCTGCAGGGCGATCGCGTCTTTCGACAGGTCGAGGCCGTTGATCTTCTTGAATTCGTCGATGATGTAATCGATGATGCGCTGGTCGAAGTCTTCGCCGCCCAGGAACGTGTCGCCGTTGGTCGACAGCACTTCGAACTGCTTTTCGCCATCGACGTCAGCGATTTCGATGATCGAGACGTCGAACGTGCCGCCGCCCAGGTCATACACGGCGATCTTGCGGTCGCCCTTGTCGGTCTTGTCCAGGCCGAATGCCAGTGCGGCAGCGGTTGGCTCGTTGATGATGCGCTTGACGTCCAGACCCGCGATACGGCCGGCATCCTTGGTTGCCTGGCGCTGCGAGTCGTTGAAGTACGCCGGCACGGTGATGACCGCTTCGGTGACTTCTTCGCCCAGGTAGTCCTCGGCGGTCTTCTTCATCTTGCGCAGCACTTCAGCCGAAATCTGCTGGGCAGCCAGTTTCTTGTCGCGCACGCCAACCCATGCGTCGCCGTTGTCGGCCTTGACGATGGCATATGGCATCAGCGAGATGTCTTTTTGCACTTCTTTTTCATCGAACTTGCGACCGATGAGGCGCTTGACCGCGAACAGCGTGTTCTTCGGGTTGGTCACAGCCTGGCGCTTGGCCGGCGCGCCGACGAGGATCTCGCCGTCTTCCTGGTAAGCGATGATCGATGGCGTGGTACGCGCGCCTTCGGCGTTCTCGATCACTTTTGGCTGACCGTTTTCCATGATGGCCACGCACGAGTTCGTGGTGCCAAGGTCGATACCGATAATTCTGCCCATGATGTATTCCTTTTTATATGCTGAGTTTCTGATGGATTCAATATTGGGAAAAACGGCGTGCTTTCAAGAGCATTGCGCGGCACGCGGCCATTCTTATTTTGGTGCTGCTGCCGTCACGATGGCCGGACGCAGCAGGCGGTCGGCGATCATGTAACCCTTTTGCAGCACGGTGACCACGGTATTGGCTTCCTGCTCCGCCGGCACCACGGCAACGGCCTGGTGCTTGTTCGGATCGAGCTTGTCGCCCACTTGCGGCAGCACTTCGACCAGGCGGTTCTTTTCGAACGCGCTGGTGAGCTGCTTGAGCGTCATCTCGACGCCTTCCTTGATCGATTCGACCGTCGGCGCTTCGACCTTCAGTGCCATCTCTAAACTGTCGCGCACCGGCACCATGGCCTCGGCGAAGCTTTCGATGGCAAATTTGTGGGCCTTGCTGACGTCTTCCTGGGCGCGGCGGCGGATGTTCTCCGCGTCGGCCTTGGCGCGCATGAAGGCGTCGTGCATTTCGGCCAGCTTGGCTTCAGTGGCGCTCAGTTGTTCTTCGAGGCCCGGCGTACCCGCCTGCGCGGCGGTGTCATTGATGTCGGCGCCAGGCGCCTGTACATCCTGCTCGTTGCTCATCTCTTTGTTTTCTTGGTCTTGCATCGGAAAAACTCCTGGAATCAAGGACTTGGCTGAATTGGAAACGTATCCTGATTGATACACAGCGCAGCAGATGGGGCGATCTCCTACAATTTCAAGGGGAATTGCAGGAAAGCCATCTGGAATTCAGGCAAACGCGGCCATCCAGCGCCAACAACCCGCTATTTTAGCAGGTTGTCAACAGGAAAGTCCGGTAAGGGTCTGGTGCGGGTATTGGGCTAGTTGGGGGCGCCGAGGCTCTTGGCACGTGCGGCGCCACGTTCGGCATCGATGCGGCGCGCTTCGCGCTGGGCCGGCGTCAGGATCGTCGGCCAGCCGATCAGGTGCTGCTCGGCGATTTCGGCCAGACCGCGAATCCAGGCCGGCGACGCGTTCAGGCACGGGATGTAATGAAACTCCTTGCCACCGGCCTCTTCGAAATCGTGGCGCACTTCCATCGAGATTTCTTCGAGCGTTTCCAGGCAGTCGCTGGTAAAGCCCGGACAGATCATGTCGATGCGCTCGAGGCCATCGCGCGCCAGTTGCGCGACGGTCGGCGCGGTGTACGGCTGAAGCCACTCGGCCTTGCCGAAGCGCGACTGGAACGTGACCATGTACTCGTTCTGCGACAGCTCGAGCGCGGTGGCCAAGAGGCGCGCGGTTTTATAGCACTCGCAGTGGTACGCGTCGCCGAGCAGCAGGGTGCGCTTGGGCACGCCGTGGAAGCTCATCACCAGTTTCTGGCCGCGGCCGTGGTTGTCCCAGTGCGCCAGCACGTTGTCGCGCAGCGCGTTGATATAGCCTTCGTGGTCGTGGTAGTGCTTCACCAGGCGCAGTTCGGGGATATTGCGCACCTTCGCGTAGTGCTGGAACACGGCATCCCAGATCGACGCCGTGGTAGTGCCAGAATATTGCGGGTAGGCAGGCAGCACAACGATGCGGTCGACGCCCTCCTCTTTCAGGCGATCGAGCACCTCGGGCATCGATGGCGAGCCATAGCGCATCGCCATCGCCACGCTCACGTCTTCATGGCCGCGCTCGGTCAGCATCGCTTGCAGGCGCGTGGCTTGCAGGGCCGTGTTCACGCGCAGGGGCGAGCCGTCACGGGTCCAGATCGTGCGGTATTTCGCGGCCGACTGGCCTGAGCGGAACGGCAGGATGATCAGGTGCAGGATGCACCACCAGACCAGGCGCGGAACCTCGACCACGCGCGGGTCGGACAGGAACTGCTTCAGGTAGCTGCGCACCTTGCCGCGCGTGGGCTCGTCAGGCGTGCCGAGGTTGACCAGCAGGACCGCGCTGCGCGGGATGGTACCGTGGGTGTAAGGCGGTTCAGGGCGAAATGACATGAGGGAATGGTGAAGACAGGATCTGGCCATTATAAGTCTGGCATGCCCTGCCCGCAGGACCCAACAGCGGGTCAGCACGCTTTGAGGGACCGGTCCGTGGTGTTCGAACCACGGACCGGCTGGTTCTAGCGCAAGATCAGGATCAGAATCAGGTGCTCACGTGCAGGCGCACGTCGATATTGTTGCGGGTGGCGTTTGAGTACGGGCACACGATGTGGGCCTTGTCCACCAGCTCCTGCAGCTGCGCCTGGTCCATGCCCGGGCCCTTGATGCTCAGGTCGACTTCGATGCCGAAGCCGGTCGGAATCTGGCCGATGCCGACATCGCCCGTGATGGTCAGGTCGGCCGGCAACGTGACCTTGGCCTGGCCCGCGACAAATTTCAGGGCGCCCAGGAAGCAGGCCGAGTAACCGGCTGCAAACAGCTGCTCGGGATTGGTGCCCGCGCCGCCACCGCCGCCCAGTTCCTTGGGCGTGGAGAGGGTCAGGTCCAGGACGCCATCCGAACTTTTCGATGTGCCTTCACGGCCGCCTTGCGACGTGGCTTGCGCGCGATACAGGACTTTTTCGATGCTCATGCGAGTTCCTTCGGGAGTGGTTGATGGGGTGCTTACTGTGCCACAAAAACACCTTGCACCCGCGCCATGCAAGCCATCACGACGCCAGCAACTCCCTGGCATGCTTGCGCGTGGTCTCCGTGATCTCGATCCCGCCCAGCATGCGCGCCACTTCCTCGACCCGCGCGCGCTTGTCGAGCACGTCGATGCGCGAGACCGTGCGGCCGGCGTCGGTCGTGCCCTTGGCCACCTGGAAGTGCTGGTTCGCCTGGCTGGCCACCTGCGGCAAGTGCGTCACGCACAGCACCTGACGCTGCTGGCCCAGGCGCTTGAGCAGGCGCCCCACCACCTCGGCCACGCCGCCGCCGATACCGGTGTCGACTTCATCGAAGATCAGCGTCGGCACCGTCGTCGCATTCGACGTGATGACCGAGATCGCCAGCGAGATGCGCGCCAGCTCGCCACCCGATGCGACCTTGGCGAGCGCGCGCGGCACGACGCCTGCGTGGCCGGCCACCAGAAATTCGATCTGCTCCAGGCCATGCACCGTCGGTTCGCCGCGGTTCAGGCCGATGGCAAAGCTGCCGCCGCTCATGCTGAGCTCTTGCATCGCCGCCGTCACCTGCGTGCCCAGTTCGTGCGCCGCTGCCGCGCGCCGCACCGACAGGCGCCCTGCCACGTCCATGTACGCCGCCCCGGCTTTTTCTTCCTGCTTGCGCAAGCCGTCGATGTCGGTGGCGTCGGCCAACTGGCGCAGCTTGGTGGCCAGCACGGCGTGTTCGTCCGGCAGTTCTTCTGGCGTGACGCGGTACTTGCGCGCCGCCGTGTGCAGCGCTTCCATGCGCGCGTCGACTTCGCGCAGGCGCGCCGGGTCGAGCTCGACCTTGTCGATATAGGTGTTGAGTTCGGACACTGCTTCTTGCAGCTGGATGCGCGCCGGCTCCATGCAGTCGAGCACCGACTGCAGCTGCGTATCGACGTCGACCAGCTTGCCCAGCTTGGCATTGAGTGCCGACAGTTGCGACAGGATCGGATGGTCGGATTCCGAGATCGCCGCCAGCGCTTCCTGCGCGCCTTCGAGCAGCGTCGCAGCGTGCGACAGGCGGCTGTGCTCGTTGCCGATCTCGAGCCACTCGCCGGCCTTCGGGGCCAGCTTGTCGAGCTCGGCCACTTGCCACTCGAGACGCTCGCGCTCGATCAGCACGTTCTTGGCATCGGCTTCGTATTCTTCGCGCTGGCGCACCAGCGCGCGCCAGGTGCGCCAGGCTTGCGACACTTCTTGCGCTTCGATGCGCGCGGCCGGATCGCGCACGCCGATCTGGTTGTCGAGCAGCGCGCGCTGGGCGTCGGGCTTGAGCAGGCTCTGGTGTGCGTGCTGGCCGTGGATATCGACCAGCAGTTCGCCCAGCTCGCGCAGTTGCGCCGCCGTGGCCGCAACGCCGTTGATGTAACCCTTGGAGCGGCCGGCGTTGTCGATCACGCGGCGCAGCAGCGCCCCGCCCTCGTCGACGCTGAATTCGTGCTCGGCCAGCCAGACACGCGCCACGTCGGTCGGTGCGAAATCAGCGGTGATGTCGGCCTTGGCGGCACCTTCGCGCACCATGCTGGCGTCGCCGCGGCCGCCCAGCGCCAGCTGCAGCGCATCGATCAGGATCGACTTGCCGGCGCCGGTCTCGCCGGTAAACACCGAGAAGCCGTTCGAGAATTCCAGTTCGATGGCGTCGACGATGACGAAGTCGCGGATGGTAAGTGTACGCAGCATGAAAAATCGGGTCTCCGGCGGTTAGGGCGATTCTTGAACGACTCTTGAACGACTCTTGAACGACTCTTTGGCGATTCTGTGGCAAATGCGGGCAGCTGCGACGGGTGAATTACTTGAGTAGTCCCTCGTTGGTGGGGTACTCGTTCCAGTGCAGTTTCTGGCGCAGCGTGTGGTAGTAGCTCCAGTCGAGCGAATGCAGGAACGTGATCGTGTGTGGCGAGCGCGAGATCACGATCTGGTCGCCCAGTTGCAGGCTGGTGAAGGTCTGCATGTCAAAGTTGACGCTGATGTCGCGCCCGCTGACGAGCTCGACCACGATCTCGCTCGTGTCGGGCACCACGATCGGCCGGTTCGACAGCGCATGCGGCGCGATCGGCACCAGCACCGTGCCACCCAGGCTCGGATGCAGCAACGGCCCGCCGGCCGACAGCGCATACGCCGTCGAGCCGGTGGGCGTGGAGACGATCAGGCCATCGGCGCGCTGGTTGTACATGAATTGACCGTCGACCGACAGCTTGAGTTCGACCATGCCGGCGCCGGTGCCGCGCGCCACGACCACGTCGTTGACGGCCAT
This sequence comes from Massilia sp. MP_M2, assembly GCF_039123635.1. NCBI lineage: Bacteria > Pseudomonadati > Pseudomonadota > Betaproteobacteria > Burkholderiales > Oxalobacteraceae > Massilia > Massilia sp. MP_M2. The sequence continues at coordinate 330,877 of NZ_JBCHJF010000004.1, forward strand.
GCTGGAAAAGATCAGCACGCCATCGCGCATGACGCGCGCCTCGAGCAGCGTGCGCTCTTCGCGCCGCGAGCGGCCCTGCAGGATGCCGCTCAGTTGCGGCAGCATGTCGTCGAGCGCGATATCGGTGATGAAGCCCAGGCGCCCCAGGTTGATGCCGATGAGGGCGATATCGTATTGGGCCAGCTGGCGCGCGATGCCGAGCATCGTGCCGTCGCCACCGACGACGATGCCGATCTGCGCCTGGACGCCGATCTCGGCCACGGTCATCGACTCGAGATTGTCGAGCGCGAGATTGGCGGCAGTATCGGCCTCGAACACAACGCGGTAGCCGGCCCCGACCAGAAAATCGCGGATGCGGCTGACCGGCTCTTCGACGCCCGGCGTGTTATGCCGCACCACGAGCGCGATGATCTGTTGCGGTTGGGGTGAAGCGGGCATGGCGATCTCGGCAGTAGTAGGTTAACAACACGCTGGAGATTAACCGATAATTCCTGCGGCTGCCATAGCAGCGCTCGGCAAACACTGTACAGATGCACAGTATACCGGTCGCCGCCCCTGTCCCGCAAGTTCAGGCCACGAGTGCCGCGCCCATGGCCACCACCACCGCCAGAACCAGGCTCAGCACATGAAGCAGGCTCAGCACGATCCAGCGCAGGCCGGTGGCCAGGCGCGCGCCGCCATACACCCTGTGCATTGCCAGCGGCAGATACAACAGCAGCCACAGCGACAGTGGCAGCTCCAGGAAATCCAGCATCGGCGGCAGCGTCAGCAGCACGCTGAACATCAGGAAGGCAAACGCATTGGTGTGCAGCGCGAACAGGAAATGCTCGCCGTAACGCCTTCCAGTGCGCACGTACAGGATGCGCAGATAAAGGGCGAACACCGGCATCAGCGCGAACACCGCATACGGCGTATAGCTGAAGAATGCCCCCTTGAGTGCCACTTCCTGATCGCGCCGCGGCAAGTCGAGGAAGCGCTGGATTTTCTGGCCCAGGGTCGCGTTGAGCGAACCAGCGCCAGTGACGAGTGGCGCGACGGCGCGCTTGAACTCAGTGGCAGGCTCAGGCGCTTCTTTCGGGTCACCGGACACGACGATGGCCGGAGGCGGCGTCTCTTCGCCGAGATTGATCACTTCCACCCCGCTGAACTTGAACAGCGCAAAAAAGATGATGCTGAACGTCAGATACAGCCGCAACGGCTGCAGGTAGCGCGCGCGCCGGCCTTCGATGTATTCGCAGGTGAGAAAGCCTGGCTTGAAGAGCAATCCGCCAAGCGACTTCCACAGCGCGCCTTCGAGCGCCACGTAGTGAGCAATGAATTCGTGCAGGAACTCGCGCGCGCTCGGCACGTGCAGGTGCGTGGCTTGGCCGCACTGGTGGCAATAGTTGCCATCGGTGGCGGCGCGGCAGTTCTTGCAAACCGAGGTGGCGTGCTGCGGCAGGGTGTCAGGCGTCACGGTGCATCTTCCGTCAAGACGTTCAAAATTCTATCTTAGCCATGTAATTGCAAAAAAGCATCATATTTACAAAGTTCAATTGAGCGACCGTTTTGGGCGTGGGCAGTTAGGATGAGGATGACGAAAATACAAAAGGAGATCGCGATGGCGACCAACGCAAAAGACCGCGCCGTGAATACGGACGAACCGATGGGCAACGATGGCGTCAAACGCCAACCACACGAACGCGATGAAACGCCGGACGCTCAGGACACGGAGCCGCGCGGCATCATGAAGCAGGCCGCCAGCGACCTTGAGCAAGGCCTGATCGACACCGAGGCACGCGGCACGCCGGGCATCTCGGCAGCCGTCGATGCGGCGCCGGGCGCGAGTGGCCAGGCCACCCCGCTGCCGGACCGTCATCGCGACATGCGCGACCACGAGGCCGAACCGGCACCCGAGGCAAACGACGACAATGATTCTGACAACAACACCGAAAGGAAATAAACATGACGATCAAACGCGACGGCAGCGCCGTATGGAGTGGTGGCATCAAGGATGGCAAGGGCCAGGTATCGACCGGCAGCGGCGCACTGAAAGACCAGCCGTATGGCTTCAACACCCGCTTTGAAGATGCCCCAGGCACCAACCCCGAAGAACTGATCGGCGCGGCGCATGCAGGCTGCTTCACGATGGCACTGTCGGGGCAGCTCGGCCAGGCCGGCCTGACTGCCGACGAACTGCGCACCAAGGCCACCGTGTCGATGGAAAAAGTCGAAGGCGGCTTCTCGATCACGGCGATCCACCTGGAACTGCGCGCGAAGATTCCGGGCGCGACCCAGGAAGCTTTCGACAAGGCAGCCACCACGGCAAAAGAAAACTGCCCGGTGTCAAAGCTGCTGAACGCGACCATCACGCTCGACGCCAAGCTCGAGAGCTGATAGCCGGGATTGGATGCGCATCCGCCTCTGTCCGGCAAGGAAACCGTCAAACGCATAGAATGACCGTCTTTCCGAACCAGATAAGGCACACACGATGCGCGTCCTGCATACCATGTTGAGGGTCGGCGACCTGCAACGCTCCATCGACTTCTACACCACCGTGCTGGGCATGAAACTGCTGCGCACGAGCGAAAACGCCGAGTACAAATACAGCCTGGCCTTCCTTGGCTACGGCAGCAATCCCGATCACGCCGAACTCGAGCTGACCTATAACTGGGGCACCGACAGCTACGACATGGGCACGGCCTACGGCCACATCGCCATCTCCACCGCCGATATCTACGCTACCTGCGACCAGGTGCGCACAGCCGGCGGCAACATCTCGCGCGAGCCGGGCCCGGTCAAGGGCGGCAGCACCGTGATCGCCTTCATCACCGATCCGGATGGCTACAAGGTCGAGCTGATCGAACGCGCCGACCACGCCAGCGGTGGCGGCCTGAGCAAGTAAGCCTGCCGCCTGCAGGGATAGCGCGGCGCTGCTACAATCGCCGCGCCTGCAGCCTGCAGGCACACAAAATTACGTCTTCGGGGCGGGGTGCGATTCCCCACCGGCGGTATGACCGGCAACGGTCGAGCCCGCGAGCGCCTGCCCGGCATCATGCTGGGCAGGGTCAGCAGATCTGGTGCGATGCCAGGGCCGACGGTATAGTCCGGATGAAAGAAGATGTGCGCGTTCACGCGCCCAGCCTGCCCTGCCTTGCGTCGGGGGCGGACGGGCGTGCGGCTGCGCTTTGCCCTGATGCGTTTTTCGCCCACTTTGCGAGGAGCGTTTCACATGCTGGTTTCTACCCACACCCTTTACAGTAACGACCTGGAAGGTCGCATCGCCGCTGCGCTGGACGCCATGCGCGCCGGGATTCCGGTCATCCTGCTCGACGATTTCGACCGTGAGAACGAGGCCGACCTGATCGTCGCCGCCGAAAAAATCACGAATGACACCATGGCCCTGATGATCCGCGAATGCAGCGGCATCGTCTGCCTGTGCCTGCCTGACGACAAGGTCCGTGCGCTCGAACTGCCGCCGATGGCGCCGGACAACGGCAGCCGCTTCGGCACGCCGTTCACGGTCTCGATCGAGGCGCGCCACGGCGTGACCACCGGCGTCTCGGCGGCCGATCGCGTGACGACCATCCAGGCCGCCATCGCGCGCGATGCGCGGCCGGACGACGTGGTGCGCCCGGGCCACGTGTTCCCGCTGCGCGCCACGCCAGGTGGCGTGCTGGCGCGCGCCGGGCACACCGAAGGCTCAGTGGATTTGGCCAGGCTGGCAGGTTTGCAGCCGGCAGCCGTGCTGTGCGAATTGATGAACCCCGACGGGACGATGATGCGCGGAGAGCAGATCGAGCAGTTCGCCGGGGAGCGCGATTTCCCGATCCTGACGATCGCTGAATTGATTCAGTGGCGCAAGGCGCGGGCGCTATAAAAAAAAAGCCCGGTCGCCACTTGCATGGCCGACCGGGCTCCGATGATGCAGCAGAAGAATTACTCTGCCAGCAAGCTGTTCACCGGCGTCAGGTCGGCCTCGCGCAGCGAACCTGCCGCCGCCTTCAGGCGCAAGCCATTGACGATTACGTCATAGCGCGCACGCGACAGGTCGGTGCGGGTCTGGTACAGCTGGCGCTGCGCATTGAGCACGTCGATATTGATCCGCACACCCACCTGATAGCCGAGCTTGTTCGATTCGAGCGCCGACTGGCTCGATACTTCTGCTGCTTCGAGTGCCTTGACCTGCGCCAGGCCGCTGCTCACGCCAAGGAACGACTGGCGCGCCTGCAGCGCGGCGTTGCGGCGCGTCGCTTCCAGGTCGTTGCGCGCGCGGTCTTCCAGTGCGATCGATTCACGCACACGGCTGGTGACGGCAAAGCCGCTGAAGATCGGCACGCTCCACTGCAGGCCGATGGCATTGTTCTTGGTGTCGCCCGAGCTGCCGGTGCGGCCGTTGACGTCGCGGCGGGTCGAGCTGGCCACGAGGTCGAGCGTCGGCAAGTGGCCGGCGCGGTTGCGCGAGATGTCGCGCGTGGCGATGGCAACCTGAAGCTGGCTGACCGTCACGCCATAGTTCTGGTTCTCGGCCGACGACACCCATGGGTCGACGGTGGCCGGCTGCGGCACGGCCAGTGTGGTGCCGGGTTTCAGCGCCGCCAGGTTGCCCGGCGCGGTGCCGATAATGGCCTGCAGCGCGTTGCGCTTGTTGTCCAGGTCATTGACGGCAGCGAATTCTTGCGCCAGCACCAGGTCGTACGCGGCTTGCGCTTCGTGCGTGTCGGTGATGGTCTGGGTGCCCACTTCAAAATTGCGCTTGGCCGATGCCAGTTGCTCGGTGGTCGCGTCCTTCTGGGACCGGGTCGATTCGAGCTTGTCCTGCGCCGCCAGCACATCGAAGTAGGCTTGCGCCACACGCGTGATCAGGTCTTGCTGGGCCTGGGCAAACTGGGCTTCGCCAATGGCTTGCTGCAGCTTGCTTTGCTGGTAGGTTTCCCAACGATCCCAACGATACAGCGGCTGCTGCAGCGCCAGCGTGTATTCATTGGTGCGCAGATTCGAGCCGCTGCTGCCGACGATGCCCGGCTGGCCATTCGGCAAAGTACCGAGCTGACCGGCATTCCATGGATCGAAGTCATTGTCGCTCTTGCTGAGCCCGCCGCTGATGCCCACGGTCGGAAGCAAACCTGCACGCCCCTGGATGATGCGCTCGCGGCTCGCCGACAGCGACGCACGCGCACTCGCATACGTCGCGTCATTGGCCAGTGCCTGCTGATACACCTGAATCAGGTCGGCAGCACCGGCGTTGAGCGAGAAGCACGCGCTCGCAAGCAGCACGGCGATAAGGGGTTTCTGCATTGCTATCTCCACAGGGGTCATCAAGTTTTTGGAATCAGGTCAATACGTCGGCATCGACGGATCGACTTGCAAAGCCCAGGCGTGTATCCCGCCCGTCAAGTTGGTTACATTGCTAAATCCATTGCGCTCGAGGAAGGCAGCCACCTGCATGCTGCGCGCCCCGTGGTGGCAGATGCAGACGACCTCGCGGTCGTCCTCGATCTCGGTCACGCGCACCGGAATCAGGTTCATCGGAATCTGGGTCGAGCCGGCAATCTTGCAGGTGTCGAATTCCCAGTTTTCGCGCACATCGAGCAGCAGTGGCTGCTCGCGCGCCGGATCGGCCAGCAAGGCAGCCAGTTCGGGAGCCGTAATCTGTTGCATCACAGCGCCCTCAGAACGTGAAACCGGACGGCTTCGATGCGCCCGTCAGCGGCTTGGCGACCGTTTCGAACACGGTGACTGCGTCATGCGCGGTGGCCGAGGTGCGGGTGATCAGCTGGCACGTCATGGCTGGCGCGGCGCCGACGATCGCGATCATGCGGCCACCGATTTTCAGTTGCTTGACCAGCGACTCCGGCAGCAGCGGCAGCGCGCCCGAGACCACGATCACGTCGTAGTCGGTGCCGGTGGCCCAACCTTGCGCGCCATTGCCTACTTCGACCGCCACATTGGTGATGCCGGCAGCGTCGAGGTTCTGCTTGGCCTGGGCCGCGGTTTCCGGCAGGATTTCTACGCTCGTCACGTGACGCGCCTTGCTTGCCAGCAGCGCTGCCAGGTAGCCGGAACCGGTGCCGATCTGCAGCACGTTATCGCCCTGCTTGACGGCGGCCTCTTGCGCCATGCGCGCTTCGACCTTCGGGTTGAGCATGGCTTCGCCGCCCGGCAGCGGGATTTCGGTGTCGGCAAATGCCAGGTTCTGGTAGGCCTGTGGCACGAATTGTTCACGCTTGACCACGTGCAGCAGGTCGAGGATGTCCTGGTCCAGCACATTCCAAGGACGGATCTGCTGTTCGATCATATTGAAGCGGGCTTGTTCGATATTCATTTCAGTTCTCGGTGGAAAAATAAACAATTCGATATTCTAATCCGTGAACGGTGCCGGAACCTACCTGAATAGGGATCTCGAGGCACATCTTATCGACGCACGACTTCCCCAGAGGAAAATTGCGACAGTCTGCAGTTTGGAGGGGATGAACGCCAGAAAACCGGTTCTGGCGCGAAGCGCCGTTCAGTGGGCTGCGTGGCCAGCCGGCACGAGGCCATTGAGGGTGATGTCGAGGAAGGCGTCGAGGAACGCTTCGGGATGCAGGTCGCAGCGCTCGCACGGGGCGATGGTGTGCTTCCAGGTGGAGAGCATCAGCATCGGCGCGATCAGGACCTGGGTGGTCTGGGGGATATCGATCGCGCGAAATTCACCGCGCTGCACGCCGCGTTCGAGCATGCTGGAAATCATGCGCATGCCGCGGCTCATCACCTCGGTCTGGTAAAAGCGCGCCAGTTCAGGGAAATTATCGGCTTCCGCGAAAATCAGCTTGCTGATGCCGGACGCCTTGGTCGCGCCCACGCTATGCCACCACGACAGAATGACACTGCGCAGCAGAGCGGCGCTGTGGCCTTCGAATTCGGCTACCGAGACTTCGGCCTGGCCCAGCATCGGAACGATACTCTGGCGCACCACCGCCTTGAACAGGTCTTCCTTGTTGGTGTAATACAGATACAAGGTGCCTTTGGAAACGCCGGCGCGCTTGGCCACGTCTTCCAGGCGGGTCGAAGCAAAGCCCCGCTCGACGAACAGCTCGACCGCAGCGGAGAGCAACTCCTGCGGACGCGCCTCCTTGCGACGTTCCCAGCGTGGCTTGCTGTCTGTTTGGCAGTCCATTTCACCCACCCAGAAAATTATCTAAGGAACAACCAATATAGACCCGTCATGTTGCTGCCGTCAAGCGACCGTTGTGCAACCGAAACGATTCCTGCTGGAATCGTACGAGAAGTAGACAATGCATCATGTCATATCTGAGGTGGAGTCCGATGTATACTTGCGGTCCGCTACTTTGCATACGCCATGCTGTCCACTTCCGCCCCCTTCCAGTGCCGGCCGCAATGCGGCGCCTGCTGTACCGCACCGTCGATCACGAGTGCCATTCCTGGAATGCCCAATGGCAAGCCGGCAGGCGTACGTTGTGTGCAATTGGGAGAGGATGAACGCTGCCGCATCTTTGGGCAGCCCGAGCGGCCGGCCTTTTGCGGTGGCCTGCAACCGTCGCACGAGATGTGTGGCGATACGCGGGCGCAGGCGATGTTCTGGTTGAGTGAGCTGGAGCGGCTGACGGCGCCCGATCCGGTAGCCGGCGCGGTGGCTTAAACCGCTGGCTTGCCGCGCGCCTGCTGCACGCGCTGGAACAGCCCGCCGAGCGTCAGGCCGTCGTGCCAGATATCGTGCAGCAAGACCCCGTAGCGCTCGCGCAGTGCGCGCGCCAGTGGTTCGATGTCGGTGGCGTCCGGCATCCAGCGCGACGGCTTGGCTGCGCGCACGACATTGAGTACCGGGTCATCCGGACGCAGATGCAAGCGGTCGCAAGCGGCAAAAGCGCAGGCCGAGCCGAAGACGGCGAGGAAATCGCGGATGTCCTTGCGGGATGCGGAAGGGAAAGAACTACGCCACGCCCGGCCCTGAAAAGGCCGGTAACGCAAGGCGTTGGGCAACTGCCAGTCATGAAATGCTACCCAGGCCAGCGCAGCAAGAATGAGGACAAGAAAAAGACTCATGGATCTGAGTGTAGCACGCGTTTTTACGCATGACACATCTTTACAGCGAGATTAAAACAGCCCCGATCCGATCCACAGCGGCACATCGGCGGTCGTCCCGCGCCCGGTACGGTTCAGTTAGCCCAACGGCAGCCCCCGCGCTCATGGTAAGCTTTGCCCCCTCGCACGTACCTCCCACAGTTCACTTCCACAGCACAAAAACACCATGGATATCGTTCTCGCCATTAAGGCAATCATCATGGGCCTGGTCGAGGGTTTCACTGAATTCCTTCCGATTTCGTCGACCGGCCACCTGATCCTGATGGGCAGTCTGCTCGATTTCACGGGTACCAAGGCGACCGTTTTCAAGATTGTCATCCAGGCCGGCGCCATGCTGGCCGTGGTCTGGGAATACCGCGAGCGCATCGCGAAGGTGTTTGCCGGATTGGGCGGCGATCCCGTCCAGCAGCGCTTTGCGCGCAATGTCGTGATCGCGTTCTTCCCCGCCGCCATTGCCGGCGTGCTGTTCAGCGCGGCGATTACCGAAGTGCTGTTCTACCCGGTTCCGGTCGCCATTGCCCTGGTGCTCGGCGGCTTCATCATCCTGTGGGTTGAGCACCGCAACCGCCAGAACCCCAAGCCCGCGCGGGTCGAGACAGTCGACGACATGAGCATGCTCGACGCGCTCAAGGTCGGCTGCGCACAAGCTTTCGCGCTGATCCCCGGCACCAGCCGTTCGGGCTCGACGATCATCGGCGGCATGCTGTTTGGCCTGTCGCGCAAGGCGGCCACCGAATTCTCGTTCTTCCTGGCCATGCCGACGATGCTCGGCGCCACGGTCTACTCGATCGCCAAGGAGCGCGACCTGCTGTCGATGGCCGATGTACCGCTGTTTAGCCTGGGCTTTTTCTCAGCGTTTATTTCCGCATTCCTGTGCGTGCGCTGGCTCCTGCGCTACATCAGCACGCACGACTTCACGATCTTCGCCTGGTACCGTATCGTATTCGGTATCCTGATCCTCGTGACCGCCCAATTCGACCTGCTTACCTGGGCGGACTAACCCTGCAGCATCAGCCGGTCCAACACACAGCTTGAACACTCTGTCCGACATTGAACGTATGAATTCCGACACCGGCGCCGATACCAGCGCCGACCTCAGCGCGCGCGCGCTTCACGTGCTCGAGACCGTCTTTGGCTACCCCGCCTTCCGCGGCCAGCAGGGCGAGATCGTCGAGCATGTGGCCAGTGGCGGCGACGCGCTGGTCCTGATGCCCACCGGCGGCGGCAAGTCGCTGTGCTACCAGATTCCCGCGCTGCTGCGCGACGGCGTCGGCGTGGTCATTTCGCCGCTCATCGCACTGATGCAAGACCAGGTCGATGCGCTCGAAGAAGTCGGCGTGCGCGCCGCGTTCCTCAATTCGACCCAGACGTTCGAAGAAGCCATGCGCATCGAGCGCCTCGTGCGCACCGGCGAAATCGACCTGGTCTACGTGGCACCCGAGCGCCTGATGACGCCGCGCTGCCTCGAGCTGTTCGAGGCGTCCAAGATTTCGCTGTTCGCGATCGACGAAGCGCACTGCGTCTCGCAATGGGGCCACGACTTCCGCCCCGAATACATCCGCCTGTCGATCCTGCACGAGCGCTTCCCGAACGTGCCGCGCATCGCGCTCACGGCGACCGCCGACGGGCAAACGCGCGCCGAAATCGCGCTGCGCCTGCAACTGGGCGAAGCGCGCCAGTTCGTCTCGTCGTTCGACCGCCCCAACATCCGCTACTCGATCGTCGAAAAAGCCAACGGCCGCAAGCAGCTGCTCGACTTCATCGCCGGCGAGCACTCGGGCGACTCGGGCATCGTCTACTGCCTGTCGCGCAAGAAGGTCGAAGAAACCGCCGACTTCCTCAACGAAAACGGCATCCGCGCCATGGCCTACCACGCCGGCATGGAGTACGCGGTGCGCGCCAAGAACCAGGCGCGCTTCCTGCGCGAAGAAAACATCGTCATGGTCGCCACCATCGCCTTCGGCATGGGCATCGACAAACCCGACGTGCGCTTCGTGTGCCACCTCGATCTGCCAAAGAGCATCGAAGGGTATTACCAGGAAACCGGCCGCGCCGGCCGTGACGGCGGCCCCGCCAGCGCCTGGATGGCCTACGGCCTGCAAGACGTGGTGCTGCAGCGCCGGATGATCGACGAATCCGAAGCCGACGAAACCTTCAAGCGCGTGCTGTCGATGAAGCTCGACGCCATGCTCGGCCTGTGCGAAACCCTGTCGTGCCGCCGCATGCGCCTGCTCGACTATTTCGGTGAACGCTCCGGCCCATGCGGCAACTGCGACACCTGCCTGATTCCGCCGGTGAGCTTCGACGGTTCGGTGCCGGTGCAAAAGCTTCTTTCCACCATCTACCGGGTCGACCAGCGCTTTGCCGGCGGCCACGTGATCGACGTGCTGCGCGGCGCGACCACCGAGCGCATCACGCAATGGCACCACGACAAGCTCACCGTGTATGGCGTCGGCGCCGACCGCAGCGAACAGGAGTGGCGCGCCATCCTGCGTCAGGCGATCGCGCTGGGCCTGGTCACGGTCGACCACGATGCGTTCAGTTCGCTCAAGCTCACCGATGCAGCGCGGCCCGTGCTCAAGGGCGAGCAGACCGTGCAACTGCGTCAGTATCAAAAACCGGTCAAGGCCAAGCGCCCTTCCACGTCGCGCTCGACGTTCGAGGAAGTGGAGCTGTCGCGCTCCGAGCAAGGCATTTTCGAGCGCCTGCGCTCGTGGCGCATGGGCACCGCGCGCGAGCACGGCGTGCCGGCGTACGTCGTGTTCCAGGATGCGACGCTGCGCGAGATCGCCAAGGTCAAGCCGACCTCGATCGATCAGCTGCGCGGCGTGACCGGCGTGGGCGAGAAAAAGCTCGTCTCGTATGGCGACGCGATCGTCGCGATCATCAACGAGATGCTGTAACGCTATTCGCGAAACAGGTGCGTGAAGCTGCGGCTGACGGGCAGCACTTCGCTGCTGCCGCGCAGCAGCACCTGCATGCGCTCGGCGTCGATACGCTCGGCAGCGCGGATCGCCGTCACCTTCACGACCGTGCCGCGATGGATCTGCCAGAAGCGGTCGGCATCGAGCCCGCCCAATAAATCTTTCAGCGGGATGCGCACCAGCGCTTCCGAGCCTTCCAGCACCACGCGCGTGTACTTGGTGTCGGCCTGGAAGAACAGCACCTCCTCAACGTCGATCAGGCGGATCTGCTTGCCCACGCTGGCCTTGAGCCACTTCAGTTTTTCGCGCGCTGGCGCGGGCGACGCCGCTTTTACTTGCCGGACGACTGCGCTGACATCCATCGGCTGGCTGTCGAGTTTTTCACGTAGCCGCGCCAGCGCTTTATCCAGGCGGCCCGGCTGGATCGGCTTGAGCAGGTAATCGACGGCGCCGGCGTCGAACGCATCGACCGCGTACTGGTCGTAGGCGGTGACGAACACCACGTGCGCCTGGCGGCCGATGCGCTCGGCCACTTCCAGGCCCGACAGGCCGGGCATGCGGATATCCAGAAACACCACGCGCGGCGCATGCTCCAGATAGGCGTCCCAGGCATCGAGGCCGTTGTCGACCGCCGCGACCACCTGCGCGTCGGGCCAGGCCAGCGCCAGCATGTCGAGGAGGCGCTCGCGCATCAGCGGTTCGTCTTCGGCAACCAGAATCGTGACTGTCATTGCGCGTCCTTGCGGGGGATCAGGAGTTCGGCCAGCAGGCCAGGTTCAGCTTCACTCAGCGCCAGGCTGGCGCTCTCGCCATAGGCCAGGCGCAGGCGGCTGCGCACATTCTCCAGCCCCGTGCCGTTGCCAGGCGTGTCGCTCATGCCCACGCCGCTGTCGTGCACCGCGATGCGAATCTGGTCGGCGTCTTCCTGCGCGGTGACCGTGATCTCGCCGCCGCGCAGCGACGGCTCGATGCCATGCTTGATCGCGTTCTCGGCCAGGGTCAATACCAGCATGCTCGGGATACGGGTGGCCGCCAAACTGGTAGGGAGATCGATCCGGAACCGCAGCCGCTCACCCATCCGGATCTGCATCACGGCCAGGTACGATTCGACCAGGCCGAATTCGGTGGCGAGGCTCACCTGCTCGCAGCGCATGTCGCTCATGCTGGCGCGCAGAAAATCGATCAGGTGCGCCGTGAGTTCGGCGGCGCGCGGCGCGCCTTGCTCGGCCAGTTGCTGCACGGCGCCGAGGGTGTTGAACAGGAAGTGTGGTTCGATCTGGGCGCGCAACAGGCGCAGTTGGGTTTCGCTCAGTTCGCGCGCCAGGCGTTGCTGCTCGGCTTCGTGTTTGAGTTGTGCGGCGAGCAGTGCAAAATGGCGGTTGCGCACCATTGTCACGACGACGCCCGGCAGCGCCACCAGCAGCAGGACGCCCAAGCCGACGCCGATCAGGACGTTCGGCAGGATGTCCATGAAATGCTGCCACGAGCCGCCTTTTGACATTGCCGCTACGGCACCGCCGTACAGCCCACCCATCAATCCCAGGCCCGTTACCACCGCAATCATCTTCAGATTGGGCCGGGTGTATTTTTCGTGATTGAACCAGACCGTGATCAATGCCATGGCCGCAGCGAATCCGACGAAGTTGCCCAATGCAACTGCCAACAGCAACGGCATCTCTGGCAGCAAGGCCAGCTTGACCAGTGCGCCTGCGACCGAGAAAACAAGGCAGAGCCTGGCGATGGCGCGCCACAGCCGGGCGCCCTGGTAGGTGGTGGTAAAGCGCACCACTTCCTGGCGCTGGATGGGCGAGAGCGCAGCAAGATTGAGGGCGATGGCGCGACGCCACCCGGGCTGCACCCCGGCAGCCACAGCGGGATCACGAAGCACCGCCAATTGCTCCTCGTCGCACTCCCTGCACCACTCGGTGTATCGTCCCCACATGGCTTCCTCCGTTCTCGTCAATGTATAGCAACAAGACCAGTCTGGGGAAGGACCGCTGGTCTGGACAGCGGCGCGTGACGAACGACGAAGGGAATGGTGCGAACGACGACTTCTTTATTTGCGCGTGAAGACCAGATCCCACACACCGTGACCGAGCTTGATGCCGCGGTTCTCGAACTTGGTCAGCGGGCGGTAGGCCGGCTGCGGCGCGTAGCCGTCGGCGGTATTGGCCAGTTCGGGCTCGGCGCTCAAGACTTCGAGCATCTGCACTGCGTAGTCTTCCCAGTCGGTGGCCAGGTGCAGGTAGCCGCCCGGTGCCAGCTTCTGGCACAGCAGCTTGACGAATGCCGGCTGGATCAGGCGGCGCTTGTTGTGGCGCGCCTTGTGCCACGGGTCCGGGAAGAACACGTGCACACCGTCGAGCGAGCCGTCCACGATCATGTGGTTCAGCACTTCGAACACATCGTGCTGAATCAGGCGCAGGTTGGCGATGTCCTGCTCGCCGATCTGCTTGAGCAGGCTGCCGACACCCGGCGTGTGCACTTCGACGCCGATGAAGTCTTTCTCCGGCATCAAGCGGGCGATATGGGCGGTGGTGTCGCCCATGCCGAAGCCGATTTCCAGGATCACGGGCGCGGTGCGGCCAAAGGCTTGCGCCACGTCGAGCGGTTCTTTCTTGTACCCGATCAGGAACTTCGGCCCCAGTTCATCGAAGGCCCGCGCCTGCGCGGTCGACAGCCGACCCGCGCGCGTGACGAAGCTGCGGATGCGGTGTTCGGTGGGATCGTACAGCATGGACCGCGCCGGGCCATTGTTGGGCTTATCAAGAGACATGGGATGTGGGGACGAAGAAAGTGAAGAGGAAAATGCGGCTGTCATTATAGCCGACGCGCGGCGCCGCCCGGATCGGCCATAATCGCGTTTTCACCTGCGCCCTGCCGGAGTCTATTCATGCATTCCACGAAACACCCGATCGCGATCGACGAGCATATCGCCGCCGTCAACCTGACCTCATTCCATTACGGCGCGCCGGGCAGCGGCAAGAAGGTGTATGTCCAGGCCTCGCTGCACGCGGACGAAGTGCCGGCCATGCTGGTCGCGCACGTGCTGCGCCAGGAACTCGAGCGCCTCGACGCCGAAGGCCGCATCAAGGGCGAAGTGATCCTGGTGCCGGTGGCCAATCCGATCGGGCTGGCGCAAGTGGTCCATGGCGCGCCGTTTGGCCGCTACGACCTGGCGACCGGCACCAACTTCAATCGCGCCTACCGCCACGTGGCCCAGGATGTCATGGCGGGAGTAGCAGGCCAGCTCGGGCAGGACGCCGCCGCCAACGTCGCGCTGATCCGCGAGCATGCACGGCGCTCGGTGGCAAGCTGGGAGCCTGGCAACGCGACCTCCGTGCTCAAGAAAACCCTGCTCACGATGGCGATCGACGCCGACATCATGCTCGACCTGCACTGCGACACCGAGGCAGTGCTGCACATGTACACGGGCACGCCGCTGGTCGAGGCGGTGCTGCCGCTGGCCGCGCTGATGGAAGCGCGCGTGCTGCTGGTGGCGACCGAGTCGGGCGGCGAACCGTTCGACGAAGCGTGCGGGCGCCTGTGGTGGGACCTCGCGCGCCATTATCCCGACGCCGCGATTCCGCCAGCCTGCGTGGCCGTCACCGTCGAACTGCGGGGCGAGAACGACGTCAATTACGACTACGCGCGCAAGGATGCCGATGCGCTGCTGCGCTACCTGGCGTACCAGGGCGTACTGGATATCCCGGTTGGCGACATGCCCGCCTACGCCTGCGCGCCGACACCGCTCGACGCCGTCGAACCGCTGGCCGCGCCGCATGCCGGCGTGCTCGTGCTGCGCAAGACGCTGGGGGACCGGGTCGAGGCAGGCGAGCCGATCGCGGACATCGTCAATCCCGTCAGCGGGCAGGTCACGCCGGTGGCGGCGAGCCGGCCGGGGTTGCTGTTTGCCTGCACGGCGCACCGGCATCTGCTGCGCGGGATGCACGTGTGCAAAGTGGCCGGGACGGACTCGTTCAGGATCGGGGATTTGCTGTCGAGTTGAGATCGCGTGGTTTTTTGCTGCCCATGACTCGGGCAAGTACGGCTGTCAATGCGAGCGCCGGCAGCAGCCATGCATGGCCGACCTTCAACTCCATCAGCGTCGCGCCGCTGACCAGGCACCAGCTCACCGGGATCAGCCAGAAGATCGCGTGCGCACGCCATGCGAGCAGCACGCCCAGGGTGACAATGACCGTGGGATCGGGTGCGATGCCGAAGACTTCTGCCTGACGCCATTCGCCGCCGTCGCGCGCCAGCGCCAGCAAGGGATAGGCGACGATGGCCAGGCCAGTCAGACCCAGCGCCACACGTCGCGGCGCTGGCGCTGCGTTACCTGGCCTGAAGGCGAGCCAGCACAGTAGCAGCGCCTGCACTAAAAACGCTGCCGCAAAATACGGCGCCGCCGTGTTGATCTCGGCATAGCGTTCCAGGTGATACGCCCATGCGACCCAGCCCCAGGCGCCAGCCAGCACCAGCGCTGCGACTCGTTGCGTGTGCTGACTTGGCCGCGCGATGGCGTTGATGACGATCACGCCTGCGACCAGCGCCAACAGATGCGCAGGCCAGATGGCGGCGTTGCAGCTCTCGATCAGCCGGTAGTAACTGCGGCTTGAAAACATCAGGAAGTCGGACAGCGAATACGTCCACCACTCGCTCATGCCAGCCTTTCGACATCCTGCGCGATGCGCTTGCGCAGCGCCTCGTCCGGCATGCGGCCGGTGCCGGCCAGCAGATTTTCGCGCACGTGCACGACGCTGGACGTGGCCGGGATCGCGCACGTGATGGCCGGATGCGACACGATGAACTTGAGCAGCGCCTGCGCCCACGTCGTGCAGCCGATATCGGCCGCCCAGCCCGGCAACGGCTTGCCGGCCAGCGCCTGCGTCAAGTCGCCCTGGCGGAATGGCCGGTTGACGATCACGCCGATCTTGCGCTCGCGCGCCAGCGGCAGGATGCGCTGCTCAACCTCGCGATCGAGCGCGTTGTACGAGATCTGCACGAAGTCGATCGGCTGCGACGCCATGATTTTCTCGATCTCGGCGTGGCGCCGGCCTTCCGACGTGGTGATGCCGACATAGCGCAGCCGCCCTTCCCGCTTCATCGCCAGCAGGATTGGCAAATGCTCTTCCCACGACAGCAGGTTATGCACCTGCAGCAGATCGAAGCGCGGCACGCGCCACAGCTTGCGCGACGCCTCGACCTGCGCCACACCACGCGCGCCGCCGCTGACCCAGACCTTGTCGGCCGAGAACAGCCGGGCAGGCTTGAGGGTTTGCACCGCCTCGCCAATCACGTCCTGGGCCGAGCCGTACATGGGCGAGGAATCGACCAGCCTGCCGCCACCGGCGAAGAACTGGCGCATCACGTCGACCGATTCGCGACGGCCTTGCGGGTCGCGGCCAACGTTGAAGGTGATCCAGCTGCCAAGGCCGATGACGGGGACTTGTTCGCCGGTTGAGGGGATCGGACGGGTGAGCAAGGGCACGGGCGGCGTCGCTGCGTAAAGCGATGGCAGGGCCAGGCTGCCGGTAGCGGCAATCAGCGATTCCAGCAGACGTCGGCGTGAAGGGGAAATCGGGGGCATATGCGTGTTCCTTGCTTTGAAGGGGAAACGCAAGGGTACGTCGGCTGAACAGAACATGGCGCGGCGCATTGCTGCGGCGCCTGGAGCGGGTGAAGGGAATCGAACCCTCGTCGTAAGCTTGGGAAGCTTCTGCTCTACCATTGAGCTACACCCGCGTCAGCCCCATTCTACGCGGGTTCTAGCGTGTTTGACAAATTTCCACCGCGGCAGCTGTGATGGAAAATGGGATGGCCGCTTCGTCCGAGGTGTGATGGCTGACCAAAAACTCCCTATATTCGCCACTGTCCACGGACGTCTCCCGAATACTCTACCGAGCGTAGTAAGACGCCAGTGCGCTGCCGCGCAGCGCCGCGACTCCTGAAGCCCCGGCCCCGACTTGCTCGACCGCCTGGGCCGGGATGCCCAGGATGCCCGAATCAATGACCGCTCGGACGCAGTGGCAACGACGCGTCGGCGGTATCCATGCTGGCCGCCTCGCCGGTGTCGGCCTGCCTGATCCTGACGAAGCAGACTGCGGCAGCGGCGCACAGCATCAGCGCCCCCGCGAGCCGGATCACGTTCTCGGGCCGTCCTCCCAGCCAGGCGTGGTAGTACAGCGGCAGCGTGAAGATCTGAATGATCATTGGAATCACGATGAACATATTGAAGATCCCCATATACACGCCTGTGCGCCGCGGCGGAATGCAACCGGCCAGCATGATGTAGGGGTTGCCCATGATGCTGGCCCATGCCAGCCCGATGCCGATCATCGCCACGAATAACAGGCCTGGCGCCTGGATCATCGGGATATACAGCATGCTGACGCCCGCCAGCGCCAGGCAGACGCTGTGCACGGCCTTTGGCCCGAAGCGGCGCGTGAACGGCACCAGTGCAAAGGCGGCGATGAAGGCGACGAAATTATAGAATGCCCCGATCTGGCCATTGAGCAGGCCGGCGTCGCGAAACTCCGCGCTGGCCGGGTTGGAGGTTCCGAAGATGGTGCTTGCCAGCGACAGCATGATGTATTGCCAGTAGCAGAACATCGCATACCACTGGAACAATTTGACCAGGGCCAGCTGCTTCATGGTCGACGGCATCTCGCGGATGGCCAGCACGATATCCGCAGCGATTGCCTTCACTCCCGGACGCGTTGCGCGCAGCCTGGCCAGTTCGTCTGCTTCGAGCGGTATCTCCTTGGTGGTCTTCAAGGTCCACAACACGCTGGAAATCGAAAACACCGCCCCGATCATGAAGGCCGCGATCACGATATGCGGGATGTTACTGGAATTGGTGGCGTCCTTGTTCATGCCTAACAGCACCAGCAACGTCGGCGTCAGGTAAGCCAGCGTCTGGCCCAGCCCGGTGAATGCGCTCTGGGTCAGGAAGCCGAGGGAGTGCTGCTTCGGAGCCAGCTTGTCGCTGACGAAGGCCCGGTAGGGCTCCATCGTCACGTTATTGGCGGCATCGAGAATCCACAGCAGGCTGGCCGCCATCCACAGGGTCGGGCTGAACGGCATCGCCAGCAGTCCCAGGCTGCACAGGATCGCGCCGATCAGGAAGTAAGGGGTCCTGCGGCCCCAGCGGGTGACGGTACGGTCGCTCATCGCGCCGATGATCGGTTGCACGACCAGGCCGGTCACCGGACCTGCCAGCCACAGCAAGGGCAGCGTTGCCTCGTCCGCGCCCAGGTATTTGTAGATCGGGCTCATGCTGCTTTGCTGCAGCCCGAAGCTGAACTGGATGCCGAAGAAGCCAACGTTCATGTTGACGATCTGCCAGAACGACAAGTGCGGTTTATGCGTCATCGCGGTTTCCCTCTGTAGGTTCAGTCAGCGAGCCAGCGAGTATGCCACTGCTCGTAAAACGCAATATCGGCGGGTACTGCGCCGGCAAGCGCACAAATGGCCGCGGCAAAATCGTTGGCGCGCTGCAGCGTTGTCGCCAGCGGCCAGGCGAGCATCGATCCCAGCAGGAAGATCGCCGAAAAGGCGTCGCCCGCCCCCACCGTGTCCACCAGCGCGCCCGTATCCGCCTGCGCGCTGGCGCCGTGCAGGATCCCATCGGCGCCGAAATAGACCACGCCGCGCGGGCCGAGTGTCACGATCAGGCCGCTCACTCCGAACACCTGCATCAGCCGCGAGCAGGCAAGCTGCACTTCGGAGGCGGCCATGTCCGTCGTCGGCGGCTGCGTGTCGGTGTACCAACGAAACAGTTCGCTCAGCTCCTGTTCATTGACCTTGACGACGTCGGCCTCGTGCAGCGACTCGAACACGCAGCGTTCGGTCACCTGCCCTTCGCGCAGATTCAAGTCCAGGAAGCGCATCGCCGGCGTGGCCGCCAGCAGCGCCCTGAGCGCCCCGCGCGAGGTGGCTTCGCGCTGGGCCAGCGTGCCGAAACAGATCACGCTTGGCGTGCAGCGCGCCATCGCGGCCAGCGCCGCGTCCACATCGATCAGGTCGTAGGCCTGCCGCGGCAGGATCTCGAAACGGTGATTGCCGGCGCTGCGCTCGACGATCACGCGCCCGGTCGGCGCCTGCGGATCGATCTGCAGCCCGTCGGTACGCATGCCGAAGCGCTTGAATTCGGCTGCCACCATGGCGCCGTTGTCGTCGCCGCCAATCCGCGTGATCATCAGGGAAGCGATACCAAACGCGGCGAGGTGGCGCGCCACGTTGAACGGCGCTCCCCCGACCACTTGCTCGGTAAGGAAATCATCGACCAGCGCTTCGCCAAAGACCGCGATGCCAGTGCTCTCGGTTTGCATGTAGTGCTCCTTCAAAAGTAGTGCTAGCGCTCGAGCCACAGCATGGCCCAGGGACCGAGCACCACGCGGCCGCCATCGACCGCCCACTGGCCGGCGCCAATTGCCGCCAGGTCAAGCTCGATGCTGCGGGCTGAAAAATTCGACAGATTCAGGAAACGCTCGCCGCGGGCCAGCGCCAGCACCGCCGGATCGACCGCGTGCAACAGGGTGCGCGGCTGTCCGGCAGCCAGGTCGGGCTGGCTTTGGCGGCGCGCGGCCAGCGTGCGCAAGGCGCCGAACACGGCGCCGGCGGCGCCACTCGCGTCATGGCGCTGCGCCAGGCGTGCCGGGTCCAGCGCCGCCCGCTGCACCCAGCGCGTGTCATGCGCGCGCCCTGGATCGGCCAGGTAGCCATGCTCGTTCAGCGTGCCCAGCTCATCGCCCATGTAGAGCAAGGGCAGGCCGCCGAACGAGAACGCCAGGCCGTGCAGCAGCACCAGCCGGCGCAGGCAGTCGGCCGCCTGCTCGGGGGTGGAGGCCGTCTCAAAACCGGCCAGCGACGCGGCAGTGCCATTGGTCGCCCGGCCCGACTGGAACGCCACCCCGCGCGCGAAGCTGCCATGGCGGCCATGGAAGAAATCGGCGATGCCGTCCAGGCGCTCCTGCGAGCGTGCTTCCTCGGCGAGGATCTTCCAGCCGATATCATCGTGGCAGCGGATATAGGTGACCCAGCTCGCTGCCGGCGGCAAGGGCGGCGTGTTGGCGATGACCTCGCGCAGCAGCGAGGTGTCTTGTTCGGCCAGCGCAGCCCAGCCGGCCGCCATCAGCGTGCTGTGGTAGGCCAGATGGCATTCGGCGGTGTCGGCGCTGCCCAGGTAAGCCGGCAGGTCGCGGGTGGGAACGATCGCCTCGGCCTTGAGCAGCACGCCGGGCGCGACGATGCTGACCAGCGCGCGCAGCGCCTGCAAGATGGCGTGCGCCTCCGGCAGGTTCATGCAGCTGCTTCCCTCGCGCTTCCACAGGAAGGCGGTCGAGTCGAGCCGGAATGCTTCCACGCCGCGGTTGGCCAAGCGCAGCAGCGCTGCCGCCATCTCGGCGAACACCGCGCGATTGGCGTAGTTCAAATCCCACTGGAATGGGTAGAAAGTGGTCCATACCCAGCCGTCCAGCGCCTCGACATAGGTGAAATTCCCAGGCGCGGCCTGGGGAAACACTTGTCCCAGGGTCGGCTCGTAGCGGTCTGGCATGCTGCGGTCAGGAAAAACGTGGAAGAATTCGCGCAGCCGGGCATCGCCCTGGACGGCACCGACGGCCCACGGATGGTCGTCCGCCACATGGTTCAGTACCAGGTCGGCGCACAGGCTGATGCCGGCCTCGCGCAGCGCCGTGCATAGCGCGTCGAGATCCTCGTTGGTGCCCAGCGCAGGGTCGACGTCATCGAAACTGGCCAGGGCGAACCCGCCGTCGTTCTCGCCAGCGCGCGGGCGCAGGAAAGGCAGCAGGTGCAGGTAACTGACGCCGGCTTCCTGCAGGTGGCCGATGCGCTCGGCCACGCCCTGGAAGCTGGTGCCGAACTGCTCCACGTAGGCGCTGTACCCGAGCATATGCTCGCTGGCGAACCAGTCCGGCTGCGCGGCGCGCTGCGCGTCGATCGCCAGCAGGGACGCCGGACGCGCACCAAGGAGCTGGCCGGCCAAGGCGAGCAGGTCCTCATACCATGCATCGAAACCGGCACTACCCCCGTAAAGCTGCGCCAGGCGCCGGTACAAGGTGGCGCCGTGTTCGGCGTAGCGGCTGCGCGCGTCGGCGTGCAAGTGCGAGGGAAGAACGGCGAGTAGCCGGTCTGGTGCGGGAATCTGCATCGTATTGTTCAGAAAATGGGGTGGACCGGCGCACGCGCACGCGCGCCGGACGGAGCGTGCTCTAGAACGTGTATTTCAGGCCGAGCTTGACCGAGCGCCCGGTGATCGCACGCGCGGCGTGACCGTCGCCCTCGACCTCGGTGTAGCCAAGCTTGTCGAACACATTATTGAAGGTGAGCGACACCGACAGCGGCGCGCTGACCTGATAGTTCAGGAAGCCGTTGACGACATGGTAGGCAGGCATCAGGATGGTGTGCGCGTCGTCGGCCCACGACTTGCCGGTGCCGATCACGCTCACGCCAAACATGGCATTTCCGGCCGTGTAGGTCGGCGCCACCTGGTAGACCACGCGCGCCTGGCGCCGCGGCGTGTTGCCGATCACCGCTTCGCCCCCCGGCGCAGTGGCCGTGATCTCGGCATCGGTCAAGGTAAGGCCGGCGGCCACCCGCAGCGCTCCCAGCCGGTAAGCCGCTTCGACTTCGAGACCCTTGGCGTCATAGCTGTTGGCGGTGCTCCTTTGCGTGGTGGCTTCGTAGTTGGTTTCCTTGGTCTTGGCGCGGAAGGCCGTGATAAAGGTGCTCAGGCCGCCGCTGCGCCATTTGACGCCGCCTTCGACCTGCTCGACCGTATTGAGGTTGATCGGGGCGCTGCCGTCGAGCGGCGTGCCGAACAGGATGCGGTCGGCATTGAACGCGACACCATCGCTGACGCGGGCGAACAGCGCCAGCGACGGGGTCAGCTGGTAATTGCCGCCGACGGAAAATGAATTGTGGCTCAACGCGTAATCGACGAACTGGCGCGTGGCCGGGTCGTAGCGGGTCGCCGCGGTGGCGATGTTGGCGACCCCGCTCACGTCCTGCCGGTCATGGCGTACGCTGGCGTCGATATTCAGAGCGCCACGCTCCAGGCCCAGGTTGATGTAGGGCGACAGGTAATCGTATTGCATGTCGAGTGCGCGCGAGCAGCAGCTGCCGAACGCCGGCCCGATCAGCCCGGGCGTGCTGCTGGCGGTCCTGAGCAGGGCCGGCTTGTCGCCGCTGGCCTGCATCAGGTACTCATTGAAGTTCCAGGTCAGGCCGAGCTGCTGGCGCGACGCATACAGGCCCGCGGTGGCCGTGAGCTTCGACTGATCGGCCAGCGTGAAGCTCTTTGCCAGCCGGGTGTCGCTCATGGTCGATCCGGCGTCGTCGATCGAGGTATTGAACACCACGGCCGAGAATGCGCGGCCATTGTAGGGTTTGCCGGCGGCCGGGCCGGTGGCAAAGACGTAGTTGCCGACCGTGCCGTTATTGGATGGGAACACGCCGATGAAGCGGCCGCTGTTGTGCGACTTGCGGAAGTTTTCGCTGAGCGTCCAGCCGTTGCCGATCCGCCATTGCGCTTCGAGCCCCACGGTATTGCTCTTGACGGTCAAGCCGTCGTTGACATCGGTGGCGATGCGCCGGTTGCCCTTGTCGAGCGTCACATCGGGCACCCAGTAGGGCGAGTAGAACGTGGCCGTGCGCGGGTCGATCCCGTCGATGGTGGAGATGCGCTGATTGCTCACGCTGACCGGCACCGGCAGTGTGGTCGGGGTCTGGTCGTCCAGGTGCTTGAACGACAGGCGCACGAATCCGTTGTCGAACTCGTGGGTCAGGTTGCCGCGGATCTGGCCGCCCTTCTCGCTGGTGCCCCCGCTGTTGCGTATGCCTTCGCCATTGCGATAGAAGCCGCCGACAAAAAATCGCGTCTTGTCGGAGATCGGCGCGCCATAGTCGAAGTCGACCCGCGTGCTGTCGTAGTCGAGTCCCGTGGTCAGGCCGATGCTGCCGCCTTGTTCGGTACCGGTCTTGCTGATGAAGTTGATGATACCGCCCGGCGAATTGGTCGCCAGGGTCGAGGCCGAACCGCCGCGCACCACTTCCAGGTGCGATAGCGCGCCGTCGATACGCACGTAGGCGTCCGGCGTGATGAAGTTGAAGTCGCCCGATTGCAGCACTGGCAAGCCATCTTCCTGGATCTGCACGTAACGCGCGCCGCCGGCGGAAATCGGTACCCCGCGCACCGTCATGTTGGCATTGCCTTCGCCACCCGACGACTCGGAGCGCACGCCGGGGATCGAGCGCAGCACCTCGGCCGCGCTGGTCGGCGCGGCCTGCAGGATCACGTCCTTGTCCATGGTGCTGATCGAGACGCTCGACTTCATCTTGGACGATGCGCTACTGGTACCCGTGACGACGATGCGCTCCATGTTCATGCTGTCCGCCGCCGGCGTGGCGGCCGGTGCTGGCGCCTCCTGCTGAGCGTACGCAACATTCATCTGCAGTACTGCCACGGACACGGCAGCAGCCATCCGTGAAATATTCGCTTTCATGACTTGTCTCCGGAGTTGTAATTATTGGCCGTTGGGGTGGTATCGATCCCGTCCGCTGACGTCGACACATTCCAGGCGGTGTGTACATTATGCGCACCAAGTGGGAATTGATACAATCGATTGCAAAGACGCGGCGCAGCATGTTGTTTTCCGCGCAAGTCCCCTCTGGAGCGCTACCGATTTTTCGTCTTGACTGGGAGGATTCGACAGGAAATTGCTGCGCCGCAGCACAGAATTTCGTGTGAGAGGATCAAAAAAACCAGCGAAGATGCAATCGATTGCATCTTCTTGGCCTTGTAGGGATGCAGCTCAGGTGCTGGCGCGGACGATCAGCTCGGTCGGCAATTGGCGTGAGACCGGGGCGTGGCCTTGAACCAGCGACAGCAGTGCCGCAACCAATGCCTTGCCGGCGACATCGATCGGCTGGCGTACCGTCGTCAGCCGGGGGTGCGACAGCGCGGCCAGAGCGATGTCGTCATAGCCCACGATCGCCACCTCGTCCGGCACGCCGATCCCGCGCGAACGCAGGGCGTCGACCGCGCTCATGGCCAGCAAGTCGCTGCACGCAAACACCGCATCGTAAGCGACGCCACGCTCGGCCAGCGCCTGTACGCCTTCGATGCCGCCCTGCGAGAGAAATGGCACGCTCACTTGCAGCTGGGGGTCGAACTCGATGCCGTGGGCGGCCAAGGCTTCGCAATAGCCGAGGTAGCGCTGCTGCGGCTCCGGCAGCGCAATGTCGCCGAGAAAAGCAATGCGGCGGCGCCCCTTGCCAATCAGGTGTTCAGTGGCGATCCGGCCGCCGCTGACATTGTCGCTGCCGATACAGCAATACAGCTGGTTGGGGAGTTGGGCGCCCCACACGACGATGGGTAGCTTGCGGGCCGCCATCTCGTTGAGCTGTTGATGCCGCCCCCACTGTCCGACCATGATGATGCCGATCGCGCGGCCGGTATCGAAGGGCGCTGCGGCAGCGCCGAATTCATCGGTACCTATGCGCGAGAGCAGCATCTCGTAGCCCTGCTCGGTCAGCGCGTCTGCCAGGGTGCCCAGCATGGCCAGCAGGAATGGGTCGGACAGCGGCTGGCGCGTTGCGCGGTCGAACGGAATCAGCACGCTCACCGTGCGGTTCTGCTTCATACGCAGATTTTGCGCCGCCACGTTCACGGAATAGCGCAGCGATCCGGCCAGCTCCTGGATCCGGGTGCGCGTTTCCTCGTTCACCAGCGGGCTATGGCTCAGGGCACGCGACACCGTCGACGTGGACACCCCTGCCAGGCGCGCGATGTCTGCCATCTGCAGGCGGCGCTGGACGCGCTCGGGGTCGTCCTGGTCCGGCCCGGCTTTGGTCATGGTCCTCTTCCTCATCTCTGTGTACGGGCAAATCGGGACTCATTGTATGCCAGCGCAGCTGCCCGGCAAAGGCGCCGCGCACTGCGGCGCTGTTGCGGATGACGTCGCTGCAGCTTTCCTGGTGGTCCACGAAATCGCGCTTGCGGATGCCGTCGATGTCGCCCCTGGCGCAGGCGCGTGGCGTCGATATCGGTTTCCAGCGCAAGGTGTCGACGAAGCAGGCCGCGTCGTCGAGCGAGGATTTCCTGAAGTCCTTGACGATGCGGCGCGGATCGTCCACCGGCAAGGCGAGGACCGTCCGGGTTTGCGGCCTAAAGTCACCGATGCACCGCAACAGCTTTTCGACACGGAAGTGGGGTCGAAATACGCCTGTCGTCGCTGCCAGGTGCACGACTCGTTCGCGCCCATGGCATGCGCTACGTATCCGACCGCATGTAACCTGGACCGAGTCGGACCGCCCTGCCATCGCGCAGCAGCGTGGCCAGCTTGTGGGGCGGCAGCGGGCGGCTAAAGTAATAGCCCTGTACCAGGTCGCAGCCGCGCTCCCGCAGATAGCGCCCTTGCCAGGCGGCGTAGGCGCCTTCGGCGGTAACGGTCAGGTTCAGGCTGTGGGCGAGCGCGATGGTGGCGCCGGCGATCAAGCTGTTGCGGTCGCCAATGCCGATTTCTGCGATGAGCGACTTGTCAACTTTCAGGTTATCGATCGGAAAGCGTTTCAGGTAGCCCAGGCTGGAATAGCCGATGCCGAAGTCGTCGATCGACAGCTGAACGCCAAGCGCCTTCAGTTTGTGCAGCGTGTCGCCGACGTCGCCCATCAGCGTCGTTTCTGTCAGTTCAAGTGCAAGGTAGCGCGTGTCGAGCGCACTGTCAGCCAGCGCACTCGACACCGCAGACACCAGTTGTGGGCCGCACTGACGCGCCGAGACGTTAACGGAAATACTGATTGGCCGCAGGCCTTGCCGCTGCCAGAGGCTGTTCTGGGAACAGGCGCGGCGCAGAACCCATTCGCCGATGTCGACGATCAGGCCGGTCTCTTCAGCGGTCGGAATGAAGCGGTCTGGCCCCAGGATGCCCAGCACGGGATGGGACCAACGCAGCAGCGCTTCGGCGCCGACGACCCGGCCGGTGGCCAGTGCCACCAGAGGCTGGTAAAAAATGAAGAACTCATCGTGCTCGAGGCCGCTGCGCAGACTGTTTTCAAGGATGAGCCGCTCTACGGCGCGCGATGTCAGCTTCGTGGTGTAGAACTCGAAACAGTTGCCGCCGCGCGCCTTGGCGTTGTACATGGCGCTGTCGGCATTGCGGGTGAGCATGTCAGCGTCGGCAGCGTCGGCCGGATACATGCTGATGCCGACACTGGCGCCGATGGAAAGGCGTTCGCCCTCAATATCGTATGGCGCAGCCATGGCCGAGATGATCCGTTGTGCCATGGTGGCAGGCACGTCAGGCTGCTCGACATGCGGGAGAAGGAAGACGAATTCATCGCCGCCGACCCGTGCGACGGTGTCCGCCGGCCGGATCAGCGACTGCAGCCGCGCCGCCACGCTGCGCAGGAGGAGATCGCCCACGCGATGGCCGAGCGAGTCGTTAATCAACTTAAAGCGGTCGAGATCGAGGAACAGCAGCGCGACCGGGCCGGCATGGCCGCTGGCAGCGGCCAGCGCGCGCGCCAGCCGCTCACCCAGCAGGTAGCGGTTCGGCAGGCCGGTCAGTGCATCGTGCTGGGCGCGAAAGACCATGCGCTCTTCCTCGGCCTTACGCTCGCTGAGGTCGGAGAAAACGCCGACGTAATGGGTCAGCACGGCGTGCTCGTCGCGCACTGCACTCAGCGACAGCGCCAGCGGCAGTTGAACGCCGACGCTGGTGAAGCACGACAGCTTGCCACGCCAGTGCCCGGTGCTGCGGAGGGCACGCCACATGACACGGCAGGCTGCAGCATCCATGCGCGCGACGTTCAGCTGGCTCATGGTCGCGCCCGTGACATCCGCCGGCGCAAAGCCGGTGATGATGGTGAAGGCGGGATTGACGGCCAGAATACGACGCCGAGCATCGGCAACGAAGATCCCTTCGGCAAAGCACGCCAGAACCTGTTCAACATGCAACGGCGGTTCGACGCCGTCCAGCCATGCCGGCATGGTCACGGTGCGCCCGGCTCGTGGCCAGAGTGAGATGATTGGTCGGCGCCACGCAGGCGACTGATTTCACTGGCGGCGGCGGCATACTGCGCTTTATCACGCGCGATTTCTTCGGCAAGCGCCTCGCTTTCCAGATGGCGCAGCGCCAGTTCACCCTTGAGCAGTTCGATGCGGGTACGCACCTGGGCCTCGGCCAGCGACAGTTCACGTTCCTTTTTCAGTAAGCTTGCATGCGCCAACGCCAACTCGCGGCGTACGGCTTCTTCTTTTTCCCAGCGCAGCGTACCCATCAAGACTTCGCCGCCGGCGACATAGACGTCCGACAGCGTCACACCGTCTTTGGACAGGATCAGTTCGCGCGCCTGGCGCGAATGAGCGGTGCCGCGCGCCTTGACAATTGACAGCAGCCGATTGCGTTCGCCCATCTGGACCTTGAATGACAGGTGGATCCAGGTGTCGGCGATGGTGGACACTTTCATTTCCGTACTTTCGGGACTGTCGCTGTTATTCACCAGGCTCGTGCTGAGCATGGTGATGCCTTCTGTCTTGGTGAAGCCAATCAGGCGCAACGGCACATCCATCATGATGCCGAATGCCTGCGACCTGAGCACGGCGGACAGCGGATCGATCACCAGGCAGCGCGGCTGGTACTGGCGAATCAGGGCTTTGATATACAACAGATGCTGTTCGCCATTGAGCGCGCCAGTCTGTACGGAATGAAAGCGCAGATTGCCGTCTGCGACCGCAGAGGCCAGATCGAGGCCGATGGACGACATGTTGCGGATGATCTCGCTGCTGCTTTCGTCGAAGCTGACGTACAGGCAGCGCTCGCCGCGCCGGACGCTGGCATGGGCGAAGGCAGCAGCCAGCGTCGATTTGGCGGTGCCGGGCGAGCCAGTCACCAGGATGGTGCTGCCGCGCAGATAGCCGCCGTCGAGCATGGTGTCGAGCCGCTCCACGCCCGCCGAGACGCGTTCGGACAAGGCTGGAAAACGCATCTCGTGCGACATCGGCATGGCCACTTCGATGCCGTCCGCGCCGATGATCAGCGGGAATACCCCTTCGTAGATCGGCGAGCCGCGGTACTTGGCCACGCGCAGGTCGCGATGCGCGAGGCCACCGATGACGTGCTGACTCAGATGCACGACGCAATCGGCCATGTACTCAAGGAAGTCGTTTCCGGACCCGTTCGTCTGGTTGGCAGTACGCGCCCGGGTAGTAACGATGCCGGTGATGCCGTTGACGGCCAACCAGTCCTGAATGCGGTAGAGCTCTTGCCGCTCTGTAAACGGGTCGTCGAGCAACGACAGCAGCACGTCGATCGAGTCGAACACGATGCGCGTGGCATGGTTCTCGGCAAACCGGGCGCGGATGCCGGTCAAGAGGGCGCTGACATCGAAACGCCCGGTCTGCACGACATCGGGCGACATGCCGGCATCCATGAATGTGAGTTTGTCCTGGTCAGCAAGATCCCAGCCGAACGAGGCGGCGTTGGCAATGACGCTTTGCGAATTTTCTTCGAATGCGACGAAAATGCCGCGTTCGCCGTACAGGAGCGCGCCATTGATCAGTGTCTGCAAGGCGAACACGGTCTTGCCACTGCCGGGCCCGCCAATAAGAGTGCATGTGCGCCCATGCGGCAGGCCGCCGCCGGTAATCGCGTCAAACCCCTCAATGCCGGTGGGGGATTTTTTCACAGTCGCAACGTCAACGTCAGGCATGAGGATGCTCCAAGGCGGCGCCTGGAGCACGCCGATTGGTTGATAGGACAGCAAGGACGGATAGGGAGTTCCAGATGTGGCGCGAAAGGACGCGGCGCCTTGACATGGGCCGAACAATAGAGCGACAGCTTGCCTGGCGGCGCGCAACCGCAACGGCAAGCCCATCGATGCTGCCACGGCCTTGAACAACGCCCTGCCGTGGATGCGGTGGATTGCGCGCGTCAGGCCCGCCGCAGCACTATCGGCGCACGAGCGCCGGGGCCTGACGCATGCGGTTACTCGGGCTGCTCGACCTCATACCCCTTCGCCACCAGCGCCGCGATCACGCCTTTCGGATCGAAAATATCGTCCATCGACAACAGCGCAAAGGTCGATGCATTGGCAGCAAGTGCTTTCTCGGCCGATGCGATCCACTTCGCATGCGAGCGCGCCTTCACGTTCTTCCATTCAGGCTCCGTATCGAGTGCGGCGCTGTTCATCAGCGCGCCGAAACACGCCTCCTCGCGTTCGGCGTAGTTTAGCTTGCGCATCTCATCCACGTCGCCCTTGGCCCAGGCGTTGGCGCGCGCTGTTGCGCCGTCGAGATCCTGCTTCAGTGTGGCCATCGTTGTCCTCAGGCAGGCGGCGTCAGCCAGATTCGACTTCTTGAAGTTCTTGATCAACGCGCGCGCATTGTCCGTCGGTAGTTCAACGTCCGTCGACGTCTGTTTCAGCTCGCTCTTCTTGATGAGGGCAAGCAGCTGCTTGCGCACCGCGTAGCCGTTCACCAGACCTGCCTCCTTGCGCGCCGCTTCTGTCAACGCCTGCGCGGCAAAGATCGGCCGCTCGCGTTCGACGTCACTGTTCTCGGGCAGGTAGGTCGCCTTGAGCGTGCTCCACTGTGCGTAGTCTTTCTGAGGCAGAACATCACGCAGCTGCGCGCCATCCGGATTCTTGCGCACCCCGATCAGGCTTGGCAGCAGCGTGACCATTTTGAAAAAGCCCGGCTTGGCTGTGGCCCCTGGTGGCGACAGGTACTCCTGCGAATTCCTGATCACGTTTTCCACCTGCTGCGAGCGCCACGTCATGTTCTTCGGCAGCGGTGCATAGGTGCCGAATACCCAGAGCACATGATCGCCCTTCTTCACCTTCCACATGCCCGGACCGGGGCGCTGGGCGACGACATGGATCTGCTCCGGCGCGGGTTCGACTGCGTCCGTCGTAACAACAGCGGCAGGCGGGGCATCGGCCCCGTCAAGCGACTGCGCCCATCCAGGGACAGCCAGCAACGACAAGCACAGTGCGGGAACGACGAGTGGGCGCATGAAGATATCCTGTTGTGAAAGTAGCCAGAGCGAGCGCCAATTATGAGGCGGCCATCGCGGCGATCACAAGGATTTTCGAATGCATACGCCAGGCGCAGTGTGCGGATAAGGAAGGCCTGGCAGGGCTGTGCGCCCCCGCACGCCGTCACGATGTCGCTACGCGGATCAGTTCTCGCCAGGCCCCTCGAGCAGCGACTGCGCCATCCGCAAGCCCTCGACCATCACGGCAAACGCCTCGTGCTTGGTCGCTTCATCCGGCACGCGCAGCACGTACGACGGGTGGTAGATCGTCACCACCCACGCGTCGCCATGGCGCACCGGTTGCCCGAGCCGGTCCCTGAGCGTCACGCTCCCCGTCTGCAGCACCGACTTGAGGGCGGTAGCGCCCATCGCCACGATCACCTTCGGCTTGCGGGTGGCGATTTCTTTTTCGAGCCAGTAGTGGCAGGCCTCGATCTCTTTCTGCGCCGGTGTCTTGTGCAGGCGTCGCTTGCCGCGCGGCTCCCACTTGAAATGCTTGACGGCGTTGGTGATGTAGACCCCCTTGCGGTCCACCTCTGCCTGCGCAAACACGCGGTCGAGCAGCTGGCCGGCCGGGCCGACGAACGGCTGGCCGGACAGGTCTTCCTGGTCGCCCGGCTGCTCGCCGACCACCATGATCTGCGCGTGGTCCGGCCCGATGCCGCCGACGGCCTGCGTCGCGTGCTGCCACAGTTCGCAGCGCCGGCACTCGTCGAGCTTTGACGGCTGCTCGCGGTCGGGCTGGGCTTTTTCGGCCGCGATCGGGATCGTCGTGCCACGGCGCTGGCCCACTTCGGCGACCTGGCCGATGCGGCGCGCGCCCAGGCCGGCCTGGCTGACCATCGACGGCACCAGCGCGCCCTCGGGCAGGTTCTTCCAGAAACGCGACGGGATATGGCTTTGCATGACTTTCGTGTTCAGGCGCGCCGGGTTGAAGATGCTGCGGTAATAGGTCAGCCACAGCGCCTCGCCGTCGTCTTCGAGGTCGGCCGGGCCGGACATCAACGGCCCGGCATCGTGCAGCGTGGCGCCATCCCACAGCACGCTCGCCTCCGGGGTGGCGATCATCCAGGTCATCCTGCCCATGCGGGCGACGAAATGTTCGGCCACCTGCGCCAGCACGTCGTGCGCCGGTTCGAACCAGGCCACGAACTGCGGCGGCCCGGCCTCGATTGGCCGTTCGCGAAAGCGGATATAGGCGTGCATGTCATGCACCTCGCGCCGCACTGACTTGACCATCGACGCCAACCGCGCGCCATCGGGATCGGCGGGCGACTGCACGTCGTACTCGCCCTGCTGCCAGCGCCAGACCACGCGGTACAGGAAGGCCCAGCGGTCGTGGTCGCGGTAGCAGGCGGCCGTTTGCAGCATCTCCATCAGCGAGCGCGGCACTTGCGGCCTGGGCGTGGCTTGTGCCACCCGTTCGACAGGCGGCGCAGCGAGCAGGTCGCCGCTCGGCCGCACCGTCTCCAAGGCCGATGCCGACGATGCCGACACTGCCGGCGCGCTCGAGAACAGGTCGGCGCCCGGCGCCCCCCACGTCACTGCCTCGGGCGGCACGCCGGCGCGCAGCAGGGCCCTCGCCGTGGCGCGCCACTCGACGAACGAGGCCACCAGCAGCGGCTGCCCCGCGCGGACCGCGGCGACAGCCTCGCTGGCGACGGCGGCCGCGCTGGCTGCGGGGGTCATGCTGCCTGCAGTTCCGGCCACAGGTTCATCTGCTGCGGCGCGTCGGCCATGTGCTTGCGCAGCAGGTCGGAGCTGGTCGCGCCCTGCGTCGGCCTGTAGTCGGCAGTGACGACAAACGGCGCCAGTTTTTTCATACTGCAGCGCAGGCGCGATAGATCTTCCCAGCGGATGCGGCGGATGCGGCGCA
Organism: Massilia sp. MP_M2; assembly: GCF_039123635.1. Classification (NCBI taxonomy): domain Bacteria; kingdom Pseudomonadati; phylum Pseudomonadota; class Betaproteobacteria; order Burkholderiales; family Oxalobacteraceae; genus Massilia; species Massilia sp. MP_M2. Next base: position 362,802 of record NZ_JBCHJF010000004.1, read on the forward strand.
GGTCGGCGATGCGCTTGGCGTTGCGCAGGCCAATGCCGGGAATGCGCGCAATCAGCGTCGCGTCGACGCGGTTCAGGTCCATCGGAAACTGGTCGCGGTTCGACAGCGCCCAGGCCAGCTTGGGATCGATGTCCAGCGCCAGGTTGCCCGTCTGCGGCATGATCTCGCCGGCCGTGAAGCCGTAACTGCGCAGCAGAAAATCGGCCTGGTACAGGCGGTGCTCGCGCAGCAGCGGCGGTGGCGCGAGTGGCACGCTCTTGGGGCTTTGCGGGATGGGACTGAATGCGGAGTAGTACACGCGCTTGAGTTTATAGCTGCCGTACAGCGTCTCGGCGGTGTTGAGGATCGTGTGGTCGTCGCTGGCGTCGGCCCCGACGATCATCTGCGTGCTCTGGCCGGCTGGCGCGAATGCAGGCGCCCTTGGCTCTTCGGCTTTTTCATCGAGCTTGCGGCGGATGGCGCCCATCGCCAGCTTGATCGTGTGCACGCTCTTTTCGGGCGCGAGCCTGGTCACGCTGTCGTGCGTCGGCAGTTCGATATTGACCGACAGGCGATCGGCCCAGCGCCCCGCCTCGGTAATGAGCAGCGGGTCGGCATCGGGAATCGTCTTGAGGTGGATGTAGCCGCGGAAGTTGTGCACCTCGCGCAGGGTGCGCGCCACGGCCACCAGCTGCTCCATCGTGTAGTCGGCCGACTGGATGATGCCTGAACTGAGGAACAGGCCGTCGATGTAGTTGCGCAGGTAAAAATCCTGCGTCAGCTTGACCACTTCGTCGACCGCGAAGCGGGCGCGCGGCACGTTCGACGTGCGCCGGTTGATGCAGTACTGGCAGTCGTAGATGCAGAAGTTGGTGAGCAGGATCTTGAGCAGCGAGACGCAGCGGCCGTCGGGCGTGTAGCTGTGGCAGATGCCCATGCCGGTGGTGTCGCCCAGGCCGTCCTTGCCCTCGGAGCCACGCTTAGGCGCACCGCTGCTGGCGCAGGATGCGTCGTACTTGGCCGCGTCGGCCAGGATTTCGAGCTTGTCGTTGAGTTCCATCGGACGCCCGTGGCTGTATGGGCATACAGTATAGCGTGGTGCGTTATTACAGAGGGTGCGGCGGCGCACCCGTGCGCGGGTGGCGCCGGGTCAAAGACGGGACGTCGATCAGCGCCTGCCACCTGCGCGGTCAGGGTTCTATGCGTGCAGCAAGCGCTCGGCCAGCGACAACTGCTGCGCATCCATCCGGCGCGCGGTGCGGGCCAGGTAGTCACGGGCCGGCCCGATCCCGGCGCCACCCGCCCGATGCAGCCATGCATAGGCTTCGACCAGATCACGCTGCGCGCCCTGCCCCGCCGCATACATCACGCCCAGATTGAACTGGGCCCGCGCGTGGCCCTGACGCGCCGCGCGCAGGTACCAGAAATGGGCCGCTTCGTAATCGCGTTCGGCGCCCTTGGCACAGTCGTAGCGCAGTCCCAGTTCGAACTGCGCCAGCGCGTGCTGCTGGTCGGCCGCCTTGTGCAGCCAGTCGGTGGCGTCCGCCGGGTCGCCCAGGTCGAGCCGGTCGAGCAGCGTGGCCACCATGTACTGCGCCGCCGCATACCCCTGCGCCGCGGCGCGCCGGTACCAGGCCAGTGCCTGCACGCTGTCCTGCGCCGCGCCGACGCCGTTTTCGTGGCGCAGGCCCAGGTCGAACTGCGCGCGCAGGTGGCCCTGCTCGGCGGCCTTGCGGTACCAGCCCGTGGCCTCGACCGCGTCCTGCTCGACGCCGTTGCCGCTGTCGAGCAACTGCCCGAGGTGGTACTGCGCCACCGGCAAGCCCTGCTCGGCCGCGCGTCGGTACCAGATGGCCGCCTGCGCCGCATCCTGCACCACGCCCTGCCCGTGCTCATGGCGCATGCCCAGACTGTCCTGCGCGCCTGCGTGGCCCCCCTGCGCGGCGCGCCGGTACCAGGTGGCGGCCAGCGCATCGTCCTGCGGCACGCCATGGCCGGTGTCGTACATCAGCGCCAGGTTGAACTGCGAGCTGGCATGCCCCTGGATACCGGCGCGGCCGTACCACAGCATGGCCTGCTCGCCGTCCGCTTCCACGTCCTGGCCCTTGTCGTAGCGCAGGCCCAGATTGAACTGGGCCTGCGCATAGCCCTGCAGCGCGGCCTTGCGCAGCCACTCCAGTGCCTGCGCCGGATCGCGCGCCACACCCTGGCCGCTGTCGTAGCGCAGGCCCAGGCTGTACTGCGAACGGGCGTAGCCCTGGCTGGCCGCGCGCCGGTACCAGTCGAGGGCCGCATCCTGGTCCTGCGCCACGCCCTTGCCGGTGTCGTACATCATCCCGAGATTGTGCTGGGCGCCCGGCTCGCCCTGCTCTGCGGCGAGCCGGAACCAGTACAGCGCGCGGCCCACGTCCTGCGCCACGCCCTGCCCCTTGGCGTACAGCCAGCCCAGGTTGTACTGGGCCAGCGCGTAACCCTGGCTGGCGGCGCGTTCGTACCAGTGGGCGGCCAGCGTGAAGTCCTGCTTCACGCCCTGGCCCTTCTGCACCATCACGCCGAGGTTGTACTGGGCCTGGGCCAGATTGGCCGTGGCCGCGAGCCGGTACCAGTTCGCCGCCAGTTCATCGCTTTGCGCGACGCCCTGGCCGTTCACGTACATGAAACCCAAGCTATGCTGGGCCTCGGCCACGCCACGCTCGGCCAGGCTTTTCACACGCAGGAACTCAGCGCTGTACAAGGACGTGTCGGGCATACCCGCTCAGGCCAGCACGGCGCGCAGGTTCGATCCGGGCCGGTTGCGCAGCGCCACCATGAAGTCGCCCAGCGAAATCGGGCGGTAGAACAGGTAGCCCTGCATCGTCATGCAACCGTTGGCGCGCAGGTAGCGCGCCTGTTCTTCGGTCTCGACGCCTTCGGCGATCAGGTTCAGGCCCAGACCGCGCGCGATCGAGATGATCGCCAGGATCACCGGATAGTGGCCGTCCTCCTCGTGGATCTCTTTAACGAACGACTGGTCGATCTTGATCGTGTGGATCGGGAAGCGGTGCAGGTACGACAGCGACGAGTAGCCGGTACCGAAGTCGTCGATCGCGATCGACACGCCCAGCTCGCACAGTTTGTTGAGCTGCTCGATTGCATACTGCGGGTTGCGGATGCAGATGTTCTCGGTGATCTCGACTTCGATCTGCTGCGGCGAGATGGCGTAGCGCGCGAGCGCCCCGCGCATCTTTTCAAAGAAGTCGCCGCGGTCGAGGTATTGCGGCGACAGGTTCAGCGAGAGCCGGATATCGCTGCCGCCGATGGCGTTCCAGCGCAGCATGTCGCGGCACAGTGCCCCGATCATCCAGTCCGAAATCGGCAGCATCAGGCCATTTTCTTCGGCAAACGGCAGGAACTCGCCGGCCGACAGACGCCCACGCGTCGGGTGGTTCCAGCGCATCAGCGCTTCGGCGCCCGTGATGTTGCCGGTCATGGCATCGATCTGCGGCTGGTAGAACATCTCCAGCTCGTCGTGCTCGAGCGCGCGGCGCAGCGCCTGTTCCAGCGCGATCTTCTGGTGCGACACTTCGAGCATCGAGTCGTGATAGAAGCTGTGGCCGTTCTTGCCCAGCGCTTTCACCTGGTACATCGCGATGTCGGCGTGGCGCAGCAGTTCGTCGATCGATTCGCCGTCCTTCGGATAGATCGCGATGCCGATCGAGGCCGAGATGTGCACTTCGTGGCCATCGAGGTCGAACGGCAGTTGCAGGCAGGCGAGGAATTTGTCGGCGACCATGCGCGCGTCGTCGTGGCTGGCCAGTTCGGGCAGCACGATGGTGAATTCGTCGCCGCCCTGGCGCGCCAGCGTGTCGCCCTTGCGCAGGCATTCCTTCAGGCGGCTGGCCGCCTGCTGCAGCAGTTCGTCGCCCTTGACGTGGCCAAGCGTGTCGTTCACGAGCTTGAAGCGATCAAGGTCGATGAACATCACCGCGAGCTCGGTCTGCTTGCGCTTGGCCTGGATCACGGCCAGCCCCAGGCGGTCCTTGAACAGGATGCGGTTCGGCAGGTCGGTCAGGATGTCGTGGTAGGCCTGGTAGGCGATGACTTCTTCGGCGCGCTTGCGGTCAGTGATGTCACGCGCCACGCCGTAGGTACCGAAGAACTCGAGCTTTTTTACTTCCTGGTCCGGCACATGCATGCCGATCGCATTGAGCGAGATCGTCATCAACGTCGTGTTGAAGGTGCGGTCGCTGCTGCTGTTGCCATTCCCGCCCCGGCACTTCAGGCGCAGTTCGACGTTGCGCGACGCACGCTCGTCGATGCGGCGCTCGTTGAATGCGTAGCGCGCGCGTTCCAGGTCTTCTTCGTGCACGACGATCGAGTAATGCTTGCCGATCAGCTCTTCGCGCGTGTAGCCGAGCAGCTGGTAGGCGCGGTCATTGACGAACGTGAAGCGGCCTTCGTGGTTGAGCGTGTAGATGATGTCCGGCGACGAGTCGACCAGATAGCGGTACATCTTCTCGGAGTTTTCGAGCTGGTTCGCGATGCGCGCGTTTTCCAGCGCCAGACGCCGGCGCCCCAGTGCATTGCTGACGGTCGAGAGCAGCTCTTCACGGCTGTACGGCTTGCGCAGGTAGCTGTAGGCGCCGCGCTTGAGCGCGCCGATCGCGGCGTCGATGCCCACCTCGCCGCTCATCACGATCACGTCGGCGTCGATCCCCTTGTCGTTGATGAAGTCCATGATCTCGTGGCCGCCGATATCGGGCAGGCGCAGGTCGAGCAGGACCAGATCGAAGCGCTGGCGCGACAGCTGCGCCAGCGCCTCCGTGCCGGATGGCGCGGTCGTGAGGCGGTAACCGCGCCCCTGCAGCAATTCGTACAGCGACGACAGCAGACGGGGTTCATCGTCGACCAGCAGCAGGCGTGGCTGGCTGTCGGCGTCGAGTGTCGGGGAAAACGGTGAAGGTTCACCAGGGAGCATGGTGGCAGGGTGCGCGTGCATGGTGAGGTTCAGGCGGAACCGAGCGCGCGCGCCGGCAGCGCAAGCGCATTGCCGGCGCCGGTGTACGCCGGCAGGAGTATTTCAAACGAGGTGCCCGAACTGGCGCTGCGGCAGGCGATATGGCCGCCCATTTTCTTGACCAGGCCGTGAACGATCGACAGGCCCAGGCCGCGCTTGCCGCCATCGAGCGCGCCTTCCTTGCTGCTCTTGACGGGCATGAACAGGTTGGCCAGCACCTCGCGCGACAGGCCCGGGCCGTTGTCGTTCACGCCCAGTTCGAGGTACAGGTGGCGCTCGCGGTTGACGTGGCCGCGATTGACGACCTCGATCCGGCCGCCGTTCTTGTGCTGTGGCCCGAATGCTTCGACCGCATTCTTGACCAGGTTCACCAGGATCTGCTTGAGCACATCGGGGTCGCCCTCGATCGCGCTGTCGCCATCCATATGGGCCACGATCTGCACGCCGCCAGGCACGAAGCCGCTGGTGCGGAACAGGCGCAGCACGTCATCGACGACGCGGGCGGCATCGACCGGCCGCGGACCGGTATCCGGCGCATGCGGTTCGGCCAGGGAGCCGATCAACTGGCCCACGCGATCGATCTCTTCGTTCAGGATCGACAGCTCGCCGCCCACCGGTTCCTGGCGCGCCAGCTTGCCGTCCAGGATGCTGAGGTAATTCTTGATGATCGCCAGCGGGTTGTTCACTTCGTGCACCACGCGGCGCGACGCGTCGCGGAATTCTTCGGCCACGTTGGCCAGCTGGCGGCGCGCGTGGCCGCGTTCGAGCAGCAGGTTCTCGAGGGCGCTCGCGGCCTGCGCGCCGAAGGCCTGCATGAATCGCTCGCGGCGCTGGCAATGCGGCAACTGCCAGGCCGGCACGCCGCCAACCAGCACGCCCAGACAGCGCGCGCCGGCCACCAGCGGCACCACCACCAGGCTGTCGGTGCCAAGGATGCGCAGCAGCTGCTCTTCGGCCAGGCCAAGCTGCTGGCGTTCACCGCCCACGAATGCAGGACGGCGCTCCAGCGCGCTGCGCGCCACGGGGCCGCCCTTGGCCAGCGACACCGAGAAATCGGCGATACGCGCCACGCCCGGCGCCGGCGCCCCCGACAACAGGTGGCCGGTCGGGTTCTCGAGCAGCACGACGGCGCTTTCGAAATCGAACAGGATGCGGGCCGTGCGCGTCATCGCGTCGAGCAGGCCGGCCTCGCCCTGCTGGCGCGCCAGCGTCTGGCCGACCTCGGACACCAGCACCATATTGCGCACTTCTTCATTCAGGCGCTTTTGCACCGGATCGACCGGCGGCGGCGGCGCATAGGCCGATGGCTGCGGAATGTCGTCGGCACCGGCCAGGTCGATGCCCAGGTGCGCGGCGGCCTGCTCGACCTGGCGCGCAGCGCCCTCAATCAGTTGCAGCGCACGCGCGCTGTCGATGCCGCACAGCGCGCAGGCATCCAGCACCATCGTCTCGTCATTCGCATGACAGGTCAGCACATGCGCCAGGCGCACGATGCGGATCAGGAGGTGGCTGCCTTCCAGGCGCTCGCCCGGCTCGTGGTGGTACAGCACCGCGTCGGCCAGGAACGAATCGAGCTGCCAGCGTTCGATCAGCCAGGCGCCGGCTTCGGCGTGGGTGATCTGGAGTGTGCGCTGCTCGACCGCGCACAGGTCTTCGTCATCGATCGCGGTGAAGTTGAACGCGTATTCCTTGGGCGCGGCGGCCAGCAGTGCCAGCCGGCCGACATTGTGCAGCAAGCCGGCCAGGTAGGCTTCTTCGGGATGGACGTAATCGAGCGTGCGCGCCGCATCGCGCGCAATCACGGCGGCCGTCAGGGAGTTCTTCCAGAACCCGCGCAGGTCGATGCTGCCGGCATGCGGGAAACTGTTAAAGGTCTGGAACACCGAATCGCTGATCACCAGCGTCTTGATCATGTCGGTGCCAAGGGCCACCAGCGACTGTTCGAGATTGGCGCTGCGCGTGCTGCGGTGGTAGGCCGAGCTGTTGGCGACGGCCAGCAGCTTGGCCGTCATGCCGGCATCTTTTGCGATCAGGGCGGCGAGTTCGGGCATGCCGAGATCGTCGGCCTGCAGGTGCTCGATCAGCTTGACCAGGATCTGCGGCATGGCCGGCAGCCGGGCGATCAGCAAGCGATTGCGAATATCCTGATCGGATAGGAGCATGTTATCAAGCACGGCCGCCACTTGTCGAAGGGTTCTGGTAGGTGGCGATCGCGCCCGAACAGGCATGCCACGTCGCCCTGCACTTCAGTGCATGGAACAGGCGAGAAGTCTGCCCACTGCTCCAGGTGATAAAAACGTATCGTAACATATATACATTTCTGATCAGGAACAATAGTTACGGGAATACTTGTTGCCAGGGGCATCCTCCGGGCGTAAACACAGCCGCAATCTAAAACTTGTTGCAGCGATACGACTGTTTCCTCGATTCATGCTCAGCACATGCGTTTTCACGAGGTGGATTCGCCCTGGGCGCGCAGCTTGCGGCGATGGCGCCGCGCGGTATCCCAGCATGCCAGCGACAGCAGCACGAAGAACGCCTGGCCGAGCGCCAGCGCCAGCATCGAATGCGACAGCGCCGGCGCAACTGCCCCGGCCACGAGCGCGCCGAGCAGCGTCAGCAAAAACGACTGGCACGACGCCACCGTGCCGCGAATGCGTGGGAACAGGTCGAGCGCGAGCAGCGTCGCGCCGGGCGCGATCAGCGAACTGCCAAAGGTAAAGAAGAACATCGGCGCCACGCTCCACGGCAGGGCCGGCGCAAAGAACGCGTGGTAGGCCACGTTGAAGGTCACGGCGCCCAGCATGAAGAAAAAGCCCATGCGGATCTGGCGCGCGAAGTCCATCTTGCCAGCCAGCCGGTTGGCAACGAGCGAACCGAGGAAGATGCCGCTCACGGTCGGCACGAACAGCCACGCGAATTGGGACGGCCCCAGGCCCAGGCTTTCGGGCAGCATGACGGGCGCCGCGGCGATGTACAGGAACAGGCCGGCGAAGTTCAGCGCCGTCACGCCAGCCATCGTCAGAAACAGGAACGAGCTGAAGATGGCGCCATAGCTCTGGGCCAGGAAGCGCGGATTGAAAGGCTGGCGCTCGGTCAGCGGCACCGTCTCGGGCAGGTGCTTCCAGCAGAACCAGAACAGCAGCACGGTGTAGACCGTCAGCGCCAGGAAGATCGCACGCCAGTCGAGCAGCATGACGATCCAGCCGCCCACCACCGGCGCGATGGCCGGGGCGATCGAGAAGATCATCGTGACCATCGACAGCAGGCGCGCCGCCGCCGTATCGGAATACAGGTCGCGGATGATCGCGCGCCCCACCACCACGCCGGCCCCCGCCGAGACGCCCTGCAGCACGCGAAACACCCACAGGTATTCCACCGAGGACGCCGAGGCGCAGCCGAAGCTGCCGATCGCGAACACCACGAGCGCCACCAGGATCACGTTGCGCCGCCCGAACGCATCGGACAGCGCGCCATGCCACAGCACCATGCCGGCAAAGGCCAGCATGTAGGCGGTCAGGGTCTGCTGGACCTGCAGCGGTGTGGCCGCAAGTTGGGCCTGAATCTGCGGGAAGGCCGGCAGGTAGGCATCGATCGAGAATGGCCCCAGCATCGACAGCCCTGCCAGCAGCGTTGCCAGTCCGCCTGCCGAGAGCATCGCGATCTTGTGGGGCGGCGGCGCCGGCACCGGTGTGACGGGGTCCTTCGGCAGATCGGATGGTTCTGGCAGCATGGGGCGGTTCCGGGTCAGTCCTGCTTTGGTTTGGCTTCCTCGCGGCGATTGAAGCCGGCCACCATATCGAAACGGAACAGGCGGCATTCGAGCGCACCGTTGAAGAACGGGGTCTTGCGCGACTCTTTCAGGCGCAGCATTTTCGGCAGGCCCAGGTCGGCCGTGAACAGATAGGCGGTCCAGCCGGCAAAGCGCTGCTTGAGCGTCGTCGAAAACGCGGCGTAGAAGCCGGCCGCCATGTCGTCCTGCGGCACGGTGCTGTCGCCACGCACGCCGATCCGCTCGCCATACGGCGGGTTGGTCAAGAGGATGCCCGGCTCGGTCGTCGGCGCCGACACGTGCTGCGCTTCGATCTGCTTGAGCGGCACGTCAAACAGGATGCCGGCGATCTTCAGGTTATGGCGTGTCATTTCGACCATGTCGCCCGAGATGTCGGAGCCGAAGATGGTGGGCTCTTGCGGCAGCACGTTCGGCTTGACCGCCGCTTTCATCGCGGCCCAGGCCTGGCCGTCGTGGTCGGCGAATTTTTCGAAGGCGAAGCTGCGGCGCGCGCCGGACGGAATCCCCTGCAGCATCTGGGCCGCTTCGACCAGGATCGTGCCCGAACCGCACATCGGGTCGAACAGCGGCGCGCCCGGCTTCCAGCCCGACACGCGCAAGAGACCCGCGGCGAGGTTCTCGCGCAGCGGCGCGTCGCCCGTTTCTTCACGCCAGCCGCGCTTGAACAGCGCTTCGCCCGAGGTGTCGAGGTAGACGATGAAATTGCGCGCATCGAGAAAACCGACGATGCGCATGTCGGGTTCGCGCGTGTTGACGGACGGGCGCTTGTCGAACTGGTCGCGGAAGCGGTCGCAGATGGCGTCCTTGATCTTGAGCGTGGTGAATTCGAGGCTGCGCAGCGGCGACTTGACGGCGGTGACGTCGACGCGGATCGTGTGATCGGGGCCAAACCAGTCTTCCCACACCTGCTCGAGCACGAGATCGTAGATGTCGTTTTCGGTGGTATAGCTGCGCTGGGCCATGCGCATGAGCACACGCGAGGCGATGCGCGAATGCAGGTTGAGCAGCCAGGCGTCCTGCATCGTGCCCGAGCAGTGCACGCCGCCGGGCACCTGGTTGTGCACCTTGAGGGTGGTGCTTTGCGCGGCGATTTCGCCGATTTCTTCGGCCAGCGCCGCTTCCATGCCGCGTGGGCAGGGGCAAAAATATGAGGTCATGAGGGGTACCCTTTGTCCGTTGATGATTCTGTAGAGATAACGCGTCAGCCGTGAAGCTGGATGACCGTGAATTGTTTAAAACGTAGGGTGGACGGCTACGCCGTCCACGCGGTGATGGCTGGCCGTGAGATCATCCGGCGCGAAAGCGGCGCCGCCAACCATCAATGCATCAAAACGGCTTGACGGTCACCAGGATGACAATCGCCAGCATCAGCACGACCGGCACTTCATTGAACCAGCGATACCAGGTATGGCTGCGCGCATTGACGCCGCGTTCGAATTTCTTGAGGATGCCGCCGCACATATGATGGTAGCCGATCGTCAGGAACACGAGCAGCAGCTTGGCATGCAGCCAGCCGCCTTTGATGCCGTAACCCATCCACAGCCATACGCCCAGCAGCACGGCCGGCACCGACAGGATCATCGAGAAGCGGTACAGCCGACGCGCCATGCCCAGCAGGCGGTCACGCGCCGCGGGGTTGGTTTCCTCGGCCAGGTTGACGAACAGGCGCGGCAGGTAGAACAGGCCGGCGAACCAGGACGCAATGAAGACGATGTGCAGTGCTTTGATCCAGAGGTACATGCTTTCCTTGTGGTGAATGTTGAATTCAGTTGCGCACTTCGCCGTGTCCGAACACGACATACTTGAGCGACGTGAGGCCTTCCAGGCCCACCGGGCCACGCGCGTGCAGCTTGTCGTTCGAGATGCCGATCTCGGCGCCCAGGCCGTATTCGAAACCATCGGCAAAGCGCGTCGACGCGTTGATCATCACCGACGCCGAATCGACTTCGCGCAAAAAACGCATGGCGCCGCTGTGGTCTTCCGTGACGATCGATTCGGTGTGCTTCGACGAATACGCGTCGATGTGATCCATCGCCTCGTCGATGCCGGCCACCACCTTTACTGCCAGGATCGGGGCCAGGTACTCGGTGCGCCAGTCTTCTTCAGTCGCGGCCACCAGGTGCGGATAACCGGCCAGGATCGCGAATGCTTCCGGATCGGCGCGCAATTCGACGTCTTTGGTCGCATACAGTTCGGCCAGGCGCGGCAGCACGGTCGGCGCGATACCACGCGCGACCAAGAGCGTTTCCATCGTGTTGCAGGTGCCGTAGCGATGGCACTTGGCATTGAACGCGATGGCCAGTGCCTTGTCGATATCGGCCTTGTCATCGATGTAGACGTGGCAGATGCCATCGAGGTGCTTGATCATCGGGACCGTGGCTTCGGCCATCAGGCGCGCAATCAAACCCTTGCCGCCGCGCGGGACGATCACGTCCACGTACTGTGGCATCGTGATCAGCGCGCCGACGGCGGCGCGGTCGACCGTGTCGACCACCTGCACTGCCGCCTGCGGCAGGCCGGCGCCAGCCAGGCCTTCGGCCACCAGCCTGGCCAGCGCGCGGTTGCAGTGGATGGCTTCCGAGCCGCCGCGCAGGATCGCCGCATTGCCGCTCTTGATGCACAGGCCTGCCGCGTCGACCGTCACGTTCGGACGCGCCTCGTAGATGATGCCGATCACGCCCAGCGGCACGCGCATCTGCCCGACCTGGATGCCACTCGGGCGCACCTTCATGTTCGAGATTTCGCCGACCGGGTCGGGCAAGGTGGCGATCTGGCGCAGGCCGGCGACCATCGTCGAAATCGCAGCGTTGGATAACGCCAGGCGATCCATCAGCGCCGGGGCCAGGCCAGCTGCCCCGGCGGCGGCCAGATCTTGCGCGTTGGCGGCGCGCAGCGCATCGGCATCGCGTTCGATGGCGTCGGCAATCAGGTTCAGGGCGCGGTTGCGGGTAGCGGTGTCGGCGCGCGCCATGGCGCGTGCGGCGGCGCGGGCTTGCTGGCCCAGCTGGTGCATGTGTGCGGTGATGTCCATCGAGTTTCCCAGTGCATTAACATGGCTCGCGCAAGGCGGCGCTGCCCATCGGCGTTGAAGAGGGCCTTACCGCGCCACCCGCAGCGCCAGCTGCAACATCGCATCCCACGCGTCGCCCGCGAATTTTTTGGCGCGCAAGCCCTTGACCATGCGGTCGACCTGCGCTGCCTCTTGCAGCGCCGCTTCGAGCGTCGCGAGCGACACGCGGCGCAGCGCCGGCTCCATCATCCGCTCGCGCGGCCCCCAGATCCGGTATTCCTTGAGCAGGGCATTCAACGGCCGGCCCTGCCCCATCCCGCTCTTCAATTTTAGCAGCGTGCGGATTTCTTCGGCCACTGCCCACAAGACCAGCGGCAGCGCTTCGCCTTCGCCCTTCAAGCCTTCGAGCATGCGCACCAGGCGCGCCGTGTCGCCCGTGAGCATCGCCTCGGACAGCTTGAACACGTCGTAGCGCGCCACGTTCAGCACCGCGTCGTGCACCTGTTCGAACGTCAATTTGCCCGGCTCGTGGAGCAGGCCAAGCTTTTGAATCTCCTGGTGCGCCGCCAGCAGATTGCCTTCGACGCGGTCGGCGATGAAGTCCAGGCTCTGGCGCTCGGCGCTTTGGCCCTGGCTTGCCAACCGGTTGCCGATCCAGGCCGGTAACTGCGCGCGCTCGATGTTCGGGATATCGATGTAGACGGCGGCCCCCTGCAGCGCCGTCACCCACGACGCCTTGGCCGTTTGCCAGTCGAGCTTGGGCAGCGTGATCAGGGTCAGGTTATCGGGGCTGAGGTCTTTTGCATAGGCCTGCAGCGCGGCGCTGCCATCCTTGCCCGGTTTGCCGGTCGGGATGCGCAGTTCGATCAGCTTCTTGTCGCCGAACAGCGACAGTGCCTGGTTCGCCGCCAGCAGCTCGCCCCATTTGAAGGTGCGCTCCACGCTGAGCACATCGCGCTCGGTATAGCCTTGCGCCCGTGCTGCCTTGCGGATACGGTCGGCCGCCTCCAGCGCCAGAAGATGTTCGTCGCTGGCGATCACGTACAACTGCGCCAGGTTCTTGGCCAGGTGCCCGTCGAGCGCTTCGAGCCGCAGTTGCATCGTTTACGGGGTCGGCAAGGCGGCAGCCGGCGTCGCTGGCGCCGACACCGGCGCCAGCGGCTTGATCGCCACCAGGCGGCGCAGGATCTGCTGCACCAGGTCGGACTGCATGTCGCGGTACAGCAGCGCTTCTTCGGATTCCTTGGCCAGCACCTGCGATTCATCGAACGCGATATTGCGGCGCAGGGTGATCTCGGTAGGCGCCAGCAGCTGGCGGTTATTGGCGTCGCGCACCTGGAACACCAGCGTGTAGCTCAGCGAGTATTCACGCACGCGACCCAGGCTGTTGAGCGACAGGATCGACTTGCCGCGCGACTCGCTGATCACATCGAACAACGCCTCGGCCTTGGACGCATCGGGCTCGATGCGCACATTGTCGCCCGCGCGCAGGTTGCGCTTGAGCTCCGTGCCCAGCGGCGAGGCTTCGTTGAACGACAGCCAGATGCTCTGGAACGGCACGTTGTACTGGCCGTCGCTGCCGCGCAGCTTGAAGCCGCAGCCAGCCAGCATCACCACCAGCAGGACTGCACCGAGGGCACGCACGAAGTAGTTGTTGTTCGAGGTGTTCATCATCAGACCACGATATTGACAAGTTTGCCCGGCACGACGATGACCTTCTTCGGCGTGCCTTCGATGAACTTCTGCACCGCTTCACTGGCCAGCGCAGCCGCTTCGATGGTCGCCTTGTCGGCATCCTTGGCGACCTTGACCGAGCCACGCAGCTTGCCGTTCACCTGGATCATCATGTCGATCTCGGACTGTTCGAGTGCCTGTGGATCGACTTCCGGCCATGGTGCGTTGAGCAGGTCGCCGTGCACGTCGGCAAAGCCAAGTTCTTGCCACAGTGCGTGCGTGATGTGCGGCGCGACCGGGTTCAGCAACCGCAGGAAGATCGAGAAGCCTTCGGCGATGATCGCGTTGGAGGCTGCGCTGTCATCGAGCTTGCTCGATTCGAGCGTGTTGAGCATCTTCATGCAGGCCGAAACCACCGTGTTGTACTGGATGCGCTTCAGGTCATAGTCGGCCTGTTGCAGGATCTTGTGTACTTCGCGGCGCAGCGTTTTCTGTGCGTCGCTGTGAGTGCCCTGCACTTCACCGGCCAGGGCGGCGGCAATGCGCGCGCGCTGCGCGTAGCCAAAGGCCCACACGCGGCGCAGGAAGCGGCTGGCACCTTCGACGCCGCTGTTCGACCATTCGAGCGTCTGCTCCGGTGGCGACGCGAACATGGTGAACAGACGCGCGGTATCGGCGCCGTACTGCTCGATCTGCGCTTGCGGATCGATGCCGTTGTTTTTGGACTTCGACATCTTTTCGGTGCCGCCGATTTCCACCGGCTGGCCATCGGCCTTCAACACGGCGCTGTGCGGGCGGCCCTTGTCGTCGAAGGTCAGTTCGACGTCGGCCGGGTTGAACCAGGTCTTCTTGGTCGATGCCTCTTCGCGGTAGTAGGTTTCGTTGAGCACCATGCCCTGCGTGAGCAGGTTCACGAACGGCTCGTCGAATTTGACCAGGCCGAAGTCGCGCATCACCTTGGTCCAGAAGCGCGCGTACAGCAGGTGCATGACGGCGTGCTCGATGCCGCCGATATACTGGTCCATCGGCATCCAGTAATCATTGCGCTCGTCGACCATCGCGTTGTTCGAACCCGGCGACGTATAGCGCATGTAGTACCACGACGAATCGATGAACGTGTCCATCGTGTCGGTCTCGCGGCGCGCAGGCTTACCGCAGGTCGGGCAGTCGCACTTGAGGAACGCTTCGTCCTTGTTCAGTGGATTGCCGGTGCCGTCCGGGACCAGGTGCTCGGGCAGCACGACCGGCAGGTCGGCTTCGGGCACCGGCACGATGCCGCACTCGGCGCAGTGGATCATCGGGATCGGCGTGCCCCAGTAGCGCTGGCGCGAGATGCCCCAGTCGCGCAGGCGGAACGTGACCTTCTTGGCGCCCAGGTCCTGGCTCGCCAGTTCACCCGAGACCGCGTTGACGGCCGAGATGTAATCGAGGCCGTCGTACTTGCCCGAATTGATCGTGCGGCCGTTGTCCTTGTCGCCGTACCACTCCTGCCAGGCGTCGAGCGAGAATTCCTGGCCTTCGACGGCCACGACCTGCTTGATCGGCAGATTGTATTTCTTGGCGAAGCCGAAATCGCGTTCATCATGCGCCGGCACGCCCATCACGGCGCCATCGCCGTAGGTGATCAGGACGTAGTTGCCGACCCAGACCGGAATCTGCTCTTGCGTGACCGGATGGGTGACGAACAGGCCGGTTGGCATGCCCTTCTTTTCCATCGTCGCCATGTCGGCTTCGATCACGGAGCCGAGTTTGCATTCGGCGATAAATTGCTGGAGCGCCGGGTTGTTCTTTGCGGCGTGCTGGGCCAGCGCGTGCTCCGGCGCCACGGCGCAGAAGGTCACGCCCATGATCGTGTCGGCGCGCGTGGTGAACACGTACAACTTGCCGTCGTCGATCGGCTCACCGGCGTCGCCCACGATCGTGTGCGGGAACGCGAAGCGCACGCCCGTCGACTTGCCGATCCAGTTGGCCTGCATCGTGCGCACGCGCTCGGGCCAGCCTGGCAGCTTGTTGTCGACGTGGTCGAGCAGTTCGTCGGCGTACTCGGTGATGCGCACGTAGTACATCGGGATTTCGCGCTTTTCGATCAGCGCGCCCGAACGCCAGCCGCGGCCATCGACAACCTGCTCGTTGGCCAGCACGGTCTGGTCGACCGGGTCCCAGTTCACGGTGCCCGTCTTCTGGTAGATGATGCCCTTTTCGAGCATCTTGAGGAACATCCACTGGTTCCACTTGTAATAGTCCGGCTTGCAGGCGGTCATCTCGCGCGACCAGTCGATCGCCAGGCCCATCGACTCCATCTGGCCACGCATGTGGGCGATGTTCGAGTAGGTCCATTCGGCCGGCGGCACGTTGTTGGCCATCGCCGCGTTTTCCGCCGGCATGCCGAATGCATCCCAACCCATCGGCATCAACACGTTGTAGCCATTCATCCGCAGGTAGCGGTACATCACGTCGTTGATCGTATAGTTGCGCACGTGGCCCATGTGCAGCTTGCCCGATGGGTAAGGCAGCATCGAGCAGGCGTAATACTTGCCCTTCGGGAAACGCGGATCGTGTTCGACGGCTTTATAGGCGTCGATCGATTTCCAGTAGGCCTGGGCGGCCTGTTCGACTTCGGCTGGACTATATTTTTCTTGCATGATTTCTGCAGACGTAATGTGGGAGATGGGACCGGTCATTATAACCTGTTGATT
This sequence comes from Massilia sp. MP_M2, assembly GCF_039123635.1. NCBI lineage: Bacteria > Pseudomonadati > Pseudomonadota > Betaproteobacteria > Burkholderiales > Oxalobacteraceae > Massilia > Massilia sp. MP_M2. The sequence continues at coordinate 378,950 of NZ_JBCHJF010000004.1, forward strand.
TTGCACTACGGCGCGGCGCGGTGCAGGCAGGGATGGTGCAGTAAGGCAGCGCTCGCTGAACGCTGCCCCGGGCAATTCAGCGCAGCACGAGTTTCAGTGCCGGCGTCTCGCCATAATCCTCGTAGCGCTCGTTGATGCCGCCGATACAAAAGGCCAGCTCGTCAAACAGATCCGGCGTGGCCGCCTTCATGGCGGCGGCGTCGAGGATCACGACCTCGAGCACTTCGTCTGGCGCCAGCTGGAAGCGGGTCATGTTTTCGTCGTCGCGCAGGTAGCTCAGGCAATCGACCCAGGCGTCGATGCTGTTCGCATACGACGCCGGGAAACCGAATGCAGCCCGGCTTTGCGCATGAAACGACGCTTCGTCGACGATTGCCGCGCCGTTCAGTTCTGTAACGGCCATATCAGGCTTTCAAGCCCAGCACGTCCTGCATGTCGTACAGGCCGTGGGATTTGTCTGCCAGGAAGCGCGCGGCGCGCAGCGCGCCATGTGCGTAAGTGACGCGGCTGCTGGATTTGTGGCTGATCTCGATGCGCTCGCCCGTGCCCAGGAACATGACGGTATGGTCGCCCACGACGTCGCCGCCGCGCACGGTGGCAAAGCCGATCGTCGATGGATCGCGCTCGCCGGTGACGCCTTCGCGGCCGTACACGGCGCATTCCTTGAGGTCGCGGCCGATGGCGTCGGCAATGACTTCGCCCATCTTGAGCGCGGTGCCCGATGGTGCATCGACCTTGTGCCGGTGATGCGCTTCGACGATTTCGATGTCGTAGCCTTCGGCGAAACTTTTTGCGGCCATTTCGAGCAGCTTGAGCGTGACGTTCACGCCCACGCTCATGTTCGGCGCGAACACGAGCCCGACCTTCCCGGCGGCGGCGGCGATCTCGGCCTTGCCGGCCTCATCGAAACCGGTGGTGCCGATCACCATCTGCTTGCCGTTGGCAGCGCAGTAAGCGAGGTGCGCCAGCGTGCCTTCGGGGCGGGTAAAGTCGATCAGTACGTCGGCATTGTGCAGGCCGTGCTTGATGCTGTCTTCGATCATCACGCCGGTGAGAAAGCCCCCGAAGGCGCCGGCATCCTGACCGATGAACGGCGAACCGGGCATGTCGAGGGCGCCGGCCAGGCGGGCGTCGGGTGCGTACTGGATGGCTTCGATCAGCATGCGGCCCATGCGGCCGCTGGCGCCGGCTACGGCGATATTCAACATCGTCATGGCAATCCTTACTGCTGGGTTGCCGGGGCGGTCACCGTAATCGGTGCGACCGGACGGCTTTCCGGCTTGTCTTTCTTTTCAGGCACTTTGGCAGGGCCCGCGATACGGTCGATGTAGTCGCGCTCGCTTGGCAGGTTGCCGCCTTCGAAACGCTCGACCACGTCATCCTTGAAGAACACGGTGACGCGGCTGGTGGTCAGTTCGCCATTGCCACGGGCCAGGTAGAACGGGTAATCCCAGCGGTCGGCATGGAAGGCATCGAGCAGCAGAGGCGAGCCGAGCAGGAAGCGCACCTGGTCGCGCGTCTGGCCGGCCTTCAGCTGGTTCAGCATCTCTTGCGAGACGAAGTTACCCTGCTGAATGTCCGGACGGTAAGGCGAGAAGATCCACAGGAACTTTTGCAGGCGCGAGGCCTGCACCGTCTGCGCGCCGGCATTGGCGATGGCGGCCGACTTGTCGGCATCGGCGGCAGTGGCCGCAGCGTCCGTTGCCACCGGTGGCGCCGCACGGGTCTGGTTGCGCCAGGATGCGCAGCCCGACAGCGTCAGCGTGCAGACGAGCCCTGCCGCCAGCACCGCCTTGGCGGAAAATCGATGGGATACGGCTTGTTTGACGCGCATAGGTAACCTCAAATCGTTCGAGCGGGAGCTTTCAAAACGCTATATCATAAAGCACTCCGCCAATATGCGAGTAACAAACATGAGTAACAATCCGACCGACCTGAAGGCAAGCGGCCTGAAGGCCACGCTCCCGCGCCTGAAAATCCTGGAAATCTTCCAGAACAGCGCCGTGCGTCACCTCACCGCCGAAGATGTCTACAAGATCTTGTTGGCCGAGAATATGGACGTTGGCCTGGCCACTGTCTACCGCGTCCTGACGCAATTCGAGCAGGCCGGCCTGCTCAACCGTAACCACTTCGAAACCGGCAAGGCCATCTACGAACTCAATGCCGGCTCGCACCACGACCACCTCGTGTGCGTCACCTGCGGCCGGGTCGAAGAGTTCTACGACGAAGAAATCGAGCACCGCCAGAAGATGATTGCCCAAACCCATGGCTACACGATCGTCGACCACGCGCTGGCGATCTACGGCAGTTGCCCGCAGTGCCAGGCAGCGCGCAAGACCAGTTAAGTCATCTGCGGCCGGCAAGGCTGCACGACAAAAAGGGCGCACCGGAATTTCCCGTGCGCCCTTTTTTGCGTCTAGCGACCTTACGGCTGGCTGAGCGCGTTCGACAGCAGCTTGGCGGTGATGTCGACGATGGGAATGACCCGCTCGTACGCCATTCGCGTGGGGCCGATGACGCCCAAGGTGCCGACGATGCGGCCATCGACGGCGTACGGCGCGGTGACCACGCTCATCTCGTCCATCGGCACCAGGTTCGATTCGCCGCCGATAAAGATCTGCACCCCGCCGGCCTTGCTCGACATGTCGAGCAATTGCATCAGGCCGGTCTTTTGCTCAAACATTTCGAACATCTGGCGCAGCGAACTCATATTCGACGACAGGTCGGTCACCGACAGCAGGTTGCGTTCGCCGGAAATGACCACGTCGTCGCTGTCGGCCATGGCCTCGCTGCCCGCCTCGACCGCAGCATGCATCAGGCGCCCCATGTCGTTGCTCAGCTGGCGCAATTCGCCGCTCAGGCGTTGGCGCACGCCGTCGAACGACTGGCCGGCAAAATTCTGGTTCAGGTAATTGGCCGATTGCGATAATTGCGTCGGCGTGTAGTCGACATCGGTCAAGAGCAGGCGGTTCTGCACATCGCCGCGCGGATCGACGATCACGAGCAGGATGCGCTTTTCGGACAGACGCAAAAATTCGATCTGCTGGAACACTGATTCGCGGCGCGGACTTTGCACCACGCCGGCAAATTGCGACAGCGACGAGAGCATCTGCGCCGCGTTGGCGATCAGCTTTTGCGGATGCTGCAGCGGCAGGCGCATGCGCTCGGCGCCGACCGTTGTTTCATCGAGTTGCTTGACGGTCAACAGGGTATCGACAAACACGCGATAGCCGCGCGGCGTCGGAATCCGGCCGGCTGATGTATGCGGACTGGCGACAAAGCCCATGTCCTCGAGGTCGGCCATGATGTTGCGGATCGTCGCGGGCGACAATTCCAGGCCCGACAGCTTGGACAGCGCGCGCGAGCCGACCGGCTGGCCGTCGGCAATATAGCGTTCGACGAGCGCTTTGAGCAGGGTTTGGGCACGGTGATCGAGTTGCATGGTTCCGGGAAACGTCTTTTTCTGTGGTGCTGCGGTGAGAATCAAATTGGGGCGCGGCACGGCAGCGCAAGGGTTGCTGACCGATCCCAGTGTTATACGCGCATCGGCGCGGATCCGTGTGGCAACTCGTGCGGCGGCTCCTGTGGCGGCTTATGTGGGGGCTCGTGTGTGGCATCGAGCCAGGCGAGCAGCGCATCGATGCTGTCCACCTCGACATCGGGCCGCACCTGGTCGGCCAGCTCATTGACCTTGCCGCTGCGGTTCATCCAGGCGGCGCGCAAGCCCGCCTGCTGGGCGCCCTGGACATCGAGCAGCAGGTCGTCGCCCACATACAGGGTGTCGGCCGGCTGCACGCCCAGCGCAGCGCAGCCGGCCAAAAAAATCCCCGGGTCGGGCTTGGCGCGGCCAAAGTCGCGCGCCGCCACCGATGCCTGGAACTGGTCGGCCAGGCCGATCGTGGCCAGATCGGCCACGCCGTTCGTGACCGAGCCGAGCAGAGTTCGCTGCCGAAGCCGCGCCAGGCCCGGCGCCACATCGTCATACAGCGTCACGGCATTGCGCGCGGCGACGAAGAGGACCATGGCCTCGTCCACCCGTGCCACATCCTCGCCTGCCTGCCCGAACGCGGCGACCAGACCGGCGTGGCGCAGTGCGCTCAGGTCGATGGCGTACTCGGGCTGGCGTGCCAGCAATTCCAGGCGCGCCTGACGCAGACTGTCGATCGTGAACCGGGCCGCCACGCGCGGTGCATGCTGCTGCAGCCACGTATATAGAATGGTTTCGGCAGCCCGGATCACGGGCACGATTGGCCACAGGGTATCGTCGAGGTCGAACAGTACGGCTTTGGGCCAGGGGCGGCGGGTCATCGGCTTCCAGGGAACAGGCATGAAAAAACGCTACGCCAGCATAGCGATGCAGGCCGCCAAAAGCAAACCGCACGGTCGGCGCGTTGCTTATGTGACATTGTGCTTACAACCTGATACACATGGAAATGGGACGCAAATGGACCGGTTGCCTAATAAATGAACTAAAATGTTGAGCGATTTTTAATTCCAACCGCGCAGCCTGCGCTTTCCCGCTAGATTTTTTGGAGAATATATGAAGAGTTCCTACCTGTGCGCAAGCGCAGCGCTGGCATGCGCGGTCGTGTTGACTGCTTGCGGTGGCGGCGATGGCCAACTGCTGCTGGCTGGTACGATTACCGGCGTGACCAAGCCGGGCATGGTCCTGACCAATAACGGCGGCTCTGACTATGAAGTCCCAGTGCCGGCTAACGGTACGGGCGTGACCCAGTTCCTCTTCCCGAATCGCATCTCGTCCGATGACAAGTATGATGTGCAGATCAAGAGCACGCCGACCAATGTCGATGCGTCGACGTGCCGGCTGGCTCAGAACAAGGGCCGTGCAGGCTTCGACGTCACGACGATCCAGATCGCTTGCGAATTCAAAACCCAGGCCCTGACCGGCACCGTGAGCAACCTCAAGAACGACCTGATTCTTGTCAATGGCGCCAACCGCGTGATCGTTCCCGCTGGCGCGACCACGTTCAGCATGGCCCGCGTCGCACAAGACGCGCCCTATGGCGTGTCGATTCTGACGAATCCTGCCAACCAGAGCTGCACCATTGCCAACGGCGTCGGCACCATGGGCGCGGCCGATGTGAACAACGTGACCGTCACGTGCGCACCTTAATTTTTCTGGAGTCAAACGCATGAAGTCTTCCCTGATCCGCCCGGCGCTTGCGCTGGCGCTGGCTGCAAGCCTGGCCGCCTGTGGCGGCAGCGACAAAGCAGAATTCACCGTTGCCGGTACGGTGAACGGCCTTGTTTATGAGGACCTGGTCCTCACCAATGCCGGCGTGCCATTGAAGGTCGTACCGCCAACCACCCCCGAAGCACCTGTTCGCTTTGCCTTCCCGGACAAACTGGAATACGGCGATACCTATGATGTCCGGGTCCTGACGCAGCCGAAGCACCAGTTCTGCGAGCCCGGCGCACCGGTCAACGGTTTTTACGCCAACAACGCCGACACGGCGGGCCGTCTCGTATCGATCGACATCGTGATGAAGTGCACGATCAACGAATACACCGTTGGCGGCACGATCACTGGCCTGACCGGCGCCGGCCTGGTGCTGGCCAATGGCAGCACGGGTGGCACCTACACGGCAGCGACGCCGGCAACGCCACCTTCCACGACCCCGATTGCCTATGAGCTGCCTCCGGTGAAATTCAACATTACCTATGGCGTCACGGTCAGCAAGCAGCCGGTTGGCCAGGTCTGCACTGTCGCAAACCCGACCGGTACGATGGGTGACGTGAAAGTACAAAACGTCAACGTCACCTGCGTCGGCGCATAACTCTCGAGAGTTATACGAAATTCTTATGTCGAGTATGCGAAAGGAAAATTGGATTTATATGCTGTAACGCAGCATACTGATCCTGTCTCCTCCAACTCTCCTCAGAAAAGAATTGGATTTCGGCTCGCTCTTGTAGCGGGCCTTTTTTTTGCCTGTCTCTCTTCGCAGTACCAAGACGGTAGAGTGGGCGGGTTTTCCACCCACGCGTTCACACAAACTTTGCACCGCGGCATGCCGCGTTACGTTGAACGCGTGGACGGCATCGCCGTCCACCCTACGTCTGATCGCGCATCCATGAAAAAAGCGCCTCTGGAGGCGCTTTGATTGGTTGACATGCGGGCCGGATGCCCGCAGCAACTAGGCCTGGCTCGGCAGATTGGCCAGCGCCACATACTGCGCCAGGCTCACGGCTTCGGGCCGCACGCTCGGATCGATCCCCGCTTCCACCAGCTGCGCCTCGGTAAACATCCCCGCCACGCAGTTGCGAATCACCTTGCGCCGCTGCGAGAAGGCCTTGGCCACGACGGCTTCCAGACGCTTGGCGTCGCATGGCAGTTGCTGCTTGACCGGCACCATGCGCACGATGGCCGATTCAACCTGCGGCGGCGGATCGAACGCGGTGGGCGGCACGATGAACATCAGCGACATGTCATAGCGCCATTGCAGCATCACCGACAGGCGGCCATAGGTCTTGCTGCCCGGCGCGGCCACCATGCGCTCGACCACTTCCTTTTGCAGCATGAAATGCTGGTCTTCGATCAGGTGAGCGAAGTCCGCCAGGTGGAACAGCAGCGGACTTGAAATGTTGTACGGCAAATTGCCCACCACGCGCAGCTGCTGTCCCTCGGCCACGGGAATCGCGCCAAAGTCGAACTTCAGGGCGTCGCCCGAATGCACCGTCAGGCGCTCGCGCGGATAGGCTTTTTCCAGGCGTGTGACCAGGTCACGGTCGAGCTCGACCACATGCATGTGCGTCAACTGCTTGAGCAGCAGCGCCGTCATCGCTGCCAGTCCCGGCCCGATTTCGACCATTGTCTCGCCCTGGCGCGGCGCGATGGCGTCGATGATGTCGGAGAGGACTTGCTTGTCGGTCAGGAAGTTCTGGCCGAAGCGCTTGCGTGCTACGTGTTTCATGAATGCTTTCTTGATTATTTGACGCCGGCCGCGCGCTGCGCCAGCACCATGTGCATGGCGGCGCGGATCGCTTCGATCATGCTGCCGCAATCGGCCAGGCCCAGGCCCCGCGCGGCCAGGTCGAGCGCGGTGCCATGGTCGACCGAGGTGCGGATCAACGGCAGGCCGAGCGTGACATTGATGCCGCGCCCGAAGGTTGCGTACTTGAGTACCGGCAAACCCTGGTCGTGGTACATCGCCAGCACGCAATCGGCGTCTTTCAGGTATTTCGGCTGGAACAGCGTGTCGGCTGGATACGGGCCGCGTGCATCGATGCCGCGCGCACGCGCTGCCTCCAGCACCGGCGTGATGACGTCGATTTCTTCGCGGCCCAGGTAACCGTTCTCGCCCGCGTGCGGGTTCAGGCCGGTGACCAGGATGACGGGCGCGACGATCCCGAACTTGGTGGTCAGATCGGCGTGCAGGATGTCGAGCACCTGGGTCAGGTTCTCGCGCGTGAGCGCACCCGGGACGTCCTTCAGCGGCAGATGGGTCGTGGCCAGCGCGACGCGCAGGTAAGGTTGATCCCCGCCTGGCGCGCCTGCCAGCATCATCACCACCTTGGCGGTGCCGGTTTTCTCGGCCAGGTATTCGGTGTGACCCGAGAACGCAACACCGGCATCGTTGATCGTGCTTTTCTGCAGCGGCGCGGTGACGATGGCGTCAAACCAGCCTTGCTCGCAGCCTTCGATCGCCAGGTCCAGCGTGGCCAGCACGGCGCGGCCATTTTCGGGGTCGAGCCGGCCCGGCACCACGTGGGCGTCGAGCGGTACGTCGATCACGGCCAGCCGTGTGGCGCCGAAGTGCGGCAGGCCGCCGTTGCGCAGCGCCTGGGTCGACAAGGCGGCCAGGCGGATGGCAGGGTCGATCAGGCTGGCCGTGAGCGCCAAAAACGCGGCGTCGCCCACCAGCACGCAGTTGGCATCATCGCGCATGGCCCAGGCAGCGCGGATCGCGATTTCGGGGCCGATGCCGGCCGGCTCGCCGACCGTGATCGCCAGTGTGGGACGTTGGTGCGCCGGTGGGCGCGCAGGCGCCTGCGGCGCGACCATCGCTTACCCCTCCTCGCGGAATTCGACGTAGGCGCGGTCGCGCACCTGACGCATCCAGTCTTCCATCGCCTCTTGCATCTTGCGGTCGCGCAGGACCTGGCGCGCGACGTTACGCTCTTTCTGCTGCGTCACGTCTTCGCTCTTGCGCTCGACGACCTGGATCAGGTGGAAGCCGAACGGCGACTGCACGATATCGGACGTATCGCCCGGCTTGAGGCCGTTCATCGCGGTCTCGAATTCCGGCACGGTGTCGCCCGGATACAGCCAGCCCAGGTCGCCGCCCTTGCTGGCCGAACCATCCTGCGAATACTGGCGCGCCAGCTCTTCGAAGGTGCCGGCGTTGTTGGCCATTTTCTCCTTGATTTCCAGCAGCTTGCGCTTGACCTCAGCCTCGGTCATGGTCGGGGTGACCTTGAGCAGGATGTGGCGCGCGCGGGTCTGCTCGACGACGGCCTTGTCGGTCTCGCCGGCCAGCGAACGCTTGCCGGCCAGTTTCAGGATGTGGAAGCCAACATTGGTCTTGAGGATCGGCGTGACCTGGCCGGATTCCAGCTTGCGCAGCTCGGTCGAGAAATTCGGCGGCAGGCGGTCGGCATCGCGCCAGCCGATATCGCCACCCTTGAGCGCGTCCGGTGCGTCGGAATAGGTCGAGGCCATGCGCGCGAAGTCGGCGCCGGTGCGCAGCTGGCGCATTACTTCTTCGGCGCGCGCAGCGCGGGCGGCGATCTGCTCGGGCGACGCGTTTTCGGGCACACGCACCAGGATCTGGGCGATGTTGACTTCGATGCGGTCGGCGGCGGCGGCCTTGGCGGCAGCCATATAGGTATCGATCTCGGCTTCCGAGACCTGCACCTTGCTGTCGACTTCGTGCTCGCGCAGGCGCTGCATCATGATTTCGTTGCGGATGTCCTGGCGGAACTGCGAGAAGGGCATGCCTTCTTTTTCCATCTGGTTGCGCATGTCCTGCACCGACAGCTTCTGGTTCTCGGCGATGCGGCCAATCGTGGCGTCCAGCGTGCGGTCGTCGACCTTGACGCCCATTTCCTTGGCCAGCTGCAGCTGGGCGCGTTCGACGATCATCGCCTCGAGCACCTGGCGCTCCATCGTGGCGGTGTCGGGCATCTGGGCGTTACGCGCCTTCATGTTCGCCGTCACCTGGACCATGCGGCCGGCCACTTCGTTGCGCGTGATGACTTCATCGTTGACGACGACCTGGATCGAGTCGACCACCTTGGCATTGGCCGAGGCAGGCGGCAGGAAGCCCGAGCCGGCGGCGGCCGGTGTCGTTGCGGCTGGCGTACCGGCGGCAGGCGCTGCGGCCTGGGCCAGGACCTGGCCGGCGCTGATCGCGCACAGCAGCGCGGCTGCCAACTGGAGAGACTGCAAACGGGTAGTACGCATCATCTGGAAAGCACTCATTTGAGGATTGTTCACGTCAGGTTGGACGACGAAGTATGGACACCGAGTCTGAAATTTGACTTAGGGGCGCCCAATGCCGGCATTCAGTCGCGTATAGCCCGGGACGCTCTTGTTGAACGACTCGAGCGGGTTGCCCAGGCCCAGGCGCGACAAGCCATTGAGCTCGAGCTGGAAGAAGATCGGCGTCGACGTCGTCTGGGCGGCGGTCACGAAACGCTGCGCGCCCATCCGGAACACCCAGCAATCGGCCTGGTACTCGAGACCGATCAGGCTCTCGATCAGCTTGCTGCCGGTGGACGGATTGACTGCCTGCCCCACGCCATACGAACGCAGCGCATAGCTGACCCGGCCCACGCCATACCAGCGTCGCGAGATCGGATACTGCGCCGACAGATCGATGTTGCGGAAGCTGTCACGCTGATAACGATACTCGGCATTCACCGCCTTCATCTTCCCCGGACGCCACTGCACGCTCACGTTCGAGCTGTACAGACTGCTTCCGGCTGCGTCGTATTGTACGCCGCTATCGAAGGTCCAGGACTCGGAAATGGTGCCGCCGGCGGCCAGCAGCAGGTCGTACCGGCTTTGCTGCGCCGCTTCGCCCGCGATGCGCACGCGCGGCTCTTCGAAGTACAGACGCTGGCCAATGGCCAGGCGCAAGCGCTCGGCGCCGTCTTCCTGAATGAAGCGCGAGACCAGCGCTGCGGTCAGCTGGTTGGCGTCGGACACGCGGTCCAGGCCCACGTAGCGGTTCTCGGAAAACAGCTGGGCGTAATTGAAGCCCGAGCGGCCCGTGTCGAACAGCGGGACATCGTCCTGGTTCTCGTACGGCGTGTACACATAGAACAGGCGCGGTTCGAGCGTCTGCGTGGTGGACTTGCCGAACAGCGAAGCCTCGCGCTCGAACACCATGCCGCTGTCGAACGACACCGTCGGAATCGTGCGCGTGAGCTTGGTCGGCTTGCCCAGGCGCGTGGCATGGTCGTCAAGATCGTACTGGGCCGCGTTGTACATCAGCTTGGGCGTGACGAACCAGCCCGGGCGCACGATCGGATAGCTGACCTGCCCCTGGACCACGGCGCGCGAGCCGCCCACGTCGGTTGGGTGGGCGAAGCGGGTCGCCTCGGCGTCCAGCGCCCAGTCGAAGCCCGCCACGTCGTAGCGCGCCGAACGGAAGTTAATCTGCGGCAGGCGATCATATGGGCGCGGCACCGTCAGGCTTGGATTGGTGGCGGCGGCCGGATCCTGCAGCACCTGGTAATTCTGCGCGCGCGCCGACAGGCTCCAGTACTGGCCCGAGTAATCGGTGCGCAGTTCGCGCAGCAGTTGGCGCTCGGCACTGGCCGCGACGGTGCGCGAAAAGTCGGACGGGTATTCATCGTCCGATGCGCCATGCAGGTTCCAGCCGTACGACCAGTTCGGTTTGATCGCGCCGTTGTGCAGCGAGTCGGCGCGCCAGCGCGTGGTGCCCGTCTGGCGGTCGTCCGGCAGCACTTCGACGTGGGTTTCGCCGCTGTAGGTGCTGCCCAGATAGCGCCCGGTCGCGCCCAACTGGAAACCGCGGTCGAACATCATGCGCGGGTACAGCGTCAGGTCGCGGTTCGGTGCGATGTTGACGTAGTACGGCACCATCACTTCGGCCTTGCCCTGCGAGCCGAAACCGACGGTTGGCGGCAGCCAGCCCGAACGGCGCTGGCCCGACAGCGAGAACGACATCGCCGGCGTGCCGAGAATCGGCACATCCTTGAAGTAGATGACCGTCTTGCCGGCGGTGCCGACGTCGCGGCCCTTGTCCAGGCGCAGCGTGCTCGACTTCAGATACCAGTCCGGGTTCGGCCCTTCGCAGGTGCTGTAGGTACCGTCGCGCACGACGGCCTGCTGTTCACCCAGAAAGTCGATCCGGCTCGCCTGGCCCTGGGCATTGTTCGCCGCCATGAAATAGGTCGGGTTGAGCAGGTAGCCCTTGCCGGTTTCGAGGTTCAGCTGCAGCTCGTCGCCTTTGTAGCGGTCGCCAAAGCGCCACATGTCGACGTTGCCGGTGGCCGTGACCTCGTCTTCGACGATCAGGTAGCAGGCCGTGTCGGCAGTCATGCCGGTCTGGCCGCGCGTGATCTCCACGTTGCGGGCGAGGTCAAGCCGGCGGTCGGGCCGCCCGGCGATGTCCTCGGCCTTGACCGTGACGGGAAGTTCGTCTTCGGCCTGGACTGTTGGCGCGGGGGCGGTGACGTTGACGGTGGCAGGCGTCTGGGCGAACGCAGGCATCGCAGTGACCGAAGCCAATGCATACAGTGCGAGCACGTGTCGTGGTGGGAATGGTTGGGCCGAGGACCAGCTCATGGAAAATCGCAGCTCATGGAGAATCGACGTGCGCCATAAAGGGCGGTTTTTTTGGGATGAATCCCTTATTATAGGGGAATTAGTTCAACCAACCGGATTCATCAGGCCGCTTCATGTCATCTTTGTCTCAAAACCTTACCGCCTCCACCGACGCAGTGCCAGATACCCGGCTGTCGCAACTGAACGAATGGCTGGCCACGACCGGCCTGGTCGACGTCGCGTCCGGCCGCCGCGCCTCCGTCGACGCCAGTTTCCGGCGCTACTTCCGCTACGATGTCGTCGCCGACATGCAGGCCAAGCTCGGCGCGACGCTGGTCGCGATGGATGCCCCGCCCGAGCGCGAGAACGTGCCGGCCTATGTCCATGTGCAGGGCTTGCTGCTGGAGGCCGGCGTGAGCGTGCCGGCCATCGCCGCGCGCAACGTCGAACAGGGCTTCCTGCTGCTGTCCGACCTGGGCAACACCACGTACCTGTCGCGCCTGTCCATTGACAATGCCGCCTTCATGTATTCGGACGCCGTCGACGCGCTGCTCAAGTTCCAGATGGCCAGCCAGCCGGACGTGCTGCCCGAGTTCGACCGCGCCTTCATCATGCGCGAACTGGGCATCTTCCCCGAGTGGTACCTGGGCAAGCACCTGGGCGTGACGCTCGACGCCAAGCAGCAGGCGCAGCTCGACAAGGTATTCGAAGCCATTGCCTCCAACGTGCTGTCACAGCAGCAGGTCTACATGCACCGCGATTTCCATTCGCGCAACCTGATGTTCCTCGACCAGAACAGCCCGGGCGTGCTCGACTTCCAGGATGCCGTGTATGGCCCGGTCACGTACGACCTGGCTTCGCTGCTGCGCGACGCCTACATCCAGTGGGACGAAGACATGGTGCTCGACTGGGTGGTGCGTTACTGGCAAAGCGCCAAGAGCGTCGGCCTGCCGGTCAATCCGGACATCGACGCGTTCTACCGCGACTTCGAATTCATGGCCCTGCAGCGCCACCTGAAAATCCTCGGCATCTTCTGCCGCCTGAACTACCGCGACAACAAGGCCCACTACATGGGTGATCTGCCGACGGTGCTCGACTACGTGCGCAAGACCGCCAACCGCTACAACGAACTCAAGCCGCTGCTGCGCCTGCTCGACGCAGTCGACGACAAGCCGCAACAGTTCGGCTACACCTTCTAAAGGCATCCATCATGAAAGCGATGATTTTTGCCGCCGGCCGCGGCGAGCGCATGCGGCCACTGACCGATACCTGCCCGAAGCCCCTGCTCAAGGTGCGCGGCCGGCCCCTGATCACCTGGCACGTGCTGAACCTGGTGCGCGCCGGGATCGTCGACATCGTCATCAACCACTCGCACCTGGGCCACATGATCGAGACCGAACTGGGCGACGGCAGCCGCTACGGTGCGCGCATCGTCTACTCGCACGAACCGAGCCCGCTCGAGACGGCCGGCGGCGTGGCCAATGCGCTGCACCTTCTGGGCGACGAACCATTTCTGGCGGTGTCGGGCGACATCTATGCGCCCTACTTCGACTTTACCGAGGCGCTCGATGCACTCAAGGACAAGGACGCAGTAGGCCAGGTGTATGCGGTCGACCAGCGCGACATCGCCTGGCTGTGGCTCACGCCGAACCCGTGGCACAACCCCGAGGGCGACTTCGCGCTCGACATGTATACGCTGCGCAATGAGGGTGAGGCCAAATTCAATTTCGCCGGCATCGGCGTGTACCGGCCCGAGATGTTCGACGGCATCCGCGCCGGCGAGTTCGTCAAGTTCGGCCCCCTGATGCGCCAGTACATCGAGCAGGGTCGCATCGGCGGCGAGGTGTATCACGGCCAGTGGGTCAATGTGGGCACCGTCGGCCAGCTGGAAGAACTGAACGCGCCGCTGCGGCCGGCCAAGTCGGCGCCATGATGCCGGCCGGCGCCGTGCATGCCAACCGGCGCGCGCGCGTGCTGGCGCAGATGCCGCCGGGCGCGGTGGCGGTGCTGGGCACGGCGCCCGAGGTCATGCGCAATGGCGACAGCCCGTATCCATACCGGCACGACAGCTACTTTTACTACCTGAGCGGCTTCGCCGAGCCTGACAGCTTCATCGTGCTGGTGGCGGCGCCCGATGCGCGCGCTGCCCGCACGATCCTGTTCTGCCGCGCGAAAGACCCCGACCATGAAATCTGGGATGGTTTTCGCTACGGGCCCGAGGCGGCGCGTACGGCGTTCGGGTTCGACGAGGCATATCCGATCGACGAACTTGACGCGCGCATGGTCGGCATCCTGTCGAATGCACCGGCGCTGCACTACGCGCTGGGCCACGGCGCAGCGCTCGATGCGCAGGTCGCCGGCTGGCTGAAGGGCGTGCGCGCACTGGGCCGCACGGGCGTGACGGCGCCGGCGACGACGCATCATCTGTTGGCGCTGCTGGACGAGATGCGGCTGGTCAAGGATGCGCATGAAGTGGCATTGATGGCGCGCGCCGGCGCCATCTCGGCCGGGGCGCATGCGCGCGCGATGCGCGCCACGCGCCCCGGGATGATCGAATACGAGATCGAGGCCGAACTGCTGCACGAATTTCGCCGCCATGGCGCGCAGGCGCCGGCGTATTCGTCGATCGTTGCATCGGGCCCGAATGCCTGCGTGCTGCACTACAGTGCCAACGACCGGCGCATTCTCGATGGCGAGCTGGTACTGATCGACGCCGGCTGCGAATTTGATGGCTACGCGGGCGACATCACGCGCACCTATCCGGCCAACGGCCGCTTCACGGCGCCGCAGCGCACGCTGTACGACCTGGTGCTGCGCGCCCAGGCTGCAGCGCTGGCGGCAGTCAGGCCGGGGCAACCGTACAGCGGGATCCACGAGGCGGCGGTGCAGGTGCTGACCGAAGGCATGCTCGACCTGGGCCTGCTGGACAAACGCAAGGTCGGCTCGGTCGACGATGCGATCAACACGCGCGCGTTTGCCCAGTTCTACATGCACGGCACCGGCCACTGGCTCGGGATGGACGTGCACGATGTGGGCGTGTATCGCGACCTGGCGCTACCCGAGAAACCATCGCGCGCGCTGCAGCCGGGCATGGCGCTGACCGTGGAGCCGGGCATCTATGTGCGGCCGGCCGACGGCGTGCCCGAACAATACTGGAACATCGGCATCCGGATCGAGGACGACGTCGTCGTCACCGAGACGGGCGCGCGCATCCTGACGGACGGCGTACCGAAAGACGTGGCGGAGATTGAAGCATGGATGAAGGCAGCACGATGACGAACCCACTACACGACGTCGATGTGGCGATCTGCGGCGCGGGGCCGGTGGGCCTGGCGCTGGCGGGCTTTCTGGTCCGGCGCGGCATCGCCGGGGCGCGCATCGCGCTCATCGACGGCAAGTCGCTGGACCAGGCGACTGCGGATCCGCGTTCGATCGCGCTGTCGTGGGGCAGCGCGCAACTGCTGCAAGAAATCGGCGCCTGGCCGCTGGCCGCAACGCCGATCCACGAGATCCACGTCTCGCGCCGCGGCCAGCTGGGCCGCAGCCTGATGCGCCGCGACGACCACGACGTGCCGGCGCTGGGCTACGTGACGCGCTACGGCGCCGTCGTCGATGCGCTGGCGAAGGTGTGCGGGCAGGCCGGGGTCTTGATGCTGCGCCCGGCGCGCGTGGCATCGCTCGACGAACAGCCCGATGCGGTCCAGCTGCATCTGGACGATGGCAGCACGGTGCGTGCACGGGTGGCAGTGCAGGCCGAAGGCGGCCTGTTTGGCGCGCAAGACCAGCGCGCCCGCAGCCGCGACTACGAACAGAGCGCGGTCATCGCGCGCGTGACGACCGCGCTGCCGATTGCGCACCGCGCGTTCGAACGCTTCACCGACGAAGGCCCGCTGGCGCTGCTGCCCGAAGACGGCGCCGACGGCCACGGGTACGCGCTGGTCTGGTGCATGCGCCCGGAGCGTGCACAGGCGATCCTGGCGCTGGACGACGCGCGCTTTCTCACGCAGCTGGGCGAGGCCTTCGGCGCACGCCTGGGCGCCTTCACGAAGGTATCGCCACGCAGCGCCTTCCCGCTCGGTCTGAACGCCGAAGCACGCGCCACGGCCCGCACGGTCGCCATCGGCAATGCCGCGCAAACGCTGCACCCGGTGGCCGGCCAGGGCCTGAACCTGGGCCTGCGCGACGCCGCCGTGCTGGCACGCCAGCTGGCGCGCGGGGCGGACCCAGATGCGATCGCCCGTTTCACGGATGACCGCGCAGGCGACCGCCGCACGACCATCGGCCTGACCGACACGATGGCCCGCGCCTTCACGATCCCCGGCCCGCTGCAACCGCTGCTCGGCCTGAGCCTGGCCGCGCTCGACCTGACCCGCCCCGCCCGCACGCTGCTGGCCGACCTGATGATGTTCGGCCGCCGCTAACCCCAAGCAATTACCCAACAATTGGGGTCAGAGTCGAATTCTTTGACAACGTTTTGTGACATGGCCGCCCATACATTGCCAAAGGCGATGTATGGGCGGCCATATCTGTCACTCGCGTAGGGTGGAGGGCTACGCCGTCCACGCGTTCATATCCATTCGATTTCGTGGTACACCACAATTTGTTGAACGCGTGGGCGGGAAACCCGCCCACCCTACGGCCAACTGATTCAATTCGACCGCGACAGCGCTTCCAGCAATTTGGTAGCGGTGGCCGCCGACGAACCCGGATTCTGGCCGGTGATCAGCAAGCCATCGGTGACCACGTACGAACCCCAGTCGTCGGTACGCGAATAGACTCCGCCTTTTGCCTTGAGCTCGTCTTCCACCAGGAACGGCACGATGTCCGTCAGCTCGACCGCGGCTTCTTCGCTATTGGTAAAGCCGGTGACGCGCTTGCCCTGCACGAGTGGCGTGCCGTCGGTGTTCTTCACGTGGCGCAGCACGCCAGGTGCGTGGCACACCAGCGCCACCGGCTTGTTGGCGGCGATGAACGACTCGATCAGCGCAATCGAGTTGCGGTCTTCGGCCAGGTCCCACAGCGGACCGTGGCCACCCGGGTAGAACACGGCATCGAAGTCAGCCTGCGAAACGGTGTCGAGGCGCACGGTCGCGGCCAGTTGCGCGTTCGCGGCGGCATCGGCCTTGAAGCGGCGGGTGTCATCGGTCTGGGCCGATGCATCATCACTCTTCGGGTCGAGCGGCGGCTTCCCACCGGCAGGCGAGGCCAGCACGATGTTGGCGCCGGCTTCCTTCAACGCGTAATATGGGGCAGCCAGCTCTTCGAGCCAGAAGCCGGTCTTGCGGCCGGTGTTGCCCAGGGTGTCGTGCGAAGTCAATACGATCAGGATGTTCATGGTGTGGCTCCTTGTTGTTGATGTTAATAGACCAGTCGTCTAGATTACGTGTCAAAAAAACGCTTCCCGAGAAGCGTTCGGTATTCGTGTTACTCCGGCAATTGCAACAGGCGCCGCGTGGTCACCAGCGCTGCATCGAACGCCACCGCATCCCGCGCGATCTTGGCCATCAGGCTGGCGCCCAGCCACAACTGATACAGACTCTGCGCCACCTGCCCTGCTTCGCCCTCCACCGTCAGCGAACCGTCGGCGATACCGCCTTCAATGGCATCGGCCAGACGGGCGACGATGCCGGCAGTACCTTGCTTGAGCGTCAGGCGCATCGGCTCGGACAGATCGACCACCTCCGCGCCCAGCTTGACGGCCAGGCACTTGCCCTGGCAATCATCAAGCGACTGGTTCGAGCGCCATTGCCCGAAGTAGGTCAGCAATTTGCCGGCCATTGGCCCAGCCGGATCGCGCAGCGTACCGTCCATCTCCGCCAGATACGTCTCGAAATACCTGGCCAGCAGTGCTTCGCCGAACGCGTCTTTCGAGCCGAAGTAATGGTAGAACGATCCCTTCGGCACGCCGGCCGCAACCAGGATCTCGTTCAGCCCTACCGCCGAGAACCCTTTTTTGGCCATGATGCGCTGCCCAACGTCGAGGATAGTGTCGCGAACGCCGGACGATTCGGATGTCAATGCTTTTGCCATGAACCCACTATATCCTAAATTAGACCAGTCGTCTAGGGCCGTGCGCAAGCGGGGTGCCAGGCTGGATGGCCAGAGTTCCTGAGGGCTATTAGCCAATAATTCGACTCTGACCCTAATTGTTGGGCTATTGCTTAGTCGACGGCTTTGACCATCGCCTCGATGACTTTTTTGGCGTCGCCGAAGACCATCATCGTGTTGGGTTGGTAGAACAGGTCGTTGTCCAGGCCGGCGTAGCCGGAGGCCATCGAGCGTTTGTTGACGATGATGCTTTTGGCCCGGTAGGCTTCCAGGATCGGCATGCCGGCAATGGCCGACTTCGGGTCTTTCGCAGCCGGGTTCACCACATCGTTGGCGCCCAGGACCAGCACCACGTCGGTCTGGCCGAATTCACCGTTGATGTCTTCCATCTCGGCCACCTGGTCGTACGGCACTTCGGCCTCGGCCAGCAGCACATTCATGTGGCCTGGCATGCGCCCGGCCACCGGGTGGATCGCGTAGCGGACCGTCACGCCGTGCGCGGTCAGCTTGTCGACCAGTTCCTTGACCGTGTGCTGCGCGCGCGCCACGGCCAGGCCGTAGCCGGGAACGATGATCACCGACTCGGCATTCTGCAGGATGAACGCGGCGTCTTCGGCCGAGCCGGATTTGACGGGCCGCTGCTCTTTCGCAGCGCCGACGTCGGCCACCGCTTCGCCACCGAAGCCGCCCAGCAGCACATTGAAGAACGAGCGGTTCATCGCCTTGCACATGATGTACGACAGGATCGCGCCGCTCGAGCCGACCAGCGAGCCGGCGATGATCAGCATCGCGTTATTCAGCGAAAAACCGATCCCCGCCGCCGCCCAGCCCGAGTATGAATTGAGCATCGAAACCACCACCGGCATGTCAGCCCCGCCGATCGGGATGATGATCAACACGCCCAGCACGAACGCCAGCGCCGCCATCACGATGAACGCGCCCCATGCGGGCTGCGCGCCATCGGCAAAGCAGAAGACCAGGCCCAGCGCGACAATGGCGATGGCGACGAACAGATTCAGGATATGCTGGCCCGCAAAGCGCACCGGCGCGCCCTGGAACAGGCGAAACTTGTACTTGCCCGACAGCTTGCCGAACGCGATCACCGAGCCCGAAAACGTCACCGCGCCGACGAACGTGCCGATGAACAGCTCGAGCCGGTTCCCGAACGGCAGCGGCTCGCCCCGCGTCGTGATGTTGAAGGCCCACGGTTCGGCCACCGCCGCGATCGCGATGCAGACGGCGGCCAGCCCGATCAGCGAGTGCATCGCTGCGACCAGTTCCGGCATCTTGGTCATCTCGACCTTCTTCGCGGCGGTCGCGCCAATCGCGCCGCCCACCACCACGCCCAGCAGCACCAGCCCGAATCCCAGCCCCCCGCCCTGCTGCAGCCGTTCCTGCAGCTTGAGCATCAGCGCGATGGTGGTGAGCACCGCGATCGCCATGCCGGCCATCCCGAATGCATTGCCCAGGCGCGCCGTCGACGGCGACGACAAGCCCTTGAGCGCCTGGATGAAGCACACCGAGGCCACCAGATAGAACAGCGTGACCAGGTTCATGCTGATGGCGTTCATGCCGCATCCTCCTGCTTCGGCGCGGCCTTGGGCGCCTTCTTGCGGAACATCTCCAGCATGCGCTGCGTGACCAGGAAACCACCGAACACGTTCACCGCCGCCAGAGTGACGGCCAGCGTACCGGCCACGCGTCCTGTCAAGCCTTCGGTCAGGCCGGCGGCCAGCATGGCGCCGACGATGACAATGGCCGAGATGGCGTTGGTCACCGCCATCAACGGCGTGTGCAGCGCCGGGGTGACGGTCCAGACCACGTGGTAGCCGACGTAGATCGCCAGCACGAAGATGATCAGGTTGATGACGGTGTGGCTGATGTCCATGGTGTCTCCTGTCCGTTGTTGTCAACGATGCCAACGTCTTATTTGCGCAGCAGTTCTCCGGCGCTGCACATCAGGGTCGCGCGCACGATCTCGTCGTCGCGGTCGACATGAAAATGGCCGTCGGCGTCGATCACCAGCTTGAGAAAATCAAGCACATTGCGCGCGTACAGGGCCGATGCATCGGCCGGCACCAGCGTGGCCAGATCGGGCTCGCCAATGATGTGCACGCCGTGCTTGATGACTGTCTGCCCCAGCTCGCTCAGGACGCAGTTGCCGCCCTGCGCCACGGCCATGTCGACGATCACGGAGCCGGGCTTCATGGCGCGCACCGTGTCTTCGCCGATCAGCACCGGCGCGCGCCGGCCCGGAATCAGGGCCGTGGTGATGATGATGTCGGCCAGCTTCGCGCGCTCGTGCACGAGCTGCGCCTGGCGCCGCATCCAGTCGGCCGGCATCGCGCGCGCATAGCCGCCGCTGCCGGCCGCGATCTCGCGCTCTTCGTCGGTTTCATACGGCACGTCGATGAATTTCGCGCCCAGCGACTCCACCTGCTCTTTCACCGGCGGGCGCACGTCAGACGCTTCGATCACGGCGCCCAGCCGCTTGGCCGTGGCGATCGCCTGCAGGCCGGCCACACCCACGCCCATGATCAGCACGCGCGCGGCCTTGACGGTGCCGGCGGCCGTCATCAGCATCGGCATGAAGCGCCCGTAGGTATTTGCGGCAAGCAGGACGGCCTTGTAGCCGGCAATGTTCGCCTGTGACGACAGCACGTCGAGCGACTGCGCGCGCGTGATGCGCGGCGCCGCTTCCAGGGCAAAGGCGGTGATGCCGGCCGTGGCCAGCGCAGAGAGACCCGCAACATCAAACGGATCGAGCATCCCGACCAAGACCGCGTCGCGGCGCATCATGGCCAGCTCGCCGGCGGCCGGGCTGCGCACCTTGAGAACCAGATCGGCGCCGAATGCGCCGGCGGCATCGACGATGACGGCGCCGGCGGCTTCGAACGCGGCGTCTGGCGCTGCCGCAGGCAGTCCGGCACCGGCCTGCACCACGACCTCGTGGCGCGCGGCCAGCTTTTTCACGGTCTCGGGGGTGGCTGCAACACGGGTCTCGCCCGGCCGGGTTTCGGCCGGAATGCCTATTCTCATGGATCCCTCCATTCGTTGAACTGCCGCGCCAGCAAATCTATCACGTCTTTACAGTGATTGTTCAAATATTAAATTTGGGTGGCCGATTTGATCATCCGTAGACATGGTGCAGGGCGCACCGCACCATGACGGTTGTTTTTGCGACAGATCAAGCCCGATTAACCACATGCCAACGTCGAAGGAAGGGACCGGCTGAGCAAACACAGGCCTTGTCAAGGTAGAATACCGGCTCATTTTCAAGGACAGGCATGAGCGATATCTTCAAACCATCGGTTACCGTGGCAGCGATCATCGAGCACGAGGGCCGGTTCCTGCTGATCGAAGAAGAGACGAGCGAAGGGATCAAGCTGAACCAGCCCGCCGGCCATCTCGACCCGCACGAATCGCTGGAACAGGCGGTGGTGCGCGAAGCACTTGAAGAAACGGCGCACGAGTTCATCCCGCGCTCGCTGGTGGGCATGTACATGTCGCGCTACCACTCGAAATCGCGCAATGCCGACGTCACCTACCTGCGCTTTACCTTTGCCGGCAGCGTCGGGCGCCAGTTCGACCAGCCGCTCGACGACGGCATCCTGCGCACCATGTGGATGACGCGCGACGAAATCGCCGCCACGGCCGATCGCCACCGCAGCCCGATCGTGCTGCGCTGCGTGGACGACTACCTGGCCGGCCATAGCACGCCGCTGTCATTGCTGTACACCCACCCTTCGGTGTTCGAAGGCGGGATCTGAAGAATTCACTACGGACGTAACATGCGCAAGAAAAAAGTCGTGATCGGGATGTCGGGCGGAGTCGACTCCTCGGTCGCGGCCTGGATGCTCAAGGAACAAGGCTACGACGTGGTCGGCCTGTTCATGAAGAACTGGGAAGACGACGACGATTCCGAATACTGCTCGACGCGCCAGGACTGGATCGATGCGGCCAGCGTGGCCGACGTGGTCGGCGTGGACATCGAGGCAGTCAACTTCGCCGCCGAATACAAGGACCGCGTGTTCGCCGAGTTCCTGCGCGAATACCAGGCCGGCCGCACCCCGAACCCGGACGTGCTGTGCAATGCCGAAATCAAGTTCAAGGCCTTCCTCGACCACGCGATGAAGCTGGGCGCCGACCTGATCGCCACTGGCCACTATGCACGCGTGCGCGAAAACCCGGCCAGTGGCAGCTTCGAGCTGCTCAAGGCTTTCGACGCCACCAAGGACCAGAGTTATTTCCTGCATCGCCTGAGCCAGGCGCAGTTGTCCAAGTCGCTGTTCCCGCTGGGCGAGATCCCGAAAACCGAGGTGCGCAAGATCGCCGAAAAACTCCAGCTGCCCAATGCGGCCAAGAAGGATTCGACCGGCATCTGCTTCATCGGCGAGCGGCCGTTCCGCGACTTTTTGAACCGCTACCTGGCCTACAAGCCGGGCCCGATCCGGCTCGACGACGGCACGCAGGTCGGCGAGCACGTCGGCCTGTCGTTCTACACGCTGGGCCAGCGCAAGGGGATCGGTATAGGGGGCCTGAAGTCGCGCAAGACCGCTGACGGGATCAGCGAGCCTTGGTTCGTGGCGCGCAAGGACATCGAGGCCAACACGCTCTACATCGTGCAGGGCCATGATCATCCATGGCTGCTGTCGAACCGCCTGGAAGCCGGCCAGGCCAGCTGGATCGCCGGCCATGCACCCGCTGCCGGTGCGCTCTCGGCCAAGACCCGCTACCGCCAGGCCGACATGGCCTGCCGCGTGCTGGCCGATGGCGACGCGCGCTTCGCACTCGATTTCGATGAAGCCCAATGGGCGGTCACGCCGGGCCAGTCGGCCGTGCTGTACGACGGCGACGTGTGCCTGGGCGGCGGCATCATCGACGCGCGGTCAAGCGCCGACTAACACCGCGTCAAGGCTGGCGCGCCGCCAGCCACGCCACCAGCACGCCGGGCGCCAGCGGCCGCGCGTGCAGGTAACCCTGGATCTCGTCGCAGCCGGCCAGGCGCAGGAAGTCTTCCACCTCCACCGTTTCCACGCCTTCGGCCACGACCTTGTGACCGAGGTCGTGCGACAGCTTGATCATCGTGCCCACCAGCGCGCGGCAGCGTTCGTCCTGGACCAGGTTGCGCATGAAGCTCTGGTCGATCTTGACCACGTTCGCCGGCAGGCTTTGCAGGTACGACAGGCTGCTGTAGCCGGTGCCGAAATCGTCGATCGCCAGTTGCACGCCGGCGCGCGCGAGGCGCTCGAGCGTGGCCTGCGCGATCTTTGGATTGCGCATCAGCGCACTCTCGGTCAGCTCGATCACCAGGCACGATGGCGCCAGGCCATGGTGCTGCAATTCCATCAGCACGCGATCGCAGAAATCCGGCTCTTCCAGGTTCACCGCCGAGACATTGACTGCCACCTGCAACGCCAGGCCGTCCCGGCGCCAGGCGACCATCTGGCGCAGCGCCGCGCGCAACACCCACTCGGTGGTGGCACGCGCCAGCGACGTCGTCTCGATCACGGGGATGAATTCGCCGGGCGAGATCGCGCCGGCGGTCGGATGGTTCCAGCGCAGCAGCGCTTCGACGCCGACGCAGCCGCCGTCGAGCAGGCTGACCTTGGGCTGGAACACGAGATGCAGTTCGTCGTCGCTTGCGAGCGCGGCGCCAAATTCGGTCACCAGCCAGAAGCGGCGCTGCAGGATCGCGTCGTGATGGGACGAGAACACGCGCACGCAGCGTTCGGCCGCCAGCGCATCGTGCGCAGCGCTGTGCATATTGCGCAGCAGGTCCAGGCCCTCGGTCTGCCCGACCGTGAACGGCGCGATACCCACTGTCGTCGTCGTGATCAGGCGCGCCTGGCCATAACTGGCGCGCGCGTCGAGCCATGACTGCATCTGCTCGCAGAATGGCTCGATCGACAGGCCGCGCGGCGCGAAGAACGCAAACTGCGTGCTGCCGACATGGTAGATCTTGCCGGCGCCGCCCAGGCGCAGCTGCGGCACCGTTTCGCGCACCATGTCGTCGAGATAGCTTGACCCCATCACGCGCTGCGCATCGCTCAGCTCTTGCGGGCTGGCCAGGCTGATCAGGGCCGCGGTGCGCACCTCGCCATTCGGCTCGTGCAGTTCCAGGTCGTTGAAATCGATGATGAACTGGTTCCGGTTCGGCAGGCCGCTGACCGGATCGACCCGGCCGAACGCATGCTGCAGTTCGATCTGCGCCATCACCATGGTCGCCAGGTCCGTCAACGCCTGGCGCTCGGCCATGGTGACCTGGCGCGGTTCGGTACCGAGCACGCACATCGCGCCCAGGCAAAAGCCCTCACTGGTCGTGAGCGGCGCGCCGGCATAGAAGCGGATACCGCCGTCAGCCAGCGGGCTGTCGCGGAAATACGGGTCCTCCAGCAGATCCGGCACGACCAGTACTGCGCGCTCGTCGGCCACCGTGGCGCACGGCGCTTTTATCCGCGGAATCGTATCGTGAGTAATGCCGAACTTCGATTTGAACCATTGGCGGTTGGTGTCGGTCAGCGACACCGCGGCGATCGGCAGCCCGAACAACTGCGCCGCCATGCGCGTGATGCGATCGAACGCTTCGCTTGGCGGCGTGTCGAGCAGCTCCAGGCGGCGCAAGGCAGCGAGACGGGCGGTCTCGTACTGGGGCGAGGCACAGTGCGGTTGAGAGAGCGGAGAATTCATGGAGACGACGCGCGGTGCGCGCAAATATGACGAATATGACGAACAAGAATCTATTGTTGCCAATAAAAAACTTAAGGTCAATCACTATTTTCAAAAGAATCGTTGTATTCGTCATTTTTAGTTGCTTCGTGTAAAATAAAATCAGCGAATTACACGAACGATGTCATGAAAACACATGAAATTAACGATCGGATACTGACCACCCGTGAAGCAGCGCAGTTGCTTGGCGTTGCTGTCAGTACGGCGCAGGTATGGATGGAGAGCGGTGATCTGCCAGCCTGGAAGACACCGGGCGGGCATCGCCGTGTGCGCCACAGCGCCGTGATGCGGCTGGTGCGCGAGCGCGTCGCGCCGAAGGAAGACGACCAAGCGGCAACGCCGCCAGTTGCTGCCGTATTGACTGCGGAATTCCTGCCGTCGGCCACGCCGGACTACCCGGTCCCGGCCAATGAAAAGCAGCGGCTGACAGCGCTCGCCCGAAGCGGCCTGATGGATTCGGAAGAGGATGCGGCCTTTGATCGCCTGACCTGGCTCGCCAGCCATGCGACGGGCTGCCCGATGGCCCTGCTCAGCCTATTGTCCGCGCAGCGGCAGTGGTCCAAATCGCGCGTCGGCATGGACAGCCGCGAGACCGCGCGCTCACTGGCCTTTTGCAGCCATGCGCTGATGCAGGACGAGCCTTTCGTGGTCGAGGATGCCAGCGCCGACCCGCGCTTTGCCGACAACCCGATGGTCATCGGCGCGCCATTTATCCGGTTCTATGCCGGCTATCCAGTACGCACCGCTGAAGGGCTCGCGTTGGGGTCGCTGTGCGTGCTCGATACCGAGCCACGCCGCCTGCGCGAGCGCGAGATGCGCGCGCTGCGCGAACTGGCCTTGCTCGCCTCGGACGAACTGCAGCGGCGCGCGTAGCCTCCGTTACGGGCGGACGCCGGGCGCGAGCGCGTGTCACGCTGGCGCTCGGCGTATCAGCCCGGCTTGGCCGGCGCCTGCTGCTGCTGCTTGACGAAGGCAATCACGGTATTGCGAATCGTCTTGAGCACGGTGTCGGCCTTGAATGGCTTGACGATGAAGCCGTGCACGCCACGCGCGAGCGCGCTCTGGACCGCCGTGGCGTCAAGCGTGCCCGAAACCAGGAACACGAGCGTCTTGGGCAGCGCCGCGCGCAGCTGCTCGACCACGTCGCTACCATCCTCGACCTGTTCGCGCGCGATGCAGATCACGTGCGGATGGTGCTTGACCGCCAGCGCTAACCCGAGTGCGCTGGTGTGCGTGGCGCCAACCACGTCGTAGCTGCCGTCGGCCAGCACGGTGCCGAGCGTCGCGCGCGAAACTGCATTTGCATCCACGATGACCGCCTTGAGCATAGCTTCACATTCCTTGTCAGTGCGCTGAAAAAAATCAGCTTTCGTACGCCAGTGTTTTCCATGTCACGCCCAGACGCACGTCCAGTTTCAGCGACACCAGGCAGCGTGACATCTCCAGTATCTCACGCTCGGCGCGTAATCTCTCGCCGAGCGGCGTCTTGAGGATGCCGGCGCCGGCCATCACGGCCTCGAGATTGCCATACGCACCCAGCAGCCGCGCCGCCGTCTTCATGCCGACCTTCGACACGCCCGGTACGCCGTCGGTCGGGTCGCCCATCAGCGCCAGCAGGTCGTGCAGTTGCTCGGGCGCCACGCCAAAGCGCGCACGCACCCAGGCGTCGTCGTGCCACTCGTTCTTGAAATGATCCCACACCAGCGCGCCGTGTGCGATCAAAGGATGCAGGTCCTTGTCGGTGGTGGCCACGACCGCTTCGCCGCGGCCTTCGGACAGCCAGCGCATCACGCCGGTGGCGATGACATCGTCGGCTTCAACGTCGGGCACCATCAGGACATGCACGCCGGCCGCGCGCAGGCGGTCGTGAAATTCGGGCAGCGCCGCGCGCAGTTCGGACGGCATCGCCGCCCTGCCCTCACGGTAGCGCGGATACAGCGCATGGCGCCAGGTCGGGCCGCCATGGTCGAAGGCGGCCAGCACGTGGGTCGGCGCATGCGCCTCGAGCACGTGGCGAAACGACGAGAACGCGTGGCGCAGCGCGATGCTGGCCTTCAGGTCGGAATCGGGCTCGGGGCTGGCTTCGTAGACGCGGCGCACGATGTTCAGGCCGTCGATCGCGAGCAGCTTTGCCGGGTTGGGCATGGGGTATGGTCATGAGGAGACGTGGACGGCGCCCATCATAAACCGGTTGCACGGTCGCGGGAAGATGCGCGGCAAGGCGCAGTGCCCACGACCGTGAGGACGACGACGACCCTACTTCGCGTAGGCGTACTCGCCACCACGCTCGAGCGCGCGGCGATACGCCGGCCGTGCATGGATGCGGGCCAGGAAATCGGTCAGGTTGGGGTACTTGGCATCGAGCCCACCGCGCGAGGCAGCCGCCTCCAGTGGGAAGCTCATCTGGATGTCGGCGGCGCTGAATTCTTCACCGGAAAACCACGGGTGCTTGCCCAGTTCGGCCTCGAGGTAACCCAGCTGCAGCGCGATCTGCGGCAGCACGAAGGTGCCCTTGACCTTGCGCGCGATGCCACGCGCGATCGGCTTGGCAAAAAACGGCATCGGTGTGCTTTCGATCTTGTCGAACACGAGCTTGAGCAGCAGCGGCGACATCATCGAGCCTTCGGCGAAGTGCAGGAAGTGCGTGTAGCGCAGGCGCGCCGGTGTGCCGGCGGCGGGCACCAGACGCGCGACATCCGCGCCGGAAGCGCGCGCGGTGAGGTACTCGACGATGGCGCCCGATTCGGCCACCACCAGGTCGCCATCGGTGATCACGGGCGACTTGCCCAGCGGGTGTACGGCCTTCAGTTCGGGCGGCGCCAGCATCGTCTTGGGATCGCGCTCGTAGCGCTTGATCTCGTACTCGAGCCCAAGCTCTTCGAGCAGCCAGAGGATGCGCTGCGAGCGCGAATTGTTCAGGTGGTGGACGACGATCATGGCGTGGAAAGGAGAGTGGAGATGATGGGCAGCTTAGCACCGTTGGCCATGCACCTGCAGCCCGCTAGGGCTAGCGCTAACGCTGGTGCAGCTTGATGACGCGGTGCTTGCCTGCACCCTGCGGCGCCGACGCCGCGGCTTTCGGGGCGCAGCTGTTGCAGCTGCCGCCACCGCAGGCGCCGCCGCTGCTGGTGTCGAGCCAGCGCGCCAGCGCCGACTGGCGGCCACCCTTCGTCAGCGCCAGCACGGCGCGCGCGCGCAAAGGGGCCGGCAGGTACTTCGCGCCCAGGTACAGCGCGGCGATGGCAACGATGACGATGACGGTCAGTTCTTGCATTGTCAGGCTCCGGTGATGGCCAGCGTGACGCGGTAGACGATGAACGCCGCCACGTAGGCCAGCGCGAACATGTAGCCGGCCATGATCCAGGCATATTTGCGGCTGCCCGTTTCGCGCGCCACGGTGGCCAGCGTCGGCAGGCAGTGCGGCGCATAGACATACCAGGCCAGCAGCGACAGGCCGGTGGCCAGCGACCACGACTGGGCGATCAGCGGCGCCAGCGTGTTGCCCACTTCATCGCCGCCCGACAGCGCGTACACGGTGCCCAGCGCGCCGACGGCCACTTCGCGTGCGGCCATGCCCGGCACCAGCGCGATGGCGATCTGCCAGTTAAAGCCAATCGGGGCCAGCACGACCTCGAGTGCGCGCCCGATCATGCCCGCCACGCTGTAGTAGATCGGTGGATGGGTCGCGCCTTCCGGTGCGCCGGGGAAGCTGGAGAACAGCCAGAGCAGGATCATCATGGCCAGGATCAGGGTACCGACGCGCATCAGGAAGATCTTGGCGCGTTCGAGCAGGCCCGAGGCCAGGCCGCGTGGATGCGGCCAGTGATAGGCCGGCAGTTCGAGCATCAGCGCATGCTGCTTGTAGCCGTTGCGGCGCTTCATGAACCAGGCCACCGCCATTGCCGACAGGATGCCGGCCAGGTACAGCACGAACAGCACGATGCCCTGCAGGTTCATGAAGCCGCCCACGACGCGGTCGGGAATGAACGCGGCAATCAGGAGCGCATACACCGGCAGGCGCGCCGAGCACGTCATCAGGGGCGCGATCATGATCGTCACCAGGCGGTCGCGCGGATTCTGGATCGTGCGCGCGGCCATCACGCCCGGAATGGCGCAGGCAAACGACGACAACAGCGGCAGAAACGAGCGGCCCGACAGGCCCACGCTGCCCATGATGCGGTCGAGCAGGAACGCGGCGCGCGGCAGGTAGCCGACGTCCTCTAGCAGCAGGATGAAGAAGAACAGGATCAGAATCTGCGGCAGGAACACGAGCACGCTGCCCACGCCGGCGATGATGCCGTCGACGATGAGACTATGCAGCATGCCTTCGCCGATCCACGAGCCGACCATCTCGCCAAAGGCGCCCATGCCCGCCTCGATCAGCTCGATCGGTGCGTCGCCCCAGCTGAACACGGCCTGGAAAATCACGAACATCAACAGCGCCAGGATGACCGGACCGGCGATCGGGTGCAGCACGACGCTGTCGATCTTTTCGCTCAGGTTGCCGGTATCCTTCGCCGACGAAACGGCGACGGCCAGAATGCGGCGCACCTCGCGCTGGGTGTCTTCGACCGACACTTCGTCGATCGCCGACAGCGGCTTGGGCATCACCGGCACGCCGAAGGCCATCGCATCGAGCTGGGCCAGCAAGGCCTTCTCGCCGCCGGACTGGATCGCGACCGTCTCGACGACCGGCATGCCCAGTTCTTGCGAGAGCTTGGCGGTATCGATCTCGATGCCGCGCTTTTTCGCGACGTCGACCATGTTCAGCGCCAGTACCATCGGCAGGCCCAGACGGCGCAGCTCGAGCACCAGGCGCAGGTTCAGGCGCAGGTTGGTCGCGTTGACGACGCACAGGATGGCGTCGGGCGGGACTTCACCGGCGCGCAGGCCGGCCACCACGTCGCGCGTGATGCCTTCGTCGGGCGTCTGTGCATTCAGGCTGTAGGCGCCCGGCAGGTCGAGCACGCGAAATGCGCGCCCGGCGGGCGACGTGAAGCTGCCCTCCTTGCGTTCGATCGTGACGCCGGCATAGTTGGCGACCTTCTGGCGCGCGCCGGTCAGGCGGTTGAAGAGCGCAGTCTTGCCGCAGTTGGGGTTGCCCAGCAGTGCGACCAATGGCGTGCGCGACGCGACTTGCGATTCCATGACTCCCATGCGACTAGTCCGCCTTGATCGAGACGAGGGCGGCTTCGAAACGGCGCAGCGCGAACGTCGACTCGCCGACCTTGACGGCCAGCGGACCACCGAGCACACGCTTGAGCACGCGAATCCGCTCGCCCGGCACAAAGCCCAGCTCCATCAGGCGGCGCTGGACATCGATGCCGCCCTCCTGCGCACCAGACGCAAGATGGACAACGGTGGCGCTCTGGCCCGTTTTGAGCGAGTCGAGTGTTGGCAATGCGGCGTGGGTCATGGCGGCTTCCGAAAAATTGTTGCGCGTATGAGACAGCGACTGGAACGATCCCGGTATCATAAACCTAAATAGGAATTATTTCTATTTGCAGCTTGTCATTGCCAGACGGTCAAGTCCAAAAATACTGTGTTCGAACCGAAAATTTCGCTTGCGTTCACGGCCGAGTTTACAGAAAATAGCAACGCAAATGAGAATGATTCGCATTTTATAGACTAAACTGCAATGGTTGTTTCAAAAGGGTTGCTCCAATGATCGTCTGTGTCTGCAACAACATCTCCGACCGTGAAATCCGCCAGGCGGCCGAACTGGGCATCTCGTCGATGGCCGAACTGCGCAAGGAACTGGGCGTTGGTACCATGTGCGGCACGTGCGTCAGCTATGCACGCCAGGTGCTGCACGAACACATCGACAGCAAAACCACCGTCACCGAAGTGCGCCGCCTGCCGCAGGCCGCCTGAACCTTCTCCGCTTTTCAGTACGGCTGGCCTCGCGATATGTGCGGGGCTTTTTTACGTCCGGTATTCCCGCGTAGCGAGGTAGTGAGAACCGTTCGCACAGTGAACTGAGAACGGTTGCTATTACGCGCGAAAATGGCGCATTTCGTGTAATTTAATGCGGCTTTTTACCCATTTTCGTGCAATTTCTGGCGTTTTAATGGCTCTCCGTTTGCTATCATGGAGGTCATTCAAAACACTACCGAGGGCACCCCATGAAAGGCGATCCAAACGTCATCCGTCTGCTGAACGCACAGCTGACCAACGAGCTGACCGCGATCAACCAGTACTTCCTGCACGCGCGCATGTACCGCCACTGGGGCCTGGACAAGCTGGCGAAGAAGGAATACGACGAATCGATCGGCGAGATGAAGCACGCCGACAAGCTGATCGAACGCATCCTGATGCTCGACGCGCTGCCAAACCTGCAGGCGCTGCACAAGCTCATGATCGGCGAGTCGACACAGGAAACGCTCGAATGCGACCTGAAACTCGAACGCGCCGCGCACGTGACGGTCAAGGAAGGCATCGGCGCCTGCGAAGCAGCGGCCGATTACGTGTCGCGC
This sequence comes from Massilia sp. MP_M2, assembly GCF_039123635.1. NCBI lineage: Bacteria > Pseudomonadati > Pseudomonadota > Betaproteobacteria > Burkholderiales > Oxalobacteraceae > Massilia > Massilia sp. MP_M2. Next base: position 409,961 of record NZ_JBCHJF010000004.1, read on the forward strand.
GACCTGCTCTTGATGATCCTCGAAGACACCGAAGAGCACATCGAGTGGCTCGAAACGCAGCTGGACCTGATCGTCAAGATCGGTATCCAGAACTACCTGCAAACGCAGATCGGCGAGTAATCAGCCACGCCGGATTCCCGCCCGGGAGTCCGGCGCTTCAGGCACTAGCGCATCCTCAGCGCCAGCGCGTCATCCACTTGTCGTAAAACCCCATATCCCTTGGCACCGCACCCGGCATCGCGCAGATGGCACCGGCGAATTCGTTCGCGCGCGCGAGCGTGACGTCCAGCGCCCAGCCGCGCGCCGTCCCCAGCAGGAAGATGGCAGAGAAGGCGTCGCCCGCCCCCACCGTGTCGATCACGAACGGCGGCGCCGGCGCGTCGTGATGCGTGACCACGCTGCCGTCGCTGCCGAAATACACCGAGCCGCGGTGGCCCAGCGTGACCATCAGCGCGTCGAGCGAAAACATCCGCAGCAGGGCCTGGCAAAACGCGCGGACTTCGTCGGCCGCCAGCGCCGGGGCGTCGGGCTTGATCTGGAAGTGCCAGCCGAACAGCACCTGCAATTCTTCTTCATTGACCTTGACGATCTGGGCCGCCTCCAGCGAGCGGCTCACGCGGCGTTCGTCGTACTGGCCATCGCGCAGGTTCAGGTCGAGAAAGCGTGGCGCGCTGCTTGCCGCCAGCACCGCCGTCAATGCGGCGCGCGACTGCGTATTGCGCTGGGCCAGCATGCCGAAATAGACCATGGCCGGCTGCACGTTTGCCAGCGCGGTGCCGGCAGCGGCGGCGTCGATGAAGTCGTAGGCCTGGTGCGGCAGGATCGTGAAACGGTGGCCACGCGGGCTGCGCTCGACCAGCACACGGCCAGTCTCTTCGATCGGATCGACCTGCAGCCCGGCGTCGCTCATCGCGAAGCGTTCGAATTCGGCGCGCACCAGCTGGCCGCTGCGATCGTCGCCGATGCGCGTGATCGCCAGGCACGGTGCCATGAAGGCAGACAGGTGGCGCGCCACATTGAACGGCGCGCCACCGACGATCTGTTCGTTGTTGAAGTCGTCGACGAGCGCTTCGCCGAAGATCACGGTGGTAGGGAGGTTCATGCGACGACAGGCACGGTGTCCTTGAACGACTGGCGCTCGGACAGTTTGTCGAACAGGCGCGCCAGGTTCGGGTAGTCGCCGCGCCAGTCGATTTCGGGAAAGCGAAACGCGAGCCAGCCCAGTGCGCAGCCAACGGCGACGTCGGCCAGCGTGTACTGGTTGCTGCGACAGAAAGCGCCCTCGCCCAGGCGCTCGGACATCACGCGCAGGCCGGTATGCACCTTGCCCAATTGGCGGGCGATCCATTCGGGACTTTGCTGTGCCTCGGGCCGCAGCGTTTTTTCAAGGCGCACCAGCACGGCCGCATCGAGCACGCCATCGGCCAGCGCTTCCCAGACCTTGACCTCGGCCCGCTCACGCCCGTTTGGCGGCAGCAGCTTGCACACCGGGGTGAGCGTGTCGAGATATTCGGCAATCACGCGCGAGTCGTACAGGGCGCTGCCGTCATCCATCAGCAGGCATGGCACCTTGCCCAGCGGGTTGGTCTGCGCGATGGTGGTGTCGGCCGACCAGACGTCTTCGAGGATGAAGGCGCAGTCGAGCTTTTTTTCAGCCAGCACGACGCGCACCTTGCGCACGTAGGGGCTGGCAATGGAACCGATGAGTTTCATGGATGTACGCAAGTGGAAATCGACCTTCAGTATAGCATCGGGCCCAGCCGCAAAACCTGCACTGCGGCTGCTGCGGTGCGCCGCAACATCGCAGCATCGGCAAGAGGTGACCGGCCGGCCAGTGGTAAAATCCGCGTTTTTGACCGACACGCCCGCCATGACCTCTACTGCTCTGTCGCCGACCCTGTCGGCCCTGTCCCCGCTCGATGGCCGTTACGCCACCAAAACCGACAAGCTGCGTCCCATCCTGTCGGAAACGGGTTTCATGCACCACCGCGTGAAGGTTGAAATCGCGTGGCTGCAGGCGCTGTCGCAGGCCGGCTTCGCCGAGATCAAGCCATTCTCGAGCGAAGCGATCGCCCACCTCGACGGCATGGCGGCCAACTTCGGTGAGAAGGACGCGGCCCGCATCAAGGAAATCGAAGCGGTCACCAACCATGACGTCAAGGCGGTCGAATACTGGCTCAAGGAGCAGGTCAAGGACGTGCCGGAACTGGTCGCGGCCAGCGAATTCATCCACTTCGCCTGCACCTCGGAAGACATCAACAACACGTCGCACGGCATGATGCTGAAAAGCGCGCGCGACGGCGTGATGCTGCCGGCACTGCAGGCGATCATTGCCAAGCTGACCGAGATCGCGCACACCAATGCAGCGCTGCCGATGCTGTCGCGCACCCACGGCCAGACGGCCAGCCCAACCACGCTGGGCAAGGAGATGGCCAACGTCGTCGCCCGTCTGCAGCGCGCCATCAAGCGCATCGCCGACGTCGAAATCCTTGGCAAGATGAATGGCGCGGTCGGTAACTACAACGCACACCTGTCGGCCTATCCGGGCTTTGACTGGCCGGCATTCTCGAAGGACGTCATCGAGACGCGCCTGGGTTTGAGCTTCAACCCGTACACGATCCAGATCGAACCGCACGACTACATGGCCGAGATGTTCGACGCGTTCGCCCGCGCCAACACGATCCTGCTCGACCTGAACCGCGACATCTGGACCTACGTCTCGCTGGGCTACTTCAAGCAGAAGCTGAAGGCCGGCGAAATCGGTTCGTCGACCATGCCGCACAAGGTCAACCCGATCGACTTCGAAAACTCGGAAGGCAATCTGGGCCTGGCCAACGCGCTGCTGCGCCACATGGCCGACAAGCTGCCGGTCTCGCGCATGCAGCGCGACCTGACCGATTCGACGGTGCTGCGCAATATCGGCGTGGGTTTTGGCTACACGCTGCTGGCCTACGACAGCTGCCTGCGCGGCCTGAACAAGCTGGAAGTGAACGCAGCGCGCCTCGAGCAGGACCTGGACGCGAACTGGGAAGTGCTGGCCGAACCGGTGCAGACCGTGATGCGCCGCTACGGCATCGAGAACCCGTACGAACAGCTCAAGGAACTCACGCGCGGCAAAGGCATCACCCGCGACGCGCTGCGTGAATTCATCGGGACGCTGGCGGTGCCACAAGAGGCGAAAGACCTGATGCTGGCGATGACGCCGGCGAACTACATCGGGTTGGCCGCCAAGCTGGCGGCAGAGATCTGATGTCGTGCGTGATGCTGCCACACGGCGGCATCACACAGGCATCGCGCTTTGATGGCGCGCCGGCCCCGGCGCGTCAGTAATCCCACCTGATCTTCCCCCCGACGCGCCGCTCGAACTCCGCCCAATACGTGGTCGAGCCGAATTGTGCGTGTCCGCCATTCAGATTCTCTCCGTACACCGACAAGGTCAGGCCCGGCCGCAAGCGCCAGCCGAAGCGCGCATCGAGCGCCGTTGCCGACGCAATGCGTGACGCTGGCATCTCGCCGGTGCGGCGCAGCGTGACGTCGATTTCGCGCGCATCGTCGATGTTGTAGTGCGACCGCAGTTGCAGCGTGTGCGACGGATCGCGTCGCGCCGCGGCCACGCCCATCAGATCGTTGCCTCCCGGCTTGAGGCGCAGGCGCTGGTGCAGCGCCGTCCAGCCGGCCGACAGGCGCCAGCGCGGCATCGCTTGCCAGCTGGCCCACGTTTCGATGCCGCTGGCGCTGCCTTCCAGCAGACTGGCAAACTCGACATAGCTGAAGCCCGGGTCGATCTGCTGCCCGCGCAGGTGGTCGTAGTCGTGGTGGTACAGCACGACCGTGTACGACAGCCCCGCCGCCGGCTGGCCGCGGTAACCCAGTTCGAGCACGCGCGCCACTTCGCTGCGCACTTGCGGCCCGCCGCGCAGGATGAACGGCGGCTGGCCGGGTACAAAGGCATCGACGTCCAGCCGCGCAGGCGAGCGCACCGTGCGCGCGGCCGACGCCCACAGCGCGTGCTGGGGCGAGACACGCCACGACAGGCGCGCGCTCGGCAGCCATTCGATACCGGTGTAATGGTTGTATTCGACGCGCCCGCCCAGCGTCAGGCGCCAGTCGTCATTCAGCAGGATCTCGTCCTGCACGAACACGCTGCCCCAGCGCAGTAGCGTGCGCGCCGGCAGGAACGCCACCCAGCGGCTGTTGGTAACGCGGTCACGCGTGCTGCGGTAGTTGGCGCCCCATAGGAGGTCGTGACGGCCTTTCGTGGCCAGCGTGTGCTGGACCTGCACGTCAGCGGTCGTGAGGCGCTCGGCAAACAGCGGCGGCGATTCGCGCACCGTATGATCGAGATAGGCTTGCAGCGACACGCTGGCACCCGCGTCCAGTGTGCGCTGCCAGCGCGCCAGCAGGTTGGCGCCGTCCGAGCGCACGCGGCCAAAGGTGGTCGGGCCGTTCGGCGTGGCCAGTTCGCCCGGCGCCGGCTGATCGAGGCGGCCGCGATTGACATTGCCGATGACCGAGAAGGCATCGACCCCACGTTCCCAGTCGGCGCGCATGCCCACCAGCGCGCGCCGGTGGCCGTCGTCGATGCGCCCGTCGCCAACGCGCTCGCTGTCGCTGCGCCGCGTAACCTTGCCAAAGGCGCGCCAGGCCACGCCACCAGCGCTCGTGCCGCCCTGGCGAAATGCGGTGCCTGCCACGCCGTCGCTGGCGCCATGCAGCGCCACCATGCCCCCTTGCGTATCGACGGCCGAGCGCGTGCTGATGTTGATGACGCCACTGACGGCGTTCAGCCCCCACATCACGCCGCCCGGCCCGCTGACCACCTCGATGCGCGCAATGTCTTCGAGCAGCACGTCCTGCGCATCCCAGAACACGCCCGAAAACAGCGGCGTATACACCGAGCGGCCATCGATCAGCACCAGGATCTTGTTGGACAGGACACTGGGCCCGCTGTTCATCCCGCGTGCGCTGATCGAATAGGCGTAGCCGTTGATGCGCGCCACGTGCAGATTGGGCGCGAGGCGAAGCACTTCGGGCAGCGAATCGGCGCCAGAGCTGCGGATATCATCGGCGGTGATCACGAAGACCGCCGCGGCAGCGTCCTGCAAGCGCTCGGGGCGCTTCGAGACCGACGTCACCTGGATATTGGCCAGTTCTTCGATCGACAGATCAGCCAGGTCGACAGGCGTTACCTGGCCTTGTGCGGCCGCCAGGACAGGCACCGCCCAACACAGCGCAACGCAGGCAGCAGCGGCCCAGGGCACAGGGGCAAACGGTCTGCGGGGTATGAACGCGCTCATAACCAGATATTACATTCGGCGGAACGCAGTGGTGTATCTTTTGCAATCCGGTGTGCCTTGTTGATCGTGAAAAACCGTGTCAACACCACGACGACCTTTTTTGCTATAGTGAGTTAGTTCTAGCCCGTACTAATTACTCATAAGAAAAATGCGCCGCTATTCGATTCCTGCAATCGTGCTGCACTGGCTGATGGCCGTTGCGATCATCGGCACCTTCACGCTGGGCCTTGTGATGACCGACATCCAGGGCATCAGCATGGCCAAGCTGCGCTACACAAGCTGGCACAAGTGGGCCGGCATCACAATCCTGGCGCTGGCCGCACTGCGCCTGCTGTGGCGCTTGTTCAACAAGCCGCCCGCCTATCCTGCCGGGTTGCCGCGCTGGCAGCATGGCGCCGCCCATGGCCTGCATCTGACACTGTACGTGCTGATGTTTGCCGTGCCGCTGTCCGGCTATTTCTTCAGCCTGGCGGCAGGCTATCCGGTCGTCTATTTCAGCAAGATTGCGCTGCCGGTGCTGATCGGCCCCGATCCCGTGCTGCGCGAGACGCTGCGCGACCTGCACTACTGGCTCAATATGCTGTTGGCCGCTCTGGTCGCGCTGCACGTGCTCGCCGCGCTCAAGCACTTGTTCATCGACCGTGACGGCATCATGCAGCGCATGCTTCCCATCCCTGTTCCAAAGGAAAAACCATGAAGTCAATCAAGGCCCTGATACTCGCGACCCTGGTCGCCGGCAGCGCTGCAACCGCCGTCCACGCCGCCCCGCTCACGACTGAGCAGGCGAACAGCGGCGTCTCGGCCGTCTTCAAGCAGATGAACGTCCCGGTGGAAGCACCGTTTCGCACCTTCGCCGCGCAGATCGACTACGACGCGGCCAAGCCGGCAACGGCCAAGGCCAGCGTCGAGATCACGACCGCCAGCTTCGATATCGGCGACGCCATGTACAACAAGGAAGTGGCCAAGAAAGAGTGGTTCAATTCGGCGCAGTTTCCGAAGGCCACCTTTGTCTCGACCAGCATCGCACCGGCTGGCGCCGGCAAGCTGACGGTGACGGGCAAGCTGACCCTGAAAGGCAAGAGTGCCAATGTCACGTTCCCGCTGACGGTCAAGGCTGCCGGTGCGAAGACCGTGTTCGAAGGCCAGTTGCCAATCAAGCGCTTGGCGTTCAATATCGGCGAAGGCGAGTGGAAAGACACGAGCATGGTCGCCGATGAAGTTGTCATCAAGTTTCGCGTTACCGCAGCACCTGCCGTTGCAGCAAAATAAATTGTTTCACCACCACTGTAGGGTGGACGGGTTCCCCGTCCACGCGTTCAACGAAGCTTGGTCAGTTTGAACGCGTGGGCGGCATAGCCGCCCACGCTACGCAGAAAAAAAACCGTCCTTTCAACTTTTACAGGAATCGCGCCCCATGAACATCAAGCACCTGATCGCGGCAGCCGCCGCCTTTGCCGCCACGTCGGCCTTCGCTGCGCCAGTCACGTATGACATCGAGCCGAACCACACTTACCCGAGCTTCGAAGCCGACCACATGGGTCTGTCGGTATGGCGCGGCAAGTTCAACAAGTCGAGCGGCAGCGTCACCATTGACCGCGAAGCCAAGACTGGCTCGCTGGATATCACCGTCGACATCAACAGCATCGATTTCGGTCACGAAAAGATGAACGAGCACGCGAAAAAGCCTGATATTTTCGATGCTGCCAAGTACCCGACCGCAACCTTCAAGTCGAAAGCGATCAAGTTCACGGGCGACGTGCCGACCTCGGTCGACGGCGAACTGACTCTGCACGGCGTGACCAAGCCGCTGACCCTGCAGATCAACAAGTTCAAGTGCATCATGCACCCGATGCTCAAGAAAGAAGCATGCGGCGCTGACGTCGTTGGCACCTTCAAGCGTGATGACTTCGGCATCAGCTTCGGCCTGCCGAATTTCTCGCCGGAAGTGAAGCTGGCAATCCAGGTTGAAGCAGTGAAAAAGTAATCTGGTTCGACCATGAAAAATCCCCGCCGGTTCGCACCGGCGGGGATTTTTTTTATCTGCGCTGTGACGAGTCAGTGCAGCTCAGTGCAGCTCAGTGCAAATTAACGGCCATCACGGTCGAAGTCGCCCGGGATCGCGCGCTCGACACGGTGCCAGCCGGCGCGGGTGGCCGACTTGGCCTGGTCCCAGCTCAGGCGCGAATTGCCTTTCGAGCGATCCCACTCGGTCGACAGGCGACCTTCGTTGGCATCGTAGCCACCGTCATACTTGTCGTAGTTGTTGTAGCCCAGTGCATAGGCTGGCTCGTAGTCGTCGTAGGTGTAGCCTGGCGAATAGTACGGCTGGGTCTGATACTCGTTGCGCCAGTAGTCATTCTCGGCCTTCGGATTGACCACGTGGCCCACGCCCTTGCCTGCTGCGCTGCCTACCATGCCGCCGATGGCCGCGCCTGCCGCCACGCCCAGTGGGCCGGCTGCTGCACCGATCACGGCGCCAACCGTCGCGCCGCTACCCGCACCGACGCCTTGCGCCAGATTATGGTCATGCAGTTCGTCGGTGGCTTTTGGATTGACCACTTCACCCGCGCCACGGCCGGCTGCACCGCCCGCCAGGCCACCAACCACGGCGCCTGCAGCCATGCCGATCGGACCGCCGACTGCGCCCACCAGTGCGCCCGCTGCTGCGCCCGAACCTGCGCCGACGCCCTTGGCCAGATGGTGCTCGGACAGGTCGTCATTGGCTTTTGGATTGACCACTTCAGCGGCGCCCTGGCCGGCGAGGCCGCCAGCAATGCCACCAACAACGGCGCCCGCCGCCATGCCGATCGGACCGGCAACGGTGCCGACGGTGGCGCCCAGCGCCGCGCCGCCTGCCACGCCCAGGCCAGCACCCAGCACGTGCGAACCACCTTGTTCGGTCCACGATTTGTGGATGTGCGCTGCGTCTTCATCCGAGCGTGCATTCACGCCCAGCAGGATGCCGCCGCCCTTGATGCCGTCTTCATAATGCTGTGCGCGTTCTTCCGGGATGCCGGCGCCGATCAGCGCGCCGATCAGACCACCGGTGATACCGCCCGCACCGGCGCCAGCCAGCGCCGCGGCCAAAGGACCGGCCACGACCAGGCCCAGGCCTGGGAGAACCAGCGTGGTGCCCACTGCTGCGATACCAGCCAGCACGGCGCCGATGGTGCCGCCGATACCGGCGCCGATACCCGCGCCTTCAGCAGCCTTGCTGCCCAGTTCGGTGTCTTTGTCGGCGAAGTGGGTTTGACGTGTGGAGTCGGACATCATCAGGTTGACATCGTCGCGGTTGTAGCCGCGCTCGGACACGGTGCCATACGCACGCTCGGCGCTGGCACGGTCAGGGAACAGACCAGTGACCATGCGCTGGTCATCCGTGGTGCGGGTGGTATCGAAGCTGCTCATGGTGAATCCTTTGCTGGTTGGTTTAGGCAGCCAGCTACTGATGAGCTGTTGCTGCCAAGGACCTTCACCATAGGCCCCGGGGCCCCCTGGCTCTGTTCGATGACGCACGCTCGGAGTGACTGCAGGAATATTGCACAAAGGCATTTTTTTTGATGATGCAAATTCGTCATCGAAGGTACGCTGCCGCACCGACCCGCCTTTGTAGCGTCTTTAAAATTTTTCACATGGTCACGGCATTCCTTGGGCCTGGGGGAAATGTCTTTTCACTTGAGGAGGAAGCACCATGTTATTCATTATCTGGATCGTCGTTGGCGGTATTCTGGGTTGGCTGGCCAGCATGGTCATGAAAACCGATGCCGAGCAAGGCATCATCCTGAACGTCGTGGTCGGCATCATCGGCGCCTTCCTGGGCGGCTGGTTGCTCTCGCCGCTGTTCGGTACCGGCACCATCAATTCCGACGACTTCAGTGTTGCGTCGCTCCTGGTCTCGTTCCTGGGCGCAGTGATCCTGCTGGCCATCGTGAATCTGCTGCGTCGCGGTCGCGTTCGCTAATATGGTGGTTCGCCACCCATAAAGAACCAACGCCTTGTGCGTTGGTTTTTTTTCCTCTGCGATCTTACTGATGAGCTCAAAAAAATTCTGGACACTGTTGCTGACAGTGGCCGCCACTCTCGTACTGGGGGTGCTCGCCTTGAATTTCATGCCGGGCGAAAAACAGATCGAACGGCAACTGACACGGCAGTACGATACGGCCGATCCACAGTTCCGTCGCTCGCTCGGCGTATTGCTTGGTCCACCGATCATTGAAGGCAACCAGGTCGAGGCGCTGCTCAATGGCGACCAGATTTTCCCGGCGATGCTCGAGGCCATTCGCGGGGCGAAAAAAACGATCACGCTGGAAACCTATATCTACTGGTCGGAATCGATCGGCACCGAGTTTTCCGAAGCCCTGTCCGAGCGCGCTCGCGCTGGCGTGAAGGTGCACGTGATGCTCGACTTCATGGGCAGCATGAAGATGGACAATGCCCAGGTCGACAAGATGAAAGCGGCCGGCGTGCAGGTGCAGCGCTATCACAAGCCCGTCTGGTGGAAGCTGGCGCGCATGAACAACCGCACCCACCGCAAGCTGCTGATCGTCGACGGCGCGGTCGGCTTCACGGGCGGCGTGGGCATTGCCGACCAATGGCGCGGCAATGCGCAGGACGAAGACCATTGGCGCGATAGCCACTTCCGCGTCGAAGGCCCGGTCGTCGGGCAGATGCAGGCCGTGTTCAACGATAACTGGACCAAGGCCACGGGCGTCGTGCTCGATGGTGCGGCGTACTTCCCGCCGCTGCAGGCGAAGGGCACGATGCCGGCGCAGATGTTCTCCAGCTCGCCCACGGGCGGCAGCGAGAGCATGCACCTGATGTACCTGATGGCGATCACGTCGGCGCGCGAGACGATCGATTTGTCGGCCTCGTACTTCGTGCCCGATGAGCTGACGGTGCGTACGCTGATCGCGGCGGCCAAGCGCGGCGTGAAAGTCCGCCTGATCACGCCGGGCGAGATCATCGATTCGGATCTCGTGCGTGCGGCCTCGCGCGACCGCTGGCCCGAGCTGCTGGCGGCCGGCGTGCAGATCTCGGAATACCAGCCGACGATGTATCACGTGAAAACGCTGATCGTCGACAAGTTGCTGGTCTCGGTGGGTTCGACCAACTTCGACAACCGCTCGTTCAGCATCAACGACGAAGCGAACCTGAACGTGCTCGATACCGGGTTTGCGGCGCAGATGACGGACGTCTTTGACGCCGACTGGGCGCTGGCCAAGCCGGTAACGCCACATGCACTTGCCAAGCGACCGTGGTGGGAACACGCTGCGACGTGGTTCGTGTCGCTGTTCGAGGCGCAGTTGTAAGCGCAGTTGCACGCACCGTTGCAAGCAGGCCCGCGCCGATCCAGGCGCGGGCTTTTTCATTGGCGTGGCTGAAATACTGGTTGACGATCCGATAGCGGATTAACCATACTCATGGACACTCTCCGGAGTCCATGAATATCCCTTCCCAACCAGACCAAAGCGCATGAAAAAGACCCTTCTCTCGCTCGCCATCCTCTCCAGCTTCGCCGCCCACGCGGACGAAGGCATGTGGATGCCGCAACAGCTGCCACAAGTAGCCAAGCAACTGAAAGCCGCCGGCCTCAAGCTGGATCCGGCAAATCTGACCAAGCTGACTGAATTCCCGATGGGCGCGATCGTCAGCCTGGGCGGCTGCTCGGCATCGTTCGTCTCGCCGCAAGGTCTGGTCGTGACCAACCACCACTGCGTCTACAACAGCATCGCCGTCAACTCGACGCCCGAGCGCGACCTGCTGGCCAACGGCTTCCTGGCCAAGACCATGGCCGACGAATTGCCGGCCTCGCCCGGCAGCCGCGTGTATGTCACCGACGAAGTGGCCAATGTCAGCGCCCAGGTCATCACGCCCGACGTGGCCAAGCTGACCGGCAAGGCGCGCATCGACGCCATCGAAAAGAACCAGAAAACCCTGGTGGCGGCCTGCGAAAAAGATGCCGGCTACCGCTGCACCGTGGCCAGCTTCTACGGCGGCCTGGAATTCTATCGCCTGAAACAGCTCGAAATCCGCGACGTGCGCCTGGTGCATGCGCCGGCGTCGGGCGTCGGCAAGTTCGGCGGCGACACCGACAACTGGATGTGGCCACGCCACACGGGCGACTACGGTTTCTACCGCGCCTATGTCAGCAAGGACGGCAAGTCGGCCGAGTTCTCGAAGGACAACGTGCCGTACCAGCCAAAGCACATCATCAAGGTCGCCAAAGACCAGGCAAAAGAAGGCGACTTCGTGATGGTGCTGGGCTACCCGGGCCGCACCAACCGTCACCGCCTGCCATCCGAAGTGGCGTTCACGTTTGACTGGAACTACCCGGCCTTCATCCAGGCCTCGAGCGAAACGCTGGCCATCATCGACCGCGAAACCAAGACCGATCCGGCTGCCAAGCTGAAATACGCGGGCCAGATCGCGGGCGTGAACAACTACTACAAGAATCGCAAGGGCATGCTGGTGTCGTACCAGGGCAGCGACTTCCTGCAGCGTAAAACGGCCGAGCACAATGCGCTCAAGGCCTGGGTCAATGGCGACGCAGCGCGCAAGGCGCAGTACGCGGCCGACATCGACATGGCCGAAAAGCTGATCGCCGAACGCGATGCAGGTATGAAGAAGAGCTTCTTCCAGACCTACGCGCAACCGAAGTTCCTGTCGTCGGCACGCACGCTGTACCGCCTGGCCAATGAGCGCACCAAGCCGGACACTGAGCGCAAGACCGGCTACCAGGAACGCGACCTGCCGCGCCTGACGTCCGTCGTCGAAGGCCAGGACCGCACCTACGACGAAAAAGTCGACAAGGCGCTGGTGCTGAACTTCCTGACCAAGTACAACGCGCAACCTGCCGCCGAGCATGATGCCGCGTTCGACGCCGCACTGGGCCTGCGCGCCGGCATGAGCGAAGCCGAACTGAAGGCCGCACTCGAGCGCATCTATGCAGGCTCGAAGCTGGCCGACAAGGCAGCGCGCACTGCGTGGCTCAAAAAGACGCCAGCCGAGTTCAAGGCATCGAACGACAGCTTCATCAAGGCCGCAGTCGCGATGTACGACGCCGACATGAAGGACGAAGAAAAGCAGGAAGAATCGGCCGGCAAGATCCAGCAAGCCTACGGCAACTACATGAAGGCCAAGATCGCCTACATGAACAGCCGCGGCCAGGCCGTCTACCCGGATGCCAACAGCACGCTGCGCGTCACCTTCGGCAAAATCGCCGGCCGCCCGCAAGGCGCCGACGGCACCACCGGCTGGACCGCATTCACCACCGTGGCCGGCGTCACTGCCAAGCACACGGGCGAAGGCGAGTTCGACGCACCGGACAACCAACTGGCCGCCATCCAGGCAAAGAACTTTGGCAAGTACGTCGACCCGAAACTGAAAACGCTGCCTGTGAACTTCCTGGCGACGCTGGATATCACCGGCGGCAACTCGGGTTCAGCCGCACTGAACGCCAAGGGCGAGCTGATCGGCCTGGCATTCGACGGCACGCTTGACTCGATCATTTCGGACTGGGACTTCAACAAGGCGATGACCCGCTCGATCCAGGTCGATTCCCGCTACATGCTGTGGAATATGCAGTATGTGGACAAGGCGGATAACCTGCTGAAAGAGATGAACGCGCTGTAAATCTCGCGTCGTCCATCTAGCCGAAGGCCGCGCTACCGAAAGGAGCGCGGCCTTTTTAATATCCCAAAGAAATTCCCAACAATTAGGGTCAGAGTCAAATTGTTTGACAACTTTTGCGGATGAGCCATCAATGCGACTCTGACCCTAGTTATCTCGCGGGCAATTGGCCAATAATTCTACTCTGACCCTAATTAATTTTTGGGTTAAAAGTAGCGATTTTGGTAGCTATAAGAAAGTAATACCGCGGATATTTGGATGCGATGTAATTCCTACCGAACCCAAGCAGAAAACCACCTCAAAAACAATTAGGGTCAGAGTCGAATTGTTTGACAACTTTTGCGGATGAGCCGTTAATGCGACTCTGACCCTAATTATCTCGCGGGCAATTTGCCAATAATTCTACTCTGACCCTGATTGGAGGATGGTGGTGAGTTCGGCGGTGATTTGTTCGGCCAGGCGGTGGATGTGGAGGCCGTCGACGAAGCCGTGGTGGGCCTGGACCGAGAATGGCAGCGTCAATTTTCCGTTCGGGGCGTCGCGAAAGCGCCCCCAGGCCAGTGACGGGATGTCGGGCTGTGCCAGCGTTGCTGTCGGGTGCTGGATCGATGTGAAGTCGAGCCAGGGGATGCAGGTGACGAAGACTTGCTCTTTCGCCTGGCGCGGCGACAGCGCTGCGTACTGGGCGTTCAACGCGGTCATGCCGGCGGCCTCGACACCAGCGGCGCGGCTGCGTGCAACGAAATCGTGCAGGTCATCGGACCACCCGAACATCGCGAAATTCAGGTCGTCGTTGGCGTTCGTGACCGTAAACGATGGGATCAAGCGCTCGATGCGGATGACTTCGCCGTCGAGGACGCGGTAGCAGAAGTTCTCGCTCTTGAGCACCGCGCGCAGCGTGGCATACAGCAGCACGTGGAATGGCGCCAGGCCCTGCGCGCGGCACCAGGGACGAAAGTCCGGCAGCGTCAGCGTGAAGCACAGATTCAGTGCCGGGCTGTCCATGCTGTCGAACAGCGCGAAGCGGTCGCGCCGTCGTTCGAACTTTTCCATCATGATCGCCAGCCGCTTACGACTGCGGTTTATTCAGGCGGCTGTTGCGCATGCTGTAGACAAAGTAGGTCACGACCGCCACGCCCATCCAGATGAAGAACACGCGGAACGTCGTGCCCGACAAATCCTTCATGATGTACAGGCAGGCCAGTACCGACAGCCCCGGCACGATGTAGGGACCGAACGGCACGCGAAAGCCCGGCGGCGCGTCAGGGCCCTGCTTGTGGCGAATCACCGGCACCGCGATCGACACCACCATGAACGCCGTCAGCGTACCCATGCTGACCATGTCCCACAAGAAGGTCGAATCGACCGTGCCGGCCACCAGGCCCACGACGGAGCACACGATGATCGTATTGCCCACCGGCGCCTGCGTGCGCGGGCTGACTTTCTGGAATACCTTCGGGATCAGGCCATCGCGGCTGATCGCGTACAGGATGCGGGTCTGGCCGTAGATCGTCACCAGCGTCACCGAGAACACCGACACCACCGCGCCAGCCGACAGGATCAGCGCCGGCCAGGCCTGGCCCGTCACGTTCTGCAGGATCACCGACAGGCCGGCTTCCTGGCCTTCGAACAGGTGCGCCGGCTGCGCGCCCATCGCGGCAATCGCCACCAGCATGTAGAACACGGTGACGATGACCAGCGCCGACAGGATCCCGATCGGCACGTTGCGGCGCGGGTCCTTGACCTCTTCGCCGGCGGTCGCGATGGTGTCGAGGCCAATAAACGAGAAGAACACGGTGCCGGCAGCAGCGGTCACGCCGGCCATGCCTGCGTAACCCTTGCTCTCGTCGACATTGAAGAACGGCTGGAAGTTGTTGGCGTCAAAGCCGGTGAACGCGATCGCGGCAAAGAACACCAGGATCGCCAGCTTGATCATCACCATGATGGCGTTGGTCGTGGCCGATTCCTTCGTGCCGCGCACCAGCATGATGCCGCACATGATCACGAGGATGATCGGCGGCAGGTTGATATTCCCCGGATTGAACGAGACCTTATGGTGGTCCGACACGAACATCGGCGAGCG
This sequence comes from Massilia sp. MP_M2, assembly GCF_039123635.1. Taxonomy (NCBI): domain Bacteria; kingdom Pseudomonadati; phylum Pseudomonadota; class Betaproteobacteria; order Burkholderiales; family Oxalobacteraceae; genus Massilia; species Massilia sp. MP_M2. Next base: position 424,970 of record NZ_JBCHJF010000004.1, read on the forward strand.
CAGTTCAGCCGGTATCTGCCAGTGGAACGCATTGAGCAGGAAGTTGTTCAGGTAATCGGACCAGCCGATCGACGTCGCACTGGCCGCGAGGCCATATTCGAGCAGCAGGCAGGCCGCGACGATGAATGCCGCGAATTCGCCCAGCGTCGCATACGCGAACGAGTAGGAGGAGCCCGATGCCGGCACGCGCCCGGCCAGTTCGGCGTAGCACAGCGCCGTCAGGCCGGCGGTGATCGCCGCGAGCAAAAACGAAAGCACGACGGCAGGACCGGCTTTCGGCACTGCTTCGACCATCGTGAAAAAGATGCCGGTACCGATCGTGGCGCCCACGCCGATCATCGTCAGCGGGAACAACCCGAGCGAGCGGTGAAGGCCGGGCAAGGCGCCGGCAACCCCAACGGATGTGCCCTCATCTTGATGGCGTCCCGCCGGTTTGGTACGTAGCAGCTTTTGGCCCAGAGTCTGATTCACGGCGAGTCCTTCAGTACGCGGTTGCAATCGCGTTCGATGCCGCCGGTAAGCAGTCCCCAAACGCAGTCTCAAAACGAAGCTGCGATTATAGGGGACTCTGCTGTCGCTGAAGACATTTTGTTTGCATGCGCGACAAGACCTCAATCGAGCAGGTGGATCCGCTCGCCTGTCATGCTGCGCTGGGCCGGCTGGCCATACACGCGGATGCCGCCCGAGCCCGAGGTACGGGCAAACAGCGACTGCCTGACCGTGGCCCGGATGCTGCCGGCGCCGCTCGCACCCAGGTCGGCGTCCTGCGTCGTCAGGCCCGCCAGGTCGGCGCTGGCCGAACCGCTCACGCGGGCGTTGAGCGAGCGCACCGCGCCGCTGGCCTCGAGCGAACTCGATCCACTCAACTCCATGCGCGCGACCTCGCCGCTGACTGGCCCGACGCGCATGCGGCTCGACCCGGACAGCGTGACATCGATGCTGTTGCTGGTGAGTCGGGCCGCATCCAGCAGACCGGAGCCGCTCGCCCGCGCATGCAGGTTGCCGGCCGTGCCGGCCAGGGTCACGCTCGCCGAACCGCTCTTGCGCACATCGAGCGGCGCGCCATTCAGGCCGCTCACATCGACGCGGGTCGCGCCCGACGCGCGCACCTCGCTCAGGCGCGGCGTGGTGTAGATGATCCGCAGCGGTGTCTTGCTGCGCACGTTCTGCTCGGACCAGACCCGCAGCGTGTCGCCGCGCGTCTCGGTGAGAATCAGCGGCAGCAGGTTGCTGTCGGCTTCGACCACCAGCGACGCGACCGGTCCCACGCGCACATCGACCGGCAGCGCGCCGCTCACGTCCAGCGCCGGCAGCGCCGCGATAGCGCGGGCATCGCGCGCCGCGATGCCGTTGCCCTCCGTCGTACCGCTGCTCCACGAAGTATGAACGCGCATGTCGCTGCCATCCTGCGGCGCGACGATGATGGCGCAGCCGGCAAGGGCAGCAAGAGCGGCAAGGGCGATGAGGGTACGCATGGCAGTCCTGTCAGGTTGTTGTTCGGGTGATGGCACTCTACCAACCGCCCTGCCCCGCAAGGTGCTGCATGCGACAGGCTGCAGGAACGGCGCCGTGGACTGCATGCCCCCGGCGCGAACCGTGTCAGTTCTTGGCTAGCCGCGTGGTGTCGAACAGCGCCTTGAATTCGTGCGGCTGCGAGCGCCAGTACTGCGGCGGCGCGCTCACCTGCGCACCAAGTTCGGCCGCCGCATGCCACGGCCAGCGCGGGTCGTACAGCATCGCACGCGCGAGGGCGATGACGTCGGCCTGGCCGGCCTGCAGGATCGCCTCGGCATGACGCGCCTCGGTGATCAGGCCCACGCCGATCGTCGGCAAGCCCGTGTCCTGCTTGATGCGTTCGGCAAAGCCGATCTGGTAACCCGGCTCCACTGGAATCTTCTGGGCGGTCGAGACGCCGCCGCTCGAGACGTGGATGAAGTCGCAGCCGATGCGCTCGAGTTCTTGCGCAAAACGGACGCTCTGCTCGAGGTCCCAGCCGCCATCGACCCAATCGGTGGCCGAGATACGCATCCCAAGCGTCGTCGACGGCACGGCTGCGCGCACGGCGGCATAGACCTCGAGCGGATAGCGCATGCGGTTCTCGAGCGAGCCGCCGTATGCGTCGGTGCGGTGGTTAGCCAGCGGCGAGAGAAACTGGTGCAGCAGGTAGCCGTGGGCGCCGTGCAGCTCGATCGCGTCAAAACCCAGCACATGCGCGCGGCGTGCAGCGGCAACGAAGCTGGCCTTCACCCGTTCCAGGCCGGCGGCATCGAGCGCCAGCGGCGCGGCGTCGCCCTCGGTATGCGGCACGGCGGACGGGCCTTCAGTCTGCCAGCCATTGGCCGCGTCGGGGGCGATCTGAGCGCCACCTTCCCACGGCACATTCGTCGACGCCTTGCGGCCCGCGTGGCTTAGCTGGATGCCGATCTTGATCGGCGAGTGACGCCGCATCGCCGCCAGAATTGGCGCGAGCGCCTCGGCATGCGCGTCGGACCACAGGCCCAGATCACTCGGCGAGATGCGGCCTTCCGGCACGACGGCCGAGGCTTCGAGGATGATCAGCGCGGCGCCGGACAGCGCCAGGCTGCCAAGATGGATCATGTGCCAGTCGGTGGGCAAGCCGTCGACAGCGGAATACTGGCACATCGGGGCGATGGTGATACGGTTGGACAGCTCGAGGGGGCCGAGCGAGTACGGTGAAAACAGCATGGTCATGGTGGCTCCTGCATATCGAGAGCACCAGTCTAGCCCGACGTGAAAATTCGTGTCGTCGACCAAAAAAAGCGGGCCGCAGCCCGAATGTGGTTCAGTCAAGGACCGTAGGGTGGACGGGTTTCCCGTCCACACGTTCAACCTGCCTTTGCATACAACAGAGCGGGGTTGGTTTGGACGCGTGGACGGCATAGCCGTCCACCCTACAGCTGATAGAACGACATCAGGCCATGGCCCGCTTGGTCTTACCCGATGCGCACTACCATGATCCCGGCGCGCAAGCCTACCCGCACATCCGGGTTTGGGAACACGACCAGTTCTTCGTCGTGCTGCACCGTATAGGTCGTTGCGCCATCCTGCGCGATCACGTCACCTTGTTGCATCGGCGTGAAGTTCCAGGTCTCGCGTCCCACGCGCATGCTAAATGCGTCGGACAGCTTGATGATCGACTGCGCCGTCGCGAACACGCGCGGCGGCACAGTCGCTGGCTGCGCTGGCTTCCCACGCAGCAGGCGATCCAGCGCGCTTGACGCAGCGGCAAACTGCGACAGATCGTTCTGCCCCAGCGTGCCAACACGACCCAGTTCGACCGTGCTGCTGGCCGCACCGAGATGCTCGGCCGTGAAGTAACTGTAGGTGCCGGCCGATTCGGGATTCATGATGATCGCTTCGATCCCCGCCTCGCCCAGCCACCCCATCAAGCTAGCGCGCGCCGCATCCGCAATCAGTTCCGGCACGATCGCGAACATCGGATAGTGCGACGGCCTGATTGCCGTGTGCAGATCAAGGTGCCAGCGCGCCGGGCCACTGCCCTCGAAAAACGCACGGGTCGCCTCGATCAGCACATCGGCGCGCCCTGCCTCGAACGTCCCGGCCAGCGCGCCGCGTTCGGCGCGGAACATCCGGTTCAGGTCCGCGTCGATGAAACGCTTGCCGGCGCGGATGGCGTCGATATGCCCGACACACAGCATCAGGTCCACCGCCAGTTCGCTTGCGGAGCGCGACAGCGCGTCGACCAGATATGCCACCATCTCGATCGGCCCCGTCTCGTCGCCATGCACGCCGACCGACACCAGCACGCTGGGGCGATCGACGTCCGGCGTTGCGGCGCGCACCGTCAGGATGCCCGACGCCGGCAACGCGACGACCAAGCCGGCGTCACGAAAACGCTGCGCGACCGCGCCGAAGTCGGCTTCGGCCAGGGCGCGCACCGCTTCCGGCAACCCTTCTGCAGCTGCGGTGCTCATCTCCGTGCTCATATCACGCGGCCAGACGTTCTGGGCTGAGGCCTTCCGACAGCGCCCACACGTCCAGCATCGCCTGCTCCAGCTCGGTCGGCGGGGCAAAGCCCGTCAAGCCGCGCGCGGCGGTCACTTCGTCCACCGCTGCCTGCATGTCGTTGCCGTTCTGGCCCGCATGCTCGATCACCTGCAGCAGCAGGCGCTGTTGCGCGCGGCGCAGCGATTGCAGCGCGTAGTTGCGCAGCTGTTCCTGCGACTTGCTCTGCGCCGGCAGCTTCAGGCCCAGTTCCAGCGTGTCGATGCCGACCTGCTGGCGCAGCAGCGTGCCCACCTGCAGGAACTGCAGCAGCGTCATGCCCTCTGGCCGTGGCACCGATACCGCTGCGAACAGGAACGAGGCTTGCGACTCGATGATCTCGACGGCCTTCCAGGCAGCCGCGAACTGCGGCGGCAGGCCGGTGTGGCCATCGGCCTCGGAGCGGAACTTGGCGGCGGCGCTCCCGTCGGCTTCGGCGAACAGCGTCGAGAGCTCGTCCAGACCTTGCGAGCCTGGCGGCAGCGACAGCACGCCTTCGATCGTGGCGCGTTGCAGCGCGCGGGTACGGCTGTCGACCGAGACCGACACGTCGCGCGGCACCACCAGCGCATCGGCATCGAGGTCGTCGAACACCGGCGCCAGGTGCAACGCGGCCCAGGCCTTGGCCCACGCCTTGACGACTTCGGTGTCGTCGATGCGGTGTTCCAGCGCCAGGTCGCGCAGCATCAGCGGACCGCAGCGGTTGACGGCTTCGTTGGCCAGCACGGTGGCCAGGATGGCGTTGGCCAGCGGATGGTCCAGCGGATCGCGGGTGGCAACCAGCTGCGCCGGGAAGTAAGGCCGCAGCAGGGAATCGGCCCACACTTCGTCGGTCAGCGGCAGTGCAGCCAGCGTGCGCTTGAAGCGGTTCTTGACGTTGGCGATGACCACGGCCAGTTCCGGCGCCGTCAGGCCCAGGCCCAGCGCCTTGCGGCGCAGCAGTTCGACGTCGCTCGGGAGCTGCTCCAGCTCGCGCGAGACGGCGCCTTCGGCTTCCAGGTTGGCGATCAGGGCGATGTAGCCGTCGACCACCGCGCCGGTGGCCTGCGCCTGCACTTCGCGCGTCAGCAAATGCGTCTGCAGCGTGTTGTCGCGCAGGACCAGGCGCTCGATCTCGCCGGTCATTTCGTTCAGCGTGCGGTTACGGTCGGTTTCCGACAACTGGCCGGCATTGACTTCGGTGTCGAGCCAGATCTTGACGTTGACTTCATGGTCCGAGCAATCCACGCCGGCCGAGTTGTCGATCGCATCGGTGAAGATGCGGCCACCGGCAAGCGCGAATTCGATGCGGCCGGCCTGGGTCGCGCCCAGGTTGCCGCCTTCGCTCACCACCTTGCAGCGCAGCTCATTGCCGTTGACGCGGATCTGGTCGTTGGCGCGGTCCTTCACCTGTGCGTGCGTTTCGGTCGAGGCCTTGATATAGGTGCCGATACCGCCGTTATAGAACAGGTCGACCGGCGCCTTGACGATACGGTGCATCAGTTCTTGTGGCGACAGCGCTGTCTCTTCGATCTGCAACGCTTCGCGGATCTGTGGCGAGAGTTCGATCGAGCGGGCATTGCGCGGGTACACGCCGCCGCCTGCCGAGATCAGGCTCTTGTCATAGTCTTCCCACGACGAGCGTGGCAGCGCGAACATGCGCTCGCGTTCCTTGAACGAGACCTCGACATCCGGGGTCGGGTCCAGGAAGATGTGGCGGTGGTCGAACGCCGCCACCAGTTTCAGCTGGCGCGACAGCAGCACGCCGTTGCCGAACACGTCGCCCGACATGTCGCCCACGCCGGTCATCGTGATCGGGTTGTTGGCCAGGTCGTGGCCCAGTTCATAGAAGTGGCGCTTGACCGCTTCGAACGCGCCCTTGGCGGTGATGCCCATCTTCTTGTGGTCGTAGCCGTTCGAGCCGCCCGACGCGAACGCATCGCCCAGCCAGAAGCCACGCTGCACGGCGATGCTGTTGGCGATGTCCGAGAACGTCGCGGTGCCCTTGTCGGCTGCCACCACCAGGTACGGATCGTCCTGGTCGTGACGCACGGTCGCCTCTGGCGGCACGATCTCGCCGCGCACGCGGTTGTCGGTCACTTCCAGCAGGCTGGCGATGAACAGGCGGTAGACGGCTTCGCCCTCGGCGGCGACCACGTCGCGCGCCGCATCCTTCGGCATCTGCTTGCAGACAAAGCCGCCTTTCGAGCCGGCCGGCACGATCACGGCGTTCTTGACCATCTGCGCCTTCACCAGGCCCAGCACCTCGGTGCGGTAGTCTTCCATGCGGTCCGACCAGCGCAGGCCGCCGCGGGCGACCGGGCCGCCGCGCAGGTGCACGCCTTCGAAGCGGCGCGAGAACACGTAGATTTCGCGGAACGGCCGTGGCTCCGGCGCCAGCGCCAGGTCGCTCGTGTCGACCTTGAAGATGATTTTTTCGCCGCTGTTCTGGAAGTAGTTGGTACGCACGGTGGCCAGCGCCAGGTCGATCAGGGCCGCCATGATTTCTTCGGTGTCGGCGTGGTTCACGCCCGGCAGGCTGGTTTTCAGCAGATACAGCGCGCTGCTGCCTTCGTTGCGTTGTTCGTCGGTCAGCGCCGGATCGAAGCGCTGCATGAAGCCATTGACGAATTCCTTGACCAGACCAGGCTGGGCGCGCAGCGTTTCGGCCATGTAGCGCACCGAAAACTTCGAGCCGAGCTGGCGCCAGTAGCTGATGTACGCGCGCACCAGTTGCACTTCGCGCAGCGACAGGCCGCCTTCGATGGTCAGGCCGTTCATGCGGCCATCTTCGGCTTCATCGTTGAACAGGGCGGAGAACAATTCTTCGGCCACTTTGCCGATGCCCGGCTTGGTGAGTTTGGTGGCGCTTTCGGCGTCGACCGACAGCGCGGTCACGTAGCGGCGCACACCATCGAGACCCGTGTGACGGAAGGTCTGCTCGCGGTCGACCGCGATGCCGGCGTTCTGCAGCGCAGGCAGGATGCGCGACAGCGACGGCACGGTTTCGCTCGAGTACAGGCGGATCGAGGTGCCGGCAGCGTCATCCTGCTCGATGCGGGCAGTGACGCGATCCGGACGGCAGCGCGTCAGCAGCGCGTGCACGTCGCGGAACGCCGTTTCGGGCGCGGTGGCAGCGACGAAACTCACTGGCAGCGTCGGCACCACCTTGCGCATCAGGCTGCGCAGGCGGCTTTCATCGACGCTGTTGGTCAGTTGGGCAAAGCGGTCATGCCAGCCATCGAGCACGCCCAGGAGCGGCGCCTGCAGATCGGTTTCCAGGTCGAGCGGATAGCGGGCAGCATGCGCGATCAGGTACACGCGCGCCAGCGGACCGTCGGCCACCAGGGTCTGGACGTCGACCTCGCGCGCGCCCGAGCTTTCCTTCAGGGCGCCAGCCAGGCTCGCGGCCACGGCAGCGCTGAAACGCTCACGCGGCAGGTACACCAGCACGTTCAGGTGACGGCGATACACATCGCGGCGTGCAAACACCTTGGCACGTGGCTGCTTGTACAGCGACACCACGGCGCTGCAGACTTCGGCCAGCCATTCCGGCTCGGCTTCCAGCGCTTCGTTGCGCGGCAGCGATTCGAGGATCTCGATGAATTTCTCGGCGCGGAAACCTTCCTGGCGCACGCCGGCGATGCCGAGCACCTTGGCCACGCGGCCACGGGCAAACGGCAGGCGCGCCAGCGGGGTCGAGGTGGCGGCGCGGGTGAACAGGCCAATGAAGCAGTGCTCGCCCAGGATGCGGCCCTGCGCGTCGGTGTCGCGCACGCCGATGAAGTCCAGCGGCTGGTCGCGGTGCAGCGTGCCGCCCACGTCGGCCTTGACGATCGACAGCGTGTCGGCGCGGCGCGACAGCGTATCGAGGTCGCCCGGGATGCTGGCCAGGCAATCGCCATACACCGGATGCGCGGTGTCTTTCAGCACGCCGATGCGGCTGCCCAGATCGCGTTCGAGTTCGCGCTCGCCCGCCTTGACGACGTAGTAGGCATAGCCGAACGGCTCGAAGCCTTCGTTCTTGGCCCATTCGAGGAAGGCGGCGGCTTCCTGGCCGTCCGGTGTGCCGGCGGCGGCTGCGGCTGCAGCCACGGCAGTCATGCGGTCGCCCATGGCGACGGCGTCGCGCTGCACGGTGGCGGCGTCGTTGGCGACCATGCGGATGCGCGCGGTCAGCTTGTCGAGTTCTTCGACCTGCAGTTCATCGTTCAGCAGGCACAGGACGACCGATTCGAGCGGGCTGCCCGCTTCGCCGATGGCGGCCAACGCGCCGCTGGCGTCGCGGCGAACCGGCAGCACGGCGTTCATGACGCCGGCGGCGACGATGCGCTCGCGGCGCAACGCCATGACGAACGAGTCGACCAGGTACGGGCGGTCATCGTTGAGAATCAAGAGTGCGGTGGCCTTGCCGCCGCGGCCGTCCGAGTAACCCATCGTGGCGATCTGCGCGCCAGGACCGGTGCGCTGGGCCAGCTGCGAGAAACCGTCCACCAGCACGGGCGCCAGGCTTTGCGGCGCGGTGCCGGCCAGGTCTTCGTCGTCGAGCGAGGCGAGCCATGCCGCGATCAGGGCATTGACCTGCGCGCTGCTGGCCGATTGATTGGCCGAACCGTTCTCGTTGACCAGCGCCAGCGTCTGGCCGCGCAAATCGTTGGACATATCGTTCATCTTGCTTCTCCAAAGTTGTGTGCCTGGCGCGCCGCAGCTCGTGGCATGGCGCTTCCCTGCTTTATATGGACAGGGATTACCCGCCCGAATCTTACCTGTTACAAGTCGTACAGCCCCGGCAAGCCGAGGATGCGTGTGAGTTCTTCCAGCGCGGCGGCGCATTCGAGCGCCAGCTGCGGGTCCATCAGATCCTGCGTCTCGATGCGGTCGCGATAGTGGCGTTCAACCCAACCAACCAGTTGCGCATACAGCGCCTCGGTCATGATCACGCCCTGATGCATCGCGGCCGCCTCGGCATCGGTCAGCGCCACGCGCAGGCGCAGGCACGCCGGCCCGCCGCCGTTGCGCATGCTCTGGCGCAGATCGAATTCGATCAATTCGTCGATCGCACCGCGCCCGGCCAGCAAGCCTGCCAGATAATCGGCAACCGCGGCGTTCTCGCGGCATTCCTGCGGCACCACCAGCGCCATGCGGCCATCCGCCTTGGACAGCAACTGGCTGTTGAACAGGTAGCTGGCGACGGCGTCGCCAACCGCGACCTGGCTGCTTCCCACGCGCACCGGATGCAGCTCGGTACCGGCAACGGCCAGCGCGCGCCGCAGCGCGTCGAGCGTGCCCGCTTCATCGGCGAACGCCTGCTCGTGATAGAACAGCACATTGCCATTGCCGACCGCGATGACGTCGTTGTGGAAGACGCCCTGGTCGATCACGTCCGGGTTCTGCGACGCAAACACGGTGCGCGCCGGGTCCAGGCCATGCAGGCGCGCGATGGCTTGCGACGCTTCCAGCGTCTGGCGCGCCGGGTATTTTTTCGGTGCCGGCGCCGATGGGTCGAACTCGACGCGGCCGTACACGAAGAACTCGACGCCGGCAGCGCCATGGCTCGCGGCAAAGCGCGTGTGGTTGGCCGCCCCTTCGTCGGCGAAGGCCGGCACCGATGGCAGCGGCTCGTGCACCATGAAATGGTCGCTGTTGCCGAAGATCGCGCGCAGCGTGCGCGTGGCTTGCACGTGTTCTTCCGAGCGGTGCAGCTTGTTGTTCAGGTTCGCGGCCGTGAAGTGCACGCGGCCATCGAGCGAATCGGCCGACGGGCTGACGGTGGCCGCGTTGGCGGTCCACATCGGCGCAGCCGACCAGGCGCAGGCCAGAATCACCGGCGCTTCGCGGTAGGCGCGGGCCAGCACGTCGGCATCGGTACCCGAAAAGCCCAGGCTGCGCAGCAGCCTGAAATTCGGCCGCCCCTGCGGCGGCATCACCGCTTGCGCAAAGCCGCGCGCAGCCAGCTCGCGCATCTTGGCCAGGCCCTGCAAGGCAGCCTGGCGCGGATTGGAGCTGCTGCGCACATTGCTGAACGAGGCCACGTTGCCAAACGACAGGCCGGCGTAGTTGTGCGACGGGCCAACCAGGCCGTCAAAATTGAATTCGCGTGCGTCGCGCATGGTCAAGCTCCTTCGGCCGGGAAGGTCAAGCCGGGCGAGAGCTTGGCCGGCATCTCCAGCGCAGCGTTCTCGATCGAGGCAACCGGATAGGCGCAATAGTCGGCAGCGTAATACGCGCTCGGGCGATGGTTGCCCGACTTGCCCACGCCGCCGAACGGCGCCGAGCTGGCCGCGCCGGTGGTCGGCCGGTTCCAGTTGACGATGCCGGCGCGGGCGCGCACGGCAAAGCGCGTCCACAGGTCTTCGGAAGGCGACAGCAGGCTTGCGGCCAGGCCGTATTCGGTGGCATTGGCTACGCGCAGCGCCTCGTCGAAACTCGCCACGCGGATCACCTGCAGCAAGGGACCGAACCATTCTTCGTCCGGGATGCCTTGCGCGTCGGTCGTGTCGACGATGCCGGCGGTGACAAAGCCGGTGGCAGGATCAAGCTGGCGCATCGCCAGCAGCAGCTTGCCGCCCTTGGCGACCATATCGGCCTGCGCCTGCACGAGGCGCGCAGCGACAGCGCTCGAAACAACAGGGCCCATGAACGGTTGCGGTTCGGCGTTCGACGCACCGACCTGCAACTGCGCGGCCACGTCCACCAGGCGCGCGAGGAACGCGTCGCCGGCAGCGCCGTCTTCGATCACGAGGCGGCGCGCGCAGGTGCAGCGCTGGCCGGCCGAGATGAAGGCCGACATCACCGTGTGGTGCACGGCCGCGTCGACATCGACGGTGCTGTCACCCAGGCCCCAGACGACGAGCGGATTGTTGCCGCCCATTTCCAGCGCCAGCATCTTGCCCGGCTGGCCACCGAACTGTTTATGCAGCGCAGCGCCGGTCTGGCTGCTGCCGGTAAACAGCACGCCGTCGATCAGCGCTTGCTGGCCCAGCGCGATGCCGGTGTCGCGGCCGCCGTTGACCAGGTTCAGCACGCCCTTGGGCAAACCGGCCTGCTCCCACAGCTGCACCGTTTTGACCGCCGTGCGCGGTGCGTATTCGCTGGGCTTGAACAGCAGCGTGTTCCCGGCGATCAGCGCCGGCACGATGTGGCCGTTCGGCAGATGGCCCGGGAAGTTGTACGGCCCGTAGACGGCGAACACGCCGTGCGGGCGGTGGCGCAGCACGGCGTTGCCGTCGGCGATCCTGGTTGCGCTCTCGCCGGTGCGGGCAGCGTGCGCCTGGACCGAGATGTCGATCTTGTTGGCCATCGTGGCCACTTCGGTACGCGCTTCCCATAAAGGCTTGCCGACTTCTTCGGCAATCGTCGCGGCGAGCGACTCGGCGTTGTCCTTCAGCAGATCGCGAAAACGGGTGGCGATGGCGATGCGTTCGGCCAGCGGCGTCAAGGCCCAGTCTTCGAAGCTGTCGCGCGCGGCTTGCGCGGCGCGCCCGATGTCGTCCGGGCTCGAGCTATTGCTGGTCCAGGTCTGGCGGCCGGTCGATGGGTCGATCGTCGCGAGTTCGGCGCCGCTGCCGGCGAGCCATTCGCCGTTGATGTAATTCGAGAGATTAGCCATGGGTGTTTTTCCTGGTATTGAGTGTCAGGGTACGCACGTTGTCGCCGGCGGCGATACGCAATAGCGCCAGCTCGTCGGGACTCAGGACCACGCTGCCCGCGCCGGGCACGGCGCGCGTGAGAATCATCCGGAAGTCGTCCAGACGCGTATTCGACACCAGCATGTGTTCGGTGTCGTGGGCGATGTCTTTTGGCGCGCCGTCAAGCACCTCGCCGGCGTCGATCGCCGGCAAGCCTTCGGCTGCCACGGCCAGTACGCTGTCACGCACGGCGCGCAGTTCGGACACGCGGCCCTGCAGCACGGGACCAGCGTCGAAAATATCGACATAGCCTTCGTAGTACATGCCTTCTTGTTCCAGCAGACGGCGCGCCGGCTGGGTCGAGGTATGCACCTTGCCGATGACGTCAATGGCCGATTGCGGCAGGTAATCGACATACAGCGGCTGGCGCGGCATCAGTTCGGCGATGAAGGATTTCTTGCCGATTGCCGTCAGGCCGTCGACGTGGTTGAAATCCATCTTGAAAAAGTGACGGCCCAGGCCTTCGTAGAACGGCGAATCGCCCGCTTCGTCCTGGTACCCGCGCATTTCGGCGATGATCTTTTCAGTAAACAGCTGCTGGAACTGGGCGATGAACAGGAAGCGGCTCTTGGAGAGCCACTTGCCGTTGAAGCCCACGCGGTATTCGGGCAGCAAAAACAGCGAGCACAGCTCGGTCGAACCGGTGAGGTCATTCGACAGATACAGCGTCTCCATGCGCGTGAAGACATTCAGCTCGCGACTGCAGTGCACCAGCGTGCCGATGCGGTAGTTATAGAACGGTTCGGTCAGGCCCACCGCGCCCTTGATCGCACAGACGCCGGCGATGCTGCCATCGTGCGGTTGTTCGAGCACGAACATGTAGTCGCGCTGCTCGGGGCGAATGGTCTCGGCAAACGAAGCCTCGGACGTGGTCAGGCGCTGGCCGAGCATCTCGGGATCGGGCTTCAGGGTCGTCATGCCACTGCCGGCCTGGCGCGCCATGTCGATCAGGGCGTCCAGGTCGGACGTTTTGGCGGCGCGGATCACGAGCATGATGCTTCTCCTTCGATGCGCAGGCACACGACCTCGTCGCCCGCTGCGACGCCAAGGGCTTGCTGGACGTCGCGCGGCAGCGCGATCGTTGACGTGTGCTCGAGCGGCGCGCAGCGCAGCGTGACGGCCCGGAAGCCGTTGCCGACACTGGCGATGGCGTATTCCACTGGCGCGCCCTGATTGGCCGGCTCCTGGCCGGCAGCGGCCACGCGCAGGCGCTGCGAGGCGCCGAACGAACGCAGCGCGTTCTTGTGCGCCTGCAGGATCGGGCCGCCATCGAAGATGTCGATGTACTCGTCGGCTTCAAAGCCTTCTTGCGCCAGCAGGTCGAAGGCCATCTGGCCACCTGGATGGATCTGGCCCAGGGCTGCCTGGGCATCGCCCGGCAGCAGCGGCACATAGACGGGATAATGCGGCATCAGTTCGACGATCAGCGTGCGGTTGCGGGCGCCTTCGATCAGGCGCTCGGCTTCGAGAAAATCCATCTTGAAAAACTTGCGGCCCAGCGCATTCCAGAACGGCGACTGGCCATCGGCATCGACGCGCCCGGCCAGCGGCACGAAGAAGCGGTCGCCAAAGCGGTGCGGGGCGAGCATTGCGTACAGCAGGCGCGCGCGCGACAGCAGCGCCGCCTCGACGCCGGCGCTGTCGCGGTCGCGCACGAAAAAGCCCGACAGGTGCGAGTAGGCAGTCAGCTCGGAGCACAGCGTCAGCGCGTGCACGTTGTGGCTGATGTTCAGGTCACGCGAGACCTGCTGGATGACATCGTTGCGAAACGCGAAATAGGTGCCGTTCGAGCCGGCTGACGCGTGGATGGCGGCGGTGCCGACGACCTCGCGCGAGCGCAGGTCTTCGAGCACGAAAAGATACGATTCTTCGCTTGGAATATCGACTTGCGCGGCGAACGAGGCGAGCGAGCGCTCGACGGCGGCATTGATGCCTTCACGCGTGCGCGGGAGCGTATGCACCCCCGGCATCGAGATAGCGGCCATCGCTTCGAGCGCGCCGATATCCGCGCGGTCTACCGGACGGACAACATACATGTGGTCTCCTGTGAGTCAGTGCGTGCAGCCGGCCGCCTCGTGCGAGGCGGCCGGCGGGTCCGATGCGTCAGGCGGCGTCGGGTGCCGGCACGGGTGCCTCTTTGCGTGGCGCCGCAGGCGCCTCGATGGCGCCGGCCAAAAATTCAGCCACGGCGGCGCGCATGATGCGGTTCGCTTCTGCGATCTGTGCATCCGAGACGATCAGCGCCGGCGCCAGGCGCACGACATCAGGACCGGCGATCAGGAGCATCAGGCCCATCTTCTCGGCGATCTTGGTGAAGTCCTTCGAGCGGCCTTTCGACGCTTCTGCCATCGGCAGGCCAAGGAGCAGGCCCATGCCGCGTGGCTGGCCGAATACTTGCGGGAAGTCCGCCGCCAGTTGCAGCAGGTTCGTCATGATTGCCAGGTTCGCTTCTTTCACGCGCGCCAGGAAGGCCGGCTGGTTGATGATCTCCAGGACCTTCAGTGCGACGGTGGTGGCCAGCGGATTGCCGCCGTAGGTCGTGCCGTGGCTGCCCACGCCCAGATGCTGGGCGATCTCGGTGGTGGTGAGCATCGCGCCGATCGGGTAGCCGTTGCCCAGTGCCTTGGCCGAGGTCAGCACATCAGGCTTGACGTTCATCTGCTCGTAGGCGAACAGCGTGCCGGTGCGGCCCATGCCCGACTGGACTTCGTCGAAGATCAGCAGTGCGCCGGTCTGGTCGCACAGCTCGCGCAGCGCTTTCAGATAATCCGGGTGGCCCGGGATGACACCGCCCTCGCCCTGGATCGGCTCGACGATCACGGCCGCGACATCATCGGTAATCGCGGCGCGCGCGGCCTCGATGTCGTTGTACGGGATGTGGCTCAGTTCAGGTGGCAGCGGCTCGAAGCCTTCGGTGTATTTCGACTGGCCGCCAACCGACACGGTAAACAGCGTGCGGCCGTGGAACGATGCCAGGCACGAGACGATGCGCGACTTGTGCGGACCGAACTTGGTGTGCGCATATTTACGGGCGAGCTTGAGCGCGGCTTCGTTGGCTTCGGCGCCCGAGTTGCAGAAGAACGCGCGCTCGGCGAACGTCGCTTCGGTCAGGGCGCTGGCCAGGCGCAGCACCGGCTCGTTGGTGTAGCCGTTGCCGAGGTGCCAGAGGGTGTTGAGCTGCTTGGTCAGCGCTTCGTTCACTTCAGGATGGGCGTGGCCCAGCGAGGTGACGGCGATGCCCGAGGTGAAGTCCAGATACTGCTTGCCTTCCTGGTCCCACAGGTCCAGGCCCGATGCGCGCACCGGCACCATGGCGGCCGGGGCGTAGGTCGGGACCAGGACGTCGTCGAAGGTCTGGCGGGTGACAGACCGCGTGGCGATACCCGAATCGAGCTGAGCGTTCATGGCTTTTTCCTCATCCAATCAATGTAAATGGCGCGGGACAGGTCTCCCGCATGATCAATTCATTATAGAAACGCTTGCTGACAACTTCTTTTAGAAGTGCGACAGGCATTTTCATTTTTGACGCCGGAGGGCGCTATTGCGCCAATTTCCTCTGCCGCTCTTCGCGTGGCGTATTGCCGAACAAGGCCCCGAACGCCGTCGAAAAGTGCGAGCCCGACGAAAACCCGCACATCAGCCCCACCTGCACGATCGAGTGGTTGGTGTCGAGCAGCAACTGGCGCGAGCGGCGCAGGCGCAGTTCGAGGTAGTAGCGCGATGGCAGGCTGCCCAGGTATTGCTTGAACAGGCGCTCGAGCTGGCGCCGCGAAATGCCCGAGAGCTGCGCAATCTCGTCGGTGGACAGCGGCTCTTCGATATTGGCTTCCATCAGCGCCACCGCTTCGGACAGTTTCGGTTGCAGCGCGCCGAAGCGGGCTTGCAGCGCCACGCGCTGGCGCTCGTCCGGGCCGCGCACGCGGTCGATGCACAGCGTTTCTTTCACTTGCGCCTGGACGGTCGCGCCAAACAGCAGGTCGACCAGCGTCAGCGCGAAGTCGATACTGGCCGCGCCGCCGCAGCAGGTGAGGCGGTTGGCATCGAATTCGTATAAATTGGGCGTGAGCAGGGCATGCTCGGCCTGGGCGTTGACGTCCGGGTACAGCGCCCACGGCAGCGCAGTGCGCACGCCGTGCAGGGCGCCGGCATCGGCCAGCCACAGCACGCCGGCGCCGACACCACCCCAGAACGGCGCGGCGCGGCAGCGTTCGACCAGCGCGCGCAGATTGGCCGGGCGCAGCGCCGCTTCGGCTTCGTCGGCCACCAGCAGCACCAGGTGCCAGTGACGCTGGGCGTCGCCCATGAATTTGTCGGGACTGCGCACGTCGACGTGCAGGCGCTCGGGTCCCAGCACCTTGGCGGCCAGCCGCAGCGGCTGGTACAACCCGGACCAGGTCAGCGCGTCGGGCTCGCCAGCATTGACCAGGAGCACGCGCAGAAGCCGCTCCTGCGTCAGCAGGGACAGGTCAGGCTGCATCGCGGCGGATGGTCAGGGTCACGAAAAGGAAACGGCCACAGGCCTGTGCGAACGACATGGGCGTACATCATACCGGAGAACATTCACGCCACAAGCCTGTGGCGGCCTGCCCGGTAATATTGCGTAGCGATGGAGGCGTGGCGTTTCGGGCAATGCAGCGGGCAGTGCAGCGGGCGGCTATAATCCCGGCCCATGGGGGAACGATATCTAAAAAGCGTCCGACTGCTGGCCGAGTGCATGCAGAGCTTCGAGCGCGTCTCGGGCGACGCAGTGCGCCAGAACGGCTTGACGCATGCGCAGTTCGATATCATCGCCACGCTCGGCAACACGAGCGGCATGAGCTACAAGGAGCTGGGCGAGCGCACCCTGATCACCAAGGGCACGCTCACCGGCGTCATCGAGCGTCTGGAGCACAAGGGCCTGGTACTGCGCGAGCGCAGCTGCGACGACAAGCGGTCGTTCTTCGTGCGCCTCACGCCCGCCGGCGAACAGGTATTCTGCGATGTGTTCCCGATTGTGATCGCACGCGGCAAGGAATTGTTCCACGCTTACAGCGACACCGACTTCGCCACGCTCGAAACCGCCCTGATGCTGCTGCGTACCCGCATCGCCAGCGACGGCAACGGTCCCCCGCCATCACCACCCCACCTGAAGGAAACGCCTTGAAAACCGCCCTCATCGACGACAAGAAGCCCGCTCATTTCGACAAGCACATCATCGGCAACATCCTGCTCGACGTCGCACCACTGGATGAAGTCCAGGAAGAACCGATGCTGATCGGCGTGCGCAACGAAGCGGGCGAGATCTATCGCCTCATCGGCGCAACCAAGCTCAACAGCTACATGAACGCGGTCGAAGAACTGTTCGACCTGGGCCTGGCCGACGAGCTGGAAAATACCGAAGAGCCAAAAGAAGGCTGCGACGCCATCTTCAGCGAAGCGTAATCGGGTCGCAGGGATACCACAGGCCATCGCCAGTGGTTCTCTAGAGCAATATATTTGGTTGCGCTCCGATGGGTTGGGGGTATAATTTTTTCATGGACCGACTCTCCTCCCTCGACAGCATCGCTGCTGAAGCCAGCCGGGGCGAACTCACGTTCCCCACCAGCGTTCATGCATCGCTCAAGTTGCAGCGGGCGCTGAGCGAACCCGACTGCCACATCGACGCCGCCGCCCGCCTCGTGCAGGCCGAGCCGCTGCTGGCCGCGCGCACGGTGGCAATCGCCAACTCGGTCGCCTATAACCGGTCTGGCAACGACGTCACGAACGTGCCCGCCGCCGTGCAGCGGGTGGGCTTTCGCACGCTCGGCGCGCTGGCCGCATCCGTCATCGTGCGCCAGCTGGCTGGCGAAATCCGCGATCCGGGCCTGCGCAAGAAGGCCGACCAGCTCTGGACCCACTCGGCCCACGTGGCCGCGCTGGCGCAGGTCATTGCGCGCCGCGTGTCGTTCGTCGACCCTGAAACCGCCCTGTTCGCCGGTATCGTGCACGAAGTCGGCGGCTTTTATCTGCTGTCGCGCGCCGAATCGATGCCGGGACTGCTTGACGATAACCTCGATGCCTGGCTCGACCATGGCGAAGCGGCCATCGGCCGCGGCGTGCTGCACAAGCTTGCCGTGCCGGCGCCGGTGATGGACGCCATCGAAGCGTTGTGGGACGGCATGCGCGCGCTGCCGCCCGAAACCCTCGGCGACACGCTGCTGCTGGCCAATGACCTGGCGCCGTTCCCGTCGCCGCTGTTCGCGCCGGTGGGCGCCACGACCTATGCGGGCGCGGCCACCATCGACTTCGTGTTCGGCCACGGCACGCTCAAGGGCGTACTGGCAGAGTCGGGCGACGAGGTCAGAAGCCTGGCATCGGCGCTGCGGTAGGCAAAAAAAAAATGCCCGCTCGGTGACGAGCGGGCCAAAGTCCAAAACTAGGGATGTCCTGAAAGAGACAGCCTGATCTTATGTCCCGTGGGATGCGCACTCGGTGCGCTGACTCACACTGGACGCATTTCAATCGGCTTATTTCAGCCCGATTATTCACCCCCTCTTTTTCCGCGCGACATTGCCAGGGCATGCGTATCGGGCCCATCCCCGCTTTCTGCTAAGGTCATTCTCATATCCGGCGCACGCAACCGTGCGCCCCGACCTTCTGGAGAATCCCATGAAAATCAGCCTGCAAGACCAGGTGGTGCTCGTCACCGGCGGCGATTCCGGCATCGGCCGCGGCATCAGCCTTGCGTTTGCCGACGCCGGCGCGCATGTCGTCGTCAATTACAACAGCAGCCGCGACAAGGCCGAAGAAGTCGTCGCCCAGATTACCGCCGCCGGGGGCCGCGCCGTCGCGGTCCAGGCCAATGTCGGCCATGAAGACGACGTCACGCGCCTGTTCGACGAAACCATTCAAGCCTTTGGCGGCATCGATATCCTGGTAGCCAATTCGGGTATCCAGAAAGACGCGCCAATCGCCGAGATGACGCTCAAGGACTGGCAAGCCGTCATCGACGTCAACCTCACCGGCCAGTTCCTGTGCACGCGCGCGGCCATCCGGCGCTTTCGCGAGCAGGGCAACCGCGGCCGCATGCGCGCCAACGGCGCCATCCTGTGCATGAGTTCCGTGCACGAGATCATTCCCTGGGCCGGCCACGTCAACTACGCTGCGTCCAAAGGCGGCATCGGCATGCTGATGCGCTCCCTGGCGCAGGAAGTGGCGCCCGACCGCATCCGCGTCAACGCCATCGCCCCGGGCGCCATCCGCACGCCGATCAATGCCGAGGCCACCGAAGGCGCGGCGGCCGACAAGCTGCTCAAGCTGATCCCGTATGGCCGCATCGGCGACGTGGACGACGTGGCGGCGCTGGCGCTGTTCATGGCATCCGACCTGGCCGACTACATGACCGGTACCACGGTGTATGTCGACGGCGGCATGACGCTGTATCCGGGCTTTGAAGACAATGGTTGACCGTTCAGCCAACTCCAACGGCACGCCACCGCCACGGCCCATCGCCAACCACGGCGCCATCGGCAACCTGGCCACGATGGCGCTCGTCGCCACCGACGGCACGATCGACTTTTTATGCTGGCCCGACTTCGACAGCCCCAGCATATTCGCCGCCCTGCTCGACCCGGACAAGGGCGGGCACTTCACGCTGGCCCCGCAGATGGCGGATGCGCGCGTCGTGCAGACCTACCTGCCCGACACCAATGTCCTGCTCACGCAGTGGCTGGGTGACGAGGCCAGTGTCCAGATTACCGACCTGATGGCCGGCCCCGAAGAAATCGGCCACGGCGCGGCATGTCTGCTGCGGCGCGTGCAGGTCACGAAGGGCCAGGTACGGATGCGGCTCGATTGTCAGCCGCGCTTCGACTATGCGCGCCTGCAGCCCGAGGTCAGCATCACGCAGGACCAGGTGGTGTTTTCCGCGGCCGGCGCGCCGTCGCTGCGCCTGTGCGCGGCGGTCGACTTCACTGCCATCGACGGCGGCGCCGGCGCTGTTTTCGTGATGAAGGCCGGCGAGTCGATCGACATCGTTCTGGACGAAGAAGGCGACCCGCCACTCGATCTGGCGGCGCGCGATACGCTGGTCGTCGACGTCGTCGCGCACTGGCGCAACTGGGCCCGGCGCTCGACCTACAAGGGCCGCTGGCGCGAAGACGTCACCCGCTCGGCGCTGGTGCTCAAGCTGATGACCTCGCGCCGTCACGGCTCGATGGTCGCAGCCGCGACCTTCGGCCTGCCCGAAGTGCTGGGCGGCTCGCGCAACTGGGATTACCGCTCGACCTGGATCCGCGACGCCTCGTTCACCGTGTACGCGCTGATGCGGCTTGGCTACACCGACGACGCCAAGGCGTTCACGCGCTGGTCGGCCGAGCGGCCCGGTCATGGACCGGATCACGGCCAGCTGCGGATCATGTACGCGCTCGACGGCGGCGAGGTGCAGGCCGAAGTCGACCTGGATCACCTGGCGGGTTACGCCGGCTCGCAGCCCGTCCGGATCGGCAACGACGCGGCCACCCAGCTGCAGCTCGACATCTTCGGCGCCCTGCTCGACGCGGTTTACCTGAGCAACAAGTACGGCGAGGCGATCTCGCATGCCGGCTGGCTGGGCGTATGCCACGTGGTCGACTTCGTGTGCGCCAACTGGCGCCGGCCCGACGCCGGTATCTGGGAAGGCCGCGAAGCGCCGCGCGAGCACCTGCACTCGCAACTGATGTGCTGGGTGGCGGTCGACCGGGCGATCCGCCTGGCCAGCAAGCGCTCGCTGAGCGCCCCGTTCGACCGCTGGATCGCGGCGCGCAACGACATCTCCAACTACATCTGGGCCACGTTCTGGAACATGGATCTGGGCTACTTCGTGCGCAGCAAGGGTTCCACCGACCTCGATGGCGCGATGCTGATGATGCCGCTGGTGCGCTTCATCGGCTCGACCGACCCGCAGTGGCTGGCCACGCTCGACGCCATTGGCGAGCAGCTGGGCGACGATGCGCTGGTGCTGCGCTACGACCGCGACGATGGCCTGGAGGGTGAGGAAGGCGCGTTCGCGGCCTGTTCGTTCTGGTACGTCGAATGCCTGGCCCGCGCCGGGCGTCTGGAGCAGGCGCACAACAATATGGAAAAGTTGCTCGCCTACGGCAACCACGTCGGGCTGTACGCCGAGGAGTTCACCAGCCAGGCCGAGCTTCTCGGCAACTTCCCGCAGGCGTTCACGCACCTGGCCCTGATCAGCGCTGCCACGTATCTCGACAGCGCCCTCGATGGCAGGAACAACCATCCGTGGCAGTTGTAGAGCGAGCAGCTTGCACGCCACCTTTCAGAGTGGCGGCAAGATCATCGGCCTGGCCGCTGCGTTGATTCAGACCGGCGTGACTAGCGCGACAGCGCCGAACAGGTTCTCGATCGGCTCGGGTTTGTGCAGCAAGAATCCTTGCGCGTAGTCGATGCCAATCTCACGCACCCGCGCCAGCACTGCCGGCTGGTCCACATACTCGGCGACCGTCTTGACCCCAACCACCCGGGCCACGTCGACGAAACAGCGCACGGCGGCGGCGTCCAGCGGGTCGTCGATCACGTCGCGGATGAAACTGCCGTCGATCTTCAGCAGGTCGACCTTGAGGGTCTTCAGGTAGCCGAACGACGATGCCCCGGCCCCGAAGTCGTCGAGCGCCACCCTGACCCCGAGAGCGCGCACCTGCTCGATGAAGATCGCGGCATCGGCCATATTGGTCACGGCAGCGGTCTCGGTGATCTCCAGGCAGATGCAGCGGCAGACCGCACTCCCCGCTTCGGTCAACACGTCGATGGCATGCCTGTGAAACGCGCGGTCGCCCACCGACTGGCCTGACAGGTTGATGCACAAGGTTTGCAGGGCACGCAAATCGGCCATGCCATGGATCTGCTGAACGGCGTGCGTCAGCACCCAGCGGTCGATGCGCGTGGCCATGTGGAAGCGCTCTGCAGCAGGCAGGAAGGCCCCGGGCTGGATCAGGCTGCCATCGCTGTCCAGCAGCCGGATCAGCACTTCCGCGTGAAGCCCCGTGGCGCCCTCGCCAAGCGGGTCGATGCGCTGCACATAGAGCACAAACCGGCCTTCATCCAGCGCCTGCTCCAGCCGTGCGGCCCACTGCATTTCGCCATGACGTGTACGCATGGCCTGGTCGGTGTCGAACCAGACATGCACGCGGTTGCGGCCCGCCTCTTTGGCGGCGTAGCACGAGGTGTCTGCCGCCTGCATGGCGGCGGCCGTGTTGGTCCAGCGGTTGTCCACCGGCACCAGGCCGATGCTGGTGCCGATCCGGAAGCGTCGGTCGTCGTGCACGAACCTGAACGCCTCCATGCGGTCGCAGATCTGCTGCGCCACGCGCAGCGCCTGATCGGACATGCAGTGCTCGAGGATGACCGCGAATTCGTCGCCGCCCAGGCGGGCCAGCGTGTCGCGCGCACGCACGGCTTCGCGCAGCAGCTTGGCCACCTGCTGCAGGAGCTGGTCGCCCACCGAGTGGCCGCAGGCATCGTTCACAAGTTTGAACTGGTCGAGGTCGATATACAGCAGGGCATGCTCGCTACGGTCCTCGTGCGCCTTGTCCAGGGTGCGGCGCAACCGGGTCTCGAACTCGGCCCGGTTGACCAGGCCCGTGAGGGCGTCGTGCGTGGCGCGGTAGCTCATCTCACCGGACATGCGCCGCTTCTCGGTCACGTCG
This sequence comes from Massilia sp. MP_M2, assembly GCF_039123635.1. Taxonomy (NCBI): domain Bacteria; kingdom Pseudomonadati; phylum Pseudomonadota; class Betaproteobacteria; order Burkholderiales; family Oxalobacteraceae; genus Massilia; species Massilia sp. MP_M2. The sequence continues at coordinate 447,324 of NZ_JBCHJF010000004.1, forward strand.
TGAAAGACCAGCACGACGCCCAGCACGTCGCCACTCGGGTTGCGGATCGGTGCAGCAGAGTCCTCGATGCCGAACTCATCGCCATTGCGCGAGATGAGCACGGTGTCGTTGGCCAGGCCCACGATCTTGCCCTGTGCAAGGCAGGTGGCCACAGGGCTCTCGGTGAGATTGCGGGTCTCTTCGTTGACGATATGAAAGACCTGGGTCAGTGGTCGCCCGAGTGCTTCACTGGACAGCCAACCGGTCATGCGCTCGGCGACCGGGTTCAACCAGGTCACCCGGCTTTCGGCGTCGGTGGTGATCACGGCGTCGCCGATCGACTGCAGCGTCACGCGCAGGAGCTCATGCTGTTCGGCCAGTTGGTTGGCGAGCTCGCGCAGTGGCGTCACATCCCAACTCACGCCCACCATGTGCAGAGCCTGGCCCTCGGCATCACGCGTCACCCTGCCAGCGGCGCGAAGAAAATGCACGGAGCCGTCGCGCCAGATCACACGGAACTCGGAGCGAAAGTCGGTACCTTTTTCCAAAGACGACTTGAACTCCAGCTTAGCGCGGCTGTGATCGGCGGGGTGAAGGTGGCGAGCCCAGAGCTCGTAGCCGTCCGTACCCGATCCCTCCGGCAAACCGTACAGCGCGTACATCAGGGCATCACAAGTGAATGCGCCGGTTTGCACGTTCAACTCCCACACCCCGATGCCACCAGTCTCTGTCGCCAGCACAATGCGTTGTTGAGCGGCATCGAGGGCCAAGCGGCTTTCCACCCGTTGAGTAATGTCCTGAAAGGCTCCGAACAGCTGCACCGGTTTTCCGCCCTCGAACTTCGCATGGCCCACCGCACGTACCCAGATATTCTGACCGCTCTTCTGGATGAACGGCAGTTCCAGGTCCCAGTCGGTGCCGTCGGCCATGGCCTGCGCCACCGCTGCTTCGATGATGGGGCGGGCTTGCGGCGCATAGAACTCGATTGCTTCGGCCAATTGGGGCTGGTAATCGAGCGCCACGCCGTGGATGCGACAGGTCTGCTCGGACCAGTGAACGCTGCCGCTGATGATGTCGACCTCCCAGCCCCCGACCTGTGCCAGAGCGCCGGTGCGGTTCAGCAGCTCTTCGCTCTTGCGCAATTGGTCTTCCTGCGCCTTGCGCGCCGTGATATCCAGATGCGTGCCGAACATCCACTCGGGCTGGCCGTCTGCGGTGGTGGTCAGTACCTTGCCGCGGTCGAGCACCCAGACCCAGTGGCCGTCGCGGTGGCGCATGCGCGCCTCGCATTCGTAGGCTGCCGTCTCACCCGCAAAGTGGGCTTGAAGCAGCGCACTGGATCGCGCCATGTCCTCAGGGTGAGCAAGATCGCCCCAGGTCTGGATGGTGGTAGGGGAAAGCTCATCCAGGGTGGCCCCGACAATCTCGGCCCAGCGCGCATTGAAGCGCGTCTCGCCAGTCTGAACGTTCCATTCCCAGGTGCCCGCGCCGGTGCCCTGAATGATCGCTGCCAGACGCTCGCGCTCTTCGTCGAGGGCACGGCGCGACTGCAAGCGCTCGGTGATGTCTTCCACCGAACCCACGTAGCCCGTGACCTCATCATCGCCATCCAGCAAGGCACGCGCAACAGCACGCACATGGCGCACCGCACCATCGTGGCGGCGAACCCGGAACTCCATGTCGAATTCTTGCTTCAGCGCCGCTGCGTGCGCCCATTGCGCGAAAACGACGGCCTTGTCGTCTGGGTGCAGCGTACGGCTCCAGCCGTCGCCCAGAGCCTCGGCCTCGCTCAAACCGTAGATGGTTTGCCAGCGAGAATTGGTGTAGGTGCAGGCGCCGGCCGCATCGGTGGCGAACATGCCTAACGGAGATGCCTCGCTGAGCGTACGAAAGCGGGTTTCACTGGCCACGAAACCCCGTGCCATGCGACGCGATTCAAGCGCCTCAACGGCAGCGATCGACAACAGGCGCAGCGCTTCGCGCTGCTTCTCACTCAGACGGCGGGGTACGCGGTCGATTACGCACAGCGTGCCGACGTGCGCACCGTCGCTCAGGCGCAGCGTGGCACCGGCGTAGAAGCGGATGTCCGGCGCAGTTGCGACCAGCGGGTTATCGGAAAAGCGAGGGTCGGCCAGGGTATCCGGCACCTCGAAGATGCCGTCGTCCAGGATCGCGTGAGCGCAGAACGCCACGTCACGGGGCGTCTCTGCCACCCCGGGCAGGCCAACATTGGCCTTGAACCATTGCCGGTCGTGGTCGATCAGGCTGACCAGCGAGATCGGGACGCCGCATACCAAGGCAGCGATTGCCACCAAGGCATCGAACTCACGTTCGGGCGCGGAGTCGAGGACGCCGAGCCGTTCAAGCGCCCGCAGGCGCTCCGGTTCGTCCAATGGCATCGGTGCAGTCAGCATAGGGCGGGCTCGTTCAACAGAATGTCACCGATTGTCTCACAGCGGGACATCGTGAAGCGCGCGAACTGGGCTGGAAAGCAGTCCCACATCGATGGTTCATTTCCTGAGCGCGCCTCGGCGTGAAGTAAGCACGCACAGCCAGCCAGTTACGGCTACCCGACTGTCGAGATCTTGTCCGAATGTCAGACCTGCCCCCGCTTTTCTGCAAGGAAAGCGGGACAAAAAAAACCCGCGCCGTTGCCGGAGCGGGTGAAGTCCAAAACTAGGGATGTCCTGAAAGAGACGGTTCCACTATAGGTATGTACAGATCGCGACTCCGTGCGTTGACACACACAAAGTCGCGAAACTGCTGTCGATCAGACGACGGCGCCGTCGGTGTCGTCTTTCTCTTTGACCGGCTTGATGAGGTCTTCACGCTTGACGCCCAGCCACATCGCCACGGCCGCGGCCACGAACACCGACGAATAGATACCGAAGAGAATGCCGATGGCCAGCGCGATCGCGAAGTAGTGCAGCGCGTAGCCGCCGAAGAACAGCATCGACAACACCATCATCAGCGTCGAGCCGTGCGTGATGATCGTGCGCGAGATCGTGCTGGTGATCGCATGGTCGATTACTTCCGGCACGCTCATGCGGCGCTGCTTGCGGAACATCTCGCGGATCCGATCGAAGATGACGACCGACTCGTTGACCGAGTAGCCCAGCACCGCCAGCGTTGCCGCCAGCACCGTCAGCGAGAATTCCCACTGGAAGAATGCGAAGAAGCCCAGGATGATGACCACGTCGTGCAGGTTGGCAATGACAGCGGCGACAGCGAATTTCCATTCGAAGCGGATCGCCAGGTAGACCACGATGCCGAGGATGACCATCAGCAGCGCGTTCAGGCCGTTCTGGGCCAGTTCGTCGCCGACCGATGGGCCGACGAACTGCACTTGCTGCAGGCTGATCAGCTCTTGCCCACCGGGTGCGACGCAGCTGGTGCGGTTGAGCACTTCACCTTTGTCGGTCGTCGTTTGCGTCTGCTTGGGCGTGCCCTGCTCGTCGCGGCAGATCGCGTTGAACACGGCCGTCGAGCCGCTCGCCGCCGGCGCGCCTTCGACGATCGGCAGGCGCAGCATGATGTCCTGCGCGGTGCCGAAGCTGGCCACCTCAGGGTGTGAATAGCCCATGCCGCGCAGCGTGTTGCGAATCTTTTCCTGGTCCGCCGCCTTCGGATAGAGCAGCTCCATCACCGTGCCGCCCGTGAACTCCACCGAGAAGTTCAGGGGCTTGGTGATCAGGAAGAACACCGCCGCCACGAATGTGATCACCGAAATCGCATTGAGGATCAGGGCGTGGCGCATGAACGGGATATCCCGTTTGATCTTGAAAAATTCCATTGTCGTATCCCGGTGCTTAGTTCTTGTTAGGCGTCATGTCAGGCTTCCAGACCGTGCCAATCGAAATCTTCGTCAACTTCTTCTGGCGGCCGTACCACAGGTTGGCGAAACCGCGCGCCACGACCACGGCCGAGAACATCGAGGTCAGGATGCCCAGGCAGTGGACCACGGCGAAGCCGCGCACCGGACCCGAACCGAAGATCAACAGCGCGAGGCCGACGATCAGCGTGGTCACGTTGGAGTCGACAATGGTGTCCCAAGCATGCTTGGAACCGGCCGAAATCGCTGCCTGCGGCGTCGCGCCGGCACGCAGCTCTTCGCGGATACGTTCGTTCACCAGCACGTTCGAGTCAATTGCCACGCCCAGTGCCAGCGCGATTGCGGCGATACCCGGCAGGGTCAGCGTGATCTGCAGGATCGACAACAGGGCCAGCAGGAACAGCACGTTGGCCGCCAGCGCCAGCGCCGAGAACACGCCGAACAGGTGGTAGTAGATGACCATGAAGATCGCGATCGCCACGAAGCCCCAGATCGTCGAGTGCAGGCCGCGTTCGATGTTTTCGGCGCCCAGTTGCGGGCCGATCACGCGTTCTTCGACGAATTCCATCGGCGCCGACAGCGCGCCCGAGCGCAGCAGCAGCGCCAGCTCGTTGGCGTCCTGCGAGGTGCCCATATTGGTGATCTGGAAGCTCGAACCCAGTTCGCTCTGGATGGTCGGCGCCGACAGCACGTTGTAGACACCCTTCTCTTTCAGCAGGATCGCCATGCGCTTGCCCACGTTTTCACGCGTGGCCAGGCGGATGCGACGGCCGCCGTCGCCGTTCAGGTCGAGCGAGACGGCAGGCTGCTGGTTCTGGTCGAAGCTGGCGGTGGCGCTCGAAATCGATTCGCCGGTCAGGATGATGTCGCGCGAGACGACGATCGGTGCGCCGCGGCCTTCGGTAAACAGTTCGGAGTTCAGCGGAATCGCTGCCGACAGCTCGGTGCCCGGGGTCACGGTGGTGTCGACCATGCGCAGTTCGAGCGTCGCGGTGCGGCCGATGATGTCTTTCGCGCGCGCGACGTCCTGCACGCCTGGCAGCTGGACCACGATGCGGTCGGCGCCCTGCTGCTGGATGATCGGCTCGGTGGTGCCCAGTTCATTGATGCGCTTGGACAGCGTCATGATGTTCTGCTTGATGCCGTCTTCGACCGAGCGCTTGATGGCTTCGGGCTTCAGGCTCACGACCAGCTTCATGTCGGCGCCATCGGCGGCGTCGGCAAAGGCCAGCTCGCTCGATTGCGCGGCCAGCACATTGCGCGCGTTGCTGCGGGTGGCGGCGTCGCGGAAGCGCACTTCGATGGTGTCGCGCACGCGCTCGATGCCGGTGTGGCGCACGTTCTTGTCACGCAGGTTGCTGCGCACGCTCGACTGCAGGGCCTTGACCTTGTTGTCGAGCACCGCCTTGGTGTCGACCTGCAGCAGGAAGTGCACGCCGCCGCGCAAATCCAGGCCCAGGCTCATTGGCGCTGCGCCAATGGCCGTCATCCAGGCCGGGGTGTTCTTCACCAGGTTCACGGTGACAATATAATCGGGATTGGCAGGGTCGCGGTTGAGTTCGCGCTCCAAGGCCAGCTTGGCCTTGAACTGCTGTTCGGTACCGGCGAAGCGCGCGCGCACCGAGGTGGTGTGGCCCGTGCCTTCGAGGGTGATACCGGTGGAAGGAATGCCGGCACGCTTGAGCGCATCCTCGACCACGGTGGTGGAGGCACTCGTGATATTCAGGGTAGAACGGCCTGATGTGACCTGCAACGCCGGCGTTTCGCCGAAGTAGTTGGGCGCCGTGTACAAGGCGCCCAGCAGCAGCGCAATGACGATCAGTAAGTATTTCCAGACGGGATAGCGATTCATAGTGTTCCGGCGTTCAGGTTAGGCAGTGCGGGTTGCCCCGCACAGCTTGGCTTACAGGGCTTTGAGCGTGCCTTTTGGCAGCAGCGTGGTCACCGAATTCTTTTGCACGGTGATTTCGGTGCCGACGGCAACTTCCAGCGTCACATAGGCTTCGGCCACTTTCGACACACGGCCGACGATACCGCCGGCGGTGACGACTTCGTCGCCCTTGGCCAGAGCGTCCATCATGGCTTTCGCCTCTTTTTGGCGTTTTTGCTGAGGACGGATCATCAGGAAATACATGACCACGAACATCAGGATCAGCGGCAGGAAGGTCGTCAGGCTACCCATGATGCCGGCATCGGCGACAGGGGCAGTTTGCGCGTACGCGTTGGAAATGAACACAAGAACTCCGATGGTGAAGTTAAAAAAATAAGCGGTGTATTCTAGCATCGGCCAGAAGCCGCAAACCATATCCGGCAGTATGTCGTTTTGCTTTCAAGTATTGCAAGACAAACCGGTCGTTTCGCTGGCAACCCCGAGCGTCAATACGGCAAGGTCGGGGCCGCACAGTAAGCAAGTGCTTACACGCCGCGCGCGCGGTCGGCCGCGAACTTGACGCGGAAGGCCTGGAAGCCATCGGCGTCGATCGCGTCGCGCATTTCCTGCATCAGATTGAGGTAGTAATGCAGGTTGTGGATCGTGTTCAGGCGCGCGCCCAGAATTTCGTTCGAGCGGTGCAGGTGATGCAGGTAAGCGCGAGAGAAATTCTGGCAGCAGTAGCAGGTGCAGCTCTCGTCGAGCGGCGCCATCTCTTCTTTATAGCGCGCATTCTTGATCTTGACGTCGCCAAAGCGCGTAAACAGCCAGCCGTTGCGGGCGTTGCGGGTTGGCATCACGCAGTCGAACATGTCGACGCCGTTGGCCACGCCATCGACCAGGTCTTCCGGCGTGCCCACGCCCATCAGGTAGTGCGGCTTGTTCTCGGGCAGGCGCGGGCCGACGTGGGCCAGGATGCGCTTCATGTCTTCCTTCGGCTCACCGACCGACAGGCCGCCAATCGCCAGACCCGGGAAGTTGATGTCTTCCAGGCCCGCCAGCGACTCGTCGCGCAGGTGCTCGTACATGCCGCCCTGGACGATGCCGAACAGCGCGTTCGGGTTGCCGCCGCCCGTGAACTCGTTCATCGAGCGCTGGGCCCAGCGCAGCGACATGCGCATCGATTTCGCTGCCTCTTCGGCGGTGGCCGGCCGGCCGTCGATTTCGTACGGCGTGCATTCGTCGAACTGCATCACGATGTCCGAGTTCAGCGCGCGCTGGATCTGCATCGAGATCTCGGGCGACAGGAACAGCTTCGAGCCGTCGATCGGCGAGGCGAACTTGACGCCCTCTTCGGTGATCTTGCGCATTGCGCCCAGCGAAAACACCTGGAAGCCGCCCGAGTCGGTCAGGATCGGACCGTCCCAGCCCATGAACTTGTGCAGGCCGCCGAACTTGTTCAACACATCCACGCCCGGGCGCAGCCACAGGTGGAAGGTATTGCCCAGGATGATTTGCGAGCCGACGTCTTTCAGCTCGATCGGGTCCATTGCCTTGACCGAGCCGTAGGTACCGACCGGCATGAAGATCGGGGTTTCGATGGTGCCGTGGTTCAGCTTCAGGCGGCCGCGGCGGGCGTGCGACAGGCCGCTGGTGTCTTTTTTGAGCAGGGTAAATTCGAGCATTGTGGTGTCTTGCCTATTTTTCTGGCTTAGCGGGAGGTGGTGCTCAAGAGCATGGCGTCGCCATAGCTGAAGAAGCGGTATTCATTGGCGATCGCGTGCGCGTAGGCAGCGCGGATCGGCGCGTAGCCGGCAAAGGCCGACACCAGCATCAGGAGCGTCGACTTGGGCAGGTGGAAGTTGGTCACCAGGCGCGTGACCGTTTTAAAGGTGTAGCCAGGCGTGATGAACAGGGCCGTGTCGGCGCTGCCGGCGACCAGATCGCCGCTTTGCGAGGCCGACTCCAGCGCGCGCAGGCTGGTCGTGCCGACGGCGACCACATCGCGGCCTGCGGCCCGGGTGGCGCGCACCGCGTCAACCGTCTCTTGCGCGATCGTGTACCACTCGGTGTGCATCTTGTGTTCGCTGAGGTCTTCGACCCGCACCGGCTGGAAGGTGCCCGCGCCCACGTGCAGCGTGACGTAGGCGAAGTTCACGCCTTTCGCAGCCAGGCGGTCGAGCAGCGGCTGGTCGAAGTGCAGGCCGGCCGTGGGCGCGGCCACGGCGCCCGGCTCTTTCGAGTACACCGTCTGATAACGCTGTTCGTCGAATTCGTCGGCCGTGTGCTCGATGTACGGCGGCAGCGGCAGGCGGCCGTGCGCTTCGATCAGGTCGAACACGTCGCCTTCAAAATGCAGCGTGAAGAATTCGCCGGCGCGCTCGCCCGCCGTCACATCGAAAGCGTCGGCCAGGCGGATGCGGTTGCCCGGCTTGGGCGACTTCGACGCGCGGACCTGGGCCAGCACCGTGCGGTTGTCGAGCACGCGCTCGACCAGCACCTCGACCTGGCCGCCGGATTCCTTGACGCCGAAGAAGCGCGCCTTGAGCACGCGGGTGTTGTTCATCACGAGCAGGTCGCCCGCCTGCAGCTGGTCGACGATGTCGGCGAACTGGCGGTCGATGATCTGGTCGCCATCGAGGTGCAGCAGGCGCGACGCGCTACGGTCCGGCAGCGGCAATTGCGCGATGCGCTCGGGGGGCAGGTCGAAGTCGAAATCGGATAGCGAATACATGATGTTCAATTGGTTGGGCAAATCTCGGCAAATCAATGCTGCCAGCTTTACAATAGGGGCTTGAAGCGCATACGGCGAACCTTCTATTTTACGTCAGCAAGCGCCACTTTGCCGCAATATGCCCGCCCCTAAAACCACAACACCCCCAAAAACGCTCGAAAGCAAGCTCGCCCGCCTCGGCCTGCACACCGACATGGACCTGGTGCTGCACCTGCCGCTGCGCTACGAGGACGAGACCCAGATCATCACGATCCGGGATGCCTGCATGCGCGGCGGCCAGACCTGGCAGGTGGAAGGCATCGTGACCAAGAACGAGATCTCGTTCAAGCCGCGCCGCCAGCTTCTCGTCACGATCGCGGATGCATCGGGCGACCTGCTGCTGCGCTTCATGAATTTCTACGGCAGCCAGGTCAAGCAGATGGCCGAAGGCGTGCGCATCCGCGCGCGGGGCGAACTCAAACACGGCTTCTTTGGCGCCGAGATGGTCCACCCGGGCTACAAGGTGGTCAACGAAGGCGCGCCCCTGCCCGCCTCGCTCACGCCCGTGTACCCGGCCGGCGAAGGCCTGTCGCAAACGGTGCTGCGGCGCGCGATCGCCGACGCGATGAAGCGCATCGACTGGGCCGACACCGTGCCGCCCGCGATCCGCAAGCGCATGGACCTGATGGACTTCGCGCCGGCCGTGAAACTCTTGCACTACCCGCCGGCGGACGTCGACGAGCATGCGCTGATCGAGCGCTCGCACCCGGCCTGGGACCGCATGAAGTTCGACGAACTGCTGGCGCAGCAGTTGTCATTGAAACGCGCGCAGCGTGCGCGCCGCGAAAAAGGCGCGCCGCCACTACGCGCGGTGGGCCAGCTGTCCGAAGGCTTCCTGGCCGGCCTGCCGTTCGCGCTGACCGGTGCGCAGCAGCGCGTGGTCGAAGAAATCCGCGCCGATCTGCGCGCCGGCTACCCGATGCAGCGCCTGCTGCAGGGCGACGTCGGCAGCGGCAAGACCGTGGTCTCGGCGCTGGCCGCCGCGCAGGCGATCGACAGCGGCTACCAGGCGGCCCTGATGGCGCCGACCGAGATCCTGGCCGAGCAGCACTTTCGCAAGATCGCCGCCTGGATGGAGCCCCTTGGCGTGAAGGTCGCCTGGCTGACCGGCAGCCTGAAGAAAAAGGACAAGGCCGCATCGAACGCGTTGATCGAGTCGGGCGCAGCGCACCTGGTGATCGGCACGCACGCGCTGATCCAGGACTCGGTGCAGTTCGCGAAACTGGGCCTGGTGATCGTCGACGAGCAGCACCGCTTCGGCGTCGGCCAGCGCCTCACGCTGCGCAACAAGGGCAGCGACGGCCTGGTGCCGCACCAGCTCATGATGTCGGCCACGCCGATCCCGCGCACGCTGGCAATGACGTACTACGCCGACCTCGAGGTGTCGGTGATCGACGAACTGCCGCCGGGGCGCAGCCCGATCGTCACGCGCGCCATCGACCAGATGCGGCGCGACGAAGTCGTCGAACGCGTGTACGCCGCGGCGCTCGAAGGGCGCCAGGTGTACTGGGTCTGCCCGCTGATCGAGGAATCCGAAGCGCTGCAATTGCAGACTGCGACCGAGACCTATGAAACGCTGGCCGAGTCGCTGCCCGACCTGCAGGTAGGGCTCGTGCATGGCCGCATGAAGCCGGCCGAGAAGCAGGAAGTAATGGACGCGTTCACGGCGGGCCAGGTGCATGTGCTGGTGGCGACGACCGTGATCGAGGTGGGCGTGGACGTGCCCAATGCGTCGCTGATGGTGATCGAGCATGCGGAGCGGTTCGGCTTGTCGCAGCTGCACCAGCTGCGCGGACGCGTGGGCCGCGGTTCGGCCGCGTCGGTCTGTCTGCTGCTGTACCAGTCGCCGCTCGGCCAGGTGGCCAAGCAGCGCCTGATGACGATGCGCGAGACGACGGACGGTTTCGAAATCGCGCGGCGCGATCTGGAGATCCGCGGGCCCGGCGAATTTCTGGGCGCGCGCCAGTCAGGTCAGGCGATGCTGCGCTTTGCCGACCTGGAAATCGACCAGTGGATGGTGGATCGGGCGCGCGACGTGGCGCAGTGGCTGCTCGATGGCGAGACGCCTGAAAAGATGGCCGTGGTCGATGCGCATCTGGCGCGCTGGCTGGGTGGACGTGAGGAATTCCTGAAGGTTTAGACGGCGCGCAGGGCGGTGGGTGGCGCTGCTGGGGCCATGCCGACGGTGCAATGGCCACCCTCGGTCTGATGCAACCGCAACTGGCTGCATGCTTCGATCATCGTCCGCAGCTTGGCATGACCATGCGCTGCCGGAGAAAAACCGGGACTGGCTAGCTTCAGTTGGTTTCCCAGCTCGCTCAGCTTGACCGATCCATTCGGCGAAGCCTTTGCGACTTTGCGAACCGTCTTGACCAGTAGATTACGCCAGTCGACGACGGCTTTCACGCCGCCCGAAGCGACCGGTGGCAATTCGACGACCGGTACGACCGATGCCGCCTCATGAAATGCGCCACAGGCGTATCGCAAAGCTGCAGGCGTTTTCGCTTCGCCACATACATGCACGCCAGCCCCGCGCTCCTGCAGCTTGCGGCACAAGCCGACAAAATCCGAGTCGCTCGTGACAATCACGAACTGATTGGCACGCCCGTCGAGCAGCATCTCCAGCGCGTCCAGCGCCAGTGCGATATCGGCCGTGTTCTTGCCGCCCACATACTGGAATTGCAGGCACGGCGTAAAGCCGTGGCGGATCAGCGCTTCCTGCCACTTGTTTGTCAGCGATGCCGCGTTACCGTAACCGCGCCGCAGGACCACACGCCCAAGGGTCGATGCATGCTGCATCGCCTGATCGAGCACGGCGCTCTGCGCATTTTCGCAGTCCACCAATACCGCGACATTCCGTTCTGCAGACATGAGAATTCCCGTTAGGCAACAACTTAAACTCTAGCAGGATATTAACGACGGGCGGGCGGCATTTCCCATCTGATGGCTTACCGTGTTATACAAACGCACTGTGACAATCCGTTAGAAATTTGCTCCCTGTTTCAAGTTATCTTGGCTGAGTTGCAACGTCCTGCTTCTGAACAGTCGCGCCCCATCCATCACAAGACACGGAACCTGGCATGCCTATCGTCGGACTCGGCCTACACTTTCTGATCGCGCTGTTCTTCGCGGTCCATGCGCTACGCAACGGGCGCCAGATGTACTGGCTGCTGATCCTGTTTTCGTTCCCGGTCCTTGGCAGCCTGGCCTACTTCGTGGCCGAGTACCTGCCCGCGTCGCGCCTGGAGCGCAAGGGCCGCATCGCCACCCGCGCGCTGCAGAACACCATCGATCCCGGCCGCGACGTGCGTGAAGCGCGGCGCGCGTTCGACCTGACGCCGACGGCCCACAACCAGATGCGCCTGGCCGCCGCGCTGCTGGGTGCTGGCCAGTCCGAAGAAGCGGTCCAGCATTACGATGCCTGCCTGCGTGGCCCATTCGCCGGCGATCCGGAAGTGGTCCTGGGCGCTGCGCGTGCCAATGCGGCGCATGGCCAGCCGGCAGCAGCAATCGCGCTGCTCGCGCCGCTGCAAACCAGGCATCCGGGCTTTCGCGCCGATGAGGTTGGGCTAGCGCTGGGGCGCGCGTATGCCGCGAACAATCAGCAGCTTGAGGCCGGCGTTAAGTTGGCGTCGGTCGTGGAACGCTTCGGCAGTATCGATGCGCGCGTCGAACTGGCGCTGTGGGCCATCGCCAATCGCAAGATCGAGGTGGCGCAGCGCGAGCTGCAAGAGATCGCGCACGCGCGCAAGCACATGGAAAAGCACACGCGGGATCTGCACCGGGAGTTGTTCAGGCGGCTGGATGCGGCGACCGTGTCGATGCCACCAGCCACCTGACTCGGAACATACCTTTATTGGGTACGAGCATGCCCATGTTGGGTTTCGCCGTGCCATCCATCGACCAACGCGAGAACACGAACATCGGCCACCTCTGGCCGGGCACGTAACCACTGCGCAACAGCCTCACGGTCGTCTTCGCTCGGCGAGCCACGCTCCATGGCGGTAATGACGCCGGATGTTTCGGTGAGCGGGAAGCGCCCGCCGAAACCGCCACCGATCATCCCGCGCTCTTCGATAAAACCGAACAAGTCATCGATCAGGGCGCTGTGCGCAGCGTCATTGATCGGCTGACTGAACGTCAGCTCGACGTCGAAGACGTATTCCGTGAATTCGCCAACGCGCAGCTTCTTGCGTTGGCGTTGATTGAGGCGCCGTACACGGGCGGTGGAGCGAGCATCGCGTTTCATGGTGTCCTTGTTGTTGTCGGTGTTATTCGAACCGCCGGTGACGGTTCGATCGTGTCGTTAGCATGTGAACGTGAGCCGGTTGCCGAATGGATCCTTGATGCTCAATTCGCGGGTGCCCCATGGCGTATCCTCGATCGTCGGCCTCGCATACCCATATTGTCTGGCTGCCAGTTCGGCGTGCAAGACGTCAATGTCGTCGATGTTGATCCGCAGCGCAGCACCAGGGCAGCAATCGCCATGATGTTCGCTCAGGTGCAGCACGCACCCATCACGCGCGATCTGCAGGTACAACGGCAGGTCGGGCGCGAAGCGGTGCTCCCAGTCGACCTTGAAGCCAAGGTAATCGACATAGAACTGCCTGGCCTTCGCTTCATCGAAGATGCGCAGGATCGGCGTGACGGCGCCAAGCCTCATGCTGGCGCGCGTACCCGGTCCGCCTCGTAACGCAAGCCGATCTGGCGCCGGATCTCGTCCATCACGCCCATCAGCGCCAGCGTTTCGCGCTGCGTCATCGCCGGGCTTTCCAGCAAACCGGCTTGCCAGCAGCGCTGTGCTTCAATGGCTTCGTGCACGTAGCCGTTGCCCAGATACGGCGTGTCGATCGTGCGCGAGGTGCCGTCGTCGAGCGTGACCGTGACCGACGTCGCGCAGTGAAAGCGCGTATTCATGCGCACGTGGCCACGCTCGCCCGCCACCGTCAGTTCGGCTGGCGTGCGCGCCAGCAGCGAGCAGCTGCATACCGACATGCCGCCGCCTTCGTGCTTGAGCGTGAAGCCCGTCTGCACGTCGACGCCGGTCGGGCCCATCTGGGCCTGGGCGCGGATTTCCGCCACCGGGCCAAGCAGGCCGGCAGCGATCGACAATGGATAGATGCCCAGGTCGAGCAGCGCGCCGCCGCCCAGCTCGGGGTTGAAGACGCGGTGCTCGGGGCCGAACGTGGCGGCAAACCCGAAGTCGGCCACCACCTGACGCGGCGTGCCGATTTCGCCGGAGGCCAGGATGCGCTGGACTTCCTGGTAGGCCGGCAGGTAGCGCGTCCACATTGCCTCCATCAGGAACAGGCGCCTGGTGCGCGCCAGCGTCACGACCTGCTCGGCTTCGCGCAGGTTCATCGTAAAGGGCTTCTCGCACAACACGCCCTTGCCCGCGCGCAGGGCCATCAAGGCATTCTCGACGTGCTGCGGGTGCGGGGTGCCGATGTAGACCAGGTCGATGTCCGGGTTCGCCACCAGTGCCTCGTACGCGCCGTAGCTGGCCAGCGCGCCGAATTCGTGGCCGAACGCGTCGGCCGTCGCCTGGCTGCGTGACGCCACGCCTGCCAGCACCGCCCCCGGCACATCCTTCAGTGCAGTGGCAAAGGCATGGGCAATCTTGCCCGTCCCGAGGATTCCCCAACGTACCGCTTCAGCCATGCACATTCTCCTTGGTTAGTCCGTCCGGCGTGGACGGAACACGGTGGTATCACGATAAAAATCGGCATCCTGCCCCGGCCACCAGCCCGGCACGCCCAGCACCTGCAGCGGGGTGAAGCCCGAGGTGGCGCCACCGTGCGCCAGGCCTTCGCCGGCCAGTGCAGCGGCCACCTCGCGGTCGATCCAGGCGCGGCGCGCATCCGGCGCCAGCGCAAAGTAAGCGTCGTCCACGAACACGACGCGCGTGTGCGCGGTGATCGCCTTGCGCGGCGTGACCAGCTTTTCCATCAGCGCGTGGCCGAACAGCCAGACTTCGGCATCGCGGCCGAACAGGGTCCGCTTGTCATACAGCGCGTCGAGCCAGCGGTGCGCGCGCAGGTCGTCGACCAGTGTCCGCCCCACATCCGTGTCACGCACCACCAGCAGCGCCGCGTTCTCGTCGAAGATCGTGGCGGCGTCGCGCGCCGGTCCGCGCGACTTGCCCACGCCAGCCTGCGCGATCTGCGCCGCCTGCAGCGAGTTCAGGGCGCGCTTGATGCCCGGGAACGTCAGCCACACCAACGCATTGAAGAAGTCGTGCAGATTGTCGCGCGTGGGCACCTGCCCCGTCGCGCCAATGAATGCCTCGTACGCCGTGCCATCGGGCAGGCTCGCTTGCGGCACGAAGCGCAGCAGCTGGCCGGCGCCGTTGCGCAGATCGAGTGCGCACGCGGCAGCATTGAAGGCGTCGATGAAGCCGTCGGCCGGTGGCGCGGCGCGCTCGAAGGCCGGACGCACCGTGTCGTACCACGGCTGCGCCCAGTCGATCGGCGGAAGCATCGGTGTTACAGCATCTTCCAGTTGATGGTCTCGCCCGCGTTGAGCGGCACCAGCTGGTGCTCGGCCATCGGCACCGATTGGGGCAAGGTCCAGGCTTCGCGCTTGAGCGTGATCGTGCCCTCGTTGCGCGGCAGGTTGTAGAACGCCGGGCCGTTGAAACTGGCGAACGCTTCCAGCTGGTCGAGCGCGCCGGCCTGGGCGAACGCTTCGGCATACATCTCCATCGCATGCAGCGCCGTGTAGCAGCCCGCGCAGCCACAGGCAGCGTACTTGGTATGCACGGCGTGCGGGGCCGAATCGGTGCCCAGGAAGAAGCGCTCGTCGCCGCTGGTGGCGGCGGTGACCAGCGCCAGGCGGTGTTCTTCGCGCTTGAGCACCGGCAGGCAGTAGAAGTCCGGGCGGATGCCGCCCTTGAACAGCTCATTGCGGTTGTACAGCAGGTGGTGGGCGGTGATGGTGGCGGCGATCGGCCCTTCGGCTTCGGCCACGTACTGCGCCGCGTCCTTGGTGGTGATGTGCTCGAACACGACCGGCAGGGCCGGCATATCGCGGCGCAGCGGGCGCATGACGCGCTCGATGAACACGGCCTCGCGGTCGAACAGGTCGATGTCGTGATTGGTGACTTCACCGTGCACCAGCAGCGGCATGCCGATTTCCTGCATCACCTCGAGCGTCTTGTAGCACTTGGTCAGGTCGGTCACGCCGGCATCGGAATTGGTCGTGGCGCCGGCGGGGTACAGCTTGACGGCGTGGATGAAGCCGGTGTCTTGCGCGCGGCGGATCTCGTCCGGGTTGGTGTTGTCGGTCAGGTACAGCGTCATCAGGGGCTCGAACTGCACGCCTTCGGGCAGCGCGGCCAGGATGCGGGCGCGGTAGTCCAGCGCCATGGCGGTGGTCGTGACGGGCGGCCGGAGGTTGGGCATCACGATCGCGCGCGCGAACTGGCGCGCGCTGTGCGGCAGCACGCTGGCCATGGCCGCGCCGTCGCGCAGGTGCAGGTGCCAGTCGTCTGGTCGGGTGATGGTGATGGTGTCGGGGATTTCGATGGTGGACATGGCGGCTCTCGGAAAACGGATGGCGTATTTTACCTGCGCCGGGGCGCCTTGGATCATCGCGCGACGTGGCGTGATCGTCCGCACACACCACACGCGACTGCATGCTTGACAGCACTAACAGCCCCTAGGATACTGCGGAACTTGCCATAATCTTCAGAATCAACTGGTCTTTCGGTCCTCGACAGCCAGCCACTGCCCGAACAATTCACCAGCGACAGCGCCGTTGCCGCGGGTGTCGCACAGGTCCCAAAGACAGGAAGCTTTATGAACAATCGAAACCGCCTGACCACCTATATTCTGATCGCGCTGGTGATCGGTATTCTGGTCGGCTATCTGGTCAACACCAATTCGGACACGGCCGGCGCACAAAGCTTCTCCGACACGATGTCGCTGATCACGACGCTGTTCCTTCGCCTGATCAAGATGATCATCGCGCCTCTGGTGTTTGCCACCCTGGTGGTTGGCATCGCCAAGATGGGCGACGCCAAGGAAGTGGGCCGCATCGGCGTCAAGGCGCTGGGCTGGTTCTTCATTGCCTCGCTCATCTCGCTGTCGCTGGGCCTGATCCTGGTGAACCTGTTCCGTCCCGGTGACGCGCTGTTCGCCGCCGGCATGATGCCGCCAGTGGACGCCACTTCGGGCATTACCACCAGCGGCCTGACGATGAAGGACTTCATCACCCACCTGGTGCCAACCTCGATCGTCGACGGCATGGCCCGCAACGAGATCCTGCAGATCGTCGTGTTCTCGGTGTTCTTCGGCACCGCTGCCGCCGCCGTCGGTGCACGCGCCACGCCAATGATCGACGCCATCGACGGCGTTGCCCACGTCATGCTCAAGCTGACCGGCTACGTGATGAACTTCGCGCCGATCGCGGTGCTGGCCGCCGTTTCGGGCATCATCGCCAAGAGCGGCCTGGGCGTGCTGTCGACCTACGGCGTCTTCATGGCCCAGTTCTACTTCGGCATCGCGCTCTTGTGGGTGGTGTTGATCGGCATCGGCATGATCTTCATCGGCCCGCGCATCCTGCGCCTGATCGCCGAACTGCGCGGCCCGACCCTGCTGGCCTTCTCGACCGCATCGTCCGAAGCGGCGTTCCCGAAAACCCTGGAAGGCCTCGAGCGCTTCGGCGTCAAGAACCGCCTGGCCTCGTTCGTGCTGCCGATCGGTTACTCGTTCAACCTCGACGGCTCGATGATGTACTGCACCTTCGCCGCCGTCTTCATCGCCCAGGCCTACGGCATCGAGCTGTCGATGAGCACCCAGATCACGATGATGCTGGTGCTGATGCTGACCTCCAAGGGCATGGCCGGCGTGCCGCGCGCATCGCTGGTGGTGATCGCCGCCACGCTGAACCAGTTCGACATCCCGGAAGCAGGCCTGCTGCTGCTGCTGGCGATCGACCACTTCCTGGACATGGCCCGCTCGGCCACCAACGTCATCGGCAACGGCATCGCCACCGCCGTCGTGGCCAAGTGGGAGGGCGAGCTCGGGGAGCCGAACGCCGAACCCGCCATTTCACCGCTGCGCTAGGCGCGGCGGGCATTGCCTGATACCCGAAGGCCTTCCAGCGATGGAGGGCCTTTTTTTTCATGAAAATAACGAGGGACGAACGATGAAAACCATGATGGCCGCCGGCATCCTGCTGGCCTTGAACAGCGCGCACGCCGCCACCCAGACAGTCGATTGCGGGCGCCTGCTGGACGTGCAGCAAGGCGTCTGGCGCGAACGCGTCAGCATCGTCATCGAGAACGGCAGCATCGTCTCGGTCGGCCCCATGACCGGCGCTGCCGGGAACATCGACCTGTCGCGCCACGCCTGCCTGCCCGGCCTGATCGACATGCACGTGCACCTGACCAGCGAGACCCAGCCGGCAGTCGACGCCTACCGCGACCGCCTCACCGCCAACCCGGCCGACATGGCTTACCGCTCGATCAGGTTTGCCGAGCGCACGCTGATGGCGGGCTTCACGACGGTGCGCGACCTGGGCGCGGCCGATGATTTGAACATCGCGCTCAAGCGGGCGATTGCCGCCGGCGACGTGCCGGGCCCGCGCATGTTCACGGCCGGTAAGTCGCTGGCCACCACGGGTGGCCACGCCGATCCGACCAACAACCTGTCGCACTTCCTGAACGAGAAGATCGGCACGCCCGGCCCGGTCGAGGGTGTGCTCAACAGCCCCGAAGAAGCGCGCCAGGCCGTGCGCCAGCGCTACAAGGATGGCGCAGACCTGATCAAGGTGACGGCCACCGGCGGTGTGCTGAGCCAGGCCGCCAGCGGCCAGAACTCGCAGTACACCGAGGACGAGCTGCGCGCCGTGGTCACGACCGCGAAGGATTACGGCTTTCGCGTGGCGGCCCACGCCCACGGCGCCGAAGGCATGAAGCGCGCGCTGCGCGCTGGCGTCGACTCGATCGAACATGGCACGCTGATGGACGACGAGGTCATCACGCTCTTCAAGAAGACCGGCGGCTGGTACGTACCGACCATCTCGGCCGGCCGCTACGTGGCGGACAAGGCCAAGGTGCCGAACTACTATTCGGCGCTGGTGCAGCCCAAGGCCGCGGCGATCGGGCCGCAGCTGCAGGCCACGTTCGCCCGCGCCAGTAAGGCCGGCGTGAAGATCGCGTTCGGCACCGATGCCGGCGTGTTCCCGCATGGCGAGAATGCGAAAGAGTTCGGCTACATGGTCGAAGCGGGCATGACGCCGATCGAGGCAATCCGCGCAGCCACCGTCAATGCCGCCATGCTGCTGGATCAGCCCAAGCGACTGGGCGCAATCGCACCGGGCTTTGCGGCCGACATCATCGCGGTCGAGGGCGACCCGCTCAAGGACGTCAAGCTGCTCGAGCAGGTCAGGTTCGTGATGAAGGATGGCGTGGTCTATAAAAAGCTGTAAGCTGCCGGGTTTGAAAAGCCCGGAGACCTTCATGCTGTTCCCGCGATCTGCCCACGCCGCCCTGTGCGGCGTTCTTTTTCTGTTTGCGGCCGCCGTCCAGGCCCAGACCACCAAGCTGCCGAACGTGACGATCCTCGCCACCGGCGGCACCATCGCCGGGACCGGCGCCAGCAGCACGACGACGATCGGCTATACCGCTGCCACCGTCGGCGTGCAATCGCTGATCACGGCCGTGCCCGAGATTGCGAAGGTGGCCAACGTCACCGGCGAGCAGGTGTTCCAGATCGCCAGCGAAAACATCAGCGATGCGCAGTGGCTGCAACTGGCCAAGCGCGTCAACCTGCTGCTGGCGCAGAGCAGCGTCGATGGCATCGTCATCACGCATGGCACCGACACGCTGGAAGAGACGGCATATTTTTTGAACCTGGTCGTCAAGAGCAGGAAGCCGGTGGTGGTGGTCGGCTCGATGCGGCCATCAACGGCGCTGTCGGCCGACGGCCCGATCAACCTGTACAACGCGGTGCGCCTGGCCGGCACGCCTGAAGCGGCGGGACGCGGCGTGCTGGTGGCGATGAATGACCAGATCCACGCGGCGCGCGACGTCACCAAGGCCAATACGACGACGGCCGACACCTTCCGCACCACCGAGCTGGGCATGATCGGCTACATCCAGGGCGGCAAGCCGTTCTTTTATCGCGACGTGACGCGCAAGCACACGGTCAATACCGAATTCGATCTGGCCAGGCTCGACGCGCTGCCGCAGGTGGACGTGGCGTATGCGTATGCGAACGTGGGTGATGTGGCGGTCAATGCACTGGTGGCGGCCGGTGCGAAGGGGCTGGTGCATGCGGGTGTCGGCAACGGCAGCCTGCCGGCCAGAACGAAGCCGGCGCTGGTGGCTGCGCGTGCCAAAGGGGTCATCGTGGTGCGCGCGAGCCGCGTCGGCCAGGGCATCGTGGCGCGTAACGGCGAAGCCAATGACGATGAGCTGGACTTCGTGGTGGCCGATACGCTCAGCCCACAGAAGGCGCGCATCCTGCTGATGCTGGCGCTGACGAAGACGACCAGCACCAAGGAAGTTCAGCGGATGTTTTATACGTATTGATGCACTGCTGGCTGGACGCGTGGACGGCGGAGCCGTCCACCCTACGTCTGGCGTTGACGAAGACGGCCAGCACCAAGGAGATCCAGCGGATGTTCTACACGGTTTGATTACGCGCCGGATATCGTAGGGTGGACAGCTGCGCCGTCCACGCGCTCAAACGCTTCCGGCACCAGCGGCGGCGACGCCACATCCTCATCGGGCCGCGCCAGTTGCCGATCCCACATCTGCGCATACAGGCCGCGCGCCGCCAGCAGCGCGCCGTGCGTGCCGCGCTCGACGATCCTGCCGTGATCGAGCACGATGATCTGCTGCGCGTCGGCGATCGTCGACAGGCGGTGGGCAATCACCAGCGTCGTGCGGTTCTTCGCGATCTCTTTCAACTGCGCCTGGATCGCCTGCTCGGCGCGCGAGTCGAGCGCCGACGTGGCTTCGTCGAAGATCAGCAGCGCCGGGTCTTTCAGCAGCGTGCGCGCGATCGCCACGCGCTGCTTCTCGCCACCCGACAGTTTCAGGCCCCGCTCGCCCACCATGCTTTGATAGCCATCCGGCAGGCTTTCGATGAAGTCGTGGATCGACGCTGCGCGCGCCGCTGCCACGATGTCCTCGCGGCTGGCGCCGGGCCGGCCATAGGCGATGTTGTATTCGATCGTGTCGTTGAACAGCACCGTGTCCTGCGGGACGATGCCGATCGCCGAGCGTAGCGACGCCTGGGTGATGTCGCGCAGGTCCTGGCCATCGATGCGGATCGCGCCGCCGTTCACGTCATAGAACCGAAACAGCAGGCGTGACAGCGTGGACTTGCCCGAGCCGCTGTGGCCCACCACCGCCGTCGTGGTGCCGGCGGCAATCGTGAAGTCGACATCGAACAGGATCTGGCGCTTGGTCTCGTAGCTAAATTCGACATGCGAGAACTCGACCTGTGCACCCTTGATGACCAGCGACAGCGCCTTGGGGCCGTCGGCCACTTCGCGGTTCTGGTCGAGCAGGCCAAACAGGCGCTCCATGTCGGCCAGGCTTTGCTTGATCTCGCGGTAGATCACGCCCAGGAAGTTCAGCGGCATGTACAACTGGATCATGAAGGTATTGACCAGCACCAGGTCGCCCAGGCTCATGGTGCCGTTGATGACGCCTTGCGTGGCGCGCCACAAGATCAGCGTGACAGCAGTGGCGATGATCAGAGACTGGCCCGTGTTCAGCACCGACAGCGAGGTCTGCGAGCGCACGCCGGCGTTCTCGTAGTTCTTCAGGCCTTCGTCATAGCGTTTGGCTTCGTAGTCTTCGTTGCCGAAGTACTTCACCGTCTCGTAGTTCAGCAGCGAATCGATCGCCTTGGTACTGGCTTTCGATTCGAGGTCGTTCATCGTGCGCCGGAAGTGCGTGCGCCATTCGGTGACCACCACGGTGAAGGTGATGTACGAGACCAGCGCCACGGCGGTGATGATGCTGAACCAGATGTCGTAGTTCAGTATCAGGTAGCCCAGCACCAGCGTGATCTCGACCAGCGTCGGCAAGATGTTGAAGAGCGAGTATGAGATCAGCGAGTTCACGCCGCGCGTGCCGCGCTCGATGTCACGCGTCATGCCGCCGGTCTGGCGGTTCAGGTGAAAGCGCAGCGACAGCGCATGCAGGTGGCGAAACACGCGCAGCGCGATGGTGCGCACGGCGCGCTGCGTCACGCGCGCGAACAGAAATTCGCGCAGCTCGGTGAAGACGGTCATCGACAGTCGCAGCAAGCCGTAGGCGACCAGCACGCCGACCGGCAGCACCAGCAGCGCGTGCGGATGCGCGGGGTCGATGGCCAGGCCGTCGATCAGCCGCTTGAGCACGAGCGGCACGCCGACGTTGGCCATCTTGGCAGCCACCAGCGCGCCCATGGCGGCCAGCACGCGCCACTTGTAGACCCACAGGTAGGGGAACAAGGTCTTGAGCGTGGCCCAGTCGTTGCGGGGAATGCCTGTGGGGTCGGGCGGAAGTGAGGTATTGCGGCGCATGGGGAGACTTTTGTGGTTCAATTCGGGTCGATTGTAGCTTTTACCGAGAATTCACGATGACCACGCCCGAAAATACCGTTACCACGCCCAGCACCATTCGCCTCCCCGCCGGCAAGATGCCCGAACTGCGGGTCATGCCCGCCCCGTCCGACGCCAATGTCTATGGCGATGTGTTCGGGGGCTGGATCATGGCCCAGGTCGACCTGGCCGGTTCGCTGCCGGCCACGCGCCGCGCCAATGGCCGCGTGGCGACGATCGCCGTGAACTCGTTTTTGTTCAAGAATCCGGTGTTCGTCGGCGACCTGCTGTCGTTCTATGCCGATATCACCAAGGTGGGCAATACGTCGATCACGGTGTTCGTCGAGGTGTACGCCGAGCGTAACCGGCTGGCGGCCGAGGTGGTCAAGGTGACCGAGGCGACGCTGACCTACGTGGCCACCGGCCCGGATCGCAAGCCGCGCCAGTTGCCGCCGCTCGAATCGCTGATCGCGAACCGGTAATCCGGTGGTGACGAAGGCCGCCATGCCGCTGACACCGTTCAATTAGCCGGTCGTAGGGTGGGCGCGGCCGGCGAGGCGGGTTTCCCGCCCACGCGTTCAAACGAGGCATGCGCTAGGGCGGTGCAGCCGTGCGTTGAACGCGTGGGCGGCATAGCCGCCCACCCTACTGGCTGACGGCGGCATCAAGCCGGCTTTTTTTCGTCGCGCAGTTCGCGCCGCAGGATCTTGCCGACGTTCGTCTTCGGCAGCGTCTCGCGGAACTCGACGAACTTCGGCCGCTTGTAGCCGGTCAACTGCTCCTTGCAGAACGCCGTGACCTGGTCGGCGGTGAGGCTCGCATCCTTCTTGACCACGTACAGCTTGACCGCCTCGCCCGAATGCTGGTCGGGCACGCCCACGCACGCCACTTCGAGCACGCCCGGCATCGAGGCGACCACGCCTTCGACTTCGTTCGGGTACACATTAAAGCCCGAGACCAGGATCATGTCCTTCTTGCGATCGACGATGCGCGTGTAGCCCTTGTCGTCCATGATGCCGATGTCGCCGGTCTTGAAGAAGCCGTCGGGCGTCATGACCTTGGCCGTTTCGTCGTCACGCTGCCAGTAGCCGGCCATGACCTGCGGGCCACGCACGGCGATCTCGCCGGCGGTGCCGAACGGGACGGCGTTGCCGGCATCGTCGAGGATGCGCAGTTCGGTCGATGGCAGTGGCAAGCCGATGGTGCCGGTGAACTCGCTGATGTCGCAGCGGTTGGCGGTGACCACGGGCGAGGTCTCGGACAAGCCGTAGCCTTCGACGATCGGGATGCCCGTCGTCTTGAGCCATTTATCGGCCACCGCTTTTTGCACGGCCATGCCGCCGCCCGGACACACCATCAGGCCCGAGAAATCGAGCTTGGCGAATTCGTCGTTGTTCAGCAGGCCGTTGTACAGCGTGTTTACTGCCGGGAAGATGTTGATGCGGTAACCACCCAGCTCCTTGATGAAGCCCTTGATGTCGCGCGGGTTGGGGATCAGAAGGTTCATGCCGCCCACGCGCAGGCCGAGCAGCGCGCAGACCGTCAGCGCATAGATGTGGTACAGCGGCAGCGCGCAGGCAAACTGCGCCTGCTCGCCCGGCGGCATGCGACCGAGGGTCGGTGCGAACCAGGCTTCGTTCTGCAGCACGTTGGCGATCACGTGGCGGTGCAGCAGCACCGCCCCTTTCGACACGCCCGTGGTGCCGCCCGTGTACTGCAGGAAGGCGATATCGTCGTGACCGATCGCAACCTGCCCCAAGGTTTCGCGCGCGCCGTCGGCCAGCACCTTGTTGAAGGCGATCGCGCCTGGCAGCGAATAGGCCGGCACCATCTTCTTGACCTTGCGCACCACCAGGTTGACCAGCGTGCCTTTCAGGCCGCCCAGAAGGTCGCCCATCGTGGCCAGGATGACGTGCCGAACCTGCGTCTGGCCGATCACCTGTTCGAGTGTATGGGCGAAGTTTTCCAGCACCACGATCGCCTCGGCGCCCGAGTCGATCAGCTGATGCTGCAGCTCGCGCGGGGTATAGAGCGGGTTGACGTTGACGACCACGTAGCCGGCGCGCAGCACGGCGGCCAGCGCCACCGGATACTGCAGCACGTTGGGCATCATCAGCGCCACGCGCGCGCCGGGTTTCAGGCCCTTGGCCTGCAGCCAGGCGGCCATGCGCTGCGACATCGTATCGAGTTCGGAAAACGTGATGGACTTGCCCATGCAGGCATAGGCCTTGCGGTCGGCATACTTGCGGAACGCCTCCTCGAGCAAATGCGCCAGCGAGCGATATTGCGTCGCATCGATCTCTGCCGGTATCCCGGTTTCGTACGACGTTAGCCAGAATTTGTCCATGTATTCCACTGCCTTCCTTGTTGGTTCCAATAAAACGCCGAAGCCGCCCCGCAGGCGGCTTCGACTGATTGCCCATCATTCGCCGTGACTTACGCCACCGTGTCCGCCTGCTTTTCATCCCGCAGCGCGCGTCGCAGGATCTTGCCGACGTTGGTCTTGGGAAGCTCAGTGCGAAATTCGATGTACTTGGGTCGTTTGTAGCCGGTAAATTCCTGCTTGCAGTAGGCCAGCAAGTCGTCCGTCGTGAGATTCGGGTCTTTTTTTACCACGAATACCTTGACCGCCTCGCCCGAATGGGCGTCTGGCACGCCGACCACGGCGCACTCGAGCACCCCCGGATGACCGGCGATGACGCCTTCGAGCTCGTTCGGGTAGACGTTGAAACCCGAGACCAGAATCATGTCCTTCTTGCGATCGACGATCCTGACGTAGCCGCTCGCGTCCATGATGCCGATGTCGCCCGAGCGGAAGAAGCCGTCTGCCGTCATGACTTTGGCGGTCTCGGCCGGCTGGTTCCAGTACCCCTGCATGACTTGCGGACCGCGGATCGCGATCTCGCCGCTCTGGCCTGGGGCCACCTGGTTGCCGGCATCGTCGATGATGGCGATGTCGGTCGATGGCACCGGCAGCCCAATGGTGCCGGTGAAGTCAAGCACGTCGGCGCGGTTGCAGGTAGCCACCGGCGACGTCTCGGACAAGCCGTAGCCTTCGATGATGGCCACGCCGGTGATATCGCGCCATTTGTCGGCCACGGCCTTTTGCACCGCCATGCCGCCGCCATTGCAGATGCGCAGGCCGGAGAAATCGAGATGGGTGAAAGCGGCGTTGTTCACCAGCGCGTTGTACAGCGTGTTCACGGCCGGCAGCATGTTGAACCGGTACTTGGCCAGTTCTTTCACGAAGCCTGGGATGTCGCGCGGGTTCACGATCAGCACGTTCAGCGCCCCCATGCGCATGCCCCACATGGCGCACGCGGTCAGCGCGAAGATGTGATACAGCGGCAGCGCGCACACGATCGTCAGCGGCTCGCCGCCCGCCTCGCCCAGCGCCGGCGCCGACCAGGCTTCGCTTTGCAGCACGTTGGCGATCACGTTGCGGTGCGTGAGCGTGGCGCCCTTCGATGGCCCCGTGGTGCCACCCGTGTACTGCAGGAAGGCGACGTCACCGGCCTTGAGCGTGGCCGGCTTGAAGGTCATGCGGGCGCCCTGCGCCAGTGCATCCTTGAACGAGACCATGTTCGGCAGCGAGAACTCGGGCACCATCTTCTTGACGTGACGGACCACGAGGTTGACCACCATGCCCTTGACGCCGCCAAGCAGCTCGCCCATGTTCGCCACCACCACGTGGCGCAGCGGGGTCTTGCCCATCACCTTCTGCACGGTGTGGGCGAAGTTTTCCAGCACGATGATCGCTTCGGCACCCGAGTCGGTGATCTGGTGTTCGAGTTCGCGCGCGGTGTAGAGCGGATTGACGTTGACGACGACGTAGCCAGCGCGCAGTACGGCGGCCAGCGCGATCGGGTACTGCAATACATTCGGCATCATGATGGCCACGCGCGCGCCGGGCGTCAGGCCGCGGCTTTGCAGCCAGGCGGCGAGCTTTTGCGAATACGCATCAAGCTCGCGGTAAGTGATGAACTTGTCCATGCAGACAAAGGCATTGCGGTCTGCGAATTTGCTGAACGAT
The DNA here is from genome assembly GCF_039123635.1 of Massilia sp. MP_M2. Taxonomy (NCBI): domain Bacteria; kingdom Pseudomonadati; phylum Pseudomonadota; class Betaproteobacteria; order Burkholderiales; family Oxalobacteraceae; genus Massilia; species Massilia sp. MP_M2. The sequence continues at coordinate 473,359 of NZ_JBCHJF010000004.1, forward strand.
TCTTCCAGCAACTGCACCAGCGAAGAGTACTGATCAGGATTGATCTCTGCCGGCATGCCTGGCGGATACGACTGCAGCCAAATCTTGTCCATGGGTTGCCTCTGTCTCGTGATCCTGGTCGGATCGTGGTCGTTTTTGTCGGCGGCCGTGCTATGTTGCCGGCTCGCATGCGCACGAAGCTTATGCCTTTGCTATCGCTGAGTGTGATGCTATCGGGCAGCGCCCTTGTGCGCAAGCGCTTTTACGCCGATTGGAACCTGCCCTCTACGGCAGTGCGCCGATGGTGCGCTGCACCACCTGCAAGCCCGGCGGCGTTGTCGTCGCCAGCCGCGCCAGCACGCGATTGCGTTCTTTCTTGTCGAGGGCGGCGAGCCGGTTGACGGCCCTGTAGAAACCGTTCCAGGTCTTCTCGCGATGCAGCAATGCGCGAAATGCCGGCACCAGGTCATTGTAGGTCGCCACCGACGCCAGGTGGGCATTCGAGAGCGGCTCGGCAAAAAAGCGGTCATACCCGGCGTAGCCGCCCCAGTTTGCCTTGAGCACCTGGTAGTCGTTCTGCAGCGCGATGAACAGACGGCCTTTGGTAGCGCGCTTGGTCTCGTCCGGTTCGATGCTCTTGTAGGTGCGCTCGAGCTCGCCGCGATAATGCAGCAGCAGGGCCAGGAAATCGCGCTTGCGCGCCTTGTAGCGATCGTAGGCCGCGCTCATGGCCGGGTTGCCGAAGCGTTCGAGCCAGGCTTCCACGCCGGCCTGCTCCACGGCACTGGCAAACGATTCATTGAATTGCGAATCGCCCGCGACGTAGACGACCTGGTGCGCGAGCTCATGGAAAATCAGGCGCGCCAGTTCGGCGTCCGGGTAATTGATGAAAGTCGATATCAGCGGATCGCTGAACCAGCCGAGCGTCGAATAGGCGCTCACGCCGCCCACTTCCACGTCGTGACCTTCTGCGCGCAATTGCCTGGCATAGGCCTGGGCGTCGGTCTTGCTGTAGTAGCCGCGGTAGTTCACGCAGCCGGCCACCGGAAAGCACCACTGGATCGGTTTAAGGGACAGTTCGGGCGTGGCCACCACGTTCCACAGCACGTAGGGGCGTTGGAGGCTCGTGTAATTGGTGTAGCTGCCGTTATCCGGCAGCTGCATGTCCTGGATGGCAAAGCGGCGGATCTGGCGCGCCGCCTCCAGCCGATGCCGTAATTTGACGCTGGTGCCGGTATCGGCGATCCAGTCGTCGATCGGGCGCGCGTCGGACAGCAATTGCAGCTGGCCCTGCGCGGCCTGGGTGTAATACGAAAGCGATGAGCAGCTGGTCAACATGAAGACCGCAGCTGCCGCGGCCATGAGCGGCCGCAAGGCCTGTGAGAATCTAGAGGGCGTCATCTCGTATTGGGGGCGCAGCTTTTTCAACCTGCACCAGGGTGTCGTAGAAAGTGGGCGCCCGGCCCATGTCGGTCAAGCGCTGGCTGGTGACTTCGTTGGCGTTCTTGCCGTCGGTGGCCAGCTTTTTCCACCAGATCGACAAGCCCACCACCAAACCAGCGCGCGCCTTGTCGGTCACGCGTGCACGGGCGAGGAACGAACCGCGATCGTTATAAATGCGCGCCATGTCACCGTGCCCGATGCCGCGTGCGGCGGCATCGTGCGGGTGGATGTCGAGGTGCGGTTCGCCTTCAGTTGCACGCAGGCTCTGTACATTGACAAACGTCGAGTTAAGGAAGTTCCGCGCCGGCGGAGAAATCATGGCCAGCGGATAGGTTTTCGCCAGCTCGGGGTTCGATGCCACCGACTCGTAGGGCGGGATATACGTGGGCACCGGATCGAGGCCGTCGGCCAGCATGCTCTCTGAAAAGAACTCGCATTTGCCCGATGGCGTCGTGAAGCCACCGTCGGCAAACGGCGCGTCCGGCATGTTGAGCTTGCTCCAGCCGGTGCGCTTGAGCGACTCCCAGTCGAAGTGCACCGCACGCGCATCCCTGCTGTCGAAGGCCTGGGCGGCGATGGCGTCATCGCTCTCCTGGAAGCACGGATCGGTAAAGCCCATGCGCGCTGCCAGCAAGCGGAAGAATTCGGTGTTGGGCTTGGATTCACCCACCGGCGCCACAGCGGCGTTGTTGGCCATCATGTACAGGTGCCCATAGGCCAGGTGCGCATCGACGTGTTCGAGCTGGGTGGTGGCCGGCAGCAGGATGTCGGCGTAGTCGGCGCTGTCGGTATGGAAGTGTTCGAGCACCACGGTAAACAGGTCTTCGCGCTCGAAGCCTTGCTGCACCTTGCGCGAATCGGGCGCGATCGCCAGCGGGTTGGCGTTGTAGACGATGACGGCCTCGATCTTCGGGCCGAAATCGGGCGCGCTCTCGCGCAGCAGGTCGTCGCCGATCGTGGTCATGTTGATCGTGCGCGGGGTTCGGCCGGCCAGCAAATCGGGGCGCTGCAGCGCCGGGCGGTTGGTCGGGAACGACGCCGAACTCGACAACTGGATGCCGCCGGCCGGCTGGCGCCAGGCGCCCACCAGGGCCGGCAGGCAGGCGATATTGCGCACGGCCATGCCACCGCCGCGCACGCGCTGGATGCCGTAGTTGACGCGGATCGCGGCCGCCTCGCCATTCTTCGCGGTCTGCCCATACAGGCGCGCCAGGTTGACCACTTCATCGACGGTGATGCCGCAGATCTCGGCCGTACGTTCAGGCGGCCATTCGAGCGCGCGCGCCTTGAGCGGCTCGAAACCCAGTGTGTGCTGGTCGATGTAGGCGTGATCCAGTAAATCTTCCTGGATCAGCACATGCATCATGCCCAGGGCCAGCGCGGCATCCGTGCCGGGCAGCAGCGCAATATGTTGATGGCATTTTTCGGCGGTGAGCGAGCGATACGGATCGATGGCAATCAAGGTGGCGCCATTGCGCTTGGCTTCTTGCGCGCGCATCCAGAAATGCAGGTTCGACGCGATCGGGTTACCGCCCCAGATCAGAATCAGTTTGGCGTTCTGGAACTGTTCGAGGTCGGTGCCGATCGAACTGCCGATGGAATACCGGTAGCCGGTTGCGCCGGCCGTGGCGCAGATGGTGCGATCGAGCAGCGACGCGCCCAGTTGATTGAAAAAGCGCAGCGACATCGATTCGCCCTGCACCAGGCCCATCGTGCCGCAATAGCTGTACGGCAGGATCGCTTCGGGGTCGCGCGCGGCGATGGCGGTCAGGCGCGTGGCGATCTCGTCCAGGGCTGCGTCCCACGTGATGCGCTCGAACTTGCCTTCGCCCTTGCGGCCGATGCGCCGCATCGGATACAGCACGCGGTCCGGGTGGTAGGTGCGCTCGACGTAGCGCGCGACTTTGGTGCACAGCACGCCGGCCGTGGTGGGATGGTCCGGGTCGCCCTTGACCTCCGTGGCAACGCCGTTCTCGACTTTGACGAGCAGCGCGCAGGTATCGGGACAATCGTGGGGACAGGTCGCACGGACGGTGGTGGTGGTCATATTGTTATTTGGGCTTTGCATGCAGGCTGCACTGAAAATACTGCGCTAAACCAATACTTTATACGATTCGGACGGGGTTCGTGACCTCCCCTGTCAAGTCTGTTTAAGGCACGCTACAATAGTTAAAACCATGCCATGCAAGGGTGGCAAGACAACCGAGGGGCCTCCAGCAAACCCCTGCCCGCAGCGCCTGACGCGCTGCAGTGCGCGGCAGCGCCACCGAGGTCCCCATCGCGGAGAACATCATGAAACTGGTTGAACCTATTCTGGCGTCACTCGCCGAAATCCAGGCAATCCGGCACGACCTGCACGCGCATCCCGAACTGAGCTACGAAGAACACCGCACTGCGCAGATCGTGGCCGACCGCCTCGAAGCCTGGGGCATTCCCGTCGTGCGCGGGCTGGGCGTGACGGGCGTCGTCGGCATCATCAAGAACGGCACGTCTGAACGCGCGATCGGCCTGCGCGCCGACATGGACGCACTGCCCATGCAAGAAATCAATGGCTTCGCCCATGCATCGACCCACGCGGGCAAGATGCACGCCTGTGGCCACGACGGCCACACCGCGATGCTGCTCGGCGCTGCGCACTATCTGGCGCAGCACCGCAACTTCGACGGCACCGTGTACCTGATTTTCCAGCCGGCCGAAGAAGGCGGCGGCGGCGCGCGGCGCATGATCGAAGACGGCCTGTTCGAGCGCTTCCCGATGGACGCCGTGTACGGCATGCACAACTGGCCAGGCATCGCCGAAGGCACGTTTGCCGTGGTCGACGGGCCGATGATGGCGTCGAGTAACGAGTTTCGCGTGACCGTGCGCGGCAAGGGCGCCCATGCGGCGCAGCCGCACCGCGGCATCGATCCGATCATGGTGGCGGTGCAGATCGCGCAAGCGTGGCAAACGATCATCTCGCGCGAAAAGAATCCACTGCTCACGGCGGTGTTGTCGATCACCCAGATCCACGCAGGTAGTGCCACCAACATCATTCCGGATGAAGCAAAGCTGGTGGGAACGGTGCGCACGTTCTCGACCGAGGTGCTGGATCTGATCCAGCGCCGCATGCAGGAAATGGCCGACGGAATTGCCGCCGGCTTTGGCGCGACGGTCGACTTTGGCTTCAAGCGCAATTATCCGCCGCTGGTGAACCACACCGAGCAGACCGCGTTTGCGATCGAGGCAATGCGCGCCGTGGTGGGCCCGGACGCGGTCAATGCAAACGTCGAGCCGACCATGGGCGCCGAGGATTTCGCCTTCATGCTGCAGGCCAAGCCAGGGTGCTATGTCTTCCTCGGCAATGGCGAAGGCGACCACCGCGCAGGTGGCCATGGCCTTGGCCCATGCCAGTTGCACAATGCCAGTTATGACTTCAACGACAACCTGCTGCCAATTGGCGCGAGCTATTGGGCGCGCCTGGTGGAGATGCGTCTGCCGGTTGCCTGACAACCTGGCGGGCCGCGCATCGCGCGCGGCCCTGTTTGACGGCGTCTAGAACAGGCCGAGGAATTTTTTCTTGACCGTGTTCTTGCGCGCCGGGTCGACGACATCAGTCACATCCTTGTCGTTGAACTTGTCGATCAGGGCGGCAAAGCCACGGTGTCGCGCCAGGTCGAGTTCTTCCTTGAATAGCGGCACGACGCAGTGGAAATAAATATCCTTGCCGTCGACCGTCACCGAATGAAACGGTTCGGGCGCCGACACCGGCGGCAGCAGGATGGCGCCGCAGAAGCCCACGCCATCGACGTAGGGCTTGGGTGGTGCGCCATTGGGCAGCGCATGACCCAGGCCAATCCAGGTGCCCTGGTTGTGCGGATAGTGCGCCAGATGGCGCATCAGGGCCACCGGCCAGTACCAGCGTTCTTCCCTGACCGACGCTTCATCGAGCTGCCAGTTGGCCGGCAAGGCCATCATCAGCTCGGCAAACGGTGGCGCACCTTCCGGCGTCGTCATCGGGCGCTTGCTCATCCCCGAGGTCAGCAGGCGCACGTAAGGAAAATCGGCGGTCGGTGCGATCACGTGGATGTCGACCTGGATGGCGCCGCCATCCGTCTCGTGGAAGAACATCGTGGGCGCACCAAGGTGCGTGGCAATGTGTTCGCCGACCGGGTCATGCGGCAGCACGACGGTTTCCGGCTGGCGCTGCATCGGCGCGCTCAAGGGATACAACGGGGTGATGGTTGGTTCGGCCATGGTTATTGATCGATATTGTTGCGGCGGGCGCCTATGATACCTGCGCCGTCCGCTTGCGTGGCCGGCAGCACGCTATTGTTCTCGCTAGTACAATACCGCATTATTCCAAAACGTCATTCCCACCCTTTCCAGGTAGACCATGTTCACTTTCAAAAAAATCAGCATGCTGGCGCTGGCCAGCGCCGCGCTGTGCGCGCCTGCCGCGTTCGCCCAGTCCACCGTGGGCAACGGCTACATCGATTCCGTGTCGTTTGAATACGGCACCAATCCGCAGCAGCGCATGGGCCGCGTCGCGATCCAGTCGGACTGGGACAAGCAGTGGTTCGCCGGCAATGGCCGCCACCTGTCGGGTTACTTTGAAACGAACCTGGCCCTGTGGCGCCTGAATGCGTACGAGAACGTCCCCGGTCGCAACAAGAACATCGGCGTGCTGGGCTTTACGCCGGTGTTCCGCTACCAGAACGACAACAAGCTGGGTCTGTATGGCGAAATCGGTATCGGCCTGAACGTTCTGTCGACGCTGTACAAGAATGAAGACAAGGAACTGTCGACCGCGTTCCAGTTTGGCGACCATCTCGGCGTGGGCTACACCACCGCCAAGTGGGACTTCGGCCTGAAGTACCAGCACTATTCGAACGGCAGCATCAAGAGCCCGAACGCCGGTGCCAACTGGCTCGTCGCCAAGGCAGCCTACCGCTTCTGATGGGTTTCGTTACCCGCGTGACACCCGCCTGGGCGGCGGGTACACGGCGCGGGTAAATAGTATTTCGTGACACAATCGGGCCTTTCGCGGCGCAGTCCGCGCGCTGTTGTCGAGGCCCGATTGACTCCTTCGCCTACCCTCAAACGCTATCTCCCCTGGCTCGTCGCCATCGCGCTGTTCATGGAGCAGCTGGACGCGACCATCGTCAACACCGCCATTCCCAGCATTGCCGCCAGTCTCGGCGTTACGCCGCTGAGCCTCAAATCGGTCGTCACCAGCTATATCCTGGGCCTGGCCGTCGGTATTCCACTCAGTGGCTGGATGGCCGATCGCTTCGGCACGCGGCGCGTGTTTTTTACGGCGATTGCGATCTTCACCTTTGCGTCCGTGTTGTGCGGCTTGTCGGTCGATGCGCGCATGATGACGGGCGCGCGCCTGCTGCAGGGGTTGGGCGGCGCGATGATGATCCCGATCGGGCGCCTGGCAATCGTGCGCACGTTTCCCAAGAACGAGTTGCTGGGAGCGATGAACTTCGTGATCATCCCCGCGCTGATCGGGCCATTGCTGGGGCCGACGATCGGCGGGCTGATCGTGCACTGGACGACATGGCGCGTGATCTTTTTCGTCAATATTCCGGTAGGCCTGATCGCGCTGTATTTTGTCTGGCGCCATATGCCAGATTACCGCGCAGAGCAGCAGCGCCCGCTCGACGTGGTTGGCCTGCTGCTGTTCAGCAGCGGCACGGCGTTGCTGTCGTGGGTGCTGGAAGTGTTCGGCGAACACACGCTCGACGGCATCACGGCCGGCCTGCTGTTCCTGCTGGCGCTGGGTTTGCTCGGTGCCTACGCCTGGCATGCCTGCCGCACGAAGTTTCCATTGCTGCGCCTGACACTGCTCAAGGTGCGTACCTTCCGTATTGCCGTGCTGGGCGGCTTCGTGACCCGTCTCGGTGTCGGCGGCCTGCCGTTCCTGCTACCGCTGCTATATCAGCTGGGCCTGGGGATGCCGGCGTGGCAGTCGGGGCTCATGATGATGCCGTCGGCATTGGCGGCAATGGGAATGAAGCTGTTCGCGCCGCGCTTGCTCGCTCGCTTCGGTTATCGGCAGGTGCTGCGGTCCAATACCATCATGATTGGCGTGACGATTGCCATGTTCACGCTGGTCCATGCCAGCACGCCGTTGATCATGATCGTGTGCGTCAGCCTGATGCTGGGATTCTTCAACTCACTGCAGTTTTCGAGCATGAACACGCTGGCCTATGCCGACATCGAACCGGCAGACTCGAGCATGGCGAGCACGATCTCGAGTTCGCTCCAACAATTGTCGATGAGCTTTGGACTGGCAGCGGGATCGATCGTCACCGCTTGGTTCCTTGGTGACGTGTCACAGACCAATCAGGGGCAGGTAACGCAAGCGATGCACCACGGGTTCATGGCGCTGGCGATACTGACGCTATTTTCTTCCCTGGTGTTCTGGCGCCTGCGCCGGGATGATGGGGACAGTATCAGTCAGAGCCGCGGCGTGGCCAAGACGGTGGAACCGGTGACGGTGACGGGGCAGTGAGTCGAAATGGCCTTGTCAGGGGGCCGATGGTCACGATAGTTCGACATGACGTTGATGAAAACTAGCTTCCATACGTTTGGTCACGTCGGAGTAGATCATCAACCGCCTGACGCGCATGGTGGCGTTGAGAACGCATTCATGGTGGTCAGGGCTGGCCTCGATCAGCAAGATGGCAGGGTTTGGTCTTGTGAGGAAGGGGCATGATAAATCGATCGCCCAAAGCGAAAAGCCCCACTCAGATCACTGAGTGGGGCTTTTCTATATAACTAGCCTGACGATAACCTACTTTCACACTGGTTGCAGCACTATC
>NZ_JBCHJF010000005.1:0-331933 GCF_039123635.1 Massilia sp. MP_M2
GTCCAGCGTGGTCAGGTTCTGGCGAAGCCAAACTCGATCAAGCCGCACAACCACTTCACCGGCGAGATCTACGTTCTGTCGAAAGATGAAGGCGGCCGTCACACTCCGTTCTTCAACAACTATCGTCCACAGTTCTACTTCCGTACGACTGACGTGACCGGTTCGATCGAGCTGCCAGCAGACAAAGAAATGGTCATGCCAGGCGACAACGTGTCGATCACCGTCAAGCTGATCAACCCGATCGCGATGGAAGAAGGTCTGCGCTTCGCAATCCGCGAAGGCGGCCGTACCGTCGGCGCCGGCGTTGTTGCAAAAATCCTGCCTAACTAATCAGGGCAAGATTGTCGATCGGCTCTCTTTCGGGAGAGTCTGATTGATACAACGATGGGGACAGACTTTTCGGTCTGTCCCCATCTGTTTGGGTGGGAACGATGTTATACTCCCGCCTCTTGTGCAGTAACGAAGTATCTCGACCACATTGCCGGCACCAAGCCGGAACGTTCTTTTAAAGGAAATCGCATGTCCGCTAACCAGAAAATCCGTATTCGCCTGAAAGCATTCGACTACAAGCTGATCGACCAGTCGGCCCTGGAAATCGTCGAGACCGCGAAGCGCACCGGCGCCGTCGTCAAAGGCCCAGTCCCACTGCCAACCCGTATCCAGCGTTTCGACGTGCTGCGTTCGCCACACGTGAACAAGACCTCGCGCGACCAGTTCGAAATCCGTACGCACCAGCGTCTGATGGACATCGTGGACCCAACCGACAAGACCGTTGACGCACTGATGAAGCTCGACCTGCCAGCTGGCGTCGATGTCGAAATCAAACTGCAGTAATCGCATTTAAGTGTTGGCGGCATTGGCCGTCGACGCTGCAAGAAGCCAGGTTGACCGCATTGCGGGCAATCTGGCTTTTGTCATTGTTGGATGCGCCTTTCATCATGCCGCGCGCATGATCTGCGCCGTCGCCGCCATCAGGCATTGTCGGCACCCGCAGGGCGTGATGTAATCGACTGGTTTGCTTGTTCGATTGCCCGCCCATGCGTCAGATGCACGTTGTTTCCCTTTTGCGCGCCACGACCTGGCGCGATCTCGCTGGCGTGGCGATTGCTGCGCAGTACTCGCTCGGCCGGGTACTGGAGCGCTCGCGCATCGGGAGCGGGCGCGATGTTGTGACGCCGATCGTCAGCATGTCATGCTGATGCAAAAGCAGGGCGCAACGACGCGCGCCGGATCCGGCGCGCTGATCGTGCTGGCGCACGTGCTGTTCGTACTCGCACTGGTGCACTACGCCAGTCCCAAGCCCGACAGCCACAGCATGCTGGTCGATTACATCGCGTTTGCTTTCATCGTGGCGCCGGTAAAGCCGGTGCCGGTGCCGCAGGCGCGCAGCGCGCCGCCACCAGTTGCCACGCCTGCCGTGCGGCCACCCCGCATCGCCACACCGCGTGCGATGCCAGCGTCGCCTGAGCCGATGATGATCATCACGCCTTCGGAGCAAGCTGCATCGGCCACGCCCACCGAGAGCGTGACAGCGCCGGCATCGGCACCAGCATCGGCGCCAACCGGAAAACTGGACATGGAATCGCTGCGCGGCCTGGCCCGGCAGCTGGAAAAAGAGCGGGTGCCGACGCCACTGGAACGCCTGCGCACCGCTGAACGACTGCGCGCGCGCGACGATAGCAACCTGTCACGCGCGATCAACGAGGCGAAGCGTCCGGATTGTCAGAAAAAGTACTCTGGCGGCGACAAGCTCAACCTGATCCTTCTGATCCCGCTGGCCATCGACACGATCACGGGTACCGGCTGCAACTGGTAGCCACCATACGAGGAAGAGACGCAATGACCATCCGGTGTTTCCTTTTACCGCTGTTAATGTGCTGGAGCAGCGCCGTAGTTGCCGGTGCCGTCGATCCGCTGACTGTCGACATCGATGCAATCGACGCACTGCGCTTTGCGCAGCTGATGAAGGATGGGACAGTGCCCAGGGCAGCCGACCTGCAACGTGGTTATCTCGACGGGGCCGGACTGGGTGTGAAGATCTTCACGCCGATGCGGATCGTCGACGCCAACCGCCTGGCGCGCGTGGTCGCCAAACAACCCGATCTGTATCGGCAGGCAATCCGGGATTGCCTGCCGCAGTTGCCGGCCTTGCGCAGTGATCTGCGGGCGATCTACCTGGCCTTTGCCGGTCTGCTGCCGCAACGTCCGCTGCCGCCCATCATGGTGGTCTTCGGCGCCGGCAATTCCGGCGGCACCGCCAGCGCCGAAGCGCAAGTCATTGGTCTGGAAGTGACGTGCGCACTGGGTGCCAGGCCCGAACAGTTCCGCACCACAATGCGTGGGTTCTTTGCACACGAAACGGTCCATACCTGGCAGCGCGATGCGACGCCGCAAGCGCAGGCCGATCCCCTGCTAACCCAGTCGCTGCTCGAAGGCGTTGCCGACTACCTTGCCAGCGTGGTCACGGGGGAGGTACCAGGCGCGGATCGCGATCAATGGGCTCGTGGACGCGAAGCATGGTTGTGGCGCGAATTTCAGCGTGACCGCCAGGCGCTGCTGACCGACCCTGACAGCCCGCGCTTCAAGCGCTGGTTTACCAACTATGGCGCCGCTCCCGAGGGCTGGCCCAGCGAGGCCGGGTACTGGATCGGTATGCGCATCGCCGAAGCATACGTCGCCCGCTCGCCCGACAAGCGCGTCGCCATGGACGCATTGATCGAACTGCGCGATCCAGCAGCGATCCTCGAAGCCAGCGCCTACGGGAGCGGTTCCGACGCAGCCAAGGTCACAGCCGGGGTCAGGTCTGACATTCGGACACGACCTCTACCTGACATTGTCAGTCGTCGATGACAGGAGTAAATGCGTGCTCGCTGGCGGAGTTACCCAACCGATCCCTAAAACATTGACTAAAGCTGAGGCCGTGTCCAAATGTCAGACCTGACCCCAGCTTTTCCTTACTTACTGCCGGTTTTCCAGCGCATGCCAAACCCGAAGTGACGATCCATCAGTTCGTGCGCGCTGGTGGTGCCTTGCTGCTGGAAGTACTCGGCCAGTTTGGTGATCACCAGTTGGCCGCTGCGGTTCTCGATCAGCGCGATCGCGCACATGATCTGGCGGTCGCCGCCGTCGAGCTTCACTTCGACCGGTGCCTGGCCAGGCGCCGCGATCGTCACGACGCCATTGGTCACGCTCCAGTTGGCTGCGCCTTCGTAGATGAACGAGAAGATCACGGCGCGCTTGATCTGGTCGAAGCGCTCGCCATTGATGAACAGGTTCTCGCCATTTGCAGCGGCGCCCGTACGGTCGTCGGCGTCGAGCTTGATGAATGGATCGCGCTCGTAGTCGCCGAACGTGTTGCCCAATGCCTGCACCAGGCCGCGGCGGCCATCGGTCAGCTCATACATGCAGCCCAGGTCGAGGTCGATGCCGGTGCGGCCCTTGCGCGAGGCTTGCGCCTTGTTGGCCATCTCGCCCGCCTTGTGCGCGAGGTCGCCCGCCATGCTGGTCAGGCGATCGAGGAAGCCGCTGCCCTTGGCGGCGGCGGCGGGTGGCGGCGTGGATGGCGCCGGCGGCGGCGCGATCGCCGCCTGGTTCCAGTTCAGGTTGACGTGGATGCGGCCATAGCCGCCGCCGGCGCGCTTGTCGAGCGAGACCTTGTCGCCACGCTTGTCGAGCGTGATTTTCGACAGCGAGACGCGTGGCGCGGCGGGCGCAGCAATGGGAGCAGGCGCCGGTGCCGGCACTGGCGCAGCAGATTTCGACGTTGATCCGCTTTCAGCGCCGCCGAAGTGTGCGAGCAGCGTCGACAGGCCACCGGCAAAACCCTGGCCAACCGCCCCGAAGCGCCACTGGCCGTCGCGGCGATACAGTTCGGCCACGATCACGGCTTTCTCGTCGCCGAAGTCGGCGCCCGACCACGGGAAGCGCAGCGCACTGCCCAGCGTGAGCGAACTCGCGCCCAGCGTGCGCATGCTGGCCGCGCCGTCGATCGCGGCGACGAATACCAGCTTGGCGATCGATGCGGGCAGCTGGTCGAGGTTCACGGCGAAGCTGGCGCGGCCCGGCGACTGGTTCAGGCGCACCGCACCTTCCGGGCTCGCCAGCTGGTTGTAGAAGACCATGTAGCGGTCGTCGGACAGCTTGTCGTTGGCGTCCAGGCCGAAGCACGAGACATCGACCGAGGTGCCATTGGCGGCAATCTCGACGTCGACGTTGAAGATGTGGCCGCTGCCCAGATCGGCCAGCTTGCCTTTTTGGCCGCGCGAAAATTGGTTCATGAGGGTTCCCCTTCCAGGAATGGTTTGTGATCCAGTTCGGCGCCGTGGAAACCGAACAGACGCGATTGCTCGACGGTGCGTTCGGCCCAGGCGCGATGGGTGGCGACTTCGCACATGGCGTCGTTCATGCGAAACACGGCCGGTGCCGACTGGTCGAGAATCGCGCGCGCCACCGCCAGGTCTTGCGGCGACACCTTGAAGTGCTGTTCGATCGGCGCGATCTGGGTCGGATGGATGGCCGTCTTGCCGATCATGCCGTGCGCCAGGTCTTCGAGAACTTCCTGGTCCAGCAGTGCGGGCAGGTCGAGGTATTCGAATACCGGCGCGGTCAGCATGAAACCGTAGGGCCGGAACGTGGTGACCAGGCGCGAGATGACGGGGCCGAGCGGCGTGCGGTACAGCGTCATGCCACGCGGCCGGCGCAGGCCCAGCAGCGCCAGCAAATCGTTGCCGCCAATGCGCAGCGCCAGGATGCGATGGCGCACACCGGGCGCTTCGAGCAATGTGCGCAGTCCCTGCATCTCGTGGTCGTCAAAGGCTTCGGCCGTTTCCAGCGTCGGCATCAACATATGCGCGGTGTGGCGCAGCAGCCGGTAGTAGCTGTCGAAATTGTGGCGCGTGATCTTGGGCAGCACGAAGCCGGTGAGCTTGTCGGCGCCCGGCATGGCCAGCACGCGCTCGAGCACTTCGGCATTACGCACCCGGACGAAGCGGTCGGCCGCCACGTCCACGCGCATATTGGCCAGCACCACCGACAGGTTGAATAGCGAATAGCTCAGCTCCCGGTCGGCGATGGCGTCCTCCGTGCAGAAGATCAGCGACCGCGCCTGCGGAATCAGGTCGCCGTTGGCGATCTCCGCCAGGTCCTTGTGATTGGCCGGCACGTACAACGACGCGCCCAGTGATTTAGCCATCGGATGCACTCCTGATCAGGGATACTGCGTGGTAGGGCAGGTTCGGGTCGATCTCGACCGGGACCTGTTTTTCTTCGGCCAGCGCGGCCAGGTGCGCAACATCCGGCGCATCCGCATCGCGCAGTACCAAGAGGCGCGGCACGCGCCGCAGCAGCACGCGCGTGGCTTCGCCAATGCCCGGCTTGATGAGGTTGACGTCGGCCACGCCATAGCGCCGCATCGCAGCGCCGAGATAGGCTTGCGAGCGCTCGCGCGCCGCGTGTGCATCGACTGGCGGCGCCTCGGCGACATCCGCCGCCAGCGCCAGCGCGGTCAGGTCATCGGCGAACGCTTGCGAGCGGTCTATGCCGGCAAACCCCGCATAGAACACACAGCCGTGGAAATCGTCCGCGCCCAACTCGTCGGGCATGACGGTGCGGCTCACCAGGCCCGACACGGTGGCGTTCAGGATGCTCGACGAGATCAGGTAATCGTCGCACGAGGCGGCGCAGGCGGCCGCGCCGGCCAGATCCGACAGCACGTACAGGCCCGTGTCGATCGCCACGCCGTGGCGCATGTTGAACGCGTCGACCGAGCCGGCCAGTTCGCGCGTTATGACGCCCTTGCCGGTCCAGCCGTCGACGAACACGATCGATTCAGGAGCATAACCCTGAGCCAGGATGTGGCGCAGCGCGGCGGTGTCGATGCCGCGGTCGCGCACGATCGACACGCAGTAATGCACGGCGTCGCGCCCGAACCGTTCGCGCAGCAGGCGCGCCACGACCACGCCCACCGGCGTGCCGGCACGCGCCAGCGAGACGATCGTGACCTGCTGCGCGCGGCGCCCCGCGATCAGGCCCGCCAGGCGCACGCAGTCCTGCGCCATGCGCGGGTTGTTGGCGGCGCAGGCGGCGTCGAACAGGCGCATGTAGCGCCCGGACGGTGCCGACTCCGGCGACAGCATCTGGCTGTAGTGACGCTGGCCGCTCTGGATCAGTGCTTCCTTTGCGGCGACGTCGACGAAGTCCTGCTGCGGCAGACGGCGCAGCAAAAAGTCGACGTCGCCGATGCGATAGCTGCCCGGGAAGGGCGCATGTTCGGTCACAGCGCCCCCACGGTAACGCCGGCCAGCTGCGTGCCGCGCGGGATGATCGCGTAGTCGCAGGCGGCCATGAAGCGGGCATCCGAGCGGCTGTCGCCCATGCCGAAGGTGACGATCTCGCCGTGTTCGGCTTTGAGGCGCGCCGTGATGTGCGCGACCGCATGGGCCTTGTCCAGCGCCTTGGGCAGGATCGCCAGGTTGTTGCCGTTGCGGTGTACGGCGTAGTCGCGGTTGCCATCCGCGATCCACGGCCGCACTACGTGCTCTTCGAGCGGCGCGAGGCGCTCGCTCAGCTTGTCCGGGTCTTTCACGACGAGGAAGAACGGCGTGCCGATATCCTCGATCATGCGCGCGCGGCCGGCGTAACCGGTGCGTGCGCCATGGGCGTTGATGTGGGCCGCCAGCTCCAGCAGGCCGGGCAGGGCAGTGTGCATCGCCGTGCGCACGCCCTCGAGCCAGGGCCGGTCGACCGCGCCGCCCGGTTCGAGCACGACGCCGCCGTAGTTGATGACGGCGTAGCTGTCGAACGGCAGGTGCACGCGGCGCAGGCCATCCAGGTCGCGCGCGGTGGTCGGGATCATTGTCATCCCGTCTTGCAGCAGCGCGAGAAACGAGCGCTGGGCCGGGGTGGTGTATGAACAGATGCTGCCATCCTTGTAGTACGCAGCAGGCTGCAGCGCATCGGGGGCATCCCGGTGCGCGCCGCACTTGCCGAAGGTCTGGAACAGCGTGTCGTCCAGGTCAGCGAACAGGAACTTCTTCAACGTGGTCCTCGGACTGGAAGTGGAACAGGCGCGCGCGCAGGGTATCGGCCAGCGCGAACAACGCGGGGCCGGGGGCGGTTTCAAAGCACAGCAGGACATGGTCGTACTGGCCGGGTGCGACGTTGTACAGGTAGTTGGCGATGCCTTCGCCGTAGTTGTCGGGGAAGCGCAAGGCGTGGCCCACCGCGCCCCAGGTCAGGATCGGCGAGCGGGTCGTCGATTGCACGACCACGTCGACGCCGCGCGCCTGCAGGGCTGCGCCGAGCAGCGTGGACGCGTGCATGAATTCACCGGTGCCCAGCACCAGCACGCGGCTGCCGGGCGCGAACTCGCTGGCCAGGCGCGTGGCCAGCTCGCTCGGCGCTTGCACGGCGTGATCGATCCCCAGGCGGCCGAACGTGCTGCTGGCGCCGCGGTCGGCGTCGTGCTCGTAACGCTGGGCCGCGCCCTGGTCCGGCGGCAGCGGGCCTTGCGCGAACGTGAACTGGCCATCGACCAGCGCGCCGATGGTGGCCGGCAGGCCGAAGCGCGCATCGAGCGCGCCGGGGGCGGCCGGGCCCATGAAATTGGTGATCGTCGCCAGGTGCACGCGTTCGATGCCGGGATTCAGGCGTTGGCAGGCCGCGGCCAGGTTGACGAAGGTGTTGCCGGTACTGGCTTCATCGTCGACCATCACGACCGTGCGCGCCGCCATGAATAGCGCATGCAGCGCCGGATCGGTGGGCTCGTGCAGGAACTGGCGCGGTGCGTGGCTGTGCGCCTCGGAAAATTCGATCAGCGGCCCGGCGCCCACGCGGTAGCGCGTGGTGTACAGGAACAGCGCCTGCTGCGCCGGATGCGCGCGCAGCCAGGCTTCGAACACGCCCTGGCCCAGGCCAATCGCGGTTTCAGCCATCGCAATGAAGACCACCGGCCCGTCGACCGGCGGCACGGTGGCCGCCAGGCGCTCATGCACGGCCAGCATCGCGCGGGGCGACGCCGGCCAGTGCTTGCCCAGCACCTTGCTCAAAAAGAGGAACCCGCGCTTGGCATTGGCGCGCGCGGCAAAGCCAAGCAGGTCATTGAGCTCGGGCGCGCCGCTGTCGATGCGCAATTCGAGCGTGCCGGTGGGCAGTTCGATACGCTGCAGGCCGGATGAAGGCGACGACATGGTCATGCCAGTTCCGTTGCGACGCTGACTTCGGCCACGCGCATGCCGTTAGCCACTGGCGGTACGGTGACGCTGTCAAAGCCGTCGGCGAAGCAGCGTAGCGCGATGTACGGCAGGTTAGGGCCGGCCAGGCACGCCATGGCAATCCCGCCCGACATGCGCGGGTTGATCTCCAGCAGGCGCGGGCGGCCGCCGCCTTCGCGGAACTGGGCGTTGAACACGCCATTGAGGCGGTAGTCGGCGCACAGGCGCGTGGTGGCGTCCAATATGTCCTGACGCATGTCGATCAACTGGCCGCTGCCCGCTTGTGGCAGTTTGCGGCGCACGACGGCGGCCACCAGGCGGCCGTTGTCGCCGACGCAGTCGACGCTGTATTCGGGGCCTTCGAGGAACTCCATCAGGAGCATCGTGCGAAATTCGCCCATCTCGGCCAGGCCGCGGCGCAGGTCGTCGTAGCCGACGTGGTATTCGGCGCCGGCCAGCAGCAGCGCGGCGCTGCTGCGCGCTTCATCGACGATGGCAAAGCCCAGACCATAGATCGAATGCGACGGCTTGACGCACAGCTTGGCATGGCGCGGGCGCAGTTCGGCCCAGGCGGCGTCGAATTGGGCGATGTTTTCAAAGACGCGAAACTCGGCCACTGGCGCGTCGGGCAGCACGGTCTCGGCGTAGAAGTCGGCCTTGTCGTGGATGCGTTTGAGTTCGGCCGGCGGCGCGGCCGACAGCACGCGCGTGCCAACCTCGGCAAAGCGCCCCAGCTCGGATGCCAGCAGCGTCGCTTCGCGGCCGGGCACGAAGATGTCGATCTTTTGCTCGCGGCAGAAGGCGAGGCACCAGTCGATATAGGCCTCGCTTTTCAGGCCGACCGGCTCGATATGGAATTCGTGGGCCAGGCGCGCAGCAGGTGCATGGCGATTGGCGTTGCTGTGAACGATGGTGAAACGGCCGTCGGTGTCGGCCTCGCGAATCAGCTTGATCGCAGCATTGACGGACGAAAAAGTCCTGTTGTACCAAACGCGCATGCGCTAGTTCCTGAAATTGTTGCAGAAAGGGCCCGCATGTGGCGCGGGCCCGGGGGACGACATGGTGTGCGACGAGGCGAACGACTCAGACGTTGACGCCGAACGAGCGGGCCAGAGGACCCAGGCCGCCCTTGAAGCCCTGGCCGACGGCGCGAAATTTCCATTCGCTGCCGTGGCGGTACAGTTCACCGAAGATCATTGCGGTTTCGGTCGAGCTGTCTTCGGACAGGTCGTAGCGCGCAATCTCGGCTTCGCCGGCAGCGTTCAGGCAGCGGATATACGCCTTGCCGACCTGGCCGAAGCTCTGGCGGCGCGCCTCGGCATCGTGGATGGTGACGCAGAACGAGATCTTGTCGATGTCGGCCGGCACGCGGTTCAGTTCAACGGCGATCTTTTCGTCGTCGCCTTCGCCCTGGCCCGTGGTGTTGTCGCCTGCGTGGACGACCGAACCGTCGGTGGACTTGAGGTTGTTGTAGAAGATGAAGTCGGTATCGCCGCGCACTTTGGCGTCGGTCTTGAGCAGGAAGGCGCTGCCGTCCAGATCGAAGGCGGAACCGTCGGTCGAGCGGGGATCCCAGCCCAGGCCGATGATGACCTTGGTGAGGCCCGGTGCTTCCTTGCTCAGGTTGACGTTGCCGCCTTTTTGCAGACTGATTGCCATACGAACTCCTAATTCCGTTGAGGGTTGACTGGCCGCCGCTGAACTGGCGAACCTTCGTGGATGGTCTCGCCAATATAGGCGTTAATTGATCAATTGTACATGGGGCCACGGCGCGCCGATTTCAACCGTTTTCATAGGAGGATGTACGTACTTGCGGCAACAAAAGTCACGCTCGCCAGGCGGCATTGTGTTCTGGAGGATCAGGCAAACACCGGCCAGCTTCCGGCAACGGCGCGGGTGGACCGGCCCACATACTGGCTGCTCTCTCCAACAGACAAGGATTCACCATCATGACCACGATCGCTCTCGTTACCGGCGCCAGCCGCGGCCTGGGACGCAACACCGCACTGCACATCGCCCGCCGCGGCGGCGACGTGATCATCACCTACCAGAGCCGCGAAGCCGAGGCCCTGGCCGTGGTCGACGAGGTACGCGCATTGGGCCGCCAGGCGCTGGCGCTGCAGCTCGATGTGGGCGACGTCGCCAGCTTCCCCGCGTTTGCCGTCAGCCTGCGCACGGCGCTGGCCACTACCTGGGGGCGCGAGCAGTTCGACCACCTCGTCAACAATGCCGGCCACGGCGCGATGGCGTCCATCGCCGACACTACCGTGGCGCAGTTCGATCACCTGGTCGATGTCCACTTCAAGGGCGTGTTCTTCCTGACCCAGGTGCTGCTGCCGCTGCTGGCCGATGGTGGGCGCATCGTGAACCTGTCGTCCGGCCTGACCCGTTTCGCGCTCCCGGGCTTCGGTGCGTATGCGGCCGTCAAGGGCGCGGTCGAGATCCTGAGCCTCTATCTCGCCAAGGAACTGGGCGGGCGCGGCATCGCGGTCAATACCGTGGCGCCCGGTGCGATCGAGACGGATTTCCTGGGCGGCGCGGTGCGCGATACACCGGACCTGAACGGTGTGTTTGCCGGGATGACGGCGCTGGGCCGGGTCGGGGTGCCGGACGACATCGGGCCGATGATCGCCAACCTGCTGGGGCAGGACAACCGCTGGATCAACGCCCAGCGCATCGAAGTCTCGGGCGGGCAGGCGATTTGAGGGTTTGATCTCAGGCGGCGTGCAGGCGCTCGTGCGCGGCGCACACGTCGCGCACCGGCGGCAGCCCGAACATGCGCCCGTACTCGCGCGTGAATTGCTGCACGCTCTCATAGCCGACCGCATGGGAAGCCGTGCTGGCGTTGATGCCTTCGGCGAGCATCAGGCGGCGCGCCTCGATCAGGCGCAGCTGCTTCTGAAATTGCAGCGGCGTGAGCGAGGTCACCGCGCGAAAGTGCTGGTGAAACGATGAAGGACTCATGCCGGCCAGGCCGGCCAGCTGTTCCACCGGGAGCCGGCGTGCATAGTCGGTGCGCAGCAGCGCGACGGCGCGCGCCACGCGCCGCACGTGACTGTCGGGCAGGCCAAGGCGCCGCACCGCCGCCCCATGGCGGCCGGCCAGCAGCCAGTAATGAAATTCACGCACCAGCGCGGCCTGCAGTACCGGCAGCGCGGCGGGCCGCTCGATCAGCCCCATCAGGCGCAGGGCGGTGTCTGTCAGGTGCGCATCGGTCGGCGCGCTGCGCACCGGCGCGCCGGCGGCTTCTTCGATCGTCGCCATGTCGGTGGCCAGATCGGCAATCACGGCCGGATTCAGGTCGAGCACGAGTGAGCAATAGGGCGCCGCGCTGCTGGCCTGCGTGATCTGGCTGACGGTGGGCACGTCGGCCATGATCAGGAGAGAATCGCCCGCATGGAACGTGAGCGTTTGCCCGCCCGTGCTGACCTGCTTGCTGCCTTGGAGGACCAGGCAGGCCAGCGGGCGGGCGATCTGGCTGTTCAAGGCGCTGCGCCCGTTCGCGCGGATCGCGACCAGGCCGGCGATCGGCGTGGGCGCTCTGCCGTCATGGTCGGCCTGGAGGGCTGCGTAGCGCAGGACGCTGGCGAGAAGTGGCGTGTGCATGCGCCAAGTGTAACGCGAGGATGCCGCGTCAGGCAGCCTTCCCGAGCGATGAATTGGCGTCATTGCCTGCCTGCGCGCTGTTGTGCGGCCGCGCTTCACGCGTCAGCTGCACGGTCTGCACCGGCAAGGCCAGCGCCACGTCCTGCGCCTGCAGCAGCGCCACGATGCGCAGGTAGATCTCCTGCTGGATATCCATGTAGATCGTGTAGTCGGTGTTATCGACGCAATACACGACTTCGTAGTTGAAGCTCGGCGCGGCCAGGCCGCTCAGGTGGGCGCGGTCGAAGCGTACCTGTGGCAGCGCGCGCAGGATCGGTTCGGGCGTGCGGTGCGACACGCCGAACCCGAACACGATGCGGCGCGATGCCATCCGGCGCAGGTTCTGGATGCGGCTCTTGAGCCGGTCGTTGTTCGAGAACACGATCTGCTCGCCGCCCAGGCTGCGCACGCGGGTGGTCTTCAGGCCGATCTTCTCGACCGTGCCGAGCATCGTGTCGACGATGATGAAGTCACCCACGACGAACGGCTTGTCGAGTACGATCGAGAGCGACGCGAACAGGTCGCCCAGGATGCTCTGCACCGCCAGCGCGATGGCGATACCGCCGATACCCAGGCTGGCCGCCACCCAGCACCACCAGCTTCGTCGAGCGTAGCGTGGCAGCAGCAATGCTTTGCAGGAGTGCGGGCGTGCCCGGTTCGGTCTGCGTGGCCCCCGCATCCAGGCGCCGCGCGACGATCGACTTGAGGGCGTCCAGGCCGATGGTCACGGCCGCCATGGCCGCCAGGGCGATCAGCCAGTCGGCGACAGGATTGGCAAGGATGATGTAGTTCATGTCAGGCCGCGGCGCGTTCTTCGATCGGTTGTTCGTTACCCGGCGCCGGCAATGCCGCCAGCGCGGCCAGGAAGTCGTCGCCCCAGCGGTTCACGTCGTGACCGCGCACGATCGCCGCCATGCGCCCGGCGCGGTACGCTACTTCGTCGGCGCCCATCGTCAGCGCGTCGTACAGCGTGGCGCTCATGGCATGGGCGTCGTACGGGTTGACCAGCAGCGCGCCATGCAGTTCGACGGCAGCGCCGGCGAATTCGGACAGCACCAGCGTGCCGGGCCGGCCCGTCGCGTGGCGCGTGGCGACGTATTCCTTGGCCACCAGGTTCAGGCCATCGCGCAGCGGCGTGATCCAGGCGATGTCGCAGGCGGCGTAGTGGGCGACCACCTGCTCGAACGGCAGGCTGCGGTAGAAGTAGCGCACCGGCACCCAGTCCATCGTGGAAAAGCGCCCGTTGATGCGCCCGACGATGCGGTCCAGGTCTTCGCGCAGGCTGTCATAGATATCCATGCCGCTGGCGGCCGGCGTGACGATGTTCAGCAGCGTGACCTTGCCCAGCAATTCCGGGTGCTGTTCCAGCATGCGTTCATAGGCCTGCAGCTTTTCCAGCGAGCCTTTCACGTAGTCGAGGCGCTCGATCGAGACGATCCCGGTCGTGTCGCCCAGGTAGGCATCGATGTCGGTGATCTGCTGTTGCACGGAGTCGGTCTCGACCAGCGCGCTGATCAGGTCCGTGTTGGTGCCGACCGGATGCGCGCCCAGCGCGACCCGGCGCCCATTCACCGCGAGCGCGGTGGTCATGTGATCGACCCCCAGCGCGCAGCCGAAGGTCAGGAAGCGCGGCGCGCAGCCCACGCCCTCGACGATCTGCACCGGCGCACACGAACGGGCAGCGTCGACGAAGTTTTCGACGTAGCGCGGGATATGAAAGCCCACGTAGTCGCACTGCAGCAGGCTGCCGATGATGTCGCGCCGCCAGGGCAGGATGTTAAAGACATCGCTCGACGGGAAGGCAGTGTGGTGGAAAAAGGCGATCTTCAGGTCGGGGCGCAGCGGGCGCAGGAAGGCCGGCACCATCCACAGGTTGTAGTCGTGGATCCAGGCGGTGGCGCCATGCGCCGCTTCGCGCGCGGTCTGCTCGGCGAACAGGCGGTTGATCTCGAGGTAGCGTTCCCAGTGGTCCTGGCGGAACACGGCCTTGTCGGGGAACGAAAAGATGATTGGCCAGAACGCCTCTTTCGAGAACTTTTTGTAGAACTGGTCGATGTCGTCCGGCGTGAGCGCGATGCGGGCCGCTTTCAGGTGCGGGTAGTGGGCCGGATCGACCGCGACGTGCGGGACGAAGCCAGGCGGCGTGCGGCGGTCCTGCTGCGACCACGCAACCCATGACCCCTTGCGCCCACCGGCGAAAAAGCTGAGCAGCGTGGGCATGATGCCGTTCGGGCTTTTCGGGCGCCGCGCGTGCGTGACGCCATCCTCGAGCACTTCATCGTACGGCAGCCGGTGATACACCATCACCAGCTCGGCGTCGCCGCAGGCCGGGGCAGCGGCGGGGCCGTCATCGCCATCGAAGCGCAGGCCATGGCGGCCAAAGGCTTCGAGGATGCCGCCGCAGCCGGCGGCGTCGGCCACGACCACGCGCGGCAACTTGCGCACGGCTTCGACCAGTGCCGGTTCGGCCGCGCCCACGACCACGCCGCGAAAGCCCGCCTCGAACATCGACAGGTCGTTCAGCGTGTCGCCCGCCACCAGGATATGGGCCGGATCGAACCCGGCCACCTCGGCCAGGCGGCGCACGGCGGCGCCCTTGCCGACGCCGCGCGGCAGCACGTCCAGGTATTGCCCGGCCGAGAACAGCAGGTCGCAGCCGAGGGCGTCGACCGCAGCGCGCAGTGCCGGCGTGATCGCGGACTCGCTCGCATAGAACGAGCAGCGCCGCTCCTGCGGCACGAGCTGGCGCACCAGTTGCGCAAAGCCCCTGAGCGCGCGCAGCACCTCATGGGTACCGGGCCAGGTGGCAGCGATCTGGTGCGCGATCGGCTCGACCGGGCGCAGGTCGGCGTCGACCACTGTCGCACCAACGTCGGCAATGATGTAATGGGGGCGCGGGACGGTCGGATCGCTCAGCAGCGGAATGACGGTTTCGAGGCCACGGCCGGTGACGAAGACCAGTCTGGCGCCGGGCAGGGCACCGGAGAACAGTTCGCGGATACGGCGCCGCGCTTCGTGGGTGCCGGCCAGCAGCGTGCCGTCGAGATCGGTAGCGAGGACAAGGCGGGAAGGGTCGAGCAGGCGCGGCCAGCGTTGTGTATCAATGACAGACATGGGTAAATCCTTGCAGCAATGCGGCCGCCAGCAGACCAGGTGTGGACTGACGGCGCAGGTCGGGGCCCGCGAAGTCGCCGGGGAGGCGCGCGGGCCGGGGAAAGGCGGACGGCGTGAAGCGTGCTTTGTTGTACTAAAAATTGCGCGTTCGACAGGGCCGGAGCCGCCAGGCGGAGGAGGACAGGGAGCGCCGGCATGGTTGCCGGAGATCACGTGCGCAAGGTGCACACGACGAAGCCAGTCCTCGAAATACATTTGCACGATAGCATTTTGAGGCAGCGATGACAACCGGCAGCTCGCTACGGCCGCCGTTTGCTGCATGCCAATGTTCTGTCGGAAAGTTGAATCGCCGAAAAAAGCTATTGCAAAAGTTCCGGCATGCCTCGTATAATTCGGCTCCCCGGGCGGTTAGTTCAGTTGGTTAGAATACTTGGTCGACATCCAAGGGGTCGCAGGTTCGAATCCTGCACCGCCCACCAGAAATTCAAGTCGCAGGCTCCCAGCAATGGTTGATGCCTGTAGAGACAAGGTGCACGATGCTGTGCCTGTCTGTGCCGTTCAGCTCGAACGGATTCTTCATTCTCCAGATACTGCGAAAAGCGCAACAGGACCGGTTTCGATGCCGATCTTTCCTGTTGCGCCGTTGCCGTTTGCGCGCTATACTAGCCGGCTTCGGTACGGGTGCGTCTTTTATTGCCCGTATTATTTAGTAGTTCAACTACCCCCGCCCAATCGTAGGTGGGAATGGAGAAAAAATGAGCTTGGGCCTTCTCGGTCGCAAGGTTGGCATGATGCGTATCTTCACGGACGAGGGTGATTCAATCCCTGTCACCGTGCTGGATGTGTCGAACAACCGTGTCGCACAAATCAAAACCCCTGAAACTGATGGCTACACCGCAGTTCAGGTCGTCTACGGTCAACGTCGTGCTTCGCGCGTGACGAAAGCCGCTGCCGGTCACTACGCCAAAGCTGGCGTCGAAGCCGGTACGATGCTGAAAGAATTCCGCATCGATTCCACCAAAGCCGCCGAACTCAAAGCCGGTGACATCATCGCTGCTTCGCTGTTCGAAGTGGGCCAGAAAATCGACGTGCAAGGCACCTCGATCGGTAAAGGCTTCGCCGGTACCATCAAGCGTCACAACTTCGCATCTGGCCGTGCTACCCACGGTAACTCGCGTTCGCACAATGTTCCTGGCTCGATCGGTATGGCCCAGGATCCAGGCCGCGTGTTCCCAGGCAAGCGCATGACCGGTCACATGGGCGACGTCACCGTCACCACCCAGAACCTGGAAGTGGCTCGCATCGACACCGAACGTCAGCTGCTGCTGATCAAAGGTGCCGTACCTGGCGCGAAGAACGGCCAAGTGGTCGTCAAGCCTGCTGTCAAAACCAAACTCAAGAAAGGAGCGTAAGCCATGGAACTGAAGCTCCTGAATGAGCAAGGTCAAGACGGCGCAAACGTTGCAGCCGCCGATGAAGTGTTCGGTCGTGAATACAACGAAGCCCTGATTCACCAAGTCGTCGTCGCCTACGCTGCTAACGCACGTGGCGGTAACCGCAAGCAGAAAGATCGTGAAGAAGTCCACCACACGACCAAGAAGCCATGGCGCCAAAAAGGTACCGGCCGTGCTCGTGCTGGTATGTCGTCGTCGCCACTGTGGCGCGGCGGTGGTCGTATCTTCCCGAACAGCCCAGAAGAAAACTTCACGCACAAAGTTAACAAGAAGATGTTCCGCGCAGGTATCTGCTCAATCTTCTCGCAACTGGCCCGCGAAGGCCGTCTGAGTGTCGTCGAGAACCTGTCGATCGAAGCACCAAAGACCAAGCTGCTGTCGCAGAAACTGCTGGGCATGGGTCTGGACTCGGTCCTGGTGATCACCGATACCATCGATGAAAACCTCGAGCTGGCATCGCGCAATCTGCCGCACGTTCTGGTCGTTGAGCCTAAGCACGCTGACCCGATGTCGCTGGTGTTCTACAAGAAAATCCTGGTCACGAAAGCTGCTCTGGCCAAGATCGAGGAGATGTACGCATGAGCGCCGCAATCAAATTTAGCGAAGAGCGCCTGATGAAGGTGCTGCTGGCTCCGATCATTTCCGAGAAGGCTACCTTCGTCGCGGAAAAGAACGAGCAGATCGTGTTCAAGGTCATGCCTGACGCGACCAAGCCAGAAATCAAGGCTGCTGTCGAACTGCTGTTCAAGGTCGAGGTCGAATCGGTCCAGACCCTGAACCGTGAAGGCAAGCAGAAGCGTTCGGGCCGTTTCAACGGTCGTCGCAACCACACCAAGCGTGCTTTCGTGTGCCTGAAGCCAGGCCAGGAAATCAATTTTGTCGAGGAGGCTAAATAATGGCACTCGTTAAGATGAAGCCAACCTCCCCAGGCCGTCGCGGCATGGTGAAGGTTGTGACTGAAGGCCTGTACAAAGGTCGTCCATTCGCAGCCCTGGTTGAAAAGAAATCGAAAACTGCCGGCCGTAACAACAACGGTCACATCACCACCCGTCACATGGGCGGCGGTCACAAGCAGCATTACCGTCTGGTCGACTTCAAGCGCCAGAAGGACGGCATCCCTGCCAAGGTCGAGCGTATCGAATACGATCCAAACCGCACCGCGCACATTGCACTGCTGTGCTACGCGGACGGTGAGCGTCAGTATGTCATCGCCACCAAGAACATGGCTGTCGGCGATAGCGTCATGAACGGCTCGGAAGCGCCGATCAAGGCCGGTAACTGCCTGCCGATCCGCAACATCCCGGTCGGTACCGTCATGAACTGCGTCGAAATGCTGCCAGGTAAGGGTGCCCAGATGGCCCGTACCGCCGGCGCCGGCGTCGTGCTGATGGCCCGTGACGGCACCTACGCTCAGGTTCGCCTGCGCTCGGGTGAAGTGCGTCGCGTGCACATCGAGTGCCGTGCGACCGTTGGCGAAGTCGGTAATGCCGAACACAGCCTGCGCAAGATCGGTAAAGCTGGCGCGATGCGCTGGCGTGGTGTTCGTCCAACCGTTCGCGGTGTGGTCATGAACCCTGTCGATCACCCGCACGGTGGTGGTGAAGGTAAAACTGCAGCCGGTCGTCACCCAGTGTCCCCATGGGGCCAGCAGACCAAGGGTAAGAAGACGCGTTCGAACAAGCGTACTTCGTCGATGATCGTTTCGCGCCGCGGCAAGAAATAAGGATAAAAAATGACTCGTTCATTGAAAAAAGGGCCGTTTATTGACGCCCACCTGGTGAAAAAAGTCGAAGCCGCGCAAGCGAACAAAGACAAAAAGCCAGTCAAAACCTGGTCGCGCCGCTCGACGATCTCCCCAGACTTCATCGGTCTGACGATCGCTGTTCACAACGGCAAGCTGCACGTTCCTGTGTATGTGTCGGAGAACATGGTCGGCCACAAGCTCGGCGAGTTCGCGCTGACCCGTACGTTCAAGGGCCACGCCGCTGACAAGAAGGCGAAAAAATAATGGAAACTAAAGCTATCCTCAAAGGCGTGCGCCTGTCGGAACAAAAAGGCCGCCTGGTGGCCGATCTGATCCGCGGCAAGAAAGTTGACGCAGCACTCAACATTCTGCAATTCAGCCCTAAAAAGGGCGCGACGATCATCAAGAAGGTTCTCGAGTCGGCAATCGCCAACGCGGAACACAATGATGGCGCGGACATCGATGAACTGAAAATCGTTCAGATCTATGTCGAAAAGGGCCCGATCCTGAAGCGTTTCACGGCACGTGCAAAAGGCCGCGGCGATCGTATTTCTAAACAATCCTGTCACATTTACGTGACTGTCGGTAACTAAGGAGTCACAGAATGGGTCAGAAAATCCACCCAACCGGCTTCCGCCTGGCGGTCACCCGTAACTGGTCGTCGCGTTGGTATGCTGGTAACGGCAACTTCGCAGCCATGCTGCTGGAAGACTTGGAAGCACGCGCTTTCCTGAAAAAGAAGCTGAAGAACGCTTCGGTCGGTCGCATCGTCATCGAGCGTCCTGCCAAGAACGCGCGTTTCACCATTTACTCGTCGCGTCCTGGTGTCGTGATCGGTAAAAAAGGCGAAGACATCGAAGTGCTGAAGTCGTCGCTGGCGAAGATCATGGGCGTGCCAGTGCACGTCAATATCGAAGAGATCCGCAAGCCTGAGATCGATTCGCAGCTGATCGCCGATTCGATCTCGCAACAGCTCGAAAAGCGCATCATGTTCCGTCGTGCAATGAAGCGCGCGATGCAAAATGCAATGCGTCTGGGCGCTGTCGGCATCAAGATCATGTCGTCGGGTCGT
Source organism: Massilia sp. MP_M2 (assembly GCF_039123635.1). Classification (NCBI taxonomy): domain Bacteria; kingdom Pseudomonadati; phylum Pseudomonadota; class Betaproteobacteria; order Burkholderiales; family Oxalobacteraceae; genus Massilia; species Massilia sp. MP_M2. The sequence continues at coordinate 19,240 of NZ_JBCHJF010000005.1, forward strand.
CTGAACGGCATCGAAATCGCACGTACCGAATGGTACCGCGAAGGTCGCGTGCCACTTCACACCCTGCGCGCCGATATCGACTACGGCACCAGCGAAGCATCGACCACGTACGGCATCATCGGCGTCAAGGTCTGGGTCTACAAGGGCGACCGTTCGGTCACCGGCGAAGCACCAGTCATCGACACCCCGCCGGACGACAAGAAGCCACGCGGCCCACGTCGTGACGATGGCAAGCCATCGCGCGGCCCACGCCCAGCAGGCGGCGCACGTCCAGCCGCAGCGCCAGTAGTCCGCGCTCGTCCAGCTGTCAAGCTGGCGACCCCGGCTGCCGCTGCACCTGCTGCTGCCCCAGCTGAGAAAGCAGGAGAATAAGCATGCTGCAACCATCGCGCAGGAAGTATCGTAAAGAGCAGAAAGGCCGTAACACCGGCATTTCGCACACCCGCGGCACCGCGGTCTCGTTCGGTGAATTCGGTCTGAAGGCAATTGCCCGCGGCCGTATCACGGCACGTCAGATCGAAGCGGCACGTCGTGCCATGACCCGTCACATCAAGCGTGGCGGTCGTATCTGGATCCGTATCTTCCCGGACAAGCCGATTTCGAACAAGCCAGCTGAAGTTCGTATGGGTAACGGTAAAGGTAACCCAGAATACTACGTCGCTGAAATCCAGCCAGGCAAAGTCCTGTATGAGATGGACGGCGTTGATGAAACCCTGGCGCGCGAAGCATTCCGCCTGGCCGCTGCCAAACTGCCACTGGCAACCACGTTCGTGGTTCGCCAGGTCGGTCAATAACAGGAGTTGTATATGAAAGCATCGGAACTCCGCGGCAAGGACCAGGACGCGCTGCAGAAGGAGCTGAACGAGCTGCTCAAGGCCCAATTCGGTCTGCGCATGCAAGTCGCCACCCAGCAGCTCGGGAATACCTCGCAGCTCAAGAAAGTACGTCGCGATATCGCGCGTGTGAAGACTGTGATGAACACGAAGGAAGCCAAATGAACGACACCACTAAAACGGCGCTGAAGCGTACGCTGGTCGGTAAAGTCGTGTCCGACAAAATGGACAAGACGGTAACCGTACTGATCGAACGTCACGTCAAGCATCCGCTGTACGGCAAGATCATCGTGCGCTCGAACAAGTATCACGCGCACGACGAAGCGAATGAAGCGAAAATTGGCGACACCGTCGAGATCGCAGAAGGTCGCCCGATCTCGAAGACGAAAGCCTGGACGGTCACCCAGGTGCTGTTGGTAGCACCAGTCCTCTAAGCTTTAAAAATTTGTCTTGCGTGGCCCGCTGGTATCTGAGATACTAGCGGGCTTCGTTCATGTGTTGCCGCAGTTTGTCCCCCTCGGCAAGTGCGGCCTGTAACGAAAGCGTTATTGGAAAGTCCAATCACCCAATCGTGGTGCTCCAGCAGGGGCGTTACGGCGGGACCAAGACTGACCGCAGGCCCACAAATTGTGGGGTTTCTTCGGCTTAAGTTGGGAAAGAAAATACTATGATTCAAACCGAAAGCCGGCTCGAAGTAGCCGACAACACGGGTGCAAAGGAAGTTCTGTGCATCAAGGTGTTGGGCGGCTCGAAGCGCCGTTACGCGAGCATTGGCGACATCATCAAGGTCACCGTTAAAGTCGCAGCCCCTCGTGGTCGCGTCAAAAAAGGTGAAATTTACAATGCCGTGGTTGTGCGCACCGCTAAAGGTGTGCGCCGCCCGGATGGTTCCCTGGTCAAGTTCGACGGCAATGCCGCTGTCCTGCTGAACGCCAAGCTGGAGCCAATCGGTACCCGTATCTTCGGACCAGTGACGCGCGAGCTGCGCACTGAAAAGTTCATGAAGATCGTGTCGCTGGCACCTGAAGTTCTGTAAGGATACGACATGGATAAGATTCGTAAAAACGACGAAGTCATCGTTCTGGCCGGGAAAGACAAGGGCAAGCGCGGTGTCGTTCAACAGCGTGTAGACGCTGAACACGTCATCGTCGAAGGCATCAACGTCGCTAAAAAAGCGACCAAGCCTAACCCGATGACCGGTGTTACTGGTGGTATCGTCGACAAGACAATGCCGATTCACGTGTCGAATGTCGCGCTGTTCAATGCAGCGACCGGCAAGGCAGACCGCGTTGGCTTCAAAGACCAGGACGGTAAAAAAGTCCGCGTCTTCAAGTCGAGCGGCGAAGTAGTGAAGGGGTAAGAATAAATGGCCCGTCTCCAAGCAATTTACAAAGAAAAAGTCGTCGCCGAACTGACCGAGAAATTCGGTTACAAGTCGGTGATGGAAGTGCCACGTCTGACCAAGATCACCCTGAACATGGGTCTGTCGGAAGCAGTCGCTGACAAGAAGATCATCGAGCACGCCACTGGCGACCTGACGAAGATCGCCGGCCAGAAGCCAGTGATCACGAAGGCACGCAAGGCAATCGCTGGTTTCAAGATCCGCGAAGGCTACCCGATCGGCACGATGGTGACCCTGCGCGGCGCCCGCATGTACGAATTCCTGGACCGTTTCATCACCGTGGCTCTGCCGCGCGTGCGTGACTTCCGCGGTGTCAATGGCAAATCGTTCGATGGTCGCGGCAACTACAACATCGGTGTCAAGGAACAGATCATCTTCCCAGAGATCGACTACGACAAGATCGATGCACTGCGTGGCATGAACATCTCGATCACCACGACTGCTAAGACCGACGAAGAAGCCAAAGCGCTGCTCGCCGCCTTCAAATTCCCGTTCAGGAACTAAGAGCAATGGCAAAACTTTCACTGATTAACCGCGAAAAGAAGCGTGCAGACCTGGTGGAGAAATTCGCCCCGAAGCGTGCCGCTCTGAAAGCGATCATCGACGACCAGTCGAAGACGGAAGAAGAACGCTACGAAGCGCGTCTGAAGCTGCAGGCTCTGCCGCGCAACTCGGCGCCGACCCGTCAGCGTAACCGCTGCGCCATCACTGGCCGTCCACGTGGCACATTCCGTAAATTCGGTCTGGCACGTACCAAAGTCCGCGAATTCGCCATGAAGGGCGAAATTCCTGGTATGACCAAAGCAAGCTGGTAATAGGAGAATATGCAATGAGTATGAGCGATCCTATCGCCGATATGCTGACCCGCATTCGCAACGCACAAGTTGTTCAGAAAACCACGGTCGCAATGCCGTCGTCAAAAGTCAAGGTTGCCATTGCCAACGTCCTGAAGGACGAGGGTTACATTGAGGATTTCGCTGTCACCTCCGAAGGTGGTAAAGCGGAACTGAAAATCGGTTTGAAGTATTACACTGGCCGTCCGGTCATCGAGCGCCTTGAGCGCGTGTCCCGTCCAGGCCTGCGTATCTACAAAGGCAAAGACGAAATCCCAACCGTCATGAACGGCCTGGGCGTGGCAATCGTGTCGACTCCGCAAGGCGTCATGACTGATCGCAAAGCGCGCGCTACCGGTGTCGGTGGCGAAGTGATTTGCTACGTGGCTTAAGGAGTAGACGATGTCTCGAGTAGCTAAGATGCCTATCGCCGTCCCTGCCGGTGCCGAAGTCGCGATCAACGCGTCGTCGATCACCGTCAAGGGCCCGCTGGGCTCCCTGACCCAGGCCCTGAACGGCCTGGTCAAAGTGGAAAACAACAATGGCACGCTGACCTTCGACGTAGTCGATGATTCGCGTGAATCGAACGCCATGTCCGGCACCCTGCGTGCTCTGGTCAACAACATGGTAACCGGCGTGACCAAGGGCTTCGAGAAGAAGCTGAACCTGGTCGGCGTGGGCTACAAGGCAGCAGTGCAGGGCAATGCCCTGAACCTGTCGCTGGGCTTCTCGCACCCGGTGCTGCACGCAATGCCAGAAGGCGTTACTGCAGCAACTCCGACCCCGACCGAGATCCTGATCAAAGGTATCGATCGTCAAAAGGTCGGCCAGGTTGCCGCTGAAGTTCGCGCTTACCGCTCGCCTGAGCCTTACAAAGGCAAGGGTGTCCGTTATTCGGACGAAGTGGTGAAGCTTAAAGAAACCAAGAAGAAATAATCGGAGCTGACATGGACAAGAAAGAATCACGTCTGCGTCGTGGACGTCAGACCCGCATCAAGATCTCGCAGCTTGGCGTGAACCGTTTGTCGGTTCACCGCACCAACCTGCATATCTATGCGAACCTGATCAGCCCGGACGCAAAAGTACTGGTGTCGGCTTCGACTCTGGAAGCTGAAGTGCGCGCCGAGCTGGCAGGTCAGACTGGCGCCGGCGGCAACGCTGCTGCAGCCGCTCTGGTCGGCAAGCGCGTCGCAGAAAAAGCACTGAAAGCAGGAATCACCGAAGTCGCGTTCGATCGCTCCGGTTTCCGTTACCACGGTCGGGTGAAGGCGCTGGCGGAAGCCGCGCGTGAAGCCGGTCTGAAGTTCTAAGGAAGAATCGTCATGGCAAAAATGCAAGCGAAAATGGCAAGCGACAAGCCGGATGATGGCATGCGCGAGAAAATGATCGCGATCAACCGCGTGACCAAAGTGGTCAAGGGTGGTCGTATCATGGGTTTTGCAGCGCTGACCGTTGTCGGTGACGGCGATGGCCGCATCGGCATGGGCAAAGGCAAGTCGAAGGAAGTTCCAGTCGGCGTGCAAAAAGCGATGGAAGAAGCCCGCCGCAACCTGATCAAGGTGCCACTGAAGAACGGTACCCTGCATCACACCGTGTCCGGTCGTCACGGCGCCTCGCGCGTCATGATGATGCCAGCTAAGCCTGGTACCGGCGTGATCGCTGGTGGCGCAATGCGCGCTATCTTCGAAGTGATGGGTGTGACGGACGTGGTCGCTAAGTCGACCGGCTCGTCGAATCCATACAACCTGGTGCGCGCAACTCTCGACGGTCTGTCGAAAATGAGCACTGCTTCCGACATCGCCGCCAAGCGCGGCAAGTCGGTCGAAGACATCCTGGGTTAAGGGGAAATCACATGGCTAACACCGTTAAAGTTCAGCTCGTCAAGGGCCTGATCGGTACCCGTCAGGATCACCGTGCCACCGTGCGCGGTCTGGGTCTGCGTCGCGTCAACTCGGTCTCCGAGTTGCAAGACACCCCGTCCGTGCGTGGCATGATCAACAAAGTATCGTACCTCGTGAAAGTGGTTTCGTAAGCCCTCGGGCTTGCGAACGGAGAAATCAATGGAACTCAATACCATTCAACCAGCTGACGGCGCCAAGCACTACAAGCGTCGCGTCGGCCGCGGTATCGGCTCCGGCATCGGCAAAACTGCCGGCCGTGGTCACAAGGGTCAAAAGTCGCGTTCGGGCGGCTTCCACAAAGTCGGCTTCGAAGGCGGTCAAATGCCTCTGCAGCGTCGTCTGCCAAAGCGTGGTTTCAAATCGCTGAACGCAACGTTCAAGGCTGAAGTGCGTCTGTCCGATCTGAACAACCTGGCCGTCGGCGAAGTCGACATCCTGGTGCTCAAAGCGGCTGGCGTCCTGTCGGTTCTGGCACGTGACGTGCGCGTCATCCTGTCCGGCGAGATCACCAAAGCGGTGAACCTCAAAGGCCTGAAAGTGAGCGCCGGCGCTAAAGCGGCAATCGAAGCAGCTGGCGGCTCGGTCGCGTAAAGCGATCGCTGCCTGATCGGAGCAAAAATTGGCGACTAATTCACAACTTGGTAAAAGCGCCGCTTCCGGATTCCCATGGGCCCGGCTGTGGTTTTTGCTTGGCGCATTGGTCGTGTACCGCATCGGTGCTCATATTCCGGTCCCCGGGATTGACCCGGTGCAGCTCGCTGCGCTGTTCAAGCAGAACGAAGGCGGCATCCTGGGCATGTTCAACATGTTCTCGGGTGGCGCCTTGTCCCGCTTTACCGTGTTCGCGCTCGGCATCATGCCTTATATTTCGGCTTCGATCATCATGCAGCTCGCATCGATCGTTTCGCCGCAACTCGAGGCGTTGAAGAAAGAGGGCGAGTCCGGCCGCCGCAAGATCACCCAGTACACCCGGTATTTCACGGTTGCACTGGCACTGTTCCAGGCGTTCGGTATCGCTGTCGCGCTCGAAGCGCAGCCTGGCCTGGTCATCGACCCTGGCCTCGGCTTCCGTTTCGTCACCATCGTGACCCTCTTGACCGGCACCATGTTCCTGATGTGGCTGGGCGAGCAAATTACCGAGCGTGGTCTTGGCAATGGCATTTCGATCATCATCTTTGCCGGTATCGCAGCAGGTTTGCCGTCGGCGCTGGGTGGCTTGTTCACCCTGGTGTCAAACGGTTCGATCGGCAGCTTCTCGGCCATCCTGATCGTTCTGCTGATTGCTGCGGTGACGTATGCGGTGGTGTTCGTGGAACGCGGACAGCGCAAGATTTTGGTGAATTACGCGAAACGCCAGGTCGGCAACAAGATCTACGGTGGCCAAACCAGCCACCTGCCCTTGAAGCTGAACATGGCAGGCGTGATCCCGCCGATCTTCGCGTCGTCGATCATTCTGTTCCCGGCGACGATTGTCGACTGGTTCACCCGTGGCAAGGATTCCAGCGGCCCGGTGATCGGGTTCCTGAAGGATCTGGCGGCGTCGATGGCGCCGGGCGAACCAATCCACGCGTTGCTGTATGCGGTGGCGATCGTGTTCTTCTGCTTCTTCTATACCGCGCTGGTATTTAACAGCAAGGAAACGGCGGACAACTTGAAGAAAAGTGGCGCGTTTGTTCCGGGCATCCGTCCGGGTGATCAAACCGCTCGCTATATCGACAAGATCCTGATGCGCCTGACCCTGGCTGGTGCTGTCTACATCACCCTGGTGTGCCTGGTGCCGGAGTTCATGACCGCCCAGTGGAAGGTTCCCTTCTACTTCGGTGGCACGTCGCTCCTGATCATCGTTGTGGTGACGATGGACTTCATGGCACAAGTGCAGAACTACGTCATGTCGCAGCAATATGATTCACTGCTGCGCAAGGCGAACTTCAAGGGTGGCGTCCCGACGCGATAAGTAGTCGGGTGCATGGCGCGAATGGCAGAAGACGATGTCATCCGAATGCAAGGGGAGGTTCGAAAGGATCTCCCAAACGCGACGTTCCGCGTGAAGCTGGAAAACGAAATGTGAGCCTGGGGTCGATCTCGGGTAGAATGCGTGTTCGCTTCTGCCCGCGTGACCCGGTAACGGTGAAGTTGACCCCGTTGTCGTGGTCCCGGGCCCGCATCGTATTCGGCACCAAGTAAAAACACATCATCAAGTAAACGAACCGAAGAGAGTGCAAAATGAAAGTTAACGCTTCAGTCAAGCGGATCTGCCGCAACTGCAAGATCATCAAGCGCAAGGGCGTGGTCCGTGTGATCTGCGTCGAGCCGCGTCACAAGCAGCGTCAAGGTTAATTTCGAGGAATAACGAATGGCACGTATTGCAGGGGTTAACATCCCAAATCATCAGCACACTGTTATCGGCCTGACGGCGATCTACGGTGTTGGCCGTCCGCGTTCGCAGAAAATCTGCGATGCAACCGGTATCGCGACAAGCAAAAAAGTCAAGGACCTGGACGATAACGAACTCGAGAAGCTGCGTGACGAAGTCGCGAAGTTTGTCGTGGAAGGCGATCTGCGCCGCGAACTGTCCATGAACATCAAGCGACTGATGGACTTGGGCTGCTACCGCGGCATGCGTCACCGTAAGGGCCTGCCGGTCCGCGGTCAGCGTACCCGCACCAATGCTCGTACCCGTAAGGGTCCGCGCAAGGCAGCACAATCGCTCAAGAAATAATCTAGGAACCGACTATGGCCAAGCAACAAAGCAGCGCCGCAGCAGCGCGCGTCCGCAAGAAAGTCAAGAAGAACGTTGCCGAGGGCATCGCCCACGTGCACGCGTCCTTCAACAACACGATCATCACGATCACCGATCGTCAGGGCAATGCTCTGTCGTGGGCAACTTCCGGCGGCGCCGGCTTCAAGGGTTCGCGCAAATCGACCCCGTTCGCAGCGCAGGTTGCTGCCGAAGCTGCTGGCAAGGTCGCTCAGGAATCGGGCGTGAAGAATCTGGAAGTGCGTATCAAGGGCCCAGGCCCAGGCCGTGAATCGGCTGTGCGCGCACTGAACAACCTCGGCATCAAGATCACCGAGATCCAGGACGTCACCCCAGTTCCACACAACGGTTGCCGTCCACCAAAGCGTCGCCGTATCTAAGTTGCAGGGGAGGGCGGCTTGCCGTCAGCCCATGTACTTGGTAATCGATGCTCGGGGCGCGTAGCCCCGTTGTGTTTTCAAGAAAAGCCGGTGCAGTTGCCCATAAATGGGATATACTGCCCGGCTCTTGTCGCCTGGCGCTCTAGCGGTGGGCGATGCAAGCCACGTCCGGCCTGACTTTCCAGAGCTGGACTAGCGCCTGGGTGCTTTTGCACTCTGGGGCGTGATCAATTATTAAAGGAATCTAACGTGGCACGTTACATCGGACCAAAAGCAAAACTGTCGCGCCGTGAAGGCACTGACCTGTTCCTCAAGAGCGCACGTCGCTCGCTCGACTCGAAGTGCAAACTGGACATCAAGCCAGGTCAGCACGGTGTCAAGTCGGGTGCCCGCACCTCGGACTACGGTAACCAACTGCGCGAAAAGCAAAAAGTCAAGCGCATGTACGGCATCCTGGAACGCCAGTTCCGTCGCTACTTCGCAGAAGCTTCGCGTCGCAAGGGTAACACCGGCGAAACGCTGCTGAAGCTGCTGGAAGCGCGTCTGGACAACGTGACGTACCGCATGGGTTTCGGTTCGACCCGCGCTGAAGCACGTCAGCTGGTCAGCCACAAAGCCTTCACCGTCAACGGCCAGGTCGTGAACATCGCTTCGTACCAGGTCAAGACCGGCGACGTCGTCGCTGTGCGCGAAAAAGCCAAGAAGCAAGTGCGTATCGCTGAAGCCCTGTCGCTGGCTGAGCAAATCGGTTTCCCAAGCTGGGTGTCGGTCGATGCCAAGAAGCTGGAAGGCACCTTCCGTTCGTTCCCAGAGCGTAACGAAATCGCTGCTGACGTCAACGAAGCGCTGATCGTCGAACTGTACTCGCGTTAATCGATCGCGACGGCGTCGACAAGTTCGGCGCCTGACGGTCGTGTCCGCGCAGGCGGGATTCCGGTTGGGCATGCAGCATCGCAAAACCTGGTCCCACCTGCGCGGCGACGACGTGGTGGTTGTGCAAGCGCAGCGATCCAGGATCGGCACTTGCAAAGAACAGCGAATTCCCCGGAATCAAAGTTTCCTCATCACTGTCGTAACCCAATTCGTTTTACCGCCTGCTCTAGCAGGCGTTTTCCATCAAGCCATCAGCCTTATCGGTGTAACGAGCCGAGGGTATTGAAAAGGACTACGTTCATGCAAAATAGTTTGTTGAAGCCACGTATCATCGACGTCGAAGCACTGGGCGCCGGCCACGCGAAAGTCGTGATGGAGCCGTTCGAGCGTGGCTATGGCCACACCCTCGGCAACGCACTGCGTCGCGTGCTGCTGTCGTCGATGGTTGGCTACGCGCCAACCGAAGTGACGATCGCTGGTGTCGTGCATGAATACTCGTCGCTCGATGGCGTTCAGGAAGACGTCGTCGACCTGCTGCTGAACCTGAAGGGCGTGGTCTTCAAAGTCCACAACCGTGACTCGGTCAACCTGACCCTGAAAAAGGAAGGCGAAGGCCCAGTCCTGGCATCGGACATCGACCTGCCGCACGACGTTGAGCTGGTTAACCCGGATCACGTGATCGCTCACCTGACCGCCGGTGGCAAGCTGGACATGCAGATCAAGGTCGAAAAAGGCCGTGGCTACGTGCCGGGCAACGTCCGTCGCCTGTCGGAAGACACCAACAAGACCATCGGCCGCATCATCCTGGACGCATCGTTCTCGCCAGTTCGCCGCGTGTCGTACGCTGTTGAATCGGCCCGTGTCGAACAGCGTACCGACCTGGACAAGCTGATCATCAACATCGAAACGAACGGCGTCATCACGCCAGAAGAAGCGATCCGCCAGTCGGCCCGCGTCCTGGTCGATCAGCTCAACGTGTTCGCTGCTCTGGAAGGCACCGAAGCCGCCGCGGAAGCGCCATCGCGCGCACCGCTGGTCGATCCGATCCTGCTGCGTCCAGTCGACGACCTGGAACTGACCGTCCGTTCGGCCAACTGCCTGAAAGCAGAAAACATCTACTACATCGGCGACCTGATCCAGCGTTCGGAAAACGAACTGCTCAAGACGCCAAACCTGGGCCGCAAGTCGCTCAACGAAATCAAGGAAGTCCTTGCTTCGCGTGGCTTGACCCTGGGCATGAAGCTCGAAAACTGGCCACCAGCCGGTCTGGAAAAGTAAGAATATTCACCCGAAAGTACACACCTACTTTCGGGTGGAACAGCCAAAAAGGACTGGCAGAGCCAGATCTTTCTTGGATGAAAAAGCGTAGTAAAACAACCCTAACTGAACCGGTCCGCGGACATGCCTTGGCAACAGGGCACGAACGATCGAAGAACTGGCATTGAAAACACCCGAAAGGAATTACCATGCGTCACCGTCACGGCCTTCGTAAGCTGAATCGTACCTCGTCCCACCGTCTGGCAATGCTGCGCAACATGACTGTTTCGCTGCTGCGTCATGAAGCCATCAAGACCACCGTCCCAAAAGCCAAGGAACTGCGTCGCGTCATCGAACCGATCCTGACCCTGGGCAAGACCGACACCCTGGCAAACAAGCGCCTGGCCTTCGCTCGCCTGCGCGACCGCGAAATGGTCCTGAAGCTGTTCGCTGAGCTGGGTCCACGCTACGCAAACCGCAACGGCGGCTACCTGCGTATCCTGAAGATGGGTTTCCGCGTTGGCGACAATGCACCAATGGCTTACGTTGAACTGCTGGATCGTCCAGAAGTGACTTCGGAAGAAGAAGCACCGACCGCCGAGTAATCGACTGTCGTAGAAAAGACCAGGCTTCGGCCTGGTTTTTTTTCGTCTGGCGATCGAGCGTGCTCAGCGCGGCTCGGGCAGCCGGTGTACCATGCCCGTGCCTTATTACAACTGACTTGACCTCCATGCTCCGACTCCCCGCACGGCACTGGCTTGCTGCCTGCCTGACGCTGTTTGCCATCTTCACGCTGTTCGTTACCGCGCCAGGCCGCGCTGCCGAGGAATTTCTCGATCCGGCCATCGCCTTCAAGTTCGAAGCGCGCATGGCCGATCCGCAGACGGCCGAAGTGACCTTCACCATCGCGCCGAGGTACTATATGTACCGCGAGCGCTTTGCCTTCAAGTCGAGCAACCCGGCGGTCAAGTTGGGTACCCCGGCGATCCCGCCCGGGACCGTGAAGTATGACCAGACGTTCGAGAAGGACGTGGAAACCTACAAGGGCGCATTGACGATCCGCATTCCGGTCGAGGGTGACGGCGCGTTCACGTTGACGGCCACCAGCCAGGGCTGCGCCGACGCCGGCCTGTGCTACCCGCCGCAGGATCACACCGCCAGCCTGAGCGCGGGCAAGGGTGGCGCCGCACCGGCGCTGCCGATCGGCGCTGCAGCGCCGCAGGGGGGCATGTCGACGCCGCTGTCATCCTCGCCAATGGCCGACAGCGCGCAGTCAGCCCCTGCCACCCTGGCGACGTCGGCAGCGCCCGCCACTCCGACAGCACCGCAAGCCCAATCCGACCTCTCCAACATCGCCGGCATCCTGGGCGGCGGCAGCCTGCTGGCCATCGTGCCAGCATTCATCCTGTTGGGCCTGGGCCTGGCTTTCACGCCATGCGTGCTGCCGATGGTGCCGATTCTGTCGTCAATCATCGTGGGTGAAGGCAAGAACGTCAGCCGTGCGCGCGGCTTCCTGCTGTCGGTGACGTACTCGCTGGGCATGGCGATCGTCTACACAATGCTGGGCGTGGGAGCAGGCCTGGCCGGCGAAGGCCTGGCCGCAGCGCTGCAGAATCCCTGGGTGCTCGGCACCTTCGCATTACTGATCGTGACGATGTCGCTGTCGATGTTCGGTTTCTATCAGTTACAACTTCCAGGCGCATTGCAGACCAGTCTGAGCAATGTGTCGAACCGCCAGCAGTCCGGCAAGCTGGCCGGCGTATTTGCGATGGGCGCCATCTCGGCCCTGATCGTCGGGCCCTGCGTGGCCGCCCCGCTGGCTGGCGCGCTCGTCTACATCAGCCAGACGCGCGACGTGTTCCTGGGTGGCGCCGCGCTGTTCTCGATGGCGGTGGGCATGAGCATTCCGCTGCTGTTGGTGGGCATCTCGGCCGGCTCGCTGCTGCCGCGCGTGGGGGCATGGATGGAGTCGGTCAAGCGTCTGTTTGGCGTGCTGATGCTCGCGATGGCGATCTGGCTGGTCTCGCCCGTCATCCCGGCGGTCGCGCAGATGCTGCTGTGGGCCGCACTGCTGCTGGGTTATGGTTTTTATCTGCTGCGCCACACGCGTCACTGGGCCTCGATGGCCTTCGGCGCGGCGTTTGCGCTGATGGGCGGCATGCAGCTGGTCGGTGTTGCCAGCGGCGGGCGCGATGCATTCGCACCACTGGCGCACCTGAGCGGCACGCCGCAGCACCACGGGCTGGTGTTCACCCGCATCAAGACAGTCGACCAGCTCGACGCCGCATTGGCCGCCAATGCCGGCAAGACCGTCATGCTCGACTTCTATGCCGACTGGTGCGTGTCGTGCAAGGAAATGGAGAAGTTCACGTTTGTGGATCCAAAGGTGCAGGCAAAGTTGGCCAACACCGCGCTGCTGCAGGTCGACGTAACCGCCAACGATGCGGCCGACAAGGCGATGCTCAAGCGCTTCGGCCTGTTTGGCCCGCCAGGCATCATCCTGTTTGACGCTCAAGGCAAGGAGATTGTCGATAGCCGGGTGATCGGCTACCAGAATGCAGAAAAGTTTTCGACGTCGCTGGAGCGGCTGGCCAAATGAACGCCGGCGGCCTGGCCGCCGACGCCAGGCGAGTCAATCAGTTACGCATTGGCGCGATGCTGCTGATGATGACGCCCGCCCTTGCGGTGCTGGGCCTGCGCATCGAACGTCTTGCGCTGCTCTGGCGTGAGCACCGCGTAAAAACTGTTCAGGGCGGTGAGGCGCGATTCCATGTGCGCGGTGCGCGCTTTCTGCATGGCGATCTGCTTTTCCATGCGCTGCGGCGCGCTCAGGCTGGCCCAGGCTGCGCGGTCGCCACGGCCGGCGCGCTCACCATGTTTTACGGGTGCCCGGCTGGCCACGAATGCATCCCAGGCTGGCTTCTGTTGGGCCGTCAGATTCAGCGACGCCTGCAATTTGGCCTGATGTTCGGCGCGCTTTTGCGCCATCTTGGCATGGCGCTCGCCTGCCTTGGCTTGCCACTCGGCCTTCTTGGCCAGGCGTTGTTCGGCAGTCAGCGTCGACGCCTGGCGGCCCTCGACCGGCGCGGCGCTCTGGGCCTGGGCCCCGACGGTGGCGCCGAACAGGCCGGCGGCGGTGAAAGCGATCACAAGGTGTTTGCGAAGGGTGTTCATGATAAATCCTTTGTGTGAGAGTCTGGTGGCTGTGCATCCGAAACGCTCGCTGCACAGGACCCATGCTGAGTCAAAACTGTAACCATGGGATTTCCCCTGCCGGACACTTTGTATCCATATGTTTCGCGCCCATCGGCATATACACAGCGATACAAATACTTCCTCCGGGCTTGTCATAAATTCGGATAATTGCGGTTATGGATAATCCCTCTACGATTCTGATCGTCGACGACGACCGCGACATTCGCACGCTGCTGGCCGACTACCTCGAGTCCAACAGCTACCGGACGCTCGGCGCCGCCGACGGCACCGCGATGTGGAAGACGCTCGACGAAACGCGTCCCGACCTCATCGTGCTCGACCTGAACATGCCTGGCGACGACGGCCTGACGCTGTGCCGCAAGCTGCGCGCCACCTCGAGCCTGCCCGTCATCATGCTCACCGCCCGCAACGAGCCGCTCGACCGCATCCTGGGCCTGGAAATGGGCGCCGACGACTACCTGCCGAAACCGTTCGAGCCGCGCGAGCTGCTGGCGCGCATTCGCAGCGTGCTGCGCCGCTCGCACGCGATGCCGTCGAACACGCCGTCCGAAAACGTGCAGCAGATGCGCTTTTCAGGCTGGACGCTCGACCTGACCGCGCGCCACCTGCTCAACCCGGACGGCATCGTCATCATGCTCTCGGGCGCCGAGTTCCGCCTGCTGCGCGTGTTCCTCGAACACCCGAACCGCGTGCTCAATCGCGACCAGCTGCTCAACCTCACGCAGGGCCGCGACGCCGATCCATTCGACCGCTCGATCGACATCCAGATCAGTCGCCTGCGCCAGAAGCTCGGCGAAGACGCGCGCATGCCGCAGATCATCAAAACCGTGCGCAACGGCGGCTACGTGCTGGCCGGCCAGGTCACCGTGGAGCCGGCGGCGTGAAAGCGTTCTTCGGGTCGATGACCGGGCGCGTGTTCCTCACGCTGCTGCTGGGCATTCTGACCTCGGCGGCGCTCACCCAACTGGCAGCCGACTACCAGCGCCTGCGCGACTTTGAAACCCAGCGCGATGCGCACGTGCTCGAACGCGCCGAGCAACTCATCATGGCCACCGAGATCGTGCCGGCATCGGCCCGCTCGATCTACCTCGATGTCGCCAACCGGCCCGGCCTGCAGCTCGAGGTGGGCGACATGTTGCGGCAAGCGGCGCCCCTGACGCCGTTTGCCGCGTCGCTGGCCAAGCGCCTGGGCAAGGGCTATGTCGTCACGTCACGCAGCACGCGCCCGACGGCCTGCGGCGTCGTGCAATCGCAGCCGGTGATGTACGGCTTGCTGAGCATGAAGTGGGAAGGAGCCTGCGAGTCCATCGACGTGCGGCTGCGCGATGGCGCCGAGCTGCAACTGTCGGTGCTGCCGCCGCGCTTTTCCGGCAAAGATGTCGACACCAGCATCATCGTCGGCATGTTCCTGGTCAGCATCGCCGTGCTGGCCTACTTCGTGGCGCGCATGACCGCGCTCCCGTTCAAGCAGCTCGCGCAAGCCGCGCAAGACCTGGGCCAGGACATCAACCGCCCGCCACTCGACCTGGTCGGCGCGATCGAGATCCGCCAGGCCAGCGCCGCCTTCAATGCGATGCAGGCGCGTATCCGCCAGTACATCTTCCAGCGCACGCAGATGCTCGCCGCGATTACGCACGACCTGCAAACGCCGCTCACGCGCATGCGCCTTCGGCTCGAAAAGGTGGGCGACACCGAACTGCAGGACCGCCTGATCGGCGACCTGTCGGCGATGCAGGAAATGGTGCGCGAAGGCCTGTTACTGGCGCGCAGCATGGACACGACCGAGACGATGCAGATGCTCGATCTCGATTCGCTGCTCGAGGCCGTGTGCGCCGATGCGACCGATGCCGGCCAAACCGTGACGCTCGCCGGCAAGGCCTCGATCGCGGTGCTGGGTCGGCCGATCGACATGCGCCGCTGCCTGGTCAACCTGATCGACAACGCGGTCAAGTACGGGCGCGATGCGCGCGTCTGCGTCGACCGCACCAACGGCACCGCACGCATCCGCATCCGCGACAGCGGGCCGGGCATTCCGCGCAGCGAGCTGGTACGCGTGTTCGATCCGTTCTACCGCATAGAGACATCGCGCTCGCGCGAATCGGGCGGCACGGGCCTGGGCCTGACGATCGCACGCAATATCACGGAGCAGCACGGCGGCAGCATCAGCCTGGCCAACCATCCCGAAGGCGGGCTGGAAGTGACGCTGATGCTGCCGACGTACTACCCGAACAAATAGCGAAAAAAACCAACAAGCAAAAACAAAGCCGTAATGACAGTGTGGGACAATGCGCGCGCGCAATGGCCACATCAACAAGCAGCCTCACTGGAAAGAGCCGTCGGCACTGGCGGCAAGGGACAAGCATGAACAAGAAGAATGTCGGCGTCATCGCCGTCGTGGCGGCGCTGGTCGTCGCCGGCGGCTGGTACTTCAATCAGGGTCATGAGGCCAAGGCACAGGCGCCGGGCGCCAAAGGGGCCGGCGGCGGCCAGCCACCGGTCACCGTCAATGTCGTCAAGCCCGAGCGGCGCGATGTCGGCGTCGAGCTGTTTGCCAACGGCACCGTCACCCCGCTGCGCACCGTGAACCTGCATCCGCAGACCGTCACCACCATCCGCAAGGTCCATATCCGCGAAGGCCAGTTCGTCAAGGAAGGCGAATTGATGTTCTCGCTCGACGACCGCGCCGACCTGGCCAATGTCGCGCAGGCCCAGGCGCAGGTGGCGCGCGACCGTGCCACGCTGGCCGACCTCGACCGCCAGTACAAGCGCAGCCAGGAACTGGTGTCGCAGAACTTCCTGGCCCAGAGCGCGCTCGACTCCCTGCTGAGCCAGGTGGAAGCCCAGCGCGCGCTGGTGCAGTCGAACCAGGCCGCGATGCGCGCCACGCAGGTCAGCGCCAGCTATACGTCGATCCGCGCGCCGATGTCAGGCCGCGTGGGCGCCATCGACGTCCATCCGGGCGCGCTGGTGCAGATGACGACGTCGCTCACCACCGTGACCCAGCTCGACCCGATCAATGTCTCGTTTACGCTGCCGGAATCGACCCTCGGCGCGCTGCTCGGCGCCCAGAAAGCCGGGAACGTCGACGTGCACGTGACAAGCGGCGCCGACGCCAAGCCGGTTGCCGGGCGCCTGAGCTTCATCGACAACGCCGTCGATGCACAGGCCGGCACCATTCGCGTCAAGGGTGAGTTCTCCAACAACGACACCAACCTGTGGCCAGGCCAGTACGTCACCGCGCGTGTGGTCGTGCAAACGCTCAAGGACGCCGTCGTGATCCCGCAAACGGCGATCATCACGTCGACCAACGGCACTTTTGTCTACGTGCTGGCTGAAGGCAATTCGGCCCGCCAGGTGCCGGTCAAGCGCGTGTATGCATTTGGCGATCAAGCCGCCGTTACGGGCTTGAGCGGGGCCGAGCAAGTGATTACCGAAGGCAAGCAGAACCTGCGCCCCGGTGGCAAGGTACGCCTGGCCCAGGCGGCCAAGCCTGCCGTCGCACCGCAACCGAAGCAGGGTGAACAGGCATGAACCTGTCCGAACTGTGTATCCGCCGGCCGGTGATGGTGGTGCTGCTGTCGATCAGCCTCGTGCTGGTGGGCATCCTGTCGTACATGAAGATCCCGGTCGCTGCGCTGCCGAGCTATAACACGCCGGTCATCAACGTCTCGGCCAATCTGCCGGGCGCAAGTCCCGAGACGATGGCCTCGTCGGTCGCGCTGCCGCTCGAGAAACAATTCTCGACCATTGCCGGCATCAAGCTGATCACGTCGAGCAGCACCCAAGGCGACACCAATATCACCCTTGAATTCGACACCGCGATCGATGTCGACAAGGCCGCGGTCGACGTCCAGGCGGCGCTGCTGGTCGCGCAGCGCCGGCTGCCGCTCGAGATGACGGAATTGCCGGCCTACCGCAAGGTCAACCCGGCCGACGCCCCGATCCTGTTCATGCACCTGACGTCGCCGTCGATGGATTTGTCGGAGCTGAACGATTACGCAGAGAATCTGATTTCGCCGGCGATTTCGACCGTGCAGGGCGTCTCGCAAGTCTCGATCAACGGCGGCAAGCGCTTCGCCGTGCGCGTGCGCGCCAAGTCCGACCTGATGAACGCGCGCAATATCTCCATGGACGAGCTGGCGGCAGCGTTGCGTGCGGCCAACTCGAACACCCCGCTGGGCATCCTCGATGGCCCAACGCAGGCGCTGACGATCCAGGGCGGCGGCCAGCTGATGAAGGCGGCCGATTTTGCCAACCTGATCGTCGCCACGCGCGAAGGCATGCCGGTGCGCCTGCGAGACATCGCCGACGTACAGGACAGCTACCAGTCGGTCAAGGCCATGGGTAGCCTGAACGGCGAGCGCTCGATCTCGCTGATGGTGCAGCGCCAGCCGAACGCTAATACGGTCGAAGTGGTCGACGCCGTGCGCGCGCTGATCCCGCGCTTCGAAGGGCAATTGCCGGCCTCGATCAAGATCGAACTCGTCAACGACCGTTCGCTGTCGATCCGCGAAGCGATCCACGACGTCAACCTGACCTTGCTGGGCACGGTGATGCTGGTGATCCTGGTGATCTTCCTGTTCCTGCATCGCGCGGCCGCCACGTTCATCCCGGCGGTGACGGTGCCGATTTCGCTGTTGGGCGCGCTCTCGCTGTTGTATTGGCTGGGCTATAGCCTCGACAATATCTCGCTGCTGGGTATCACGCTGGCCGTCGGCCTGGTCGTCGACGATGCGATCGTGGTGCTGGAAAACATCGTACGCCACATGGAGATGGGCAAGAAGCCGATGCACGCCTCGCTCGTCGGCGCGCGCGAAATGGGCTTTACCATCATCTCGATCTCGATTTCGCTGGTGGCCGTGTTCATTCCGATCTTCTTCATGCCGGGCGTGATCGGCCTGCTGTTCCGCGAATTTGCCGTCATTGTCGGTCTGGCGGTGATGGTGTCGGCGGTCGTTTCGCTGACCCTCGTGCCGATGCTGTGCTCGCGCCTGCTCAAGGATGGCGGCCACGTCGATCCGAAGGACATGTCGTGGATCGGCCGCCGCTTCGAAGCCATGTTCACCAGTGTGCGCAACAGCTATGGCCGCACGCTCGACACGGCGTTGCGCCACCGCTTTCTGGTGTTGATGCTGGCGCTGGGCACCTTCGTGCTGACTGCCGTGCTGTACATGACCATGCCGAAGGGCTTCTTCCCGGAAGAAGACATCGGCCAGATCCGCGTGAACGTCGAAGCGTCCGAAGACACATCGTCGGCTGCGCTGGCAGAACTGCAGGGCAAGGTGGTCGACATCGTCCGCGCCAATCCGTACGTGCAGGATACGACCTCGTTCAGCGGCGGCGGCAATACGGGCCGCATGTTCCTGGTGCTCAAACCCCGCGGCGAGCGGCCACCGATGGACCTGGTGATCGACGACCTGCGCAAGGCCACGCGCGCGGTGCCGGGCGTGCAGGTGTTCATGTCGCCCCAGCAGAATCTGCAACTGGGCGGACGCCAGAGCAAGGCGCGCTACCAGTACACGCTGCAAAGCGTGTCGGGTGGCGAGATCGGCGGCTGGGCCGAACGGTTCCTGGAAGGCATGCGTCAGGATGCGCGCTTCCGCGACGTCAACAGCGACTCGCAGAACAAGGCGCTGCAAGCCACGGTGGACATCGACCGGGACAAGGCTGCGCTCTTGGGCCTGGAAATGGACGATATACGCACCGTGATGTACGCGTCGTTCGGCGAGCGCCAGGTGTCGACCATTTACTCGACGGCCGCCAGCTACTACGTGATCCTGGAGGCGGCCGCCAGCGACCGCTACTACGACGAAGCGCTGTCGCGCGTGTCGGTGCGCAGCAAGTCGGGCGACCTGGTCAAGCTGTCGAGCATTGCCACCGTGCGCCGCACGGTCGGCCCGCTGCAAGTGAATCACCAGGGGCAATTGCAGGCGATCACGCTGTCATTCAACCTGGCGCCGGGCGTGCCGCTGGGCGACGCCACCGCCGCCATCGAGCAGATGCGCACGGGGATGAAGTTGCCGGCCTCGGTGATTGCCACTTACGGGGGCGACGCGGCGGTGTTCCAGGACACGCAGTCGAGCCAGCTGATCCTGATCCTGACGGCCATCGGCGTCATCTACGTGCTGCTGGGCGTGCTGTACGAAAGTTATATCCACCCGCTGACCATTCTGGCCGGCCTGCCGTCGGCAGCGGTTGGCGCGCTGTTGACGCTATGGATCTTCGACAAGGACCTGACGCTGATCGCGATGATCGGCATCCTGATGCTGATCGGTATCGTCAAGAAGAACGCCATCATGATGATCGACTTCGCGCTCGATGCGCAGCGCACGCTCGGCATGAGCCCGCAAGAGGCGATCCGCGAAGCCTGCATCCTGCGCTTCCGGCCGATCCTGATGACGACGCTGGCGGCACTGATGGGCGCGCTGCCCATTGCGCTGGGCATCGGCGCCGGCGCCGAGCTGCGCCAGCCACTGGGCCTGGCGGTGTGCGGCGGCTTGATCTTCTCGCAAGTCATTACGCTGTACATCACACCGGTCATCTACCTGTACCTGGACCGTTTCAGCGGCACGGGGCCGATGACGGACGAACAGCTCGCGAAGGCCGACGATGTCCCGGTTGCCCAGCATGCTTAATGTTGGAAACATTTGGTAACAACCATCAACGCCAGCGGCGCTGCAGTCCGCTTGCTGGCGTGATGCGCAGGTACTCTAAAACGGTTAGACTGCGGCTCTCTGCTGTTTTTTTAGACGTCGCTTCCAGGATACCGATCTACCTTGCGTGACCATCCCCACTCCTACGATCAGGACAGCGAAGTTTGCTCCCACTGCGGACAGCCACTGGTACGCCCGGGGCCGCACTACGAGCGCGAGGGCTCCAAGCGCGGCGGCCTGATCGGCACAATCGCGCTGCACTTGCTGTTGCTTGCGATCTTCATCTTCAAGCCGCCCGAAAAAGAGCAAAAGACAGCGCGCCCGGCATCCGACCGGGAAACCGACGTCTTCTTTGTCCAGCCGCTGCAGCAGCCGACCAAGGCGCAGCGCGAGCAAAAGCCCAAGCCGGCGCCGAAACCAACACCACGGCGCGAAACGCCGCGGCCGACGCCGCCGGAGCGCGTCTTCGTCCAGCGCCTGCCGGACACGATCACGATTCCTGACGAAAAACCGGTCGAGCGCAGGCCACAGCCGCCCCAGCCACCACAGCCGAAGACCGAGGTCCCGCCCGACATGGACATGGCCGCCTACGTCAAAGCCCAACGCGAGCGCCGCGGCGCGCCGACCGGCAGTGAAGTGGAAACGCCGGAAAGCGACGCCGTGCGCGGCAACCGTAACGCGCTGGCGAACATCGCCGCCATCAACGGCCGCGGCCGCGACGACAGCAACGAGTCGGGCGGCATCTTCTCGGTGTCGAACAAGACGTTCAACACGATGGACCTGAAGTTCCGCGGCTGGAACCCGAGCTTCAAGCGGCGCTGGCTGACGGCGGTGACGGTGGAGCAGGGCAGCGAGCGCGACATCGAAACGGCTGTCATCAGAAAGATGATCGAGCTGATCCGCAAGGAAAAGAACGGCGACTTCGAATGGGATTCGCACCGCCTGGGACGCGTGGTCAAGCTCAGCGCGCGGCCAGCAGACGATGCCCGTCTTACCGAGTTCTTGTACAAAGAGATGTTCCCGGAGTACCGGCCGCCGCCAGGCAGATAGGCAACTTCAAAAACCGTGAAAAGCGGGGGTCAGGTCTGACATTCGGACACGATCTCGACAGTCGGGCAGTCGGGCAGTCGTGCAGGCGTGCAGTCGGAACCAGCTGGCAGCGGGCCATGCCAAGACTGGGCAAGGCACCAGTTGATGTGGCGAAGGCTGAGGTCGTGTCTGAATGTCAGACCTGACCCCGGCTGTGCCGTTTGTCACGGGTGACTGGAAGTATTGCGATAGGCAACATATAGAAATGAATGTTAAAAATCATCCATTGACCAGTCATTGATGTGGCTAGATATTGTCGGGGCGAAAAAAAACCGTGCCACTCAACATGGCACGGTTTCTTTCGGAATGGGAAGAATCAGCTTGCCTTCAATTTCCGGGCAATATCCAGCGCGAAGTAGGTCAGCACCCCATCGGCGCCGGCGCGCTTGAACGCCATCATCGATTCCATCATGACCTTGTCATGGTCCAGCCAGCCATTGAGCGCGGCCGCCTTGAGCATCGCGTACTCGCCGCTGACCTGGTAGGCAAACGTTGGCACCCTGAACTCATCTTTTACGCGGCGCACGATGTCCAGGTACGGCATGCCCGGCTTGACCATCACCATGTCGGCGCCTTCAGCCAGGTCCAGCGCCACTTCGCGCAGCGCTTCGTCGCTGTTGGCCGGGTCCATCTGGTAGGTGTTCTTGTCGGCCTTGCCGAGATTGGCCGATGAGCCCACCGCATCGCGGAACGGCCCGTAGAACGCGGACGCATACTTGGCCGAATACGCCATGATGCGCGTGTGGATATGGCCCTGCGCCTCGAACGCGGTGCGGATCGCGCCGATGCGCCCGTCCATCATGTCCGACGGCGCAACGATGTCCACGCCAGCATCGGCGTGGGTGAGCGCTTGCTTGACCAGCATCTCGATCGTCTTTTCATTGACGATATAGCCGTTCTCGTCCGGCAGGCCGTCCTGGCCGTGGGTCGTGTACGGGTCGAGTGCGATGTCGGTGATGATGCCCAGCTCCGGGAAGTTACGCTTGAGCTCGCGAACCACGCGCGGCACCAGCCCGTCCGGGTTGGTTGCTTCGATGCCGTCATAGGTTTTCACCGACTGGTCGACCAGCGGGAACAGCGCCAGCGCCGGAATCCCGAGCGCGACACATTCTTCGGCCACCTTCAGCAGCAGGTCGAGCGAGACGCGGGCCACGCCCGGCATCGAGCCGACTTCCTGGCGCACGTTCTGGCCTTCCAGAACGAACACTGGATAGATCAGGTCGGATGCGGTAATCGTGTTCTCGCGCATCATGGCGCGGGAGAACGGGTCGCGGCGCATGCGGCGCGGCCGGGCCGCCGGATAGGCGGAAGTGATGATGCTCATCGAGTGGCTCCTTGCAAGATCAGGCGGAGGTTTGATCGTCGTCCGCCGACGGCGCGCCAGGTTCTTCGTGCTCGTCTTCCTCACCCTCGTACTCGCCAGCAACGCCATCGAGCCCGGCCAGCGCCAGAATCTTGGCATCGGCTTCTTCGATGCCGATCCGCTTGAGCGCCGAGAACAGCTGCACCGTGAACGGGAAGCCGACGCCATCTTCATCGACGTAGCTTTCGAGCACGCCGCGCGCTTCGCGCAGGGCATTGGTCGATTCGTTGCGGTTGAGCTTGTCGGCCTTGGTCAGGATGCAGTGGATCGGCTTGCCGGTGGGGGCGAACCATTCGAGCATCTGGACGTCGAGGTCGGTGAACGGACGGCGCGAATCCATGATCAGGATGAGCGCAGCGAGCTGGTCGCGGCGCTGGACGTAGTCGCCCAGCAGCTTTTGCCAGTGCAGCTTGGCCGTGCCCGACACTTCGGCGTAGCCGTAGCCCGGCAAGTCGACCAGCAGCGCTTCGATTTCATCGAGTCGGACCGCATCTTTGCGGTGCTGGCCCACATGGGCGCCACCGATCGAGAAATAATTGATGTGCTGCGTGCGACCGGGCGTCTTCGACGCGAAGGCAAGACCCTTCTGGTTCGTGAGGATATTGATCGCTGTGGATTTGCCGGCGTTGGAGCGCCCGGCGAAGGCGATTTCCGGCACACTGGTGTCGGGAAGGTCGCGCAACTGATTCACGGTCGTAAAGAACCGGGCTTGCCATAATCTGGACATTGGGGAGAAGGTATAAGAGGACTACGAAATGGCGTTGGAGAAACAAAGCTATTGTACAATAAGGGGTTGATTGCTGCCTGCCGGTCCCATCGCCCAAGCAATCAAGAGCGCTGCACTGAACCTTCAATTATTGACTTTTTCAAGGTGCTAGTATGAACCGCTTGTCGTCCTCCCTGCTCAAAACATTGTTGGTCACACTAACTGTTTTCGGGGGACTCCCGGCGGCGACAGCAGCGGCGCCCGCAGCGGCACCTGCCGCCAAGGCCGATCCGGCCAGGGGCGGCGCCCTGTACGATGCGGGCGATCCCGCGCGCGGTCTTCCATCGTGCGTGTCGTGCCATGGCGCGGCGGGCAATTCGTCCATCGTTGCCAATCCCAAGCTGTCGGGTCAGTTCGCCAGCTACACGCACAAGCAACTCGTCGATTTCACGACCCCGAACCGCCAGCAGCCGATCATGACGACCTACGCCAAGATGCTCACCGACGCCGAGAAGAAAGACATCGCGGCCTGGCTGGCAGTGCAGGTGCACAAGCCGGGCACGGCCAAGAACAAGGACACCGTTGAACTGGGCCGCAAGATCTATCGCGGCGGCATCGCCGAGCGTGGCGTGGCGGCCTGTGCCAGCTGTCATGGCGCCAACGCCAGCGGCATCCCCGCGCAATATCCGCGCCTTGCAGGTCAGCACCAGGATTACACGACCGCCCAGCTTGAAGCATTCAAGAGTGGCACCCGCGCCAACAGCCCGCAAATGACCACGCTCTCGCAGCGCATGTCGACGGCTGAAATGCGCGCGGTGGCCGACTATATCGCCGGCTTGCGCTAAGAGACTCCACGATCTCGCATAAGCAATATTGAACGCAGGAAGGGCGGCAGCGACGGGCTGCCCCCTTTTCTGCAAGCGGCTACCCGCCGCGCAGGAAGAAAGTCGTACAGCATGAGCACCACCGGAATTGAACTGAACACCCGCCGCCGTGGTCTGGCCGAGGCGGTCGAACTGATCTCATCGATGCGTTTTGCGATCAGTCTTCTTACCATCATCTCCATCTCGTCGATCATCGGCACCGTGCTCAAGCAGGCCGAGCCGATGTCGAATTACGTCAACCAGTTCGGTCCGTTCTGGTTCGAAATTTTCAGCAAGTTCGGCCTGTACAGCGTGTACTCCAGCTGGTGGTTCCTCGTGATCCTGGTGGTGCTGGTCACGTCCACCGGGCTGTGCCTGATCCGCAATGCGCCGAAAATGATGCGCGACATGCGCAGCTGGCGCGAGAACGTGCGCTTCGATTCGCTGCGCAACTTCCACCACAAGCTCGAATGGCAGGCGCCGCTGTCGAAAAACGCGCTGGCCGAGCAGAGCGCACTGCGCCTGCGCCACGCCGGCTATGCCACCAGGATTGTCGAGAAGGACGGCGGCACATTGGTCACGGCCAAGAAGGGCGCCGGCAACAAATTCGGCTACATCTTCGCGCACTCGTCGATCATCGTGATCCTGGTGGGCGGCACGCTCGACTCCGACTTGCCGGTGCGCATTCAGCAGTGGCTGTTCGACAAGACGCCGTTCACCGGCAGCGGCGTGATCGCGGACATTCCCGCCCAGCATCGACTGGGCACGAGCAACCCGACCTTCCGTGGCAACACGGCCATTGCCGAAGGACAGGCCAGCCGCACGGCGATCCTGAACCAGCCATCGGGCGTGCTGGTACAAGAGCTGCCGTTCTCGCTGCAGCTCAAGAAATTCCATATCGAGTTCTATTCGACCGGCATGCCGAAACTGTTTGCCAGCGACGTGGTCGTGCGCGACCTGGAAACCGGCCACACGTTCGAATCGACCATCAAGGTCAATCATCCGCTGATCTACAAAGGCATCGCCGTCTACCAGTCGAGCTTTGACGATGGCGGCAGCAAACTGCGGCTGACGGGGTTCCCGATGAACGGTACCGGCAGCGCCAGTTTCCCGATCGAAGGTGAAGTCAATGGCGCCACCGAACTGAAGATCGGCGGCGAAACCTATGCCGTCGAGTGGTCGGGTTTCCGCCCGTTCAACGTCGAGAACATCAGCCAGGGCAATGACGTGCGCGCGGTGAGCAAGGGCACGTCGTTCAACGAACAGTTCGCCGCTACGCTGGGCAAGGCCTCGGGTGCGGCCGCCAAGCTCGATGCCACGAAAGACCTCAAGAACGTCGGCCCCAGCGTGCAATACAAGCTGCGTGACGCCAGCGGCCAGGCGCGCGAATACATGAACTACATGCAGCCGATGCTGCTGGATGGCGCGCAAGTCTATCTGGCCGGCGTGCGCGCGAACCCGTCGGAAAGCTTCAGCTTCCTGCGCATTCCCGTCGACGAACGCTTTGGCGTGGGCGACTGGATGCGCCTGCGCGCGGCGCTGGCCGATCCCGACGCGCGCACCGTGGCCGCGCGCCGCTATGCCGCGCGGGCACTGGGCGCCAACCAGAGCAACAGCGAGCTTGCTGGCCAGTTGCAAGAGTCGGCCGCGCGCACGCTAGGCATCTTCGCCGGCGGTGACGGCCGCGGCGGCTTCGTCGGCGTGGCCCAGTTCCTTGAAAAAATTCCGCAAGCCGAACAGGAAAAAGCGGCCGGCATCTTCATGAAGATGCTCAACGGCGCCCTGTGGGAACTGTGGCAAGTGGCGCGCGAAAAGCATGGCGACGCCCCGGCCGCGCCAACCGACGCCAATGGCCGTTTCCTGCAACTGGCCACCAATGCGTTGTCGGACAGTTATCTGTACGGCGCGCCGGTCTATCTGCAGCTCGACGATTTCACCGAAGTGAAGGCCTCGGTGCTGCAATTGACGCGCTCGCCGGGCAAGAACGTGGTCTACTTCGGCTGTGTCCTGCTCGTGCTGGGCGTGTTCGCGATGTTCTACATCCGTGAGCGGCGCGTCTGGATCTGGGTGCGCGACGTGCCTGGCAACCCCGGGGCTGGCGCCGAGGCGTTGATGGCCATGAGCACGCAACGCAAGACGCTCGATTTCGAGCGCGAGTACGAAGACTTGTCAGTAAAGCTGCCACAACCGGCGTAAGCTGCGTGGGCTTGGAGAAAACAATGGAACTGTCACAACCAAAGACTGGCGTCGCAGCGCGCTCGACCGACCAATACCAGGAAGCGCCCGGCTATTTCCGCCGCCTGGGTCCGCTCGACTGGCTGTACGCGCTCGCCCTGTGCGCCGCCGCGCTGTTCGCACTGAACCGGTATGGTCACTTCATGGACATCTATGAAGAGGTGATCCTGGTGTGCACGGCGCCCGTGTTTGCCGTGCTGGGCTGGTACTGGAAACCGATGCGCTGGCTATTGCCGCTGGTGGCCGTGCTGTCGCTCGGCGCGATCGCGCTGTACGACGGCAACCTGGCCGCTGCCGAGCAAAAATTCTTCCTGAAGTACATGTTGTCGAGCCAGTCGGCCATTCTGTGGATGAGTGCGCTGTTCGTGTTCTCGACCGTGTTCTACTGGGTTGGCCTGTTAAGTCGCGGCAAGTTCGGCGGCGGCGTGGGCGCCTCGCTGTGCTGGGCTGCGGTCGTGATTGGTTCGGTTGGCATGATGGTGCGCTGGTACGAGTCGTACCTGATCGGCCCGGACGTCGGCCACATCCCGGTGTCGAACCTGTACGAAGTGTTCATCCTGTTTGCCATCATCACAGCATTGTTCCACCTGTATTACGAAGAGCACTACGCCACGCGCCAGCTGGGGCCGTTCGTGATGCTGATCATCGGCGCCGCCGTCGCTTTCTTGCTGTGGTACACGGTTTCGCGCGACGCTGCCCAGATCCAGCCGCTCGTGCCGGCACTGCAGAGCTGGTGGATGAAAATCCACGTGCCGGCCAATTTCATCGGCTACGGCACCTTTGCGCTGGCCGCGATGGTCGCGTCGGCCTACCTGCTCAAGTCGCACGGCATGCTGGTCGACCGCCTGCCACCGCTCGAGGTGCTGGACGACGTGATGTACAAGTCGATTTCGGTCGGGTTTGCGTTCTTCACCGTTGCCACCATCCTCGGCGCGCTGTGGGCGGCGGAAGCCTGGGGCGGCTACTGGTCGTGGGATCCGAAAGAGACGTGGGCACTGATCGTGTGGCTGAACTACGCGGCGTGGCTGCACATGCGCTTGATGACGGGCCTGCGTGGCCGTGTCGCGGCCTGGTGGGCAGTGGTCGGCCTGCTGGTGACCACGTTTGCATTCCTGGGCGTGAACATGTTCCTGTCGGGTCTGCACTCGTACGGCGAGCTTTGATGAGTCAGAGGCGCTCGCTGTCCGTGTGAGCGTGCTGCTAACGATCACTGCGTGGACGGCGGAGCCGATCCACCCTAACGCCAGCTTAAGGGAACTTCGTGTAATCTGAAGCTTCCCAAGCTCGCGAGGCCAGCCATGCTCTTCAAACGCAATCCCAACGGACTCGATCTTCCGTACCCATCCGAAATCACGCCGCAAGAGATTTATACCGGTCGGCGTGAGTTCATCACCCGCATGGCCGCCACGGCCGCCGTTGGCAGCGGCGTCTGGGAGATGGCCAATCGCGAAGCCTTTGCCCAGACCGCCGGCCAGAAGCTCGCGGCGCGCGCCAACGTGGCGCTGTCCACCGACGAAAAGCAGACCCCGTTCAAGGATGCTGCCGGCTACAACAACTTCTACGAATTTGGCCTCGATAAAGACGATCCGGCCGAGAACGCGCACACGCTGCGCACCCGGCCCTGGACCGTGCGCATCGAGGGCGAGGTCAAGAAACCCCTGACGCTCGACATCGACAGCCTGCTGAAGCTCGCCCCGTTAGAGGAGCGCGTGTACCGCCTGCGCTGCGTCGAAGGCTGGTCGATGGTCATTCCATGGGTCGGCTATTCGCTGTCGAGCCTGCTCAAGCAGGTGGAACCGACCGGCAACGCCAAGTTCGTCGAATTCACGACGCTGGCCGACGCCAAGCAGATGCCGGGCCTGCGTAGTGGCGTGCTGGATTGGCCATACGTCGAGGGCTTGCGCATCGACGAAGCCATGCACCCATTGACGATGCTCACGATGGGCATGTATGGCCAGGTGCTGCCGAACCAGAACGGCGCGCCGGTGCGCCTCGTCGTGCCATGGAAGTACGGCTTTAAATCGGCCAAGTCGCTGGTGCGCATCCGCCTGTTATCGCGCCAGCCGAAGACTGCCTGGAATGACATGGCGCCGCGCGAATACGGGTTCTTCTCGAACGTGAATCCGAACGTGGACCACCCGCGCTGGTCGCAGGCCAGCGAGCGCCGCATCGGTGAATCGGGCCTGTTCGCACCAAAACGCAAGACCCTGATGTTCAATGGCTACGACCAGGTGTCGTCGCTGTATACCGGCCTGGATCTGAAGCGTTATTTCTGATGGCGGGGTTGAACAGCAAACAGGTCGGGTGGGTCAAGGCGCTGGTGTTCGTGCTGGCGTTGATCCCCTTCGCGCGCCTGGTGTGGGGCACCGCCAGCGGCAGTTTTTCGGATCCACTGGCGGCGATCACCAAGGGCAGCGGCGAATGGGCGCTGTACTTCCTGTGCATCACGCTGGCGGTGACGCCGCTGCGACGCCTGACAGGCTGGAACTGGCTCGTCAAGCTGCGCCGCATGATCGGGCTGTTCATGTTTTTCTATGCGCTCGTGCACTTCACCGCATTCCTGTGGTTCGACCATTTCTTCGACGTGCCGGCGATGCTGGCCGACGTCATCAAGCGGCCGTTCATCCTGGTCGGCTTCATCGCCTTCGTGCTGCTCATTCCGCTGGCGGCAACTTCGACCAATGCAATGATCAAGCGGCTGGGCGGCAAGCGCTGGCAGTGGCTGCACCGCCTGATCTACGTGATCGCGCCGCTGTCGATCCTGCACTTCTGGTGGATGAAAGAGGGCAAGAACGACTTTGTCAGACCGATCATCTTCGGGTCGATCATTGCGCTGCTGCTTGCTTGGCGCGTCTGGTGGAATGTCAGGGGCAAGTCGCAACCGGTACGCCCATAAGAAAAGCCCGCATCGCGCGGGCTTTTTTTATTTGATGAGCGTCTCGAGCGCGAAGGTCTCGCTTGGCGTTTCGCGGCGCCGCACCAGGTGGATGGTGTCGCCGTCGACGATCACTTCGGCCGCGCGGCCGCGCGTGTTGTAGTTCGACGCCATCGTCATGCCGTAGGCGCCGGCCGTCATCATGGCCAGCAGGTCGCCCGCCTCCAACGCCAGCTCGCGCTCGCGCGCCAGCCAGTCACCGGATTCGCAGATCGGCCCCACGACATCCCACAGCAGCGCGGCGCTTTCGCGCGGTGCCACTGCCTGCAGGCCCATCCAGGCCCCGTACAGCGTCGGGCGCATCATGTCGTTCATTGCGGCGTCGATGATGCAGAAGTTCTTCTCGGTGCCCGGCTTCAGGTATTCCACGCGCGTGAGCAGCACGCCGGCCTCGGCGACGATCGAGCGGCCCGGCTCGAAGATGACCTTGAGCGGCTGGCCGTCGTACTTCGCCGCGCGCCAGGCGTCGATGCGCGCGAACAGGCGGCCCAGGTAGTCGCCCACCGGCACCGGCGGCGCGTCGCCGGCCACGCCGTAGTCGACGCCGATGCCGCCGCCGATGTCCAGGTGGTGCAGATGGATGCCTTCGGCGTGCAGCGTGTCGATCAGGTCGATCAGCTTGTCGAGCGCCTCGAGCAGCGGCGCGTCGTCCAGCAGCTGCGAGCCGATATGGCAGTCGATGCCGACCACGTCCAGGTGCGCCAGAGCGGCGGCTGCGCGGTAGGTGTCGAGCGCTTCGTCGAAGGCGACGCCGAATTTATTGGCCTTCAGGCCGGTGGCGATGTACGGGTGGGTCTTGGCGTCCACGTTCGGATTCACGCGCAGCGACACCGGCGCGCGCATGCCGAGCTTGCCGGCCACGGCGTTCAGGCGGTGCAGTTCGGGGATCGATTCCACGTTGAAGCACAGGATGCCTTTTTCCAGCGCCAGCGTCATCTCGGCTTCGGTTTTACCCACACCCGAGAAAATGGTCTTGCCCGGGTCGCCGCCGGCAGCGATCACGCGCAGCAGTTCGCCGCCCGAGACGATGTCGAAGCCGGCGCCCTGGCGCGCCAGCAGATCGAGCACGGCGAGGTTCGAGTTGGCCTTCATCGCGTAGCAGACCAGCGCGTCGCGGCCGGCGCAGGCATCCTGGTAGGCGTTGAAGTTCTCGAGCAGCGTGGCCTTTGAATACACATAGGTCGGCGTGCCGAATTCGTCGGCGATGGCTGACAGGGAAGCGCCTTCGGCGTGCAGCACGCCGTCCTGGTACAAGAAATGGGGCATAAGGTGGAAACTAAGGTGGAAGCGGACGGTTAGCGGTACGGCGCCGGGGTGGACGCGTTGTTCGACGGGACGGGCTGGGCTGGCTGGTCGACGACGACCGGCACGGGCCTGGCGGGCGGGTTGGGCATGTACAGCGGGCCGGTCTGACCGCAGCCAGCAAGTGAGGTTGCAACGACGGAGGCGAGCAGCGCAGCGCCGAAAGGAAGCGCGAGGGAGGACTTCACGATTAGAATCAGGGTTTGATTAGCAGATTTGGAGTGTAGCATGACCGAAACCGAATTTTTGGACCTGGCCGACCTGACCCTGAAACGGATCGAAACTGCCTTTGACCGCCTGAACGATGAGGACGTCGTCGACGTCGAGTGCAAGCGCAGCGGCAACGTGCTCGAAATCGAGTTCATCGACAACGGCACGAAGATCATCATCAACAGTCAGGCGCCGCTGCAAGAGATGTGGCTGGCCGCGCGCTCGGGCGGCTACCACTACAAGCGCGTGGGTGACGAATGGCGCAACACGCGCGACGACAGCGAGTTCTTCGAGGCGCTCGGGCGCTATGCGAGCGAGCAGGGCGGGGCGCCAGTCACCTTGGTGTAACGCAGTCTCGCAATAAAACAAAGGCGGCCATTGGCCGCCTTTTTCATTTGGTCCGGTAGGGGGGACGGGTATCCCGTCCACGCGTTCAACGAACAATGCCGTGCCACGAAGCCAGCCTCGTTTGAACGCGTGGACGGCGTAGCCGTCCACCCTACCTTTCAATGAACAATGGCTTACCGGCTGCTGATCAGAACAACTCGTTCCTCACCGCGTCGCGTTCCTGCTGTTGCTGCGCCGGCGGCGGCTGGCCGACGTCGAGCGCTTCGACCCCTCTGCCAGGCGGCGTCTCGGCGTAGTAGTACTCGGACCCGTACTGCACCAGGCCGGGCGGCACTTCGCGTTCAACCATCGGCTGGTCCTTCAGCGCCTTTTGCATGTAGCCGATCCAGATCGGCAGGGCTAGGCCGCCACCGGTCTCGCGCGCGCCCAGGTTGCGCGGCTTGTCGTAGCCCATCCAGGCAATGCCCACCAGCTTTGGCTGATACCCGGCGAACCAGGCGTCGATCGAGTCGTTGGTGGTGCCGGTCTTGCCGGCCAGGTCGGTGCGCTTCAGGGCCATCGCCTTGTTCGCGGTGCCGTGGCGGACCACGTCCTTGAGCATGCTGTCCATCAGGAACGCATTGCGCGCATCGATCACGCGATTCGCTTCATCGCCCGCGCGCGCCGGCCGTGCTTCGGACAGCACTTTGCCGTCGCTGTCGGTGACCTTCGAGATCAGGTACGGGCTGACGCGGTAGCCGCCGTTGGCAAACACCGCGTAGGCGCCGGCCATTTGCAGCGGATTGGTGGCACCCGCGCCCAGGGCCAGCGTCAGGTAGGCCGGATTGCGCTCCGGATCAAAGCCGAAGCGGGCCGCGTATTCCTGGCCATAGCGCGCGCCGATCTTGTTCAGGATGCGGATCGAGATCATGTTCTTCGACTGCTGCAGGCCGCGCCGCATCGTCATCGGACCGTCGTACTTGCTGTCGTAGTTCTTCGGTTCCCACGCCTGGCCGCCGGTCTGGCCGGCATCGAAACTGATCGGCGCATCGTTGATGATGGTGGCCGGCGACAGCCCGCGCTCGAGCGAGGCCGAATAGATGAACGGCTTGAACGACGAACCGGGCTGGCGCCAGGCTTGCGTGACGTGGTTGAACTTGTTGCGGTTGAAGTCGAAGCCGCCCACCAGCGCGCGGATCGCGCCGTCGTCGGTACTGGCGGCAACAAAGGCCGATTCCACTTCGGGCATCTGCGTGATCAGCCATTTCGATTCGTCGTCCTGCATCACGCGGATCACGGCGCCGCGGCGCACGCGCCGGTTCGGCGCAGCCTTGTCCGAGAGCCAGGCTTTCGCGAACGCCACGCCCGGGCCCGTCAGCGTGATCGTCTCGCCCGACGCAATCGTTGCCTGGACTTGCGTGCTCGAGGCTTGCAGCACGACGGCCGCGATGATGTTGTCGCTGTCCGGATGCTCGGCCAGCTCGGCCTCGATCGCTTCGTCGGCGGCCGCCTTGGCCGATGGCAGATCGATGAACGATTCCGGGCCGCGGTAGGCACGGCGGCGTTCATAGTCCATCACACCGCGGCGCAGCGCCAGATAGGCCGCGTCCTGATCGGCCTTGGTGATGGTGGTAAACACGTTCAGGCCGCGCGTGTAGGTGTCTTCCTTGAACTGCTCATAGACCAGCTGGCGCGCCATTTCGGCCACGTATTCGGCGTGTACGCCGAAGGCGGCACTGTCGGTCTTGATTTTCAGTGGTTCGACCTTGGCCTGGGCAAACTGGGCGTCGCTGATATAGCCCAGCTGGTGCATGCGTACCAGGATGTACTGCTGGCGCGTCTTGGCGCGGGTCGGATTGACCACGGGGTTGTAGGCCGACGGCGCTTTCGGCAGGCCGGCCAGCATGGCCGCTTCGGCCACGGTGATCTCGCTCAGGTTCTTGCCGAAATAGATCTGGGCCGCCGACTGGAAACCGAAGGCGCGCTGACCCAGGTAGATCTGGTTCATGTAGAGCTCGAGAATCTGGTCCTTGGACAGGTTCTTCTCGATCTTCCAGGCCAGCATCGCTTCATACGCCTTGCGCTTGAAGGTCTGTTCCGACGACAGGAAGAAGTTGCGCGCCACCTGCTGGGTAATCGTCGAGGCGCCCTGGCGCGCACCGCCGGTGGCGTTGCGGAAGGCCGCGCGCATGATGCCCAGGTAATCGATGCCGCTGTGTTCATAGAAGCGGTCGTCTTCAATCGACAGCACGGCCTTTTTCATGACATCGGGGATGTCCTTGAAGTGGACCAGCGTGCGGCGCTCTTCGCCGAATTCGCCGATCAGCACGTTATCGGCCGTGAAGATCCGCAGTGGCATCTTGGGCCGGTAATCGGTGATCGTGTCCAGCGCCGGCAGGTTCGGGTACGCCATGGCCAGGGCGAACACCAGCACGAGTACGCCGATCGCACCCAGGCCGAACAGGCTGGCGAATGCGATGAGGATCAGGCGCTTGGGGCTGAACTTCGAGGAGGAAGAAGGTGCTGCCTGTTTCTCTTTCATGCTGACTTTCGCTTTGTTGATCCGCCTCATTATAAGACAGCAGTTTGGCACCCGATACTGGCCGAGGCTTAATCGAACCACAGAGCAATATTTAGCTGGCAATGAATCGGGAAAGTGTGGTGCGCATGCCCCGCATTCTGATGTTCCCAAGTAGAAATATCTTGTCCCGCATCATCCTTTATTGCTACGATCCGAGACGGTGCTTTCACGTAAGTATCGGATTTTTATAAGAAATTAACAGGTGTTTGGTTAACGACAACGACCCTTGTAAGGGCGTCCACAAGCCAGATTCTGCCCCAATCGGTGTCAAGGAGTGTTTTGGTGATCAATCTGGGTTCCTTGTTTGGAAAGTCGAGTCCGCCAATGATCGGACTGGATATCAGCACGTCCGGCGTCCGCCTGGTCGAGCTGGCCGACGCCGGCAAGGGACTCGTGCGTCTCGAGCGCTATGCGACCGAATCGCTGCCGCGCGGCGCCGTGGTCGACGGCAACATCGAAAACATGGACCAGGTCGCCGACGCCGTGCGCCGGGTCTGGAAAAAGAGCGGCACCCGCGCCAAGCACGTCGCGCTGGGCATGCCGCCGGCCGCCGTGATTACCAAGAAAATCATCCTGCCGGCCGGTTTGTCGGAAGACCAGCTCGAAGTGCAGGTCGAGTCCGAAGCCAGCCAGTACATTCCGTTCGCCCTCGATGAAGTCAGCCTCGACTTCGACGTGATCGGCCCGGCGCCCAATTCGCCAGACGACATGGAAGTGATGCTGGCCGCCGCGCGCCGCGAAAAAGTCGAGGACCGCATCGCCATCGCCGAAGGGGCCGGCCTGCTGGCCACCGTGATGGACATCGAATCGTACGCCGCGCGCAGTGCGCTGGAAAACGCCGCCGGCCTGATGCGCGACCAGATCGTGGCGCTGTTCCAGATCGGCGCCCAGGCCACCCACGTGTCGGTGCTGTTCAACGGCGAAGCGGTCTACGAGCGCGAACAGCCGTTCGGCGGCAACACGCTCACGCAAGACATCGTGCGCGCCTACGGCATGGCCTTCGAAGAAGCCGAAACGCGCAAGAAGGCGGGCGAGCTGCCGGAAAACTACCGCGCCGACCTGCTCGCGCCATTTCTGGAAAACGCGGCGCTGGAAGTCACGCGCGCAATCCAGTTCTTCTACACGTCGACGCCGTACACGCGGATTGATCGCATCTACCTGGCCGGCGGCTGCGCGCTGCTGCCGGGCATCATGGAGATCGTGGCCGGCCGCACCCGCATCGCCACCAGCCTGGCCTCGCCGTTCGACAATATGGCATTCGGCCCCGGCGTGCGTGAACACCAGCTGCGCCAGGAGGCGCCGGCCTATCTGGTCGCGTGCGGCCTGGCATTGCGGAGGTTCGGCTGATGATCCGCATTAACCTGTTGCCTCACCGCGAGGCAAAACGCAAGCAGAAGCAATCGGCGTTCGTGGCACTGATGGCGCTGGGCGGCCTGGTCGGCGCCGGCATCGTGCTGCTGGTCGGCGGCTACAACGCCAGCCAGATTTCGGTACAGAACCAGCGCAACGAGGTGCTCAAGCAGGCCAGCGCCGAGCTCGACAAGAAGATCGGCGAGATCACGACGCTGAAGGAAGAAATCGCCGCCCTGCAAGCACGCCAGCAGGCGGTCGAAGATTTACAAGGCGACCGCAACCAGCCGGTGTACCTGCTCGACGAACTGGTGCGCCAGACGCCCGACGGCGTGCACCTCAAGACCGTCAAGCAGGATGGCCAGCGCGTGATCCTGACCGGCACCGCCCAGTCGCAGGAACGGGTTGCCGAGCTGCTGCGCAATCTGTCGAGCCAGTCCGCGTGGCTGGAAAAGCCCGACCTGACCGAAGTGCGCGCCGCGACCGTCACCCAGAGCAAGAACGCGCGCAAGGTGGTCGAATTCACGCTGGCCGTGTCGATCAAGCGCGCCCGCAACAGCGATGCGCCTGAAGACGGCGCCGCAGCCAAACCTGGCGCGCCGGAGAAATCATGAACATCGATATCAAGGCGCAGTTCGCCCAGTTCGCGGCGCAATTCGAAGACCTGCAGGGCCGCCAGCCGGGTCAGTGGCCGCTGGCGCCGCGCCTGTTGTGCGCGGCGGGCGTGGTGGCGCTGGTGGTGGGCCTGGGCTACTACTTCTACTGGAGCGACCAGTTCGCCGAGCAGGAAACGCTCGCGCAGGAAGAAGTGCGGCTGCGCGGCGAGTACGAAACCAAGATGGCGCAGGCGATCAACCTGGAAGCGCTCAAGGCGCAGAAGGCGCAGGTCGACCAGTACGTGGTGCGCCTGGAGAAGCAGTTGCCGAGCAAGTCGGAAATGGCCGCGCTGCTGTCGGACATCAACCAGGCCGGCGTGGGCCGCGGCCTGCAGTTCGAGCTGTTCAAGCCGGGCCAGGAAGTGGTGCGCGACTACTACGCCGAGCTGCCAATCAGTATCAAGGTGAGCGGGCAATACCACGACATGGGCGCGTTTGCCGCCGACATGGCGAACCTGCCGCGCATCGTCACGCTCAACAACCTGTCGCTGGTGAGCGTCAAGGAAGGCAACCTCGAGATGGAGGCGATCGCCAAGACCTTCCGCTATCTCGACCAGGAAGAACTGATCGCCCAGCGCGCCGCGCGCGCGGCCGAGAAGAAAGCCGCCAAAGGCAAGGGTAAAGGCAAAGGCAAGTGATGATACGAGCTCACCTGATTGCGCTGCTCGCCACGGCGGCCTTGCTGGCCGGTTGCGGCGATGGCGGCGTCGGCGAAACCCGCGCCTGGATGAAAGAGGTCGAGGGCCGCACCGTCTCGAAGGTCAAGCCGCTGCCGGAACCGAAGACGTTCCAGCCGCACGCCTACCTGCCGGGTGGGGCGCTCGCCCCGTTCGACCAGACCAAGCTGCTGGGGGAACTGGCGCGCATGGCGCAGTCCAGCCCCAATGCCAACCAGCCTGACCTGAACCGTCCAAAAGAGCCGCTCGAGAACTTCCCGCTCGACACGATGCGGATGGTCGGTACGATGCAAAAAGGCGGCGTAAGCTACGCGCTGGTGCAGATCGACCGGGCACTGTACCGCGTCCGGTCCGGCCAGCGGCTGGGACAGAATTTTGGCCGCGTCACCCGTGTGAGTGACGAGGCGATCGAAATCAGGGAATCGGTGCAGGACGCCACCGGCGATTGGGTGGAACGACTAGCCAACATCGAGCTGCAGCACAACCAGGAGAGCAGTAAATGACCCCCAATGTCCAGATTCGCTTCGCCATGCCGGCCTGGCTGGCGCGCGCTGCCACGGCACTCGCGCTGTTGACGTGCGCCGGCGCCGTCCTGGCCCAGGGCAATGCGATCGAATCGATCACGGCCAACCAGCAAGGCAGCAACGTGGTCATCAACGTGACCATGCGCGATGTGCCAAGCCGCGCGCCGATCGGTTTTGCGATCACCAATCCGGCGCGCATCGCGCTCGACTTTGGCGCCACTGCGAACGCCACCGGCAAGAACATGCAAGAGCTGAACCTCGGCGACGTGCGCAGCCTGAACCTGGTGCAGGCCGGCGAGCGCACCCGCATGGTGGTCAACCTGGGGCGCGCGCTGAACTACGCAACGGCCATCGACGGCAAGTCGATCATCGTGACCGTCGAAGGCACGGGCGGCGTGGCGCGCGCGGTCAACGCCAGCGGCCTGCCGGTCGCGGCGCCCACCGCACCGGTTGCTTTGGCGCCCGCTGCGCGGCCCCAACTGCGCGACCTCGACTTCAAGCGCGGCGCCAATGGGGCCGGGCGTGTCGTGGTCGACCTGCCGAACAACCAGGTCGCCGTCGACGTGCGCCAGACCGGCACCGGCGTGACGGTCGACTTCATCGGCGCGCGCCTGCCCGAAGCGCTGCGCCGCCGCCTGGACGTGACCGATTTCGGCACGCCCGTCACGCGCGTGGCCACCAGCGCCCAGGGCGACAACGTGCGCATGACGATCGAGGCGCAGGGCGCCTGGGAGCAGTCGGTGTTCCAGAGCGATTCGCAACTGGTGGTCGAAGTGCGCCCGGTCGTGGAAGACCCGAACCGCAACAGCCCCGGCTCGAGCAACAACCCGCAGGGCTACCGCGGCGAAAAACTCTCGTTCGATTTCCAGAACGTCGAAGTGCGCGCCGCGCTGCAGGCCGTGGCCGATATCTCGGGCCTGAACATCATCGCCAGCGATTCGGTGGCGGGCTTTCTGACGCTGCGCCTGAAGAACGTGCCGTGGGATCAGGCGCTGGACGTGATCCTGACCGCCAAGGGTCTGGACATGCGCAAGAACGGCACCGTGCTGTGGATCGCGCCGAAGGAAGAACTGCTGACCAAGGAAAAGCTCGAACTCGAGCAGCGCGCCCAGATCGCCGAACTGGAGCCGCTGCGCTCCGAGATCTTCCAGCTCAATTACCAGAAAGCCGAATCGTTCCGCACCGTGTTTGGCCTGGACCAGGGCGGTGTCGGTGCCGGTGCTGCCGGCGACGCCGGTCGCAACCGCGTGCTGTCCCGGCGCGGCAGTGCGATCATCGATCCGCGCACCAACCAGTTGTTCGTGACCGATATCGCGGCCAAGATCGAAGACATCCGCAAGCTGATCCAGAAAACCGACGTCGCCTCGAAGCAGGTGCTGATCGAAGCGCGCCTGGTGGAAGCCAATGACGGCTTCTCGCGCAACCTCGGCGCCAAGCTGGGCTTTGCCGACATGCGCACGATGCGCGGCGGCGATTCGGGCTGGCAGGTCAACGGCAACGAACGCATCGCCATCGGCGGCAACCTGGTCGGCGTGGGCCAGACCACCGGCCAGGTGGCCAACAGCGCGGACAGCTTCAACAACACGACGATGGTCAACCTGCCGGCGGCCGGCATCGGCGGCATTCCGGCCTCGTCGCTGGCGTTCTCGCTGTTCTCGTCGGCAGCCA
This sequence comes from Massilia sp. MP_M2, assembly GCF_039123635.1. NCBI lineage: Bacteria > Pseudomonadati > Pseudomonadota > Betaproteobacteria > Burkholderiales > Oxalobacteraceae > Massilia > Massilia sp. MP_M2. Next base: position 57,832 of record NZ_JBCHJF010000005.1, read on the forward strand.
ACCGCTTCCTGAACCTGGAACTGTCGGCGCTGGAAGCGGACGGCAAGGGCAAGATCATCTCGAGCCCGCGCGTGGTCACCGAAGACAAGCAGGTCGCGCTGATCGAGCAGGGCGTCGAGCTGCCTTACGAAAATTCCACCAGCAGCGGTGCCACCGCGATCGAATTCAAGAAGGCCAACCTGCGCCTGGAAGTCACGCCGCAGATCACGCCGGACGGCAACGTGGTGCTGGAGGTGGACGTGAGCAAGGACTCGAAGGGCGAAGACACCCGCGCGGGCTTTGCCATCAATACCCAGCACGTCAAGACCAAGGTGATGGTCGAAAACGGCGGCACCGTGGTGCTGGGCGGGATTTACCAGCAGACCGAGCGCACCAACGAGAGCAAGGTGCCGTTCCTGGGCGACGTGCCGCTGCTGGGTTATTTGTTCAAGACCACCGCACGCGAAAGCAGCAAGACCGAACTGCTGGTCTTCATTACCCCGAAGATCGTGAACGACAACGTGGCGGGCGCACGCTGAACGGCGTGCAGTTCGCGACCTTTTAAATAGAACAATAGGGAAACTCACGTCATGCAACACATTTCATCACTTGCAAGCCGGTCCAGCCTTGGCCGCTTGACCGCAATCGCCCTCGTGGCAGCCTCGCTTGCCGCCTGTGGCGGTGGTGGCGGCTCGCCAGGCACGGTCGGCGGCGGCACCGGCACCGGCGGCGGTACTGGCCCCGGCACCGGTGGCGGTACCACGCTGGTTCCGAAAGTCACGCTGGCCCTGACCGATGGCAGCGGCGCCAATATCACGTCGCTGTCCGGCGGCCAGAGCGCCTCGATCAAGGCCACGGTGGTCGACAGCGCCGGCAAGCCGGTCGCGGGCGCGATCGTCCAGTTCACCACCAGCGAGCTGGTGGCCTTCACCCCCGCAACCGGTTCGGCACTGACGGACGCGAATGGCGTGGCCACCGTGAGCGTCAAGCCGGTCAGCACGTCGTCCGCAGGTGCAGTCGCGATCACTGCCAGCTCGGTGGTGGCCGGCACGACCGCCACCGCCAGCGTCAATCTGTCGGTGGGCGCAGCGCCGCTGACCGTGGGCACCCTGTCGTTCGCACAAGCGCCGACCACCAGCCTGCCAGCCTTCAGCACGCTCTCGCTGAACATCCCGGTCACCAGCGGCGGCCAGCCGGCCACCACGGTCGAAGGCTTGAGCATGACCTCGCTGTGTTCCGGCGATGGCACTGCCACCCTGGTCGCCGGCGCATTTGCCAATGGCGTGCAAACTGCTACCTACACCAATAACGGCTGCCTGCGCGTGAACGACACGATCACGGTCACGATCGGCAACTCGTCGCAACGCATCCAGGTCGCCGTCTCGCCGGCCAATATCGGCAGCATCCTGTTCTCGGGCAGCAGCGTGTCGGGCACGTCGATCGTGCTCAAGGGCTCGGGTGGCCAGGGCCGCTCCGAAGCAGCCCAACTGACGTTCCGTGTGGTTGATCAGAACGACAAGGGCCTGGCCGGCGTCGATGTTGACTTCGCCGCCACCACCTACACTGGCGGCCTGACCGTTTCGCCGACCCGCGCCACCACCGACGCCAACGGCAATGTCATGACGATGGTGTCGTCGGGCACGATCCCGACCCCGGTGCGCGTGACCGCCGAAGCAAGCCGCAACGGCGTGAAAATCAGCGGCCTGTCGGACGCGCTGACCATCTCCACCGGCCTGCCGATCCAGAAGTCGATGTCGATGAGTGCTGCAAGATACAATATCGAAGGCCGGGATTACGACAACGAAACTACCGACATCACGGTACTGCTGGCCGACCAGTACGGCAATCCGGTTTCGGATGGCTCCACTGTCAACTTCGTGACTGAAGGCGGTGCGGTGGGCAGCTCGGCACAGGGCGCGTGCCTCACCACCAACGGCGGCTGCACGGTTTCGCTGCGCAGCCAGAATTTCCGTCCGGCCAATGGCCGCGTCACGGTGCTGGCCTATCTGCAAGGCATCGAGAACTTCGTCGACCTCAATGGTGACGGCCAGTACAGCTGCAGCGGCTACACCGGGACCACCGCGTATCGTCCACTGGTCGATACCTGCCCGGGCGGCGGCGAGCCATTTCCAACCGTGGAAAGTGGCCAGGAACGCGACATGGGCGACCCGTTCCTCGATACCGATTTGTCGGATGGTGCTTTCAATGCGACCAAAGGCGACCTGCCATTCCCGTACAACCGTGCCAGCTACAGCAGCACGCCTGACGGCAAGTGGGGTCTGAACTATATCCGGGCCTCGCGCGAGATCATCTTCAGCGGTTCGGTCGCCACGCTCGTGCGCCAGATGTGCAGTGCCGACGGCACCTGCCGTGACTGGCGCGCGACAGATGGCGACCCTCTGGTGATCAATGGTGTGGCCGGTGCCGGCTGCAGCGCGCAGCAACTGAGCTTCCGCCTGTACGACGTGAACCGCAACCCCCTGCCATTCGGTACCACCGTGGCCTCGAGCGATGCGATCAAACTCTCGACGACCTCGTTCCTGCCGGCGAGCGTTGGATCGACGAACGATGTGGGCGGAACCATCCACACTGCCACGGTGCGCCCCGATGCGGAGTGCGCAGCAGGCAGCTTTACGCTGCGCGTGACCACGCCACGCGGCAACGTGACGCCGTACACCTTCAAATCGGGTTGATCGAGCGCGTACGCGCGCTGTCCACACCTCGCGGGACGCGCGCTTTTTGACCGCAATCCGGGACGGCCAGTCTATACTGGCCGTCTTTTTCATCTCAACGGGTCTGGTTGTGCCACATCCCAAGAACAACAATATCTTCCTTGTTGGCCTGATGGGGGCAGGGAAGACCACGATCGGTCGATTGCTTGCTCGCAAGCTCAATCGCCGCTTCGTCGACGCCGATCACGAGATCGAAGCGCGTACCGGCGCCACCATCCCGTGGATCTTCGAGATCGAGGGCGAAGCCTGCTTTCGCCGGCGCGAAGCCGATGTGATCCGTGACCTGTCGGCGCAGCAGGGCCTGGTGCTGGCCACCGGTGGCGGCGCCGTGCTCAATCCGACCAGCCGCGCGTTGCTGGCCGAACGCGGCACCGTGATCTACCTACGCGCGTCGATCGGCAGCATCCTGCAGCGCACCGCGCACGACAAGAACCGCCCGCTGCTGCAGACCGCCGACCCGCGCGGCAAACTCGAGCAACTCTGGACCGAACGCGATCCGCTGTACCGCGAGATTGCCGACCTCGTCATCGACACCGGCAGGCCTAACGTACAATCGATGGTTCAAACCATATTGGACCAGCTGGCCGCGCAGGAAAACGCCCGCGCGCGCAAGCATGCAAGGACAGCAATGAACGAACAGGCACACATCACTCTCAACGTCGAACTTGGCGATCGCAGCTACCCGATCGAGATCGGCGCCGGCTTGCTGGACGACGCCGCGCTGCTGGCGCGCCACATCGGCGGCCACAAGGTCGCCATCGTCACCAACACCACGGTGGCTCCGCTGTACCTCGACAAGGTCGCGGGCCATCTGCGCGCGGCGGGCCGCGACGTGCTCGAAATCGTTCTGCCGGACGGTGAAGAACACAAGAACTGGCAGTCGCTGAACCTCGTCTACGACGCACTGCTGCAAAACAAATGCGACCGCAAGACCACGCTGGTGGCGCTGGGCGGCGGCGTGATCGGCGACCTGACCGGCTTTGCCGCATCGAGCTATATGCGCGGCGTGCCGTTCGTACAGATCCCGACCACGCTCTTGGCGCAGGTCGATTCGTCAGTGGGCGGCAAGACCGGCATCAATCACCCGCTGGGCAAGAACATGATCGGCGCGTTCTACCAGCCGCGCGCCGTGATCGCCGACACCGCGACGCTGACGACGCTGCCGGCGCGCGAACTGTCGGCGGGCCTGGCCGAAGTGATCAAGCATGGCGCGATCCTCGACGCCGATTTCTTCGACTGGATCGAAGCGAATATCGAGCCGCTGATCGCGCGCGACCGTGAGGCGATCGGCTACGCGATCGCCCGCTCGTGCGAGATCAAATCCGACGTCGTGCGCAAGGACGAGCGCGAAGGCGGCCTGCGCGCAGTGCTCAACTTCGGCCATACCTTCGGCCACGCGATCGAAAATGGCCTCGGCTATGGCGCCTGGCTGCACGGTGAAGCAGTCGGCTGCGGCATGGTGATGGCAGCCGACCTGTCGGCGCGTCTGGGCCTGATCGAGCCGGCCGCCGTGGAGCGCGTGCGCGCGCTGGTGCGTGCTGCGGGCCTGCCGGCAGTGGCGCCGGATCTGGGCGAAGCGCGCTGGATCGAGCTGATGGAAGTCGACAAGAAGAACGAAGGCGGCGAAATCCGCTTCATCCTGCTCAAGCCGCTGGGTAGTCCGTCGATCACGACTGCGCCGCTGGACGTGCTGCGCTCGACGCTTGCGGCCTGCAGCGGATGAGCAGCCTGATGCGTGACTTCGACGCCGGCCTGGCCCCGTACGCCGCGCACTCGGCCCAGTCGCGCGGCCGCACGCATGCCGAGCCGGGCCCCGGTTCGCGCAGCGAGTACCAGCGCGACCGCGATCGCATCATCCACTCGACCGCGTTTCGCCGCCTCGAATACAAGACGCAGGTCTTCATCAACCACGAAGGCGACCTGTTTCGTACGCGCCTGACGCACAGCATCGAAGTGGCCCAGATCGGGCGCACGCTGGCGCGCAGCCTGCGCCTGAACGAAGACCTGGTCGAGGCCACGGCGCTGGCGCACGATCTTGGCCACACGCCGTTCGGCCACGTGGGCCAGGATGTGCTCAACGAATGCATGACGGACTTCGGCGGCTTCGAGCACAACCTGCAAAGCCTGCGCGTGGTCGATCATCTCGAAGAGCACTACGGCGCCTTCGATGGCCTGAACCTGACGTTCGAGACACGCGAGGGCATCCTCAAGCACTGCTCGCTGAACAACGCGCGCCAGCTGGGCGACCTGGGCCAGCGCTTCATCGAGCGCAGCCAGCCCAGCCTCGAAGCGCAGCTGACCAACCTGGCCGACGAGATCGCGTACAACAACCACGATATCGACGACGGCCTGCGTTCGGGCCTGCTCACGATGGCGCAGATGGAAGAAGTCGAGCTGTTCGCGCGCCTGCATCGCGAGGTCGAGGCGCGCTATCCGGGCTTGCCGGGGCGGCGCGCGCTGTACGAGACGATCCGCCTGATGATCACCGCCATGACGGCCGATCTGGTCGACACATCGGCGCGCCTGATCGCTGACGCCGCGCCAGCGACCATCGACGACGTGCGCGCCGCGCCGCCGCTGATCCGCTTCTCGGACGCCATGCGCGCCGAGACCGTGGCACTGAAACGCTTCCTGTACGCGAACCTGTACCGCCACTTCCAGGTCAACCGCATGCGCGTGAAAGCCAGCCGCATCGTGCGCGAGCTGTTCGAGGCGTTCCTGCAGGACCCCGTACTGCTGCCGGGCGACTACCAGGTGCAGGACGATCCGCACAAGCAGGCGCGCAAGATCGCCGACTACATCGCCGGCATGACCGACCGCTACGCGATCCGCGAACACCGCCGCATCTTTTCGCTCGATCATTTTTAAGGCGGCGCAGCAACCATCGATCGCATCGATATGCTGCGCCTGTCGCTGCATCAGGCGAGAGCCTGTTGCAAAAGCCGCAGTCGTTTATCGACATGGGCCTCTGCGTCTTCCAGATGGCGCATCGTTTTGGTCATCTGGTGCGCCAGCCGGTCAAAGTCACGTTCGACAATATGTCTGACTAGATCAAGCGTGTCAGCGCTGGCCATGCGCTGTATATCCTTGCCCAGCAAATAGACGCCTGCCAGATCCGGATCGTACTCACCTGCGTCGATGACGCCATCTTCATCGTAGACCTGATCGACGTTGCCGGCTGCGGCATAGCTGTTCATCAGATGGATGAGATCGTGCGCATCCTTTGGATCGACTCTCCCGCGATCCGACCATGCGACCAACTTCAGTATGGCGAGACCGGGAAGAGACACGACCTTGCCGTCAAAGTCAGGCGCAAATCTCACCAGTTCAGCCGCTGCAAGGACATCATCGTAACCGGCGATGTTCATGATGATCTTCATGTCCGGCGGCCAGGCGATTGCATTCGTTCCCTCAGAGATGCCGCCGAATGGCACAAGATCCAGCGGGTACGCCAGATTGCTATCTGGCGCCTTGTAATAAAGCCGCTGTTGCGCTTCGCCTCTTGCGTTGAATGCCCCGCGCGCTATCAGCCTTGTTCGCAATGCAGCGAACTGACCCCAGTTCTTGACGGCGACAGCGAAGTCCACATCGTACGTTGCACGCCTGCTGGCGAGTCCGTGCACATGCGTGAGCAGGACGTCTCGTGCGGTGGCCCCGACGAGCAGGTAGTCGATTCCTTCCGCCTGCGTTTCTTGGGCTACTGCGCGGAGAATGCCCACCGTGACGGGGTCAACCGGAAGGTCCGGCTTGATCGAACGCGGTATCAATGAATTTCTCCTTGATCATCCGGGCTGCTTCTTGTGTGCGTGGATCGAGGATTGCGAGTAATTCAGAGTAGATCAGCAATGGTGGAGCAAGTTCCGCAGCGCTGGCAGCATCCCAATGCCAGAATTTTTCCAGTATCTCGAGCTCGCCAGCCTCGTCAGGCCTGATGCGATGCTGCTTGACCAGCATCTTGATCACCTTGTCCATGTCATCTGGCCCGACATACAAGGTTTGAGTTCCTGGCTTGAGGTAGCCAGTCATTTTTTTCGCTGCGACCTCCGCGCTCCACGCATGGTCGAATTCAGTCAGATCGACATTCTTCCACCATGATGATTCTGGCGCGCTGAAGCGGCGCCCATGGAGTTTGTTGCGCAAGGTGGTTGGATAATTGATTGCCCACTCGTCAGTCAGGCGCCCGGCTTCCAATAGTCGCCTGCGGCCTCCGGTCCCTTTTTTACTGATGAGATAGCCGCGATGTTCAAGGTCCTCGAGCACGTTGTACGCCGTTCCGAGTGACACACCGGCATGCCGGGCAATGTCTTTGTAAGGGGAATCGAGATCATCCCGGTTCGCCAATAGGGTGAAAACCACACGCAATGCAGCTGGATTCGTCAGCCCTTTCGGGATGCGTGAGGTAGACGGTTTGTGTTCACTCTTTTCGCCAGCGATGAAGACGAACAGGCCAGCGGCATGCAGATAGGCGTTGCCACTGGTATCGATGAATTGGCGTCCTGTCGCCCTGCAATGATGGGCGAGCTCTCTCGTGAGGTGGGCTGTAATCAAGAGGCCTGGTGTTCTGCCGTTCACCAGTTGCTGACGAATCTTGTCGATCTGCGCTTTGCGGTCCAGTGAAAACTTGCACTCGGCGAGGTAATGAATCGAGTTGCCTTCATACGAAAGGATGACTCTGGCGTCGCCAGAGCTTCTTCCGGAGGATTCAGGCTGCGAGTCGATCAACTTGCCATCGATACCTGCTTTTGTTCTCAGCGCGACAAGCGCATCGAGGATCAAACGCTCCTCAGTTCCCGCAAAATCTGGAGAAAACGCATGGCTATTCATTCAATTTTCCTCGTTTTCACGGCCCGTGAACGATTCTATTTTATGAATGTTACTCTCAATTTTCAATATATTTTGTTTTTCACGGAGCGTGAAAACTCATGAAAATTGAAATTCATGCCCAGTCTCCGGTTTCGTTAGCTGAACAGGCTTGGCTGCGACAAATCCAGCAACAATTTCTTGACCGGCGCCGGCAACGGCGCCTCACCAATCGCATCGAGCTTCCACCACACGTGCCCGGCGCCATGCTCACCACGCGTGGCCAGCGTCACCGCAAACGGTGCGATGTGCAGCTTGTAGTGGGTGAACCCGTGCATCAACGGCGTCAGCGCGCGCACTTCGTCGAGCGTGCCGAAGACGCTGCTGGCCGCCGCGATGTCCGCCGTGCAGACGGGATCGGCGTCGCCGTCCATCGCCACATGGCCACCCACTTCCGGCAGCGACAAGAGGCCGCCCCAGATGCCTGTTTGCGGGCGCTGTTCGAGCAGCACTTCGCCGCCGTCGATCAGTACCAGCATCGCGGTGCGTTTTTCGGGCGTTGTCTTCTTGGGTTTGCGCACCGGCAGTTCGGCCGTGCGGCCGGTGGCGAAGGCCACGCAGCGCGCCTGCAGCGGGCAGCGGCCGCAGTCGGGGCGCGAGCGCGTGCACAGCGTGGCGCCCAGGTCCATCAGGCCCTGCGTGTACGATTCGATACCACCATCTTCCGGCAGCAGCGCTTCGGCACGACGCCACAGCGCATCCTCGACCGGCTTGATGCCGGGATAGGCATCAATCCCGAACACGCGCGCGAAGACGCGCTTGACGTTGCCGTCCATGATCGCGGCGCGTACGCCGCCCGAGAAGGCGGCGATGGCGGCGGCAGTCGAGCGGCCGATGCCGGGCAGGTCGGCCAGCAGCGCCGGGTCGCTCGGGAACACGCCATCGTAATCTGCCACGACGCGCTTGGCGCAGGCATGCAGGTTGCGCGCGCGGGTGTAGTAACCCAGGCCGCTCCAGTGGGCCATGACGTCTTCCGCCGGGGCGTCCGCCAGAGCGTGCACGGTCGGGAAGCGTTCCAGGAAGCGGGCGTAGTAGCCCAGTACTGCGGCGACCTGCGTCTGCTGCAGCATGATTTCGGACAGCCACACGCGGTACGCGTCGGTGGTGTTTTGCCATGGCAGGGTGTGGCGGCCATGGCTGCGCTGCCAGTCGATCACGGCCCGGGAAAAGGTCGGATCGGCCAGCTGGTCAAACTCGGTCAGTCGCTTCATGCAGTTGTGTAGTGGGCGTCGGCGCTGGTGGCCGTCGCGGAGTTAGGTAGGTTATCGGACAAGGTTGCGCTCACGCCGGCGGCCAGTGAACCAAGGTGCGTGCGCGTGACGTCGAGTTCGGCCTGACCGCTCTCGAAGGCGCCGATTTTCTGTTCCAGGCTGTCGCTGGCTTCGTGGATGCGTTTCACGGTCGCCTGCCGCTGGCGCAGGTTGTCGCGGTGCTGGCGGATCTGGGCTTCGAGCGGCGCGTTGGCCACTTTCAGCCACGCTTCGATATCGGCGTTGGCGGCGCGGTACACGCGGCGTACGCGCGAGGCAATCGAATCGAAGAAGCGCTCGAGCAGCGTGGCCCGGCTGTTCATCCACAAGGTCGCGGTGCCGAACTGGCGCGAAAACAGTTCTTCGATGGCGTCGATCTCGTCGCGGTGGCGCGCCAGCGACAGCGTCGGCGGCAGGCCCAGGCTCATGCCATGCTCGGCGGCGAACTTGCGGTGCATGGCGTCCATCATCGACGTGATTTCCGCGAGCTTGGCGTCGGCGTCGGCCAGGCCGGCGCGGGCGCCGTCGAAGTAGTGGCGCACCGGCGCGCGCATGCCTGTGGCAAAGCGCACCGCGCTCATCGCCACGCGTACGGTGTCGGTCCGGTCCTGCAGCACGTCCATGCCCAGCAGCGTATACAGCTCGGTCGACAGGCGCGTAAATACGGCGCGCGTGCCCTGTAGCTTGAACAGGCCGGCGTCGAATTCCTTCTTCTCGGCCTCGACCCGGCGCACCATGTGCGCGATCACACCCTGGTTCTTGCCGCGCAGGCTGCGCAGTTCCTGCAACTGCTCGACCAGCTCGCGCAGGCGCGTGGCCACCAGCATCTGCTGGCTGGCCACCAGCGCCGCGAGATCGGTGTGCAGCTGGCGCTCGACGATCGCGCGCCGCGCCGGAATCAGTTCATGGAACAGCGCCGATTCGAGTGCCCCCAGGCGGCTGCGCTCGAACAGGGCCATGTCGCCGCCGATGCGGCCAACCAGCGCCTTGTGCGCCGACACCGGATACACCTGGCTGGCCGACAGGCCGAGCTGACGCGCCACGTCGTGCTGCTGGCGTGCGATGTCGGCGTCCACCGCCTCGGGCGACTTGAGCTCGTCCCACATGGCGTCGATCTTGTTGAGCACGGCCAGGCGGCCCGGCCCGGCGCCGATATGCGTGCGCCAGACTTCGATGTCGCTCTTGGTCACGCCCGTCTCGGCGGCCAGCACGAACAGGACCGCATGGGCGTTCGGGATCAGGTTCAGCGTGAGTTCGGGCTCGGTGCCGATGGCGTTCAGGCCCGGCGTGTCGAGAATCACCAGGCCCTGCTTGAGCAGTGGGTGCGGCAGGTTGATGATGGCATGGCGCCAGCGCGGGATCTCGATCGTGCCGTCCGGGTCGAGGCTGGCGGCCAGGTCGGGATCGTCGGCGTCGTACAGGCCGTAGCGCTGCGCTTCCACGGTCGAGACGCGCCGCGTCTGGCTGACCTGGCGCAGCGTGTCGTGCATGGCGGCCGGAGAGTCGAGCTCGAGCGGGAACACGGTCCAGGCGGCGGGATCGTCGCGGTAGTCGCCGGTGGACAGGTGGCCGGCACGGGTATCGATCGGCAGCAGGCGCAGGCAGGGCGGCAGGCTCGCATCCCACAGCAGTTCGGTCGGGCACATGGTGGTGCGGCCGGCGCTCGATGGCAGGATGCGCTGGCCGTAGTCGGCAAAGAACAGTGCGTTGATCAGCTCGGTTTTGCCGCGCGAGAATTCGGCCACGAAGGCCACCGACAGGCGATCGTCACGCAGGCGCCCCAGCGCGCGTGCCAGTAGCTGCTCGCCGGCCGCGTCGATCAGCCCGGCTTCGCGCAGTGCGCTGCCGTAACTGGTGAGGGAGGCGGCGACCCGGGCGCGCCAGGCGCCGTACTGTTGTAAATCCTGCATCGTGTTTGCTCGTAGGGAGGACTAGCGCTGGCACTGTGCGCAGTAGAACGTCGATCGTTGCCCTTGCTTGATCTGACGTACCGGCAACGCGCATTGGCGGCAGGGCACGCCAGCACGATCATAGACGAAATATGTCTGCTGGAAATATCCAGACTGGCCATTTACAGCAATAAAGTCACGCAGTGTGCTGCCGCCCTGGACGATCGCTGCGGCCAGGATGACGCGGATCGCTTCGGCCAGCCGGTCATAGCGCACACGGCTGATGCGCGAGGCCGCCGTTTTCGGGTTGATGCCGGCCCGGAACAGGCTTTCGCATGCGTAGATATTGCCCACGCCAACGACGATGTCGCCGGCCAGCAGCACCTGCTTGATCGGGGCGCTGCGGCGCCGGGTTTCGCGAAACAGCAGGGCGCCGTCGAAACCGTCGTCGAGCGGCTCGACGCCCAGGCCACGCAGCAGCACGTGCTCGGCCAGCGGACCGTCCTCGTTGGCATGCCACAGCACGGCGCCGAAGCGGCGCGGGTCATTCAGGCGCAGCACTTGCTGGCCCTCGGGGCCGTCCACGACCAGATCGAAGTGGTCGTGCGTGCGTGGCTCGATGCCAGGTGGCAGCACGCGCAGGTGGCCCGACATGCCAAGGTGAATGATCAATGTGCCGTGCTCAAAATTAATCAAAAGATATTTGCCACGCCGCCCAATGTCCAGGATGCGGCGGCCCGCCAGCAACGCGGACAGGCCGGGCGGGAAGGGCCAGCGCAACCCTTCGCGGCGGCAAATGACGTGCTCGACGATGCGGCCTTCGAGATGGGGCGCGACGCCGCGCCGGGTAACTTCGACTTCTGGGAGTTCAGGCATGCCTAAGGGGATTCGTGTAGAGTCAGTTGACAGCGCAGCACATGCGCGGCAGGTCTGCGCATGAGCGTAGAATCAAACTCACTTTGGACTTCTGGACTTGCTTTGAAAAACGCTTTCGCCATTGTAACCCTCTCCGGTCTGTTGACTGCATGTGCTGTCGTGCCGCAACAGCACGCCGTCGCCGCTGATGTGCAGGCCGCGTCCACGCCCGCCGCCGAGCCACCCCTCGATGACGAAGCGCAGGCCGCCAGGCAAAAAGCCGAGGAAGAAGCCCGCCTGCCGAAGGTCGAAATGACCCCGGTCATGCTCGACCAGTTACTTAAGGCCGAATTTGCGTTTCGCAATGGCGACTGGCAAGGCCCCTACCTCACGGTGCTGAGCCTGGCCCAGCAGACGCGCGATCCGCGCCTGGCCCGGCGCGCCGCCGAGATGGCGGTCGCCGCCAAGCAGGCCGACGATACGCTCGCCGCGGTGCGCCTGTGGTACCGGCTCGATCCCGAATCCGACGAAGCGACCCAGTATTTCGTCGGCATGGTGGTCACGTCCGAGAAGATCGCCGAGCTCGAGCCCGTGTTCGAGGAACGCCTGCGCGAAGCGCCGGCCGCCCGGCGCGGCATCCTGATGTTCCAGGTCCAGCAGTTGCTCGGCCGGGCCAAGGACAAGGACGCCGCGCTGGCCATGCTCGAGCGCCTGATCGAGCCGTACGACAAGATGATGGAAGCGCGCATCGTGCGCGCCCAGATCGCGCTGGTGCGCGGCGACAAGGCACTTGCGCGCACGTATGCCCAGTCGGCGCTGGAGGCCAAGCCCGACGCCGAGATCGCCCTGTTGATGCTGGCGCAGGTCACCGACGACGAAGCGCAGGTGGTGGCCATGATGGAGAAATTCCTCAAGAGCTATCCAAAGGCGAACGACGTGCGCGCCGCCTATGCCCGCGTGCTGGTCAACCGCAAGGATTATCCGGCCGCGCGGCGCGAATTCGAAGCGCTGCTCAAGGTGCAGCCCGACAATGCCGCAACGCTGTACGCGCTGGGCATCCTTGCCACGCAGACGGACGATGCCCGTGGCGCCGAAACCTATTTCACGCGCTTCGTCGATGTGCTCGGCCGCAATCCGAATGATGAACGCGATCCCTCGCGCGCGCTGTTGATCCTGTCGCAGCTGGCCGAAGAGCGGGGCGACCTTGCCGGCGCGCTGCTGTGGCTGAACAAGGTGCCCGACAACACCGATGAGCAAACCCGTTTCAACGCACAATTGCGCCGCGCGCATTTGACGGGCAAGGGCGGCGACCTGGCTGCTGCCCGTGCTCTGCTGGCCGAGGTCAAGCCGACCGAACCGGAGCGCCAGGCCCAGCTGATGGCGGCTGATGCGCAATTGCTGCGCCAGGCCAACCAGCTGCCCGAAGCGTATGCGCTGATGGAAACGGCGGCGCAGCGTTTCCCGAAAAATCCCGATTTGCTGTACGACTTCGCGCTGCTGGCCGAAAAGTTGGGCAAGGTCGATGTCATGGAGGCGCAGTTGCGCGAAGTGATGGCGCAGGCGCCCGACAATCACCACGCCTACAATGCGCTCGGCTACTCGCTGGCCGAACGCAATGTGCGCCTGCAGGAAGCCTACGGGTTGATCGCGAAGGCGCTCGAAATGGCGCCGGGCGATCCATTTATCATGGACAGCATGGGCTGGATTCACTATCGCATGGGCAATCTGAACGAGGCCGAAAAGTTCCTGCGCCGCGCCTATGGCCTGCGCAAGGATGCTGAAATCGGTATTCACCTGGGTGAAGTGCTGTGGCAAAAAGGCGATAAGTCCGCTGCCCAGGCACTCTGGCGCGACGCCCGCGCCAAGGACCCGCAGAACGAGGCGCTGCGCGAGACGCTGGCCCGCCTTGGCCTGTCCTTGTGAAATAATCCACTCCGTCCAATTGTTTTGCAGCGTTGCTGGCTGCCCTTTTTTGCTGTCCTATGATGCTGATTACCCGACGCCTTGCCATTCTCGCCCTTGCCGCCACGGTCCTTACCGGTTGCGCGACAAGTACCGCCAACCTGTCCACCGCCACGGTCGGCGCCTATCGCGAAACCATTGACTTGGCTGGACGCCTGTCGGTGAACTACCAGAAGGATGGCCGGCCAGAGTCGATCAGTGGCAGTTTCAACTGGGAGCAGCGCCCGGGCACGACCGACGTCACCTTGATGTCGCCGCTGGGCCAGACGGTCGCTGCGATCACTGTCACGCCAGGCTCGGCCACGCTGACGCAGGCTGGCCAGGCGCCGCGCACGGCGGCCGACATCGATAGCCTCACCCAGCAGACGCTCGGCTGGCCACTGCCCGTGTCAGGCTTGCGCGACTGGCTGCAGGGTTACGCGGTCGATGCACAGGGGCAGCGTTTTCGCGCTTCGCCGGCCAGCAACAGCGTGACGACGAAGGATGGCTGGCGCCTGCGCTTCGTCGACTGGCAGGGGGGCGGCGGTGGTGACGCAGCGGCCGGTGCTGCTGCCGCTGCGCCGGTGCCGCGCCTGATCCAGGCCGAACGCGCCGCGTCGGGTGATATCCAGGATCTGGCGATCCGCATCGTCGTCAACCCGGCGATTTGACCCCCATGCGCATGCGTTCCCTGCACGATTGCCCGGCCCCGGCCAAGCTCAACCTGTTTTTGCACGTCATCGGCCGGCGCGCCGATGGCTACCACCTGCTGCAAAGCGTCTTCCAGCTGATCGACCGCGCCGACCGCCTGCACTTCGACCTGCGCGACGACGAGCGCATCGTGCGCACCAACGATGTGCCCGGTGTGCCGCATGACCAGGACCTGATCGTGCGCGCGCTGCGCTTGTTGCAGGAAGAATACGCGCGCCGCCATGGGCGCCTGCCGCCGGGCATCGATGTGGCGGTCGACAAGATCCTGCCGATGGGTGGTGGTCTGGGCGGTGGTTCGTCCGATGCCGCAACGGCGCTGATGGCCGCAAACTACTTGTGGCAGGCAGGCCTGACGCGCGAAGAATTGATGGCGCTGGGCTTGTCGCTGGGCGCCGATATTCCGTTCTTCCTGTTTGGCGAGACGGCGTTTGCGGAAGGGGTGGGGGAGACCCTGCAGGCCGTAGAGGGTCCTGATTGCTGGTACGTCGTGCTCGAGCCCGGCGTCGCGGTGCCAACGCCTGCCATTTTTTCTGCAACCGATTTGACAAGGGACGCAAAGCCGGTCAGAATAGCGGACTTTTCCAGCCACACCAATTCAGGCAGCATGGTGGGGTTTGGTAAAAATGATTTGCAGAACGTGGCGATGCGCCTGTTCCCGCCGGTAGCCGAGGCGGTTGAATGGTTGAGCAGCTACGGCGATGCCAGGATGACTGGCTCAGGGGCATGCGTGTTTTGCGCAGTCTCCAGCGAAGACGCTGCCAACCAGGTGTTGGCGCAGGTGCCGCAGAAGTATGTGGCATGGAAAGCGAAGTCGCTGAAGACACACCCTTTGAAAAAATCGCTCTTGCAAATCAGTGAGTTGTAGAATAAAATTTTGCCTGTCGCGACGCTGAGCAGCACAGAAAGATGTGCAGCACAATGTGAAGCGGCAAGCACTACAGGTCGTGTAGGGGAATCGCCAAGTTGGTTAAGGCACCGGATTTTGATTCCGGCATTCCAAGGTTCGAATCCTTGTTCCCCTGCCAAAGTTTTCTTGTTCTGTCGATGCCGACGCGTCCAGCAAGAGAATCGCGATGCGGTGCCAAGCACCACATCAGCATGTTAATCAGCCGGTATAGCCGGCTGATTGTTTTTCTACTGTATTAACGCTTCTTACCTTTTGGGACTCCCATGGCTTACGAAAACCTGATGGTTTTTACCGGCAATGCCAATCCGGCGCTAGCAGAAGGGGTCGCAAAAAGCCTCGGTATTCCACTCGGCAAGGCTGTCGTCTCGAAGTTTTCTGACGGCGAAGTCATGGTCGAAATCAATGAGAACGTGCGCGGCAAGGACGTCTTCGTCCTGCAATCGACCTGCGCACCGACCAACGACAGCCTGATGGAAATCATCCTGATGGTCGACGCTCTCAAGCGTGCCTCGGCTGGCCGCATTACTGCGGCGATTCCTTACTTCGGTTATGCCCGTCAAGATCGTCGCCCGCGTTCGGCGCGTGTTGCGATCTCGGCCAAGGTCGTGGCGAACATGCTCGAAAAAGCCGGCGTCGAGCGCGTCCTGATCATGGACCTGCACGCTGACCAGATCCAGGGTTTCTTCGATATCCCGGTCGACAATATCTACGCATCGCCAATCCTGCTGAGCGATCTGCAGAAGCGCAACTACGACGACCTGCTGGTCGTCTCGCCGGACGTCGGCGGTGTGGTGCGCGCCCGTGCCCTGGCCAAGCGCCTGGGTTGCGATCTGGCGATCATCGACAAGCGTCGCCCGAAGGCGAACGTGTCCGAAGTGATGAACATCATCGGTGAAGTCGAAGGCCGCAACTGCGTGATCATGGATGACATGGTCGATACCGCAGGCACGCTGTGCAAGGCTGCCGAAGTGCTCAAGGAGCGCGGCGCCAAGAAGGTGGTTGCTTACTGTACGCACCCGGTGTTGTCCGGCCCGGCGATCGAACGCATCGCGAACTCGCCGCTGGACGAACTGGTCGTCACCGACACCATCCCGCTCAGCGCTGCCGGCGCCGCGTGCGGCAAGATCCGCCAGCTGACCTGCGCACCGCTGCTGGCAGAGACCTTCAAGCGGATCGTCAAGGGTGACTCGGTGATTTCGCTGTTCGTCGACTAAGTTCATATCGACGTCGTTTTTCGCGGCGCGCCTGGCTGATCAGCCGGCGCGCCGTTGTAGCATCCAGGATTTCCGTATCTTTTGAGCGCGTAACAATGCGCTCTTTCCTGACTGCCCCTGGTCGCGGGGGTGGTCGCCACTTGGCTACCGGGCTGTTGATCGTTTTCTTCGGCATTCGGGCCTGTTTTATTTTTGGAGTATCACATGAAAGTAGTCGCATTCAACCGCACTCTGCAGGGGACCGGAGCGAGCCGCCGCCTGCGTAAAGCTGGTCAAACGCCAGGTATCATCTACGGTGGCGCAGGTACCCCTGAGCTGATCGCCCTGGACGGCAACGCCCTGTGGCACGCGCTGAAAAAAGAAGCGTTCCACGGTTCGGTTCTGGACCTGGAAATCGACGGCAAGACCCAGCAAGTCCTGCTGCGTGACTTCCAGATGCACGCGTTCAAGCAACTGGTCCTGCACGCTGACTTCCAGCGCGTCGATTCGTCGAAGCCAGTGCACACCAAAGTCGCTTTCCACTTCGTCAACGCCGAGAACTCGCCAGCCGTCAAGCTGAACAGCGCTGTCATCTCGCACGTGCTGAACGAGCTGGAAGTGTCGTGCCTGCCAGGCAAACTGCCAGAGTTCATCGAAGTCGACCTGGCAAACCTGGAAGCCGGTAACTCGATCCACACCGACGACCTGGTCCTGCCAGAAGGCGTCACCGCACTGACCCATGGCCAGAACCTGACCATCGTCACCGCAACCATCCCACGCGGCGCAGTCACCGCTGAAGAGACCCCAGCTGCCGAGTAATCGCAGCTGACGCGTCGCTCCGGCGGCGCATCGCACAGAAACCCGCCGCGGCTTGCCCGGCGGGTTTTTATTTTTTGATTTGCACCTTTCGGCGATAATCGCCTTTTCTCGACAGAATCTTAAGCATGTCCATTCGACTGATCGTTGGCCTCGGCAATCCCGGCCCCGAGTACGAACAAACCCGCCACAATGCCGGCTTCTGGCTCGTGGACAATCTGGCCAATGGCTTGCCCGGTTGCCGCCTGCAGCGCGAATCGCGTTTCAATGCCCTGGTTGCCAAGACGTCCATTGCCGGCAACGATGTCTGGCTGCTCGAGCCACAGACCTATATGAACCGGTCCGGGCAGTCAGTGGGCGGCCTGGCGCGTTTTTATAAAATCAATCCGGATGAAGTGCTGGTCGTGCACGACGAACTCGACTTGCCACCGGGCGTTGCCAAGCTCAAGAAGGGTGGTTCGTCAGGCGGCCACAACGGCCTGAAGGACATCACGGCCGCGCTGGGCACCCAGGATTACTGGCGCCTGCGCCTGGGCATCGGTCACCCGCGCACGATGAACCTGCAGCAGGTGGTGGCCGACTTTGTCTTGCACCGCCCGCGCCGTGAAGAGCAGAGCCTGATCGAGGAATCGATCGACAAAAGCCTGCACATCATTCCGCTGGTCTGCGAAGGCAAGTTCGATACCGCCACGATGCGTTTGCACACCGCCTGACAGGCCGCTGTACGGCCAGCTTCAGCTGCGCCTGAATACGACCTGCGAGCGCAGGTCGCGCAGCATGCGCTCGAGCGCTGGCCGCATGCGCCGGTAGTCGTCGGGCGTGCAGGTTGCCGCCGTGTGGCGGAACTTGAGCCGGCGCTGCACCGTCACCAGCGCGCCGCGCCGCGCATAGCGTGAGCGGTAGGCAAAGTTGGCGTCGTCCACGTGCACGGCGCGCGGCAGGGCCAGCACGCGCGAGCGCGTCGGCAGATGAAAGCGCACTTCGTCCTCAGCATCGATCGCCGGACACACGAAGTCCTGGCGTCGCTCGGGTTCTTGCGCGAACACGAACACGGCATCGCCCAGGCCGCCCCTCAGATCGTAGGTCGTGGCCAGCCGCGCCGGGCCGGGCAGTTGCGTGAAACCGTTGCTGGGGCTGCGCAGCGGTATTGCGACATCGCCATCGGGGACGCGCCGGTATGGCTCTGCCAGGGCGCCGCTGCTGGTGCGTGTGATCGTAAAGCGGCTGCTGCCATCGGGCTGGATGGCGAACTGCGTGAGCGTTCGGCTGTGCGCCTGCTGGAAGAAGGGGAGCATCGCGAACTCGCCCGAGTGCGTCAGCACTGCCGGCTTGCCGAGCAA
Organism: Massilia sp. MP_M2; assembly: GCF_039123635.1. NCBI lineage: Bacteria > Pseudomonadati > Pseudomonadota > Betaproteobacteria > Burkholderiales > Oxalobacteraceae > Massilia > Massilia sp. MP_M2. The sequence goes on from NZ_JBCHJF010000005.1 coordinate 76,305, forward strand.
AGCCGCCGGCAAGAAGCCGCCGGCCACACTGTCGGCGGTCGAATCGAGATACAGCTGCAGCGACGGCACATAGACGATCGCGTGATTGAGCACGCCCAGCGTCGGCGCGGCCGGCAACCGGTAGGCGTTGCCGTTGTTGACGAGGGCAACGGTGCTGTCGATGCCGGCGCTGGCCAGGAGGGCGACGAGCAGCGTCGCGTGGTCCTTGGCGTCGCCATAGCGGTTCGCCAGAACGGTGGCCGCCGCGTGCGGCACCACGCCGCCGGGACCAAGGTGCACACCCACATAACGCACGTTGCGGCGTACCCAGTCGGACAATGCGATCGCACGCGCACGGGGCTCGACCACATCACCAGTCACGCGCGCTGCAAGCACCGCCACCGTGTCGTCGGGCAGCGCGCGTGCGCCCACGCGGTCCTGGTAGGCGCGGGCAAGGGCGGCGTAATCGGCGAAGGTGGAGACGGCGAGCCGCTTGCCGTAGTCAAGTTCGCTGACCGAGCCGGCCTCGATCCGGGCATTGTCGCCATCGAGATAGCGCCAGGCGTAGCGGCGCTTGCCGGCGGCGGGCGCGGGCAGGTCAGCGGCGGCGGTCGGAACGAGCCCGGTGGCGTCGGCATGCAGCAGCATCGTGGCCGGCATGTCATAGACCAGCCGGAAGTCGCGCTGGCGCTGGAAGCGCGCACTGGGCAGGTCTTCGAAGTGGCCAGGAAACAGCGGCGTGTGGCGCCGCACGACGTAGCGCACCGCCACCCGGTCGCCGGCTTCGACGTCGGGAAACATGACACGCTTCAGGCGCATGACCTGAAACATCGGAGCGTCGACCGAAGCGGCTTGTGGCTGGTCGAGAATCTGCTGCGGCTGCACGGTGAGCCTGCGTCCGTCGGCCTTTTCGGTATACGCCTCGACGGCGATGATGTCCTCGAGCGCCTGGTTGTAGCCGATCTCGTACCGTGCGTAGTCGTGCAGGACATCGCGCTGGGCGATGGTCCTGATTTGTTCGACCGTGACCAGGTAGGCGCCACTGGGTTCGACCATAAAGTGCCGTACGTGGCGGTCGACGCCCGTATCACGCGCGGATGCCGGCTGCAGGCCCAGTAATGGCCATAGAAGCAGACACAGCATGACGACAAAGCGCAGCATCATCTCGATCTCCCGACACACGACCGACCCATGGTACGGAGCGGCGTCGGTGCAGGATTGATGCCGCGCAAGCGGCTGCTGTCGGCAGAAGTTCTGCGATAATTTCACGATGAGAGCGCTTACCTTCCAGGCCGGCCCCCTTGCCATGGCCCAGATCGCCGCGCATGGCTTGCGCGCGCAGGACATTGCCATCGTGCCGGCTGCGGCGGGCGGCCCCAAGGGTCTGATTTTCGCATCGCTCGATGCGTGGCTGTTCGGCGAGTGGCTGCCCACGGCGCCGCGCGAACGCACGCTGATCGGCGCCTCGATCGGCGCCTGGCGCATGGCGGCCGCGTGCCAGAAGGATCCGGCGAAGGCATTTGCCCGCCTGGCCGAACTTTACACCGGCCAGCGCTACACGCGCCTGAAACCCAGTGCGCAAGAAATCGACGCTGTCGTGCAAGCCCTGCTGGCCGAGCTGGTGAGCGGGCACGAAGACGACATCGTCGCGCATCCCCATCACCGCCTGCACATCCTGGCCGACCGTGGCCTGCGTTCGCTGGCCGCGCCTGTCGGCCGCCACGCCGAACTGCGCGGCTTCGCCTCGGCCGCGCTGCACAATGCCGGCTCACGGGCCTGGCTGGGGCGGTTGATGGAAAGGGTGGTCATCGGTGGCACGCGCGCAGGCGACGCACTTGGCGACGCGCGATGGCTGCACGAGCCGTTCGACCGTTTCACGACGCATTTCTCGCCATTGACCCGCGCGAATCTGGTCCCTGGCCTGCTGGCATCGGGCACGCTGCCATTGATCATGCAAGCGGTGACGGACATCGCCGGGGCGCCCGCCGGCAGCTACTGGGATGGCGGCATCATCGACTACCACCTGGCCTTGCCCTACGCGCGCGCGGCCGGCGCGGACAAGAGCGAACTGGTGCTCTATCCCCATTTCACCGACCACATCGTGCCGGGCTGGCTCGACAAGAGCATGCCGTGGCGGCGCGCGGCGCGCGGCCCCAACCGCGCTTGGTTGGCGAATGTGCTGCTGGTGACGCCGTCCGCAGAATTCCTGCGTTCGCTACCGCGCGGCAAATTGCCGGACCGGACCGACTTCACGACGTTCGGCCTCGATCATGACGAGCGCATCCGCGTATGGCGTCACGCGATCGGGGAGGGCGAGCGCCTGCGGGATGAACTGGCCGAATTCGCGCTGCGGCCGGACCTTGCGCGCATCCAGCCAATCTAGCTTGTCATTGGGCGATCAGGAGCATTGCAGCAGAGTGCGGTGCGCCGTTTTTTTCAGCAGAAAGCCCGTCCGGGTTACAATGCGGGGTTTAGAGCGGTTCATTGATCGCTCGCTTTTTACCGAATCAGAAAGAGTTCTCATGACCCTCAAATGCGGCATCGTCGGCCTGCCAAACGTCGGCAAGTCCACCCTGTTCAACGCGCTGACGAAGGCCGGCATCCCGGCTGAAAATTATCCGTTCTGCACCATCGAACCGAACGTCGGCGTCGTCGAAGTGCCGGATCCACGCATGGATGCGCTGTCGGCCATCGTCAAACCGGAACGCATGGTCAACGCCATCGTCGAATTCGTCGACATCGCCGGCTTGGTCGCCGGCGCGTCGAAGGGCGAGGGCCTGGGCAACCAGTTCCTGTCGCACATCCGCGAGACCGACGCGATCATCAACGTCGTGCGCTGCTTCGTCGATGACAACGTGATCCACGTGGCCGGCAAGGTCAGCCCGCTGGACGACATCGAAGTCATCCAGACCGAGCTGGCGCTGGCCGACATGACCGCCGTCGAAAAAGCGATCCACCGCGAAGGCAAGAAAGCGCGCTCGGGCGACAAGGACGCGGCCAAGCTGGTTGCCGTCTGCGAACGCCTGATGCCGCACCTGGACCAGGGCAAACCAGTGCGCACGATGGGCCTGGACGCCGACGAAATGGAAATGATCAAGACGCTGCACCTGATCACGGCCAAGCCGGCGATGTTCGTGGCCAACGTGTCCGACACGGGCTTTACCGACAACCCGCTGCTGGACCTGCTGACCGCGTACGCCAAGGAGCAGAACGCGCCGATCGTCGCCATCAGCGCCGCGATCGAGTCCGAAATCGCCGAGATGGAAGATGCCGACAAGGCCGATTTCCTGTCCGACATGGGCATGGAAGAGCCGGGCCTGGACCGCCTGATCCGCGCCGCCTACAAGCTGCTTGGCCTGCAGACCTACTTCACCGCCGGTGTGAAGGAAGTGCGCGCCTGGACCATCCACGTGGGCGACACCGCGCCGCAGGCGGCGGGCGTGATCCACACCGACTTCGAGCGTGGTTTCATCCGCGCGCAGACGATCGCGTATGACGACTTTTTGGCGTTCAAGGGTGAGGCTGGCGCGAAAGAAGCGGGCAAGATGCGCGCTGAGGGCAAGGAATATGTGGTCAAGGATGGCGATGTGTTGAACTTCTTGTTCAACGTCTGATCCGCGTCCGGGATGCCCGGCGCGCTAGCAAAGTAGGGTGGACGGCGATGCCGTCCACGCGTTCAAACCAACTTCGCGCCGTGGTATAGCGAAAGCGGGTCGAACGCGTGGGCGGGAAACCCGCCCACCCTACGGCATTGGCCCTGCTGGGCCTTTTTTTACGCCGCCCGAGATTGAGCACATGGCCACCCTCACCGAACTCGTTATCTACCCGATCAAATCCTGCGCCGGCCTGTCCGTCCCCGAAGCCCGTCTTGCCCTCGACGGCCTCTCGGCCAACGGCGTGCACGACCGCGAATGGATGCTCGTCACGCCCGACGGCCTGTTCCTGACCCAGCGCGAAGTGCCGCGCATGTCCACGGTCACGCCGCGCATCGAAGCCACAGCGCTGGTCGCCAACGCCCCCGGCATGCCGCCCCTGCACCTGCCACTGGCGCACGACGCCGCTGCGCCCACCATTGAAGTGCTGCTCTGGGAAGACCGCATCCCCGCCGCCGATTGCGGCGACGCAGCCGCCAGCTGGTTCGCTACCGCCGTCAAAGCCCCATGCCGCCTGGTGCGCTTTCGCCCCGACGTCCATCGCCCGACCAGCACCAAGTGGACCAAAGGCGTCCCGGCCGCCGCGCGCTTTTCGGACGCCTACCCGATTCTGCTGATTGGCCAGGCTTCGCTCGACGACATCAACGCGAAACTCGCGCAGGCCGGGCGCGCCGCGTTGCCGATGAACCGCTTCCGCCCCAACGTCGTCGTCGATGGTATCGGCGCGTTCGAGGAAGATTTCGTCGCGGCGTTCCATGGCGATGGGATGACGCTGTGCCCGGTCAAGCCCTGCGCGCGCTGCCCGATTCCAGCGGTCGACCAGGCCACCGGTATTCCCGGTCCCGATCCGCTCGACATCCTGCAAGCCTGGCGCGCCAATCCGCGCATGGATGGCGCCGTCACGGTCGGCATGAACGTGATCGTGCAGGAGGGCATTGGCCAGACGCTGCGGGTCGGCCAGCCATTGAACGTCGAGCTGGCCTTCTAGAGTGCGCCACTGTCGCAAAATCGCCTAACCGGCCCCTCGATCAGGCGGTTTTTCATATCCAAGCCCGGGAACATGGCGTAATGTTACGGTTATTGCTGAAAGGAATTCTTCATGCACGAGCCGGGCATTTCGTCGCGGGACCTGATGGCGGAAAACGAGACGTTGCGCGCACGCATGGCGTATCTGCTCGAACAGGCCGAGCGCAATCACGAGATCATGTGCCGCCACCAGGCATTCGACCTGCAGATCGTCGGCGCCGGCAGTTTTCCTGACCTGGTCGGCACGATCTTCAGCACGCTGCCGGTGATCTCGGACCTCGATATCGTCACGCTGTCGCTGATCGACCAGAACGCCGATATCTACACGGTCATGCACCGCCTCGGCGTCGATTTCGACACGTTGCCCAACTTGATGTTCTGCGAGCATGCGATCGAGCTTGGCTTTGACATGGCGCCGGAGCGTCAGCCGCGGCCCATCCTGGGCCCCTATGTGCCGGGCCGGCACCAGGTCATGTTTCCGCAGCCGCCCGCCAACCTGCGCAGCGTGGCGCTGGTGCCGCTGCTGCGCAACAAGCGCCTGATCGGCAGCCTGAACCTGGGGAGCGCGGACCCGGGCCGGTTTACGCCGGCGCTGGGCACCGATTTCGTCGAGCACATGGGCTCGATCATCGCGATCTGCCTTGAGAACGTGATCAGCAACGAGATGCTCAAGTACATCGGTCTGACCGATTCGCTCACCGGCGCCTACAACCGGCGCTACATGGACCGGCGCCTGGCCGAAGAAATCGCGCGCGCGCGGCGCCAGGGCTACCGCCTGTCCTGTATGTACATCGACATCGACCACTTCAAGCGCGTCAACGATACGGTCGGCCACCAGGGCGGCGACGACGTGCTGCGCGAGGTGTGCACCCGCATCAAGGCCGAACTGCGGATGTCCGATACGCTGTGCCGCTTCGGCGGCGAGGAATTCGTCGTGGTGCTGATCGACGCCGACCTGGAAAACGCCAGCATTGTCGCCAACCGCATCCGCACGGGCGTGGCCGGCCTGCCGGTTGACCTGAGCACGGGCGAGCAGGTGAGCGTGACGGTGTCGATCGGTGTGGCGGCATTGACCGACTTCGAGCGCGATCACGCCATCGAAGGCGTGGCGCAGGAACTGATCGCGGCGGCCGATGCCGCGCTGTACCAGGCCAAGGCCGCGGGCCGCAACCAGGTCGTCACGTTCGCGTGACGGCTACAGCAGCCGCTCTTCGGCGCGGCTGACTGCCTCGCTGTCCCCGCGCAGCACCACGACGTCGCCCGCCGCCAGCAGCACGGCCGGCCCGGGTGCGATATTCTGGCCGCCGCGCCGCAAGGCCGTTACTTCCACCGCCACGTCGGCCAGCCGCAACGTGCCCAGTGCCATGCCGACCGCGCCGGCCTGCGCATGCAGGCGCACCGAATGCAGCTTCACCTGGCCCTGTTCGAGATCCGCACCGCTATCGTCCGCACCGTGGAAGTAGCCACGCAGCGTGGCGTAGCGGCCCTTGCGCGCGGTCTGCACGCGGTGCACCACGCGGCGCAGCGGCACGCCCAGCGTGACCAGCGCGTGCGAGGCGAGCATCAGGCTGCTCTCGAGGGCTTCCGGCACCACCTCGGTCGCGCCGGCCGCCTTGAGCACGTCCATGTCGCCATCGTCATGGCTGCGCACGATCACGGGCAGGGCGGGCGCCAGTTCGTGCACCAGGTGCAGCACCTTGAGCGCCTGGCGCGTGTCGGCGAACGTGATCACGAGCGCGCTGGCGCGGTGTACGCCGGCTGCGATCAGGCTTTCGCGGCGCGCCGCATCGCCATACGACACCGAGGCGCCGGCGGCCTGCGCCTTCTGCACCCGCTCCGGATCCAGGTCGAGTGCGTACCACGGCAATGCTTCTTCTTTGAGCAGCGTGGCCAGGCTCTGGCCACTGCGCCCGAAGCCGGCAATGATCACGTGCTTTTGCGTGGTCATGGTGCGCGTGGCCAGTTGCGTCAGTTGCAGCGACTGCATCATCCATTCATTGGCCGCGACCTTCATCACGATCCGGTCCATGTAGCCGATGATGAAGGGCGCCAGCAGCATCGACAGCACCATCGAGGCCAGCACCAGCTGCATCACGAACGGGTCGATCAACTTCGAGCCGGATGCATGGCTGAGCAGCACGAAGCTGAACTCACCGGCCTGCGCCAGCGCGAGACCCGTGCGCAGCGCAGTGCCCAGCGGCGCGCCGAACGCACGCGCCATCAGCACGATCAGGCCGGCCTTGAGCAGCACCACGAGCGCCAGTAGCAGCGTGACCTGCCACCAGTACTGGCTCACCAGGCGCAGGTCGAGCAGCATGCCGATCGTGATGAAGAACAGGCCAAGCAGCACGTCGCGAAACGGCTTGATGTCTTCTTCCACCTGGTGCTTGTAGGGTGTTTCGGAAATGAGCATGCCGGCGACGAAAGCGCCCAGCGCCAGCGACAGGCCGGCCTGCTCGGTGATCCAGGCCGAACCCAGTGTCACGAGCAGCAGGTTGAGCATGAACAGCTCTTGCGAGCGGCGCTTGGCCACGATCGTGAACCACCGCCCCATCAGCTTCTGGCCGAAGAACAGCAGCAGCGCCAGCACCAGGCCCGCCTTGAGCGCGGCCAGGCCCACCGTGATGGCCATGTCTTCCGGATCGCGCGCCAGCGCCGGAATCATGATCAACAGCGGCACCACCGCCAGATCCTGGAACAGCAGGATGCCGATGATGCGCCGTCCATGTTCGCTCTCGAGCTCGAGGCGCTCGGTGAGCAGCTTGACGACAATCGCGGTGGACGACATGGCCAGCGCCCCGCCCAGCGCGAACGCGGCCTGCCAGGCCAGGGTCAGGTGGGGCATCAGGTAGGCCGCGAGCAGGCCGATGCTCATGGCCGCGACGACGGTCGAGACCACCTGACCGAGTCCCAGGCCGAACACGATGCGCCGCATCGAGCGCAGTTGCCCGAGCGAGAATTCGAGCCCGATCGAGAACATCAAAAAGACGATCCCGAATTCGCCCAGCGCGTGGGTGGTGGGGCTGTCTTCGGCCAGGGCCAGGGCGTGGGGGCCGATCAGGACGCCGACGGCCAGGTAGCCGAGCATCGGCGGCAGCTGCAGGGTGCGAAAGGCGACCACGCCAAGGACGGCGCAGCCAAGCAGCAACAGGGTAAGTTCGAGGCCAGAATGCATGGGGTGAAGCGGGCGGTGGTTGTGGTGGCGATGCGCCGCGAGGCGTGCTTGTCATCGAATGTTACGACTGGCAAGTTTTTTGCTTTCGCAATTCGTTTATACTTCTGTAATGAGTGTAACTGATGACCAAATAATGCTGAAAAGTTTTGATGAAACCCTGGCGCAGCGCGTGCTGGAACTGGGTCGCCAGACCCTCGCCATCGAGGCCGACGCCATCGTGGCGTTGCACGCGCGCCTGGGCGACGACAGCAGCTTCGTCGACGCCGCGCAGCTGATCTACGCCGGCACCGGCCGCGTGGTGGTTTCGGGCATGGGCAAGTCGGGGCACATCGGCCGCAAGATCGCCGCCACGCTGTCGTCCACCGGTACGCCGGCGTTCTTCATGCACCCGGGCGAAGCCGCGCACGGCGACCTGGGCATGGTCACGGCGAATGACATCCTGATCGCGATTTCGAATTCGGGCGAATCGTCCGAATTGCTCGACATCCTGCCGGCCGTGAAGCGCCTGGGCGCGCGCGTGATCGCCATGACCGGCAAGCCGGCCTCGCGCCTGGCCAAACTGGCCGATGTCCACCTGAACATCGCGGTGGCGAAAGAAGCCTGCACGCTCAATCTGGCGCCGACCACCAGCACCACCGTCACGCTGGCCATGGGTGACGCGCTGGCCGTGGCGCTGCTCGACGTGCGGGGTTTTCGCGAGCAGGATTTCGCGCTGTCGCATCCGGGCGGCGCGCTGGGCCGGCGCCTTCTCACGCACGTGCGCGACGTGATGCGCACCGGCGACGCCATCCCGTCAGTGGGCATGGATGTCCCGCTGGTCAAGGCGCTGCTCGAGATCAGCCAGAAGGGCATGGGCATGACCGCCGTGGTCGACCCTGACGGCCGACCGCTGGGCGTGTTTACCGACGGCGACTTGCGCCGCGTGATCGAGCGCATGCACGATTTTTCGAACGTGCTCATTCGCGACGTCATGCACGCCAATCCGCGCAGCGTGCGGCCTGAGCAGCTGGCGGTCGACGCGGTCGCCGTGATGGAAGAATTTCGCATCAACCAGATGCTCGTGATCGATGAGGCGGGCCAGCTGGTCGGCGCGCTGCACATCCACGACCTGACCCGCGCAAAGGTGATTTGATGAACACTCCCGTATTGGCCCACATCGAGCGCGCCGCGCGCATCAAGGTCATGATCTTCGACGTCGACGGCGTGCTCACCGACGGCAGCCTGACCTACGGCCCCGATGGCGAAGTCACCAAGACCTTCAATGTGCTCGATGGCCTGGGCATCCAGATGCTGAATAAAAGCGGCGTGCAGACTGCGATCATCAGCGCGCGCCTGTCGCCGATTGTCGTGCGGCGCGCCGCCGATCTGGGCATCTCGCATGTCCACCAGGGCAATCACGACAAGCGCATCGGCTTTGCCAAGCTGCTCGAGGCTACCGGTTTTACTGCCGACCAATGCGGCTACATCGGCGACGACGTGATCGACCTGCCGCTGTTCGCGCGCGTCGGTTTTGCCGTCGCCGTGCCGTCGGGCCATCCGGACGTGCAGCACCGCGCGCATTACGTGACCAAGAACGGTGGCGGGCGCGGCGCGGTGCGCGAGATCTGCGACCTGGTCATGCGCGCGCAGGGCACCTACGACCAGGCGCTCGCGCCATATTTCGCCTGAGCGCCATGGCCACCATCGCCTCCAACAAACGCACCTCGCACCGCTGGAACCTGCTGGCGATGATCGTGATCGGCGTGTTCTTCGCCTTCGGCAGCTTTTGGCTGCTGCAGCTGATGCAGGCGACCGAGATCGATGCGCAACTGGGCGGCCCGCCCGACGAGCCGGATTACATCGTCGAGAATTTTTCGTTCGTGCGCATGACGCCGAGCGGCCAGCCGAGCTATGTGGTATCGGGCAAGCGCCTGGCCCACATTCCGTTGGGCGATGTGTCGAACGTCGAGCAGCCGCTCATGCGCGGCGTCGAACCGGGCCGCCCGCCGACGACGGTGGTGGCCAAGACTGCGCGCATCTTCCATGAAGAGCACCGCGTCGAACTGTTCGGCGACGTCGATTTGCAGCGCCCGAAGACGCCCGTCAGCGAAGCACTGCGCGTGCGCACGCAGGCCATGACCGTGTTGCCCGACGAAGAAATCGTCAAGACCGACCAGCCGATCGACATGGAGCTTGGCGCGTCCAGTCTCAAGGCCGTCGGCCTGGTCGCCAACAATGCGACCATGCAGATGCAATTGTCCGGCCGCGGCCGTATCGTCTATCCGCCACGCCAGCGCTGAAGGCCACCAGCCATGCGCGCGTACTAACCCAGGACCAGCACCATCATGAAAAAACTCTTTGCTGCCGCTTTCTTTTCACTCCTTTCCTTGACCGCCATGGCCGAAAAGGCCGACTCGCTCAAGCAGGCGGCGCTTGAATACGATAACGGCGACCTCGATGGCGTCGCGGGCGTTCGCACCTTCACCGGCAACGTGATCCTCACCCGCGGTACGCTGCTGGTCAAGGCCGAACGCGCCGTGGTCAGGGAGACGCCCGAAGGCTATATGAGCGTGACGCTCACTGCGGCCAACGGCAAGCCCGCTACGTTCCGCCAGAAGCGCGACGGCGGCCCGAATCTGTGGGTCGAGGGCCAGGCCGAACGCATCGAATACGACGAACGTTCGGAGCTGGTGCGCCTGTACTCGAACGCCGTCGTCAAGGAACTCGAAAACGACCGGATGACCAACCAGATGACCGGCCCCTTCATCTCGTACGACAACCGCAAGGAAGTCGTCGCCGTGCGCAATGACGTCAGCGGCGAGAGCAAGGTTGGCGGCGGGCGCGGCACGCTAATCCTGGCGCCCAAGCGTGCGCCGGCCGGAGGCACGCAATGACGGAGCTGAACGATCGCAGCACGCTGGTCGTCAAGGGCCTGCAGAAAAGCTATGGCAAGCGCCTGGTCGTGCGCGACGTGTCGCTCGATGTCGAATGCGGCGAGGTGGTGGGTTTGCTGGGCCCGAACGGCGCCGGCAAGACCACCTCGTTCTACATGATCGTCGGCCTGGTGCCGTCGGATGCCGGCTCGATCAGCATCAACGGCACCGACATCACCAGCCTGCCGATCCATCGCCGCGCGGTGCTGGGCCTGTCGTACCTGCCGCAAGAAGCCTCGGTGTTTCGCAAGCTGACGGTGGAAGAAAACATCCGCGCCGTGCTCGAACTGCAAAAGGTCAACGGCAAGTCGCTGACCAAAACCGAGATCAACGACCGCCTCGACAGCCTGCTGGCCGACCTGCAGATCGAGAAGCTGCGCGAGAACCCGGCGCTGTCGCTGTCGGGCGGCGAGCGACGCCGCGTGGAGATCGCGCGCGCACTGGCGACCAACCCGCGCTTCGTGCTGCTTGACGAGCCGTTCGCCGGCGTCGACCCGATCGCCGTGATCGAGATCCAGCGCATCGTGCGCTTCCTCAAGGAGCGCAAGATCGGGGTCCTGATCACCGACCACAATGTGCGCGAGACGCTCGGCATCTGCGACCGCGCCTACATCATCAATCAGGGGGCGGTGCTCGCATCCGGCCGTCCCGACGATATCATCGCCGACGAGTCGGTGCGCCGCGTGTACCTTGGTGAACATTTCCGCATGTAAGCCATGGTCAATCAATGAAACAGTCCCTTCAGCTCCGCACCTCGCAGCACCTGGCGCTCACGCCACAGCTGCAGCAATCGATCCGCTTGCTGCAGCTGTCGACGCTCGAACTGCATCAGGAGATCGAGCAGATACTGGGCGATAACCCGCTGCTCGAACGGCTCGACGATCCGCTCGATCATTCGGTGCGCTTGCTGGGCGATGGCGCCATCAACAATGCGCCGGCGCCGGGCGAGGCGCCGCCGGCGCCGGGCCAGCAGGCCGAAGGCGAGGGCAGCGCACCGGCCGAGGGCGAGGGCGCCGAAGGCGGCGCGGTCGATGGCGACCGGCCCGACACCGACTGGAACGAAGGCAGCGGCGCGTCGTCCGGCAGTAGTAGCAGCAGCGACGACGAAGACGGCCGCCCGCAGCTGGAGGCATGCGCGATCACGCTACGCGAACACCTGATGGAACAGGTGCGCGAAACGCTGCTCTCAACCCGCGACCGCGCGCTGGCCGAACTGGTGATCGACGCGCTGGACGACAACGGCTATCTGGACGAGCCGCTCGACGAGATCCACGCACGCCTGCCGGAAGAACTCGAGGTCGACCTGGACGAACTGCGCTGCGCGCTGGCGATGGTGCAGAGCATGGACCCGGTGGGCGTGGGCGCGCGCAGCGCATCCGAATGCCTGGCGCTGCAGATCCGGCGCATGCCGGGCGTGCCGATGGTCACGCGCCGCATGGCCCTGAAGATCGTCGAAGGGTACCTGACCTGGTTCGCGCAGCGCGAATACAGCAAGCTGAAAAAAGCACTCGATTGCGATGATGAAGATCTGCGCGAAGTGCAGGCCGTGGTCCGCCAGTGCAACCCGCACCCGGGCGCCGCGTTCGCGTCGAACGTGTCAGATTACGTGGTGCCGGACGTGATGGTGCGGCGCGCCAAGAATGGCTGGGCGGTCACGCTGAACCCGGACGTGATGCCGCGCCTGCGCGTCAACAGCCTGTACGCCACGATGCTCAAGCAGGGCCGCAGCGAGAGCCAGATGGGCGCGCAGATGCAAGAGGCGAAGTGGCTCATCAAGAATATGCGCCAGCGTTTTGACACGATCCTGCGTGTGGCCGAGGCCATTGTCGAGCGCCAGCGCAACTTTTTCAGCCACGGCGCGGTTGCCATGCGGCCCCTTGTTTTGCGCGAGATAGCTGATACACTAGGTCTGCACGAGAGCACGATTTCTCGTGTCACAACGCAGAAATACATGCTGACCCCGCACGGCATGTTCGAGTTGAAGTATTTCTTCGGTAGCCACGTTGCCACCGAGGCGGGAGGCGAAGCATCCTCAACGGCAATCCGTGCGCTCATCGCACAATTGACAGGAGCAGAAGACCCTAAGAATCCATTATCCGACAGCAAGATCGCGGAAATGCTCGGGGAACAAGGCATGGTCATTGCGCGCAGGACGGTCGCAAAATACCGTGAAGCGCTCAAGATCCCCCCCGTCAGTCTCCGCAAAGCCTTGTAACAACGCCGCTCATACAGCCTGTGCCTTCAGCTCCTGTATGGTGCAAGCGACGTGACATCTTCAAAGGAGTGTGTATGAACCTCACCATCAGTGGTCACCATCTCGAAGTAACCCCTGCCATCCGTGAATACGTTCAGAATAAGCTGGAACGCATTATTCGCCATTTCGATCAAGTCATAGATACCCACGTCTTCCTGGCCGTCGATAACCTCACCGAAAAAGAAAAAAGGCAAAAAGCTGAAATCAATGTCCAGGTGTCGGGCAAGACCCTGCACGTGGCGAGCGTCGCGCAAGACCTGTATGCCGCGATCGACATGTTGATGGATAAACTGGATCGACAAATCCTGAAGCACAAGCAGATGCTGAAAGACCATAACCGCACAGCGATCAAACGCCTGGACGTCGACGAAGCAGACGTCGCTGCCGCCTGATTCAAGCGCAGGTCACCATCGCCAGGGGCGTCTTTCAGAGACGCCCTTTTTGCATCCCGCTGCCGGTAAAATACGTGTTTCCTCCCGATGGATCACGCCATGTCCGAACACGTCCTGACCCGCATTGCCAACCGCACCGGCATCATCACCCTCGACCGGCCAAAGGCGCTCAATTCGCTGTCGCTGGACATGGTGCGCGCGCTGACCGCGATCCTGCTCGACTGGCAGCTTGACGCCGCCGTCGATGCGGTGGTGATCACCAGCAGCAGCGAAAAAGCACTGTGCGCGGGCGGTGATATCCGCTTCTTCCACGAGGTCGGCAACGCCTCGCCGCAAGATGGCAGCGCACTGCTCGAAGATTTTTTCACCGAAGAATACGCACTGAATCACCTGATCCATTTTTATCCAAAACCGTATATCGCACTGATGGACGGCGTGGTCATGGGCGGCGGCATGGGCATCGCGCAGGGCGGGCCCGATTGCGCCCTGCGCATCGTGACCGAGCGCACGAAGATGGCAATGCCCGAGGTGAATATCGGCCTGTTCCCCGATGTCGGCGGCAGCCATTTTCTGTCGCATGCGCCGGGGCAGTTGGGGATGTTCCTGGGCTTGACCGGCTTGACGATCGGCGCGGCCGATGCGCTGTACGTAGGCCTGGCCGACGTGTTCGTACCTGGCGCTGATTTGGCGGCCTTGCAGGCGCTGATCGAGGCGACGCCGGGCGCGGATCTGCAGGCGGCGATCCGCGCTCTCGCCAGCCAGCATGCCGGCGAGAGCGAATTGCAGGCCAACCGCGCGTGCATCGATGCGCACTTCGGCGCAGACTCGGTGGCGGCGATCATGGCGTCGCTCGAGGGTGACGACACACCATTCGCGCAGAAGGCGTTGCGCGCGATGCGCCTGCGCTCGCCGTTGATGATGTGCGTGACGCGCGAGCTGCTGCTGCGCGGCGCGTCGCTCGATGTCGCCGACTGCCTGCGCCTGGAGCGCTCGCTCGTGCGCCGCAATTTCGAGCATGGCGAGGTACTCGAAGGCGTGCGTGCGCTCGTGATCGACAAGGACAATGCGCCGCAATGGAATCCGCCGTCGCTGGATCTCGTGACCGACGCGATGGTGGCGCGCTTCTTTGCGCCGGTGTGGCCGGTGCATGCGCACCCGCTGCGCCATCTCGCATAAGCCTCTTCATGCATATCCGTTTGCGCGTGACTTTTCGTGCAGCCGGTGCAACCATCGTGGCTTCATGAACCGATGAGGAACCCCGATGCGTATCGAGGACCAGGAAAGGATTCCTAGCGTCTCAATTCGTCATGAGCGAGATGTCGCAGTGCGACCGTTACCAGGACAGGCTCGGGGTGGCACTGGCGTTTCTCCTGTCATGTGCGGTTGATTGACACGCCACCGTCCACCAAAAGACTTGATCCAGTGCTGAAGCTGGAGGAATCAGACGCGAGATAGAGTGCCGAGCGGGCGATCTCCTCTGGCCGCGCGATGCGTTTGAGGGCGTGCAAGCCTTCCACAAAAGCCAGCGCCTCAGGGGTATTGGCGCTCGCTCGGCCCATCGGTGTATCGGTCCCTCCTGGGAGTAGCGCGTTGGCGCGGATGCCGTACCTGCCATATTCGACGGCGATGACCTGCATTAGACCGATCAGCCCGGCTTTACTGGCGGCGTATGCACCCATTCCGGGAAAACCGACGGTGCTGCCGACGAATGTCGACGTGAAAATGATCGAGCCTCCGCCGCGTTTTACCATTGCGGGCAGTTGGTACTTCGCACCATGAAAAGAGCCCGTCAAATTTGTATCGAGCGTAGCTTGCCAGGCATCAGTTGGTATATCGGCTACCGGGGCTGCGTCCCCCGTCGTACCAGCGTTGTTGAAAGCGATGTCGAGTCCGCCAAAGCGGCTTTCTGCCATGTCAACCAGTGCGCGCGCAAGGTTCTCCTCCCTGATGTCTCCGGCAATGGCAACTGCCTCACCACCATGGCGCTCGATGTCCGCGACCAGTTTGGCAAGTTCGCCGTGGCGGCGAGCGCTGACAATAAGCTTCGCACCTTCGCTTGCGAACAATTTAGCCGTTTCGTAGCCAATGCCTGAACTTGCGCCAGTGACGATGGCTACTTTCCCTGATAACTGAAGCATTGTGACTCCTGTAAAAGTGTGGAGGAGATTCACAGCCTAACCAGCTAACGGGTGATGATCTATTCGTTTATTGCTTTCAAATAATTTGATGATGCGGCCGCTGGTGCCGAAGACACCTCGCCGCGCATCGACTTCAAAAAGTCATCTGCCACGCCCACAGAGGGAGAAAGCAACAGATCGAGGCAGCGCAGATACACCGATGCCTCGTTCTGACGTTGAACTAGGCCGCCGGATGCTTCGGCTGCTCGCGATGCCTGACAATCACGCGCTCGGTCGCGCCGAAATGCGCGCCAAGGTGTTCGGCCATGTACACGGAGCGATGCTGTCCACCCGTGCAGCCGACCGCCACCGTCAGGTAGCTGCGGTTGTCGGTCTTGAACGACGGCAGCCACTTGGCGACGAAGTTCTGGATGTCGGACAGCATCTCGATCGCGCTCGGTTGCGCGTCGAGGAAGGCGATCACGGGCGTATCCTTGCCGTTGAGCGGGCGCAGCGCCAGGTCGTAATAAGGATTCGGGATTGCGCGCACGTCGAACACGAAGTCGGCGTCGAGCGGCACGCCCACCTTGAAGGCGAACGATTCAAAGAACAGCGTCAGCGGTGCGTGGTCGATCTCGGCGAGTTCCTTGATCCAGCCGCGCAGCTTGTTCGACGAGAGCTCGGACGTGTCGATCACGTGGCCCAGGTTCTCGATCGACGACAGGCGCTCGCGTTCTTCAGCGATGCATTCGATCAGCGTTAGGCGCGAGGCCGGGTTTTCGCCCGGGCGCAGTTGGTGCGACAGCGGGTGGCTGCGGCGTGTTTCGGAAAAGCGCGCCACGAGCGAATGGGTGCTCGAGGTCAGGAACATGACCTTGACCGAGTGGCCGTCCTCGCGCAGGCGCCGCACGCTCACGGGCAGTTCGGCCAGCGATTCGGCGCTGCGCGCATCGACCGCGACGGCGATCTTGCCGCCGCCGCTTTCGCTGACGGTATTGACGAGGGCCGTCAGCAGGGCTGGCGGCAGGTTGTCGACGCAGTAGTAACCGGCGTCTTCCAGGACATTCAGGGCCACGGATTTACCCGAGCCGGAAATTCCGGTGATGAGGACGATGTGCATGGGGCGATGATACCGCAAGCGCCGCAAGGCCGTACACCCCAGGGCCGCTGGCGACGGGTCAGTCGGCGCTCATGGCCTGGCGCTGGCGCTCCATGAATTCCTGCAACGTGTCGATGCCGCGCAGTTGCAGGATCGTGTTGCGCACGGCCGCCTCGAGCAGCACGGCGATGTTGCGGCCGGCCGCCACCGGGATGACGACCTTGCGGATCGGCAGACCCAGCACGTCTTCGGTCGGGAAGTGAAAGGGCAGGCGCTCGACTTCTTCGTCCTGCGCGCCGCGCTTGACCAGGTGGACGATGAGCTTCAGACGCATCTTGCGACGCACCGCCGTTTCGCCGAAGATCGCCTTGATGTCCAGCAGGCCCAGGCCACGCACCTCGAGCAGGTTTTGCAGCAGCGGCGGGCAGCGGCCCTCGATCATGTTCGGTGCGATACGCGAGAATTCCACCGCATCGTCGGCCACCAGGCCGTGCGAACGCGAAATCAGTTCCAGCCCCAGTTCGCTCTTGCCCAGGCCCGACTCGCCGGTGATCAGCACGCCCACGCCCAGCACGTCCATGAACACGCCATGCATGATCACGCGCTGGGCCAGCTTCTTGGACAGGTACACGCGCAGGAAGTCGATCACCTGCGCGGCCGGCAGCGGCGTGGAAAACAGCGGGATGTTCTGCTCGTCGCAGATCGCCAGGATGTCGGGCGGCGTTTCCAGCCCTTGCGCGATGATCAGCGCCGGCGGGCCGCCGCCGATCAGTTCGCCAATCACGTGGGTGCGCGAATTGGCTTTGAGGCGGTGGTAGTAATTGAGTTCCTGGTGCCCGAAGACCTGGATGCGGCCTGGGTGAATCAGGTTCAGGTGGCCGACCTGGTCGGCGGCCGACGCGGCGTCGCCGGCGATCTGGCGTTCGCCGCCGGGAAAGCCCGCGAACCAGCCGAGCTGCAGGCTGTCGCGGTTATCGTCGTACAGCCGTTGAATGGTCAGCGGGGACTGCAGCATGGGCATCGTCTTCGTCACAAAAAATGGCGCGCGACATTATTGCCGCGCGGTAGCAGTGACGTGAAGTTTAACCCAGAGCTTGCAGGCTGGGTTGCCAGTTGATAATGCGCTCGTGGACGGCCTTCGGGTCGGCATCGGTCGCCAGCGCAGTGCGGATCGCTTCGTCCGAGAACAGCTCGGCGATTTCCGACAGGATCTCGAGGTGCTGCTGCGTGACATGGTCAGGGATCAGCAGGAAGAACAGCAGGCTGACCGGCTGGCCGTCGGGCGACTCGAACGGAATCGGTTCCTTCAGGCGCACGAACGCGGCCAGTGGCGCCTTCAGACTCTTGCTGCCCTTGATGCGGCCGTGCGGAACGGCCACGCCGTGGCCGAGGCCGGTGGAGCCGAGACGCTCGCGTGCGAACAGGTTGTCGGACACAATCGAACGGGCAATACCGCAATTGTTCTCGAAGATCAGGCCGGCTTGCTCGAAAGCGCGCTTTTTGCTCGACACTTCGATGTCGAGCTGGACGTTTTCGAGCGAGAGGATTTTGCTTAAATTGGTCATAACATGGGGTGCGTGGCACAAGTTCGCGGCACAAGTGGCGTGCTTGCGAGCACGGATTATAGGCCTGTTTTCTGCCTGGGACACTCGAAATCGCGACAGTCAGACGAGTTGCCTGGACCGTCGCACGCTACCCGTCGAAACGGGTCGGTGGCGGTATTGATTCTCATCAAGACCGTCACGCAATTTCTTCAACAAATCACAGGGCGCGGCAGGTAAAACCATGCCTGCGCCGGGATTGGCCGATTTTTGCACGCGATCTGCCGAAAAAACAAGCAAGCTCAGCAGTGTGGCAAGCCGGGGCATACTACGCATCCCGACGCACGGCTGTCGCGAAAAACGTACAGGCGTGCGAATCGCATCTTGTCAGAAACGCGATATTTACTGGCGCGCGCCACGCAAATTGGGCGGTTTGCCGGTAGAGAAATTGGCGCGCCATGGATTGATATCGAGGCCGCCGCGCCGGGTGTAGCGTGCATACACGGCCAGTTTGGTGGGCTTGCACTGGCGCAGCACGTCCATGAAGATACGCTCGACACACTGCTCATGGAACTCGTTGTGTTCGCGAAAGCCGATCAGGTATTTCAGCAAGCCTTCCTGCTCGATCTGCGGGCCGACATAGCGGATCTGCACCGTGCCCCAGTCTGGCTGGCCGGTGACCAGACAGTTTGACTTGAGCAGGTGCGACACCAGCGTTTCCTCGACTTGCCCATTTTCTTGGTCCGCGCTGAGCAGTTCCGGGGATGGCGAATAGCCGTCGATCTCGACATCGAGTCGGTCCAGCAGCACGCCGTCGAGTTCGCCCATCTTGATCGCACCGAATGCATCCGGGCTGGTCAGCGTGACGTGGACCGGCGCACCGAAGCCGTCCGACAGATCGTCGCGCAGCAGGGCCAGCAGGGCGTCCGGACCGGCCAGGCGGGTCTGGTTGAACGAGTTCAGGTACAGCTTGAACGATTTCGATTCGACGATGTTCGGCGAATCGGCCGGCACCGTGATCGTCGCAATCGCCACCTGCGGCTTGCCGCGCATGTTCAGCCACGACAGTTCATAGGCGTTCCAGATGTCGACGCCAAAGAACGGCATGGTGCCGGCATCCGCGAACAGGCCGAGCTCATCGCGCTTTTGCTGGCGCGCGATCGGGAACAACAGCTCGGGCGCGTACTGGCTCTGGTAGGCGGAGGATTTGCCAAGGGGCGATTGGTCAGGTGTATTCATGGAGATGGGGCGTCAGGCGCCCAAGAACAATTTATAGACGGGATTGCTGCTTTCGTCCCAGTAACGGTAACCGAGCGATGCCAGAAATTGCCGGAACTCGGCCATTTCGGTTGGCGGCACTTGCAGTCCCACGAGAATGCGGCCCACATCGCCGCCTTGGTTGCGGTAGTGAAACAACGAGATATTCCAGTTCGGCGCCATGCTGTCCAGGAAGCGCATCAGCGCGCCCGGTCGTTCAGGGAACTCGAAACGATACAGCAATTCGTCATGGGCCAGCGAACTCTTGCCGCCAACCAGATGGCGGATATGCAGCTTGGCCAGCTCGTCACCGGTCAGGTCGAGCGTCTTGTAGCCATGCTCTTCGAAGGTGCGCGCCAGCAGTCCGGATTCGCTGCGGCTGCCCACCTGCACGCCGACGAACACATGCGCTTCGCTGGCATCGCTGATGCGGTAATTGAATTCTGTCACGTTGCGTGGCCCGACCAGGCTGCAGAAGCGACGGAAGCTCCCGCGCTGTTCGGGCACGGTCACGGCAAACACTGCTTCACGCGATTCGCCCAGCTCAGCGCGCTCGGCCACGAAGCGCAGGCGGTCGAAGTTCATGTTGGCGCCGCAGGCGATCGCCACCAGCGTTTCATTCTTGATGGGCTCGCGGTCCATCTGCGAGCGCTCGATATACGCCTTGGCGCCGGCCACGGCCAGTGCGCCGGCTGGCTCGAGGATGCTGCGCGTGTCCTGGAACACGTCCTGGATCGCGGCGCAGATCGCATCGGTGTCGACCAGAATGATCTCGTCGACCACCATCTGGGCGACGCGGAAGGTTTCTTCGCCCACCAGGCGCACGGCGGTGCCGTCGGAGAACAGGCCGACGTCGTTCAGCGTGACGCGGTGCCCGGCCTTCAGGCTGCGCGCCATCGCATCCGAATCGAGCGTCTGCACGCCGATGATCTTGATGTCCGGGCGAATTTCCTTGACGTAGGCGCCGATGCCCGCGATCAGGCCGCCACCGCCGATGGCGACGAAGATCGCGTGGATCGGGCCGGAATGCTGGCGCAGGATTTCCATGCCGATCGTGCCCTGGCCGGCGATCACGTCCGGATCGTCGAACGGGTGCACGAAGGTCATGCGCTGTTCTTTTTCCAGCAGCAGGGCGTGGTTATAAGCGTCGGTGTACGAGTCGCCATGCAGCACGATCTCGACGCTGGCGCCACCGCGCGCCTTGACGGCGTCGATCTTGACGGCTGGCGTGGTCGTGGGCATCACGATCAGCGCGCGGCAGCCGAGGCGGCACGCCGACAGGGCCACGCCCTGCGCATGGTTGCCGGCCGAGGCGCAGATCACGCCGCGGGCGCGCTGCTCGGGCGTCAGGTTGGCCATCTTGTTGTAGGCGCCGCGCAGCTTGAAGCTGAACACGCTCTGCATGTCCTCGCGCTTGAAATAAATGCGGTTGCCCATGCGCGCAGACAGCGTGGGGGCCAGATCGAGGGGCGTTTGTTCGGCAACGTCATAAACGCGCGCGGTCAGGATTTTTTTGAGATAGTCGGTAGTCATGGTCGAAACACAAGGGTCAGGCCAATGCGGCTGGCGGGACGGACGACGCAAACTGTTCCGCTAGGGTGGGTGACCGTGGCGCGCAGTACGCTACGGCGCGCTGGGTGACAGGCGATCGTATCGTGTCGTGACGAAAGTACCAGACCATTATAATGGACGCCTATTTCCCTCGCCTAAGCTCGCATGATCGAAACCGCTGTTCAATGGCTGCTTGACTTCGTTGCTGCGCCGACCGTCGGGCTGACCTCCGTCTTCATCATCAGTTTTATTTCCGCCACACTGCTGCCGCTCGGCTCCGAGCCGGCCGTGTTCGCGGTGATCAAGGCCAATCCGGCCATGTTCTGGCCCGCGATCCTCGTGGCCACCGTCGGCAATACGCTGGGCGGCGCGGTCGATTACTTCCTTGGCTACCGCGCCAAGGTGGCTTTTGCCAAAGAGCGCCAGAGCCGCTGGTTCGGCTGGCTCAAGCGTTACGGCGCCAAGACCATGTTGCTGTCGTGGCTGCCGGGCGTGGGCGATCCGCTGTGCACGCTGGCCGGCTGGCTGCACCTGCCGTTCTGGCCAAGCCTGATGTATATGGCGATCGGCAAGTTCGCGCGCTACCTGACCATGACGCTGGCGCTGCTGTACGTGCCGGACAGTTTCTGGAAGTCGCTCGGCGACATGCTGACGCGGATTACGGGATAGTCCCGACCCAGCTCAACCTTCCTTTCACCAAGAGAATTTGCCATGCTTGAACTGCGTCCCACCTGCGAACACTGCAACGTCGCGCTGCCACCGGCGTCGGAACAGGCGCGCATCTGCTCGTACGAATGCACGTTTTGCGCCACTTGCGTCGATACCGTCTTGCTCAACGTGTGCCCGAACTGCGGCGGCGGCTTCGTGCCACGCCCGATCCGGCCAGCGCAGAATCGCAAGAATGGCAATTATCTCGGCAACGACCCGGCCGGCACGACGGTAAAACACCGCCCCGTTGATCCGGGCGCGCACACCGCGTTCGCCGCGCCGCTGACGGATATCCCGCCGGCGCAGCGCTGAGCGCCCGCGTCATCAACCCAAGGACTCCGGCATGACCGACCGCCTTCCCGTACCCCTGGCCAAAGCCTACCGCCTGATGAACCACGGCCCGACGGTCCTGGTATCGACGCGCCACGGCGACGCCGTCAACGTGATGGCGGCCGCCTGGTCGATGCCGCTCGATTTCGATCCGCCCAAGGTGGCGGTGGTGATCGACAAGAACACGCTGACCCGCAGCCTGATCGAGGCGTCCGGCGAATTCGCGCTGAACGTGCCGTCGCGCGAGCTGGCGCGCCTGACCTTGCAGGTAGGATCGACGTCGGGCCGCGACGTGGATAAATTCGCGGCATTCGGCGCCGGCGCCTGGACCGGCGAACAGGTCGGCGCGCCACTGCTCGACGGCTGCCTGGCCTGGCTCGAGTGCCGCGTGCTCCCCGAACCGCATATCCAGGACACGTACGACCTGTTCCTGGGCGAAGTCGTGGCGGCCTGGGCCGATCCGGCGGTGTTTGCCGATGGCCACTGGAATCTGTCGGCAGGTGGCAAGAAGAGCATTCATTATGTGGCCGGTGGGCATTTCTTCGAGACCGGCGACGCCTTCGAGGTCCCGGACAGCCCGAGATAACGGTGCAAACCTGGCCGGACGACATATGCCATTCCTGTCGTCCGGCTTGATAAATACAGCCCGCATGCGTCTGCGGGTAAATAATGTTTGCATATCCCACACAGTATGAATATTTTGTTGCGTCGCGCGCAGCGGCAGGCGGGGCCGCTCCAAGCGTGGTGCAACGCAATACGATAGAATGAACGTCCTTCGGGCCTGTCCGACAGTCGACGAGTATTCATGAACGCCCCCGCACATATCCATACCCTGCTAGCCGATAACGCGCCCGCGCGCCTGCGCGAGATTCCGTACAACTACACCTCGTTCTCGGACCGCGAAATCGTGATCCGGCTGCTCGGTGAGGCGTCGTGGGAGTTGCTGGGCAGCTTGCGCGGCGCCCGCCAGACCGGCCGCTCCGCGCGCATGCTGTACGAGGTGCTGGGCGACATCTGGGTCGTGCGGCGCAATCCGTACCTGCAGGACGACATGCTGGACAACCCGAAGCGCCGGGCCAACCTGATCGAGGCGCTGCACCATCGCCTGGCCGAAGTCGACAAGCGCCGTACCACGGTCGATGCGCAGGACGACGGCGACCCGGCCGTGGCCGCAGCGCGCAGCAGCGCCGTCGAGCAGTTGCTGGCGGCCGCGCGCCGCGCGGTCGATGACTTCGGCCGCGAATTCTCCGAGACGTACGACCTGCGCAAGCGCGCCCTGAAGGTGCTGGGCGCGTACACCGAAAAGCGCAATATCCGCTTCGACGGCATGCACCGCATCTCGCACGTGACCGACGCCACCGACTGGCGCGTCGAGTATCCGTTTTTGGTGCTGGTGCCGGATACCGAAGACGAGATGGCCGGCCTGGTCAAGGGCTGCATCGAGCTGGGGCTGACCATCATCCCGCGCGGCGGCGGCACCGGCTATACGGGCGGCGCGATTCCGCTCACGCCCATGTCGGCCGTGATCAACACCGAAAAACTGATCGGCATCGGCGAGGTCGAAATGACCGCCATGCCGGGTCTGGACCGCGAGTACGCGACCATCCACACCTATGCGGGCGTGGTCACGCAGCGCGTGTCGCAGGCGGCCGAGAAGGCCGGCTTCGTGTTCGCGGTCGATCCGACCTCCGCGCACGCATCCTGCGTGGGCGGCAATATCGCGATGAACGCGGGCGGCAAGAAGGCCGTGTTGTGGGGCACTGCGCTCGACAACCTGGCCTCGTGGCGCATGGTCGACCCCAACGGCGACTGGCTCGATGTCACGCGCATCGGCCACAACCTGGGCAAGATCCACGATGCGCCGCAGGCCGAATTTCTGCTCGAATGGACGCATCCATCGGTCAAGGGCACACCGAAAGGCGCGCCATTCCGTACCGAGACCTTGATCATCGACGGCAAGCGCTTTCGCAAGGAAGGCCTGGGCAAGGACGTCACCGACAAATTCCTCTCCGGCCTGCCGGGCATCCAGAAAGAGGGCACCGACGGCCTGATTACATCGGGCCGCTGGATCCTGCACAAGATGCCGAAGTTCACGCGCACCGTGGCCCTCGAATTCTTTGGCCAGGCGCGCGACGCGATTCCATCGATCGTCGAGATCACCAATTACCTCAACGGCTTGCCGAAGAACGGCGACCCGGCATTTGCCACGCTGCGCCTGGCGGGCCTCGAGCACCTGGATGAGCGCTATCTGCGCGCGGTCGGCTACGCCACCAAGTCCAAGCGCGGCGTGCTGCCGAAGATGGCGCTGTTTGGCGACATCGTTGGCGACGACGAAAACGCGGTGGCGCTGGCCGCCTCGGAAGTGGTGCGTATCGCGAACACCCGCGTGGGCGAAGGGTTTGTCGCCGTCAGCCCCGAAGCGCGCAAGAAGTTCTGGCTCGACCGCGCCCGCACCGCGGCCATCGCGCGCCACACCAACGCCTTCAAGATCAACGAAGACGTGGTGATTCCGCTGCCACGCATGGGCGAATACACCGACGGCATCGAGCGCATCAACGTCGAGCTGTCGATCAAGAACAAATTGCAGCTGGCCGACGGCCTGCGCACCTACCTGGCCAGCGACCATCTGCCGCTGGCCAAGAGCGACGACGCCAGCAGCGGCGAAGGCGTCGAGCGCGACGAGATCATGGGCGACCGCCCGCTGCAGGCGCGCGCGCTGGTCGACCTGGTGACCAAACGCTGGAGCTTCATCCTGGCCAATCTGGATGCGCCGCTGGCCGACGTACGCGAGGGGCTCGAATCGCTCGGGCTCGACCATCTGTCGGGCGCGATCGATGCGCGCCTGGCGATCCAGCCCGATGCGCGCCTGTTCGACGCGGTGCAGGACCACACGGTGCGCATCTCGTGGAAAGCGGAGCTGCGCGCGCCGCTGCGCCAGATTTTCAACGGCAGCGCCTACACCTGCATCCTCGACGAGAGCACGGCGATCCACAAGCGCATCCTGCGTTCGCGCGTGTTCGTCGCGCTGCACATGCACGCCGGCGACGGCAACGTCCACACCAACCTGCCGGTGAACTCGGACGACTACGACATGCTGCAAGATGCGCACAAGGCGGTCGAGCGCATCATGAAGCTGGCGCGCTCGCTCGACGGCGTGATTTCGGGCGAACACGGAATCGGCATCACCAAGCTCGAATTCCTGAAGGACGAAGAAATCCAGGAGTTCCGCGACTATAAAATCCGCGTCGATCCGGAAGGGCGCTTCAACAAGGGCAAGCTGCTCAATCTGGAAGGCGCCCACGCCGACCTGCGCAACGCCTACACGCCGTCGTTCGGCCTGATGGGCCACGAGTCGCTGATCATGCAGCAAAGCGATATCGGCGAGATCGCCCACAGCATCAAGGACTGCCTGCGCTGCGGCAAGTGCAAGCCCGTCTGCACGACCCACGTGCCGCAGGCGAACCTGCTGTATTCGCCGCGCGACAAGATCCTGGCCACGTCGGCGCTGATCGAAGCGTTCCTGTACGAAGAGCAGACCCGCCGCGGTGTCTCGATCCGGCACTGGGAAGAGTTCGAGGACGTGGCCGACCACTGCACCGTGTGCCACAAGTGCGTCACGCCATGCCCCGTCAACATCGACTTCGGTGACGTGTCGATGAACATGCGTAACCTGCTGCGCAAGATGGACAAGCGCAGCTTCAAGCCGGCCAACCGCGCGGCGATGTTCTTCCTGAACGCCACCGATCCGACCACCATCAATGCTACGCGCAAGGTGATGGTTGATTTTGGCTTCAAGGCGCAGCGCTTCGGCAACCGCATGCTCAAGGGCTTTGCCAAGCCGCAGCTGGCGGCGCCAGCGCCAACGGTTGGCAAGGCGCCCGTGCGCGAGCAGGTCATCCACTTCATCAACAAGAAGATGCCGGGGAACCTGCCCAAGAAAACGGCGCGCGCGTTGCTGGACATCGAAGACGACAAGATCGTCCCGATCATCCGCAACCCCAAGAAGACCAATGCCGATACCGAGGCCGTGTTCTACTTCCCGGGCTGCGGGTCGGAGCGACTGTTCTCGCAGGTGGGCCTGGCCACGCAGGCGATGCTGTGGGAAGTGGGCGTGCAGACCGTGCTGCCGCCGGGTTACCTGTGCTGCGGTTATCCGCAGCGCGGCGCCGGCCAGTTCGACAAGGCCGAGAAGATGGTGACGGACAACCGCGTGCTGTTCCACCGCATGGCCAATACGCTCAACTACCTCGACATCAAGACGGTGCTGGTTTCGTGCGGCACCTGCTACGACCAACTGGCGACGTACCAGTTCGAGAAGATCTTCCCGGGCTGCCGCATCATGGACATCCATGAATACCTGCTCGAAAAAGGCGTCAAGCTCGAAGGCGTGAACGGCACCCGCTACATGTACCACGAGCCGTGCCACACGCCGATGAAGCTGCAGGATTCGATCAAGACGGTCAACGCGCTGGTGTCGACGGTGGACAACGTGAAGATCGAGAAGAACGACCGCTGCTGCGGCGAGTCGGGCACGTTTGCCGTTTCGCGCCCGGACATCGCGACCCAGGTCCGCTCGCGCAAGGAAGGCGAGATGGTCAAGGGTGCCGACAAGCTGCGCGAAGACGGCTTCAAGGGCGACGTCAAGATTCTCACCAGCTGCCCATCGTGCCTGCAGGGCCTGAGCCGTTACAACGACGATTCCGGCACCACGGCCGACTACATCGTCGTTGAAATCGCCAAGCACCTGCTGGGCGAGAACTGGCTCCCAGAGTACGTCGCCCGCGCCAATGCCGGCGGCATCGAGCGGGTGCTGGTATGACGGCGTTGCGCGAGCCAGGCTGCGAGTTGTGCGAGCTCGCCGCGCCTGCTGCCTGGGCCGGCGAGAAGTTCAGCGTCATCGTCGTCGACGACGCCAACTATCCCGGCTTTTGCCGCGTGATCTGGCACGACCATGTGCGCGAGATGAGCGACCTGTCTGCGGATGACCGCTTGCTGATCAACGACGCCGTGTTCCAGGTGGAGGCGGCGGTACGCGAGGTGATGCAGCCATTGAAGGTCAATGTGGCCAGCCTCGGCAACGTAGTGCCGCACCTGCACTGGCATGTCATTCCGCGCTACGCCGACGATGCGCATTTCCCGGCGCCTGTCTGGGCGCAGGCGGTGCGCGCGACAGAACCTGCTATCCTCGCGGCGCGTCGTGCGCTGCACGACCAATTGGGCGCCGCCATCGCGCGCCGTTTTTCCTGAATAGAGAGTGTCATGCCCCATCCTACCGAATTGACTGTCCACCAGAAATCGCGCGTGCTCGACGTCGCCTACGACGACGGCAGCGCCTTTTCGCTCCCGTTCGAATATCTGCGCGTGTATTCGCCATCGGCCGAAGTGAAGGGCCATGGCCCCGGCCAGGAAGTGCTGCAACTGGGCAAGCGCGAAGTCGGCATCGCCGACGTCGAGCAGGTCGGCAACTACGCGATCAAGCCAACTTTCTCGGACGGCCACGATTCCGGCATCTTCAGCTGGGATTATCTGTATGAGCTGGGCCGCAGCCAGGAATCGCTGTGGAAGCAGTACGTGGCGCGCCTGCAGGCGGCCGGCTACGACGAAGAGAGCGGCCGCGCGCCGGTGACGCAGTTCGCACAGGTGGCGGCGGCGAAATCGGGCGGCGGCGGTTGCGGTTCGGGCAGCTGCGGCTGCTGATTTGGCGGCGAACTGGCTGTCAGCCGGCCTCGTATAAAGGTCAATGTAACAGTGAGTATGTAACAGTAATATACTGTCGATAACAATTACGTTTCCACAAAGATTTATTGTTAAGTGACTGTTTATTAGAAGTTTTTTCCGGTGGCATGGTTAATGCTAACTACCAGGTTTCAATCCACCGGAGACCTTCATGAAAAACGCATTGGTTCCTTGGCTGGCATCGGTATTGCTGATGTCGGCTTCCGTGACACACGCTGTAGAAATCACGTACGCCTACGCAGTCGCGGCGGACGGGTCTGGCAAAACCAGTCTGCAAACGAACAACGTGTTTGTCGAAACGTTCGATGCACCTGGTGGGGGGCCGACGATGGCCGCCGATATGGTCGCTATCTCGACCGTGTCAGGCGGCGCGCTGGGCTATGCGCAAGGGCATCTCCCGGGCGTGTACGCAGCACCGGCCAACGACACGACCTATTTTGCCTATGGTCCGAGCGCCGGCAGCAGCACGACCAGTTCAGAAATCAATTTCAACTATACGGGCTTGCTGAACTCTCTCGGCGGCGGGGCAAGCCTGAACTATCTGGGCCTGTATTACGGATCGATCGATATGTACAACGACCTGATCTTCTATAACGCTGTCGGCGCCGTCATCCAGACGGTGACGGGTGCTTCGCTGATCGACATGTTCCAGGGCGAGCCGGGCAACCAGAACGCGGATACCTCGAACATCTATGTCAATCTGTTCTTCACACCCGAAGAAGAGTTCACGTCGTTCAGCTTCAGAACCACCGCCCGCGCGTTCGAGGTCGATAACCTGGTGGTTGGCTATAACGTTGCGCCGGTCCCAGAACCGGCCTCGCTCGCGTTGCTCGGCCTCGGCCTGGCAGGTCTCGGTCTGGCACGTCGTCGCATCAGCAAATAACCTTGTTGCTATCGGATTGAAAAACCTCCCTGACGGGAGGTTTTTTTTCGTGGAGCACACAGGCGCGGGCCAACAGCCGGGGCCCAACAGCCGGGGTCAGGTCTGACATTCAGACACGACCTCAGCTTTAACCACTTGCGATGGTGTCTTGCCCGTATCAGCATTGCCCCACGCCAGCCGGTTTGGGATAGCCGACTGTCGAGATCGTGTCCGAATGTCAGACCTGACCCCCGCTTTTCTGTCGAATGTCAGACCTGACCCCCGCTTTTCTGTCGCCACAAAGACAAAGAGCACATCCGAAGATGTGCTCTTTTGCGTTGCTTGCCCGCCGTGGCGGGCCAGCGGACCTTAAGCTTGCGGCTGGATGTTCGAAGCCTGCTTGCCTTTAGGACCGGTGGTGACGTCGAACGTCACGCGCTGGTTTTCTTGCAGCGACTTGAAGCCGTTGGCGTTGATCGCCGAGAAGTGTGCGAACAGATCTTCGCCGCCGCCGTCAGGCGTGATGAAACCGAAACCTTTTGCGTCATTGAACCACTTAACAATGCCAGTCGCCATTTTTATTCCCTCAAAAATTAATTTTACGTTGATGCCCTGTTTGCGTACCTAGGACAAAAACCAGGGTGACGCCTTACATTGCGAATCTGATTATAGGGCAAACTCTTAAATTGGAAGCAAGATTTTTCAATCGTCTCCGTATTTACCACAAGTCATCCCCCCTGCATGACCAATTTCAAGGATAAATTTCTGGTTAGAAAGTCATTGGCACACGCAGCGTCAGCGTCACGTCCGGCGTGTCACGCGTGATGCCAGCGCCGACGGCGATGTTGAGCGAGCGTTTCGGACTGAGGCGGTAGGAGTACCCCAGCAGCAGGGTTCCCAGCTGTGTGCGTACCGCGCCGATCGAGGTCGCGCCGTTCTGACGCATGCGCCCGATCGTGCTGTGATCGTAGCCCAGGCTCAGCGACGCTTTGTCGTTGAGCGCCAGGCCCATGCCGAAGTTAAAGCCCAGCACGGCGCCCGGTTGCAGCGAGCCGAGCGGTTCACGCTCGCCATTGCGCACCACGCGTGTCACGTCGTCGCGCTTGAAGTTGTGCACGTAGCTCAGGCTGCCGAAGAACACGGCCGGATCGGATGGATACAGCCAGGTCAGCGTGCCTTGCAGTGAGTGGAAGCCCGAGCCGGTGGGCAGGTCCAGCGGCAAGCCGGTGCCGGTGACGTTCTCGCCAATGCAGCGACGTTCGCAGTCGGTGACCACTTCGAACGGGTCGCGACCTGTCCGGCTCTTGTAGCGCAGGCCGGCAATGTAATAGCCCTTGTCGGCGCCGCCGTTATTGAGTTGGTAGCGGCCGGCGACTTCGACGTCGCCCATGCCCTTGCCGGTCGTATCGAACACGCGTTCGACCGCCGTGCCGGTGAATATTTCCCGGCTGACGGTGGCATCGGAGCGGTACACATACGGCACCTTGACCTCGACTTCCATCCGGTTGTTGATGCCGGTGCGGCCGGTGATCGCGGTGGTGAAGGTATTGCGTTTGATTTCACGCACGTCCACCAAGCCAATCAGCAGGGCTGGAATCACCGTGTAGCCAACCAGGGCCACGCGGTTGCTCGACGAGTAGCCGTATTGCATCGATGGCTCGAGCACGTACGTGCCACGCGCCGTGAGCACGCCCGGCTGGTCGCCGATCGGTGCCACTTCCGGCGGTCGATTCGGTTGCTGGCGGCTGGTGTTTTGCGCTTGCGCCGGTGCGGTGGCCCGGGCCGGCGCAGGGGCGGGCATGCCGGGCTGGTCCGGGCGGGGCTGTGGCGGCAGCGGTGCCGGTACACCCGTCACTATCTGCGGCAGTGCGGGCGGCTCGGCCACCGGCGCCTGGCCGCTCATCGCGCCGCCCGTACCGCGCTGCTGCGACAGCAGCACGCCATCCGCTGGCGTGCCCATGCGTTGCAATTGCTCGCGCTGCGCCTGCACTTCCTGCAGCAGGCGATTGACCAGCGCGCGCTGCTGCGCCAGTTCGTCCTTTAATTGCGACAGTTCGGTAGAGAATGGCTGTGCGCCATGATTCGACAGGGGGACACCTTGTTGAGCGAGTACGGGCGGCGCCAGAAGGGCCGCCGCCAGGCCCGCAGCGCCGAGCCGCGCGACGTGTGGATACATCCAGATTCTCCAGAGTGGTTGTTGATGGTTTTGTCGTTTTATAGTCCGCCCGGGGAACGCACGACGGCGTCACGGATCGTCGACTGGAAATTGATGTCCTTGATCAGCGACATGCTGTTGACGGTCGACGAGATGGTGGTCGCCGTGCGGATATCCTGGCCGCTGAGCGTGTTCTGGAGCAGCGTTGCGCCATTGGGCAGGTTGAGGTCGGCAGCGGCGTAGTTGTTGCCGCCGATCTGGATCATCCGCGCCGCGCCCAGCGCATCCTGGGTCAGGCGCGCCTGCTCGGCCGTCATGGCCGCCAGGTCGGGAATGGCGATGTTGGTGCGCGCCATGATTTCGCCATTGACCGACACGACACGCTCGATCCCGAGCGAGAGCGACAGGCCGCCGGCCACCTCGAAGCCGCCACGGGCGGCGTCCAGGGCGGCGGCGTCAACCGGTATGCCAAGCGCCGGTATGAATGACTCGGCCGCCTGGGCGAGCGGCAGGGCACCCGTGAGCAGGCCCAGCAGGACAGTGTGCAAAGGGTAGGGTGGAAGGCGCATGGCAGGTCCCCGTTAAAAATCGCCCGGCCCGAACTTGGGCAAGGTTGCGCTGAGCTGGTCCTGGTGCATGCCGATGCCCAGCGGCGCACGCGGCGCGCCACGCCAGTCTTCCGGCGTGTTGAAGGCGACCTGGTCCTTGTGGCTGTGGATCACGAACAGGATCTTGTTGCGCCAGATTTCCTGGAACCGCTCCATGCTCACGACGCGGTTGCCGGTGGAAGGATCGCCAATCAGGATGCGGCCGTCCTCGGCACCCTTGATGACGACGAAATGGTTGAAGCCGCGGTCGGTGATCAGAACGATGGCCGGCAGTTCTTCGGCGATCAGTTTTTCAATGGGCAGCTTGAAGCCGTCAGCGCGAAAGCCGCGCGTGGCGAGAAAACGCTGCATGTCGAGCAGCGAAAACCCTTCTTTATGAATCTTGTCCTGGTCGCCGCTGGCGTACATCTGCTGGAACACGTCCTGCTCGAGGGTGGGCGTGTGATAGTGGTGCGACAGCAAGGTGGCCAGCGCGGCGGCGCCGCAGCTGTAGTCATATTGCTGGCGCAGCGTACGCTGGAATTTGATGTCCCTGAGACTGGTCACCGGCACGTTGACGCGCCCGACCACGGCAAGATCCAGCGCACTCGCACTGTGCGGCGCAAGGAGGGCGCCGCACAGTGCGATGAGCAGCACCAAGTAAGGGCCTGGTGTCATGTTCATTGCAATTGCAGGTTGATGACGGTCGCGTTCTGGATCAGGACGTTCGCGCCAGAATTCTGGATCACGACCGGCAAGCCCGACGAGTTGGCGAACGAGCCACCACTGATCACGTTCATGCCGCTGGTAACGTTGGTGGCCGTGTTGTTGCCGACCGTGCCGCGCAGCGTCGCCTCGGTGGTGATGATGTCGGTGCCGCCGCGCAGGTCGCCCAGCACAGCGGCGTCGGTGGTGGTGCCCCAGCCGCTCGCGAGATCGTCGCCGTCGGCCGGCGCCACGTTCACTGTCGACAGGAAGCTCACCACCACCGGCAGTCTGGCCGGCTCGTTGACCTGGGCCGCCGATGGCAAAACAGCGCCTGCCGTCAGCAATAGAAATCCAATCTGGTGTAATTTTTTCATGATGCCTCGCTCGAAAGAGCCGCCATGCGGGCAAAGCGCCGCATGGCGGGAGTGCAGCACGCGCAGCGTGATCGCTGCGCGTGCTGCACCCATTGCCTGATTACTGGCCTGCGCCGCCGACGCTCAAGTTCGACTGCACGTTGACGCTTTGCTGGATCAGCGAGGAGAAGCCATTGTTCTGGCTGATGATCGAGATACCGGCTGCCGACTGGGCGATGTTGTTCATCGAGTTCGACATGTCGAAGGAGCCGGAGCTGACGTTGTTGGTGCCGCCATTGCCGCCGGTGCCCGAGCCGCCGAAGCCGCCGGTACCTGCACCGGCCATCATTTCGCCGCCCGAGCCGCCTGCGCCGGATGTGGTTGCACCACCGGCACCGCCGCTGCCGCCGGCGCCCGAGCTTGCATCACCCGAGCTCGCCGAGCCGCCCGTGGCCGAGCCGCCAGTTGCTGCGCCGCCCGCGCCGCTGGCACCGGTCGATGCGGTCGCTTCAGCGCCCGAACCACCCATGCCGCCGGTGCCTGCCGTACCGCCCTGGCCGGCGCCGCCGGCGCCGCCGGTGCCGGTCGCACCGTTGCCTCCCGTGCCCGCCGTGCCTGCTGCGCCCGAACCACCGGCACCTGCCGTGCCGGTGGCGCCTGCGCCGCCCGTGCCGGCCAGTGCCGCGCCGGCGCCCCCGGTGCCACCGGTCGACGCGCCGCCCGCTGCGCCGCTACCCGAGGTGTTCGACGATGCGGCGCCCGAGCCGGCGCCGCCGCCGGCTGCACCGGCACCACCCGCACCCGCCATCGAGTCGCCCGCGCCGTTGGTGCTGGCGCCGCTGGTCGGGCTGCCGGCCGTGCTGGTGCCACCGGTATTGGTCGATGCGCCGCTGGCGCCGCCGGCCGCTGCCGGATCGCTGCCCGGCGTGCCGCCGGCACCCGTCGTGGCCGTGGCGTCGCCGATGCTGGCCCCGCCACCGCTGGCGCCGTTCGAGGCGGTCAGGCTCGAGCCTGACGAGGTGCCACCCATGCCGCCTGCGCCGCCCAGGCCGCCCGCGCCGCCTGCGCCGCCGGATGCCCAGCCGGTATTGCCGCCCGCGCCGCCTGCGCCGCCTGTGGCCGCGCCGCTGCCGCCACCATTGCCGCCGGCCAGCGAGCCGGTCGAGCCGCCTGCGCCACCGGTGGCCGCGCCGCCTTCCGCGCCCGCGCCGCCATTGGCCGCGCCGCCCATTGCGCCCGAGCCGCCTGTGCCGACGCCGCCTGCGGCGCCGTTGCCGCCGGCAGCGTAACCGCCCATGGCGCCGGATGCGCCTGAACCGCCCGTGGCGCTTGCAGAACCCGTTGCGCCGCCGTCGCCACCGGCGGCGTTACCGACGGTTGATGCGCCCGTCGAGGCCGTGCCAGCGGCAGCGTAGCCTGTCGCACCACCTGCCGCGCCTGCCGCGCCCGAGGCTGCGCCGCCGGCTGCACCGGTGCCGTTGGCCCCGCCGCCATTGCCTACGCCGCCGGCGGCGCCGGAACCGGATGCGCCGTTGGCGCCGCCCGAGTTCTGCGCGGTGTTGCCGATGTTGCTGATGGTGTTGCCGCTGACGTTGCCCGTCAGGCTGCTCGTGGCGGTCGCCGACGAAGTGTTGAACGAATTGGCCACCGACGAGCTGGCGGTGCCGCCGTTGTTGGCGGCTGCTGCGCCGGCAACTTCGGCACGGGCGTCACCCGAGCTGTTGTTCTGGCCCGAGCTGTCCTGGCTGCTGTCGCTGCTGTTGGTGGTCGTGGTGGTGGTGGCGGTGTTGGTCGTGTCGTTGCTGTCAATCTGCGTGTTGCTGGTGTTGTTGCGGGTGTCGGATTGATTGCTGGTCTGGCTGTTGCTGTTGGTCGTCGTGTTGTTCGTGACGCGGTTGTCCGAGTTGTCCACCTGGTTGTTGACAGTGCTCGTATTGGTGTTCGTGTTGGTGTTGGTCGCCGTGTTGTTGCTGTCGTTCTGGCTATTGTTGGTGTTGGTGTTGGTGCTGGTGTTGGTGTTGGTGTTGGTTGCCGTGTTGTTGCTGTCGTTCTGACTGTTGTTGGTGTTGGTGTTGGTCGCCGTGTTGTTGCTGTCGTTCTGGCTGTTGTTGGTATTGGTGCTGGTGTTGGTTGCCGTGTTGTTGCTGTCGGCCTGGCTGTTATTGGTGTTGGTCGCGATATTGTTGCTGTTCGACTGGCTGTTGTCGGTGTTGGTGCTCGTTGCGGTATTGTTGCTGTTGCGGGAATCGGTCAGCGAGCTGTTGTCCGTGTTGGTATTGGTGGTATTGGTCATCGTCGACGTTTGGGTATTGCCGCCACGGACGTCGTTCACGGTGTTCTCTTGTGCGTGGGCCATGCTGAAAGCCAGGGCGATCGCGGTAGCCAGGATAGTGCGCTTCATTGTTGCTCCCCTAATATCGTGGTTTACGTTCCCGAGGTCTCATGACGCCCGGTCCACTTCCGTATTAGCAGGTGTCGTGCCAGCAAAGGCCGCTTGAGCAAGTCGTTGATTTTGTAGGACTAATTTGATGAGTTCGCCAGCCTTGCAGCCGAACGATGAAGCACACCAATAGCTGAAACGACAAGTGTCCCGCGCTTGTTACAGTGTTGCAGAACTACTCAAAAAACTGTATCAAATTGCAAGCGACGATGACGGTTTGTAGAGCGAATGCGGTACGCCAGCGTGCTGCCGTCTGGCAAGCAGGCTGCTTAAAAACGCTGTAAATTCAAGGGGGAACGCGGTAGGACGGGGCTGACGCGGGATGAAGGTTCGCGCCTACACCGAGATTTCGTGCTTGGCCATCAGGCGATACAGCGTCATGCGCGATACACCCAGTTCGCGCGCTGCCCGGCTGATGTTGTTGCCGCTGCGGGCCAGGCTTTCGCCGATGGCCACGCGTTCGGCGCTCAGGCGCGACGTGCCCAGGCCAGCGCCGTTCGGGCAGATGGGACCGACACACGGCAGGTCGAGGTCTTCCGGCATCACCAGGCGATGTTCGGCCAGGACCATTGCGCGGCGCACGCGATTGATCAGCTCGCGTACATTGCCGGGCCAGTCGTAGCGCGCCATCGCTTGCAAGGCTTCGCGGCTCACGCCCTTGAGCTGCGCACTGCGTTCACTGGCGAACTTGTTGAAGATGAGATCGGTCAGCAGCGGCAAGTCTTCCTTGCGTTCACGCAGCGCCGGAACGCGGATCGGAAACACGCTGAGGCGGTAGTACAGGTCTTCGCGGAAGCGCCCTTCGGCCACGGCCTGGGGCAAGTCGACGTGGGTGGCGGTGATCACGCGTGCATCGACCGCGATCGTGCGGGTGCCGCCGACGCGGTAGATCACGCGCTCTTGCAGGAAACGCAGCAAGCTTGCCTGGAGGTCCAGCGGCAGGTCGCCGATCTCGTCGAGGAAAATACTGCCGCCCGACGCCGCTTCGAGCAGGCCCTGCTTGTCGCGCATGGCGCCGGTGAAGGCGCCCCGTTCGTGGCCGAACAGTTCCGAGTGGATCAGCGTCGGCGCCATGGCCGCGCAATTGATGGCGATGAACGGGCCAGTGGCGCGCGGCGAACGCAGATGGATTTCCTGCGCCGCCAACTCCTTGCCGCTGCCACTTTCCCCGCAGATCAGGACCGGTGCATCGACAGCGGCGATCTTGTCGATGTGCGAACGCAGGCGGGCGATCGCGGCGGACGTGCCGTCGATGTGACTCACGCGCAGCGCGCTCTCGGACGGCGCCGCACGCGTGGCCATCGTCGCCATGCCGTGGGCGTGCCCCAGCGAGTGCTCCAGCCGCAGCGTGTCGACTGGCAGCGTATGAAAGTCGACCAGATGCGCCGCGATCAGTTCGCGCAGGGCCGGCTCGACGAGCCGGCACGCGTCGAAGACGCCGACCCAGCGCATGTGGTGATGCTGGTGCAGGAAGCGTTCGAGTTCGGCATCGTCGGCACTGTCACTGCTGTCGAGCAGCAGGCCCACGCCGTAGTGTTGCTGGGACAAGACCTTGCGCGCCGCAGCCAGATGCTCGACCACGCAGACGTCCCAGCCGGGCAGGGCGCCATGGCAGGCACGGGCGTGCGCACTGCCCTCACGCGTAACGCAGATCAGTCGTTTTACAGGCACCGGTAACCTCATCAAGACTGGTGGGCACCCACTACGCGGCGATGCATCCCGACACACCACGGGAGCCATCAACGTCGGTGGGGGCAACGTCCGGCGTTTGCCGGCTGAAAAACTGTGTCAATTAAACCAAAAATGCGGCAAGCATGGCGCACAAATATTGATAAATATCTAAGTAAAAATGCGAAATTGAACCAAGTGTTTGATTTTTCGCATAACCATCTGAAAATAGATCTTGTCTCTTGCTGATGATCTTAGTCGTGCCGCGCGGCTTGGAGAAGAGGTACGCATGATGATTTTCTCTTAATTGCGCGTTGTTGCGCAGATGCGTTGTGGGTAACCAACAAGTGTGAAAAGTTGAATCCAGGCAGGTGGATGACGCGTAGTCAGCGCTACCTGCGCCCGCCCCGTGGCCCGTCGCGGTCGGCCACCTCAGCAGCGCGGCCCTCCTGCCGGGTCCTTGTATAATGTGGCAACCCCCAACCTGCGTGCCACTATGACAAACACCACCCACTTCGGCTACAAGACCGTCGCCGAGGACCAGAAAGTCCAGGAAGTCGCCAAGGTCTTCCACTCGGTCGCCGCGAAGTACGATGTCATGAACGATCTGATGTCGGCCGGCCTGCACCGCGCCTGGAAACTGTTCACGATCGCACAGGCGGGCGTACGACCCGGCTTCAAGGTGCTCGATATCGCCGGCGGCACGGGCGATCTGGCCAAGGCCTTCGCGAAGCAGGCAGGCAAGACGGGCGAAGTCTGGCTCACCGACATCAACGAGTCGATGCTGCGCGTTGGCCGTGATCGTCTCTTGAATAAAGGGCTTGTCACCCCAACCATGTTGTGCAATGCCGAAAAGCTGCCGTTCCCCGACAATTACTTTGACCGGGTCAGCGTGGCCTTCGGCCTGCGCAACATGACGCACAAGGATCAGGCACTGGCCGAAATGCACCGCGTGCTCAAGCCGGGCGGCAAGTTGCTGGTGCTTGAATTCTCGAAAGTGATCGCGCCACTGCAAAAGCCGTATGACGTGTATTCGTTCTCGGTGCTGCCGTGGCTGGGCCAGAGGATCGCGGGCGACGCCGAAAGTTATCGCTACCTGGCCGAATCGATCCGCATGCATCCCGACCAGGACACCCTGAAGGGCATGCTGCAAGACGCGGGACTGGAGCGGGTCCAGTATTTCAACCTGACGGCAGGTGTGGCCGCTTTGCACACCGGTATCAAGCTGTAGTTTTCACCGCAGTTTCAACAAAGGACGGAGACAATGAAAAAATTCCTGGTCACGACGCTCCTCGCAGTCACCGCATTCTCGATGGTGGCCGAGGCCTTCGCACGCCCGATGGGTGGCAAGCGCTCGGTCGGCCGTCAGTCGCAGGCCGTGCGCCAGATGCCGGCCCCGGCGCCGGCGCCTGCACAGAACATGCAACGCCAGACCCCGAACCAGGCCACGCCAGCCGCCGCCGGTGCTGGCGCTGCGGGCGCTGCTGCTGCCGCCAAGAAACCAAGCATGATGCGCAATATCCTTGGCGGTGCACTGCTGGGTCTTGGATTGGGCATGCTGCTGTCACACCTGGGCATTGGCGGCGCGATGGCCAGCATCATCGCGGGCATCCTGATGTTCGCGCTGTTCGGCCTCGTCATCCTGTTCCTGGTGCGCATGTTCCGCCGCAAGGACACGCCGGCCAATCCATCTGCAGCCGGTTTCGGTGGCTTCAAGCCACAGGCGGCCGGCGCAGCTGGCACGCCCGAGATCGGCTCTGGCCTGCGTCCGCAGCCGACCGCATTCCAGGGTGGCGTCGCGCTCGAGAAAGACCGGGGCGGCCTGAATGCATCGGGTTTCGGTAATGCTGCCGCACCGGCAGCGCACCAGCAATGGGGCGTGCCGGGCGACTTCGACAGCGAGAGCTTCCTGCGTCACGCGAAGTCGTCGTTCATTCGCATGCAGGCAGCCTGGGATCGTGGCGACGCCAACGACCTGCGCGAATTCACGTCGCCGGAAGTGTTCGCTGAACTCAAGCTTCAGATCCAGGAACGCGGCGCGGTCGCCGACTTCACCGACGTCGTCAACGTCGACGCGCAGTTGCTGGGTATCGAGCAGACGGCCACCGACTACCTGGCCAGCGTGCAGTTCAATGCCA
Source organism: Massilia sp. MP_M2 (assembly GCF_039123635.1). NCBI lineage: Bacteria > Pseudomonadati > Pseudomonadota > Betaproteobacteria > Burkholderiales > Oxalobacteraceae > Massilia > Massilia sp. MP_M2. The sequence goes on from NZ_JBCHJF010000005.1 coordinate 114,946, forward strand.
TGATCCGCAGCGCAAAAGACGCATTGCCAGAGCCATTCGTCGAGGTCTGGAACATGTCCAAGCCGCTGTCGGGCGCGGGTGGTTGGGTGCTGGCTGGCATTCAGCAGCCGAACTGACTGCGATCTAAGCGAACCGGAATTATTTTGTTTGCCGATTCCGTAACACCGGGTGTGTGCCCGGCGAACTGGTAAGATCAAAACCGCCCGAATCACTCCGGGCGGTTTTGTTTTTTGAGGGTAGTCCTGCCATGTTTCCGAATCTTCCGTCCCTGTCGAGCGTATCGTCCATCGTGCCCCAGCATGCGCTGGGCGTGCCGGCCGTTGCCGCGATCAATCACCTGCTGGCCCAGGAAGCCTGGGCCCGGACCGCGCTCGCGCGCCATGTCGGCAAACAGGCATGTGTCGATGCCGGCGTGGCCCAGCTGCGCGTGCTGGTTGCACCTGACGGCCTGTTCGAGGCGAGCCAGGACGCAGGTCCGGCCAACGTCACCATCCGCATCAAGCCGGCCGACCTGCCGCTGATCGCGCAAGACCGTACGCGCGCGCTGTCGTACGTGAAGATCGAGGGCGATGCCGAATTTGCCAACGTGATTTCGCAACTGGCCAACGGCCTGCGCTGGGACGCCGAATACGACCTCGAGCGTGTGGTGGGGCCGGTGGCGGCCTACCGCCTGCACCAGGGTGCGCGCCGTACCGTCAGTGGCCTGGGCGAAGCAGGGCGCCGCCTGGCCGAGAATATCGCTGAATTCCTGGCCGACGAGCGGCCGGTGCTGGTGCGGCCCGCCCAGCGCGACGCCTTTGCCGCCGATGTCGTGCGCCTGCGCGACGATGTCGAGCGCAGCGCCAAGCGCATTGCGCGCCTCGAACAAGCGCTGGCTCAGCGCAGCGCTGGCAAACCTTCTTCCACTATTGCATCAAGCGCAGACCAGAATCCGGATCGTCGATGATATTGAAATTCCTGCGCCTGCTGCGCATTCTCACCGTCTTCACCAGGTACGGGCTGGACGAAATCGTCGTCACCAGCCTGAACGCCCCGCGCACCGCGCGCCTGATGAACACGTTCTTTTTTTGGCGCACGATCACGTCGCCGCGCGCCGTGCGCCTGCGCCAGGCGCTGGAAGAGCTGGGCCCGATCTTCGTGAAGTTCGGCCAGGTGCTGTCGACCCGGCGCGACCTGGTGCCGCCCGATATCGCCGATGAACTGGCCATGCTGCAGGATCGGGTGCCCCCATTCGGCTCCGACCTGGCGGTGGCGCAGATCACGCGCTCGCTCGGCACCCATCCCGACCAGCTGTTCGCCCATTTCGAGCGTGAGCCGATCGCTTCGGCGTCGATCGCCCAGGTCCACTTCGCCACGCTCAAGAACGGCAAGGAAGTCGCGGTCAAGGTGCTGCGGCCGGGCATGAAGAAGCTGATCGACGAGGACATGGCGTTGATGCGCATGGCGGCGAACCTGATCGAAGCGGTGTGGAGCGAAGCGCGCCGCCTGAAGCCGCGCGAAGTCGTTGCCGAATTCGACAAATACCTGCACGACGAGCTCGACCTGATGCGCGAGGCCGCCAACGCCAGCCAGCTGCGCCGCAACTTTGCCGATTCGACGCTGTTGATGGTGCCCGAGATGTACTGGGACTATTGCTCGAGCAGCGTGATCGTCATGGAGCGCATGCACGGCTTGCCGGTGTCGCAGATCGATCGCCTGGCCGCCGCCGGCGTCGACCTGAAAAAGCTGTCGCGCGATGGCGTGGAGATTTTCTTCACCCAAGTGTTCCGCGACGGCTTCTTTCACGCCGACATGCACCCCGGGAATATCCTGGTCTCGATCGCGCCGGAAACGCTGGGCCGCTACATTGCGCTCGACTTCGGCATTGTCGGCACGCTGACCGACTTCGACAAGGATTACCTGTCGCAGAACTTCCTGGCCTTCTTCCAGCGCGACTACAAGCGCGTGGCCGAGGCCCACATCGAATCGGGCTGGGCGCCACCGAGCACGCGTGTCGATGAACTCGAGTCGGCCGTGCGCGCCTGCTGCGAGCCGATCTTCGATCGCCCTCTGAAGGACATTTCGTTCGGCCAGATCCTGCTGCGCCTGTTCCAGACTTCGCGCCGCTTCAATGTCCAAGTGCAGCCGCAGCTGGTGCTGCTGCAAAAAACGCTGCTCAATATCGAAGGCCTGGGCCGCCAGCTCGATCCTGACCTGGACTTGTGGAAGACGGCCAAGCCCTACCTCGAACGCTGGATGGCCGAGCAGGTGGGCTGGCAAGGGCTGGTCGAGCGCCTGAAGGCCGAAGCGCCGCGCTATGCCCAGATCTTCCCGCAACTGCCGCGCCTCGTGCACCAGGCGCTGGAGCGCGAGTCGAAAGGGCACCATCCGCAGATCGCGAACAGCGAGATGATGGCGATGCTGGTCGTTGAGCAGCGCCGCACCAATCGCATGCTCACGTTCCTGACCTTCCTGGCGCTGGGCGCTTGCGCCGCGCTGGGTGCGCTGTACTTCCTCTGACCGCGCGCCCAAGAAAAGGCGCAGTCAGCGTTATCTGTAGATGACTCTGACTGCGGTGCGAAGCAATTGCTCTGGCGTACTGATTCTCTCCCCATCCAGCGCCCAGCGCCAGCCCAGGTAATTGGACAGGTAACGTGACGCCACCCTGCGAAAGCCCAGCAGCCAGGCCTTGAAGCGCTGGTGATAGGCGTTCACGTTCTGCACGTGGATGGCGCGGTTGCCCAGATGCCTGACCCGCACGCCGGCACGCAGGTTGACCGCTGCATAGGCGATCCCGTGCTTGCGTGCAAATGCCCGGTAGGCGATATTGCTGTCGCTGACCAGTAGCGTTTGCGGAGCAAGCTTGGGCAGCAAATCGCGCTCGAGTTGCGCTGCCGTGAGCGCGCCGCGGCCTGTGACGGCATCGATGGTGCGGCCATCGCGGTCGCGCGCCACCAGGATGCAGTCCAGTTCCCCGGAGATGCCCCGTTTGCTTGCATGGCCGCCGCGGCGACGCGCTGGCCGATCGATTGTACGTGAGCCTTTTTGCGATTCGAGCAGGAATGTTTCGTCAGCCTCGACAATGCCATTGAGGGCTGCGGGCCGGTCGAGCTTGACCCAGTGCAGAAAGCGGTGGCGCCATCGGAAGGCGGTGTTGCGGTGCACGCCGATGCGATCTGCCGCTTTGCGCACGGGCAGTGAGTCAAGCAGCACCTGCGAATACGCGAGCCATTTGGTCTTGAGCCTGAGCCGCGCCAGTGGCGTGCCGCTCAGGTCGTTGAAGGTGCGTCCGCAGGCGCAACATCGGTAGCGCTGCAGGTCATTGGCAAAACCGTGGCGGTAGCAGCGCCCGTTGCCGCATCTGGGGCAGCAGCGCCCCGGCGCCCGGATCTCGGCGATGAGCGCTACTACCTGGTCGAGCCCGGCTGCAGGGTGCAGGGCATCAAGCACTTGCCGGCGCTGCGGCCCGTTCAGCGAAGGCACTTTTGCGAACCAGTTCTTGAAGCGCGGCGCTTTCATGATCGACTCCTGCTGCTGAGGACAGGAGTTGGACCGCCGTACTGCGCATCAGTTCAAAGTTGGTCTCTATTTAACGTTGACTGCGCCAAGAAAAAGGCGCAGTCAGCGTTATCTGTAGATGACTCTGACTGCGATGCGAAGCAATTGCTCTGGCGTACTGATTCTCTCCCCATCCAGCGCCCAGCGCCAGCCCAGGTAATTGGGCAGGTAGCGTGACGCCACCCCGCGAAAGCCCAGCAGCCAGGCCTTGAAGCACTGGTGATAGGCGTTCACGTTCTGCACGTGGATGGCGCGGTTGCCCAGATGCCTGACCCGCACGCCGGCACGCAAGTTGACCGCTGCATAGGCGATCCCGTGCTTGCGTGCAAATGCCCGGTAGGCGATGTTGCTGTCGCTGACCAGCAGCGTTTGCGGAGCAAGCCTGGGCAGCAAATCGCGCTCGAGTTGCGCTGCCGTGAGCGCGCCGCGGCCTGTGACGGCATCGATGGTGCGGCCATCGCGGTCGCGCGCCACCAGGATGCAGTCCAGTTCCCCGGAGATGCCCCGTTTGCTTGCATGGCCGCCGCGGCGACGCGCTGGCCGATCGAGCGTACGTGAGCCTTTTTGCGATTCGAGCAGGAATGTTTCGTCAGCCTCGACAATGCCATTGAGGGCTGCGGGCCGGTCGAGCTTGACCCAGTGCAGAAAGCGGTGGCGCCATCGGAAGGCGGTGTTGCGGTGCACGCCGATGCGATCTGCCGCTTTGCGCACGGGCAGTGAGTCAAGCAGCACCTGCGAATACGCGAGCCATTTGGTCTTGAGCCTGAGCCGCGCCAGTGGCGTGCCGCTCAGGTCGTTGAAGGTGCGTCCGCAGGCGCAACATCGGTAGCGCTGCAGGTCATTGGCAAAACCGTGGCGGTAGCAGCGCCCGTTGCCGCATCTGGGGCAGCAGCGCCCCGGTGCCCGGATCTCGGCGATGAGCGCTACTACCTGGTCGAGTCCGGCGGCAGGGTGCAGGGCATCAAGCACTTGCCGGCGCTGCGGCCCGTTCAGCGAAGGCAGTGTTGCGAACCAGTTCTTGAAGCGCGGCGCTTTCATGATCGACTCCTGCTGCTGAGGACAGGAGTTGGACCGCCGTACTGCGCATCAGTTCAAAGTTGGTCTCTATTTAACGTTGACTGCGCCAAGAAAAAAGCCCGCGTGAGCGGGCTTGATAAGCTGTGTTCTTTTATGGGCTGCGCTGATACCAGCATCTCGCAGCCTTCTGTTTCTTGTGTTCTCGCAGTGGCAGAACTTTCCTGCGACCAACATCCGATAAAGAATGCGTATTAAATCACCGATGCTGCGCACGAGCAAACATATCGCCTGCTAACGTGGTGAAAAACAACACGAAGACGCTGCCGTTTGTCGATCGTGGCGCTGTCTTGCGCGCGGGCCGCCGCAATGACGTAAATGCTGCGGCAAAAGCTTTATAATTCAGGGTTTTGAAGATTTTTGCGGAGCACCAGAATGCCGATTTATGCCTATCGCTGCGAAGAATGCGGTTTTTCCAAAGATGTACTGCAAAAGATATCGGACCCGGTCCTGACCGTCTGCCCGTCCTGCGCCAAGCCATCGTTCAAGAAGCAGGTGACTGCGGCCGGTTTCCAGCTCAAGGGCTCGGGCTGGTATGTGACCGATTTCCGTGGCGGCACGCCGCCTGCCACCGGCACGGCGGCGGGCGCGGGCGGCGCTGACGCGGGCGCACCGGCCGCGCCGGCCGCCGCAGCCGCATCCACCACGCCAGCGCCTGCCGCGCCTGGCACGGGCAGCAGCACCAGTGGCAGCAGCAGTGGTGGCAACAGCAGCGGCGGCAGCGACAAGAGCAGCACCTGAGCCCGGCGCGTCCCTGCGCCGCGCCAACAAGAATAACGGGATATCCGATGCGTAAATATTTCATCACCGGCCTGCTGGTGCTGGTGCCCCTGGCCATCACGGCCTGGGTCCTGAGCCTGATCATCAGCACGCTCGACCAGTCGCTGATGTTCGTGCCGGCCGCCTGGCAGCCGCGCCAGTTCATCGGCATGGACGTACCGGGCATCGGCGCGGTGCTGACGCTGGCCATCGTGTTCGTCACGGGCCTGCTGACCAACAACCTGGTCGGCAAGTACATCGTGCGCGTGGGCGAGCGCCTGCTCAAGCGCGTGCCCGTCGTCAGCTCGCTCTACGGCAGCGTCAAGCAGGTGTCCGACACGCTGTTCTCGTCGTCCGGCAATGCCTTTCGCCAGGCGGTGCTGATCCCGTATCCGCACGCCGACTCGTATACGATCGCGTTTCTGACCGGCGTGCCGGGCGGCGACGTGACCAACCACCTGGTGGGCGACTTCGTGAGCGTGTACGTGCCCACGACGCCAAACCCGACCTCGGGCTTTTTCCTGATGATGGAACGCAGCCGCGTGAAAGAGCTCGACATGACAGTCGACGCGGCGCTCAAGTACATCGTCTCGATGGGCGTGGTCGCACCCAACCATGTCCCGCTCGGTGCCGCCACGACTGCGGTAACCAAGTAACGCATCACAGAATCTGGGCCGCCCGTGACGGCGGCGCCGACAAATCAATCAACCTGGAACGAAAACTATGTCCACCATGCGTACCAATTACTGCGGCCTCGTCACCGACGAACTGCTGGGCCAAACCGTCAGCCTGTGCGGCTGGGTGCACCGCCGCCGCGACCACGGCGGGGTGATCTTCATCGACCTGCGCGATCGCGAAGGCCTGGTGCAGGTGGTCTGCCATCCGGACAACGCCGCCGTCTTCAAGGCTGCCGAGCACGTGCGTAATGAGTATTGCCTGCGCATCGTCGGCACCGTGACCAACCGTCTGGCCGGCACCGTCAACGCCAACCTGGCTTCGGGCAAGATCGAAGTGACCGCGACCGAAGTCGAAGTGCTCAACGCCTCGGTGCCAGTGCCGTTCCAGCTGGACGACGACAACCTGTCGGAAACCACCCGCCTGACACACCGCGTGCTCGACCTGCGCCGCGGCCAGATGCAGCACAACCTCAAGCTGCGCTACAAGGTGTCGATGGAAGTGCGCAAGTACCTCGACAACCTGGGCTTCATCGACATCGAAACCCCGATGCTGACCAAGTCGACCCCGGAAGGCGCGCGCGACTACCTGGTGCCGTCGCGTGTCAACGCGGGCAACTTCTTCGCACTGCCGCAGTCGCCACAGCTGTTCAAGCAACTGCTGATGGTCGCAAACTTCGACCGCTACTACCAGATCACCAAGTGCTTCCGCGACGAAGATCTGCGCGCCGACCGCCAGCCTGAATTCACCCAGATCGACTGCGAAACCTCGTTCCTGACCGAACAAGAGATCCGCGACATGTTCGAAGAAATGATGCGCGTCGTGTTCAAGAACACGACCGGCATCGAACTGCCGAACCCGTTCCCGGTGATGGACTTCGCCACCGCGATGGCCATGTACGGCTCCGACAAGCCCGACATGCGCGTCAAGCTCGAATTCACCGAACTGACCGAGCTGATGAAGACGGTCGAGTTCAAGGTGTTCAACAGCGCCGCCAACCTGCCGAACGGCCGCGTGGTCGGCATGCGCGTGCCGCAGGGCGGTTCGATGCCACGTTCCGAGATCGATGCCTACACCCAGTTCGTCGCGATCTACGGCGCGCGTGGCCTGGCCTACATCAAGGTCAACGAGAAGGCGAAAGGCCGTGACGGCCTGCAGTCGCCGATCGTCAAGAACCTGTCCGACGAAGTGCTGGTGCAAATCCTGGAACTGACGGGCGCGCAAGACGGCGACCTGATCTTCTTCGGCGCCGACAAGGCCAAGGTCGTCAACGACGCCCTGGGCGCGCTGCGCGTGAAGATCGGCCACTCCGAATTCGGCAAGAAGGCCGGCCTGTTCGACGACGTCTGGTCGCCGCTGTGGGTGATCGACTTCCCGATGTTCGAGCACGACGAAGACGGCGATCGCTGGACCGCGACCCACCACCCGTTCACGGCCCCGAAAGACGGCCACGAAGACATGCTCGAGACCAATCCGGGCGCCTGCATTGCCAAGGCCTACGACATGGTCCTGAACGGTTGGGAACTGGGCGGCGGTTCGATCCGTATCCACCGCGAAGAAGTTCAGAGCAAGGTATTCCGCGCGCTGAAGATCGATGCCGAAGAAGCGCAGCTCAAGTTCGGCTTCCTGCTCGATGCGCTGCAGTACGGCGCGCCGCCGCATGGTGGCCTGGCGTTCGGCCTGGATCGCCTGATCACGCTGATGACGGGCTCCGAATCCATCCGTGACGTGATCGCGTTCCCGAAAACGCAGCGCGCGCAGTGCTTGCTGACCAATGCGCCGTCCGAAGTCGACGAGAAGCAATTGAAAGAGCTGCACATTCGCCTGCGTAACGAACCGAAGGTCGCGTAATGACCGGCGGGGGAGGTGGCCTGGCTGCCGACCCCGCTCTCCCGCTACCCCTACGCATGCAAACCTACAAGATCCCCGAATCGGTGCTGGTCGTCATCCACACTTCCGAGCTGGACGTGCTGGTAATCGAACGCGCCGGTCAGCCGGGTTTCTGGCAGTCGGTCACCGGTTCGCTCGACTTCCCCGACGAGCCGCTGCTCGAGACAGCCGCACGCGAACTGTTCGAAGAAACCGGCATCCGTGTCGACGGCGAACAGATTGTCCTGTGTGACTGGCAGTTGTCCAACGTCTACGAAATTTATCCTGTCTGGCGCCACCGCTACGCTCCCGGCGTGACGCAGAATACCGAGCATGTGTTTTCTGTCTGCGTGCCACGCGACATACCCATCATCCTCAGTCCACGCGAGCATATTGCGCATGCCTGGCTGCCCTACCTCGACGCGGCCGACCGCTGCTTCTCGGCGTCGAACGCCGAAGCGATCCTGCAACTGCCACGCCAGCGCACGCGCTGATTTCCAAAAGAAAACAAAATTTCTTAAAAGAAGCGAAATTGCAGTAAATCATCATTGTTAATTGCTAATTTTCAGCGATAAAATGTCGATTTACAGCAAAAGTACGTAAGTGCTTTTTTTATTTTCGCTCTGTTCGGTGCCCCTCATATACGTGTAAAAAAGTGAGCGCTCTCCTATGAAGATACATTGTGTGACATAGCGTTACATGGTCGGGGGGCGAATTTAATTCATGTTCCCACCATTTTTCACCGTATATCCCACGGTTGACAGTGTGAATTCAGTAGACTAAGGTCAACAGCTCACCCAAGGTGAATTTTGATCTGCAACTTTTACGTGGATGATTCTGAGAGAAAAATGGATAACTTCAAACTGAATAGCGACAAGAAAGTAAAAGCAATCACACTCGGCGACGATTGCATCTATATCGATCTGATGGATGGCCTGCGCCTGTGTGGCCCAATGGCGCCACGTGCGCAAAAAGATGAGGCGGTGGCACATCGCCCGCGCCGCATGATTGTTTCGGGCCACGAAGCGGTGTACGACCAGGCGCACATAATCGCCTGAAGGTAGTTTGTTACTGTTGGTTTCTAACAAGAGTGCGAAAGCTGGCAACCTGCCAAACGCGCCGGCGCCTTGATAAGCGCACGATTGGGCCCGTTTCACGAGAACGGCAGTCCGATCCGGGTAGAATGTTCCCATGAAAATTCGTGTGGCTACCTACAACATTCACAAGGGCGTTTCCTCGCTGCGCAGCACGCCCCGCGTGATCGCACTGAAGAAAGCGATCGCTGAATTCGACGCCAACGTCGTTTTCCTGCAAGAAGTCCAGGGCCGGCACGACCGGCACCAGGCACGCTTCGGCAAGGAAGACCGTGGTCATCGGCACTGGCCTGAAACGGCACAGTACGATTATTTTGCCTCCGACCTGCACCACACGGCCTATGGCATGAACGCGGTCTACGACCATGGTCACCACGGCAATGCGCTGCTCAGTACCTACCCCATCGAAAACTCGCACAACCACGATGTCTCTGACCATGCCTACGAGCAGCGCGGCATCCTGCACTGCGTGCTGGGTACGCCCGAGTGTCCGGTCCATTGTTATGTCGTGCACCTGGGCCTGTTCGAAGGCGGGCGTGGACGCCAGACGCAGTCGCTGATCGACGCTGTCAATGCATCGGCGCCGAACGGCGAGCCGGTCATCATCGCTGGCGACTTCAACGACTGGCGCAATACCCTGAGCGACAAGCTGCGCACCGGCCTGGGCGTGACCGAAGTGTTCGACGAGCTGGGCCCGCGCTCGCCGATGGGCGACATGGTGCGCGGCTGGGCCGGGCGCAAGCCGCGCCTGGCGCCGGCGCGCACGTTCCCGGCGATGCTGCCATGGTTCCGCCTGGACCGCATCTACGTGCGCGGCTTCAAGGTCAATGCGGCGCAAGTGATGCACGGTCCGTTGTGGGCCAAGCTGTCCGACCACGCACCGATCGTGGCGGAACTCGAGCTGGCCTGAGGCCATGCGCAGCGTCACCTTCGTCGACCATAACGACATCACGCTGCTCGAGAGCGGCGTCGCGTTCTTCCCGGCACTGATTGCCGCGCTCGACGCTGCGCAGCACGAGGTGCTGTTCGAAACCTATATTTTTGCCGAAGACGAAACAAGCGACGCCGTGCGCGACGCGCTGGCCCGTGCCGCCAGGCGTGGCGTGAAAGTGCGTGTGCTGGTCGACTGGTTCGGCACCGGTCACCGCGTCACGTCCCGGCTGGGCCTGGTGCTGACCGAGGCCGGCGCCCAGTACCGCGTGTTCAATCCGCTGTGCAAGCGCGGGATTGCCCGCTCGCACCGCAAGATCACCGTGATCGACCGCGAGGTCGCGTTTGTTGGCGGCATCAATGTCAACGACGACTGGCTGTGCGACCACGCTGACGGCCATCGCCTGCCGGCGCCGCGCTGGGATTTCACGGTGCGGCTGCGTGGCCCGCTCGTCGCGCAAATCCACTACGAAGCGCAAGGCCAATGGACCCGCACGGGCCGCCTGCGGCTGCGCAAGCGCCTGGAACTGTTCCGCGAAATGCGCAGGCAGCCGCCGCCATCGTGCGTCAGTCCTGCGCGCGCCGCGTTTGTCGTGCGCGACAACCTGCGCAACCGCACCACGATCCAGCGCGCCTACCTGCAGGCGCTGGGCCACGCGCGTCACAGCGTGCTGCTGGCCACGCCATATTTTGCACCGGGCCGCAAGTTTCGCCAGGCGCTCGCGCATGCGGCGCAGCGCGGCGTCGCCGTCACACTGCTCATTGGGGTCGGCGAGTTCGCGATCCAGGACGCGGTGGCGCAATCGTTCTATCCGAAACTGCTGGCCGATGGCATCCGCGTGGTCGAGTACCGCAGGACGCAGTTGCATGCCAAAGTAGCGGTGGTGGACGACCACTGGGCCACGGTCGGCTCGAGCAACTGCGACGGCCTGTCGCTGTTCGTGAACCAGGAGGCCAATGTGGTGGTGGACGATCCGGTCTTCGCCGCGTCGATGCGCGCGCACATCGAACGTGGCATCGCGGACGGGGTCGAAGTGTGTGCGCACGAATTTGCCCACATCGGCTGGGTGCGCCGCGCGGTCAATGGCTGCGCGTATGTCGGCTACAAACTGGTGATGCGCGTGTGCGCCATCGGGTATGCGTAATCAAGGATAACGATGGACAAAGACAAAGACAAAGAGAACGTCCGGCTGGACAAATGGTTGTGGGCAGCGCGCTTTTTCAAGACCCGCTCGCTGGCACAGGATGCGGTCGAACGGGGCCGGGTGCGGATCGATGGCGAGCCGGTCAAGCCGGCGCGCACGGTCAAGATCAACGATAAGGTGCTGATCGATAACGGCTCGGACCGCTGGGAAATCATCGTCGCCGCCATCTCGGGCGCGCGTGGCGGGGCCCCGGTGGCGCGCACGCTGTATTTCGAAACCGACGAGAGCATCGCCAAGCGCGAGAACGACAAAGTGGCGCGGCGCCTGTATCCGGAGCCGAGCCTGGAAATCAAGGGGCGGCCGACCAAGCGCGATCGCCGTGCCATGGAGCGTGCGGGCGACTAGGCCCAGCAGGCCTTATCGCATGACCAGCAGGGCGACGACCAGGGCGACGACCACCAGCACGATGGCAAACACCCTGATGCTCTTGCCGGATCGGGCGCGTACATGCTGCGCCGGTGGCGCGCTCTCGAGCGCCCGGTTCGACGCGACGACATCGGCTGCCTTGTCGACGACGACCCGCGCAGTGTCCCGGTCCAGCCCGCGACTGACCAGGTCCGCAATCGCGTTGTCCGCCGTCGCGCCGCTGTTCAGCCGGGCGCTGGCGTGGCCGATCAGCACCAGGAAATGCTGCATCGAATCCGTGCCGGCTGGCGTTGCCCCAGGTGTCCGGTTCGACGACGTGTTCGCTCTGATCGTTGCCATTCATGCTGTGGACCTTTCGTCTGCGCGTTGGATGTTGCCGGATTATTAATGGTAACAGCCCAGCCGCAAACGGGTGCGCCGTGCTGGTAAATCACCCACCGGACACCCCGAAAATGCTGTACCTTTAGCAGATGAAACAACAATTTTCTGCCGCTCGCTGCCAAGCCGGGCCGTCAGCAAAAGGCGCTTTCTCCGGGTGTCGCGGGTTGTTTTTCATCAATAGAACCGCACCTCTAAGTTCCCGTTTGACATTCCAGGCCCGATAGATAATAGTACGAGCGTTCGGATTTTTTCGAGACCAGGGGAAGCTATCAGTACTTCAGCAAAATTCATGCGCAAGGGTGAGCAGACGCGGGCGGCAATTCTCGACGTCGCGCTCGAACTCGCCAGCCGCAACGGCCTCGAAGGCTTGACGATCGGCCTGCTGGCTGACCGGATGAGCATGAGCAAGTCCGGCGTGTTCGCCCACTTCGGTTCGCGCGAAGACCTGCAGCTCGAGGTGGTCAAGCTATATCACCACCGTTTCGAGCAAGAGGTCTTTTACCCGAGCATCAAGGAGACCCGCGGTCTGCCGCGCCTGGTGACGATGTACGCCCGCTGGGTCAAGCGGGTGTCGGTCGAGATCGCGTCCGGCTGCATCTACATCAGTGGCGCCGTCGAGTACGACGATCGCGAAGGCCCGATCCGCGAAGAGCTGGTGTCGATGGTCCGCGCGTGGCAGGGCGCCTTGCTGCGCAGCGTCCGGCAGGCGATCGAACTGAGGCATCTGCGCACCGGTTTCGATGCCGAGCAACTGGTGTTCGAAATGCACGGCCTGATCCTGGCGCTGCACCACGATGCGCGTTTCCTGCGCAATCCGGGCGCCGTCGAAAGGGCCCGCGCAGGCTTTGAACGCCTGATCGAGAACTACCGTAATTCCCAACAATCGCAAGACCACCAGGCGGCATAAGGCCGCTTGTCACGTCCAACAATCGTCACACTCTTCAGGAGAAAACCATGGGTCAGTACGTCGCGCCAATCCGGGATATGCAGTTCGTTCTGCACGAGTTCCTCAATGTCACCGAAGAATTCAAGAATCTCCCGAAATACCAGGAAATCGATACCGACATCATCAACCAGGTACTCGAAGAGGGTGCAAAATTCACCCAGGAAGTGCTGTTCCCGCTGAACCACTCGGGCGACCGCGAAGGCTGCACCTTCAATGTTGCAGACAAGAGCGTGACCACGCCAAAGGGCTTCAAGCAGGCCTACAAGCAGTACGTCGAAGGCGGCTGGGCAGCGCTGGCGTGCGATCCCGAATATGGCGGTCAGGGCTTGCCGATCACGCTGAACAACTCGTTCTACGAGATGCTCAATTCGTCGAACCAGGCCTGGTCGATGTACCCGGGCCTGTCGCACGGCGCCTACGAGTGCCTGCTCGAACACGGCACCGACGAGCAGAAGCGCCTGTACCTGCCAAAGCTTGTCTCGGGTGAATGGACCGGCACCATGTGCCTGACCGAAGCGCACTGCGGCACCGATCTGGGCCTGTTGCGTTCGAAAGCCGAACCGCAGGGCGACGGCACCTACCTGATCACCGGCTCGAAGATCTTCATCTCCGCTGGCGAACACGATATCTCGGACAACATCGTCCACCTGGTGCTGGCACGCCTGCCGGATGCACCGGAAGGCTCGAAAGGCATCTCGCTGTTCCTGGTGCCGAAGTTCATGCCGAACGAAGACGGCTCGATCGGCGAGCGCAACGGCATCGCCTGCGGCGCCATCGAAGAAAAGATGGGCATTCACGGCAACTCGACCTGCCAGATGAACCTGGACAACGCACGCGCCACGCTGATCGGCCAGCCGCACAAGGGCCTGCAGGGGATGTTCGTGTTCATGAACGCCGCCCGCCTGGGCGTCGGCATGCAGTCGCTTGGCCTGACCGAAGTGGCGTACCAGAACGCACTGGCGTATGCCAAAGACCGCATCCAGATGCGCAGCCTGTCGGGCGTGAAAGCACCGGACAAGCCAGCCGACCCGATCATCGTGCACCCGGACGTGCGTCGCATGCTCTTGACCGCAAAAGCCTTCGCCGAAGGCGGCCGCGCGTTCTCGTCGTACGTCGCGCTGCAGATCGACCGCGAACTGAACCACACGGATGAAGACGTGCGCAAGGAAGCGGCTGACGAAGTGGCCCTCCTCACGCCGATCATCAAGGCCTTCATCACCGACAACGGCTGGATCGCGACGTCCGAAGCGATGCAGGTCTACGGCGGCCACGGCTACATCGCCGAATGGGGCATGGAGCAGTACGTGCGCGACGCGCGCATCAACATGATCTACGAAGGCACGAACACTATCCAGTCGCTGGACCTGTTGGGCCGCAAGATCCTGATGGACAACGGCGCCAAGCTGCGCAAGTTCGGCGAGAAGATCAAGACGTTTGTCGAAGACAATGGCCTGGACGAGAACATGTCCGAATTCGTCACGCCGCTGGGCGAGCTGGGCGACAAACTCACCAAGCTGACGATGGAAATCGGCATGAAGGCGTTCCAGAATCCGGACGAAGTGGGCGCGGCTGCCGTGCCTTACCTGCGCGTGGCCGGTCACCTGGTCTACAGCTACCTGTTCGCGCAGCAAGCCAAGATCGCACTGGCCAAGCTCGATTCGGGCGACCGCTTCTATGAATCCAAGCTGGCGACGATCCGCTTCTACTTCGCGCGCCTGTATCCAGAGACCGCGATGCTGATCCGCCAGGCACGTTCGGGCGCCGCGAACCTGACGGCGCTGGACGCCGACCTGTTCTAAGCACTCACGCCCAACCCAACAAGGAAATCTTACATGTCCAATTTCATCGTCAAGAAAGTCGCCGTGCTGGGCGCCGGCGTGATGGGCGCGCAAATCGCCGCCCACTGCGTGAACGCCAAGGTGCCAGTCGTGCTGTTCGACCTGCCTGCAAAAGAGGGGCCAAAGAACGGCATCGTCCTGCGCGCCATCGAGAACCTGAAAAAGCTCTCGCCAGCCCCGCTGGGCAACAAGGATGATGCGGCCCTGATCGAAGTGGCCAACTACGAGGACAACCTCGACGTGCTGGCTGGCTGCGACCTGATCATCGAAGCCATCGCCGAGCGCATGGACTGGAAACACGACCTGTACGCCAAGGTCGCGCCGCACATCGCGCCGAACGCGATCTTTGCGTCGAACACGTCGGGCCTGTCGATCAACAAGCTGGCCGAAGGCTTTGACTCGGAGCTCAAGGCACGCTTTTGCGGCGTGCACTTCTTCAACCCGCCGCGCTACATGCACCTGGTCGAGCTGATCCCGACCGAAGGCACCCGTCCTGACATCCTGGACCAGCTCGAGACCTTCCTGACCTCGACGCTGGGCAAGGGCGTCGTGCGCGCGAAAGACACCCCGAACTTCATCGCCAACCGTGTCGGCATCTTCGGCATGCTGGCCACGATCGTCGAAGCCGAGAAATTCGGCCTGTCGGTCGACGTGGTCGATGACCTGACCGGCGCCAAGCTGGGTCGCGCCAAGTCCGGCACCTTCCGCACCGCGGACGTGGTCGGTCTGGATACGATGGGCCATGTGATCAAGACCATGCAAGATAATCTGAAGGACGATCCGTTCTTCAGCGTCTACAAGACCCCGGACATCCTGGCCAAGCTGATCGAACAAGGTTCGCTGGGCCAGAAATCCGGCGCCGGCTTCTACAAGAAGGTCGGCAAGGAAATCAAGCGCCTGGACTTCGCCACGGGTGAGTACGTCGCCGGCGGCGCCAAGGCCGCCGACATCGTCGCGCGCATCCTGAAAGAAAAAGACCCGGTCAAGAAATTCAAGGCCATGCGCGAGTCGACCAATCCGCAGGCGCAGTTCCTGTGGGCGATCTTCCGCGACGCCTTCCACTACATCGCGTTCCACCTCGAATCGATCGCCGACAACGCGCGCGACATCGACTTCGCGATGCGCTGGGGCTTCGGCTGGAGCGTCGGCCCGTTCGAAACGTGGCAGGGCGCCGGCTGGACGCAGATTGCGCAGTGGGTCAAGGAAGACATCGACGCCGGCAAGGCATTGTCCACTGCACCGCTGCCAGCCTGGGTGTTCGAGGGTTCGGTCGCCGAGAAGGGCGTGCATACCCCTGAAGGTTCGTACTCGGTGGCGCGCAACGCGTATGCGCCACTGTCCGATCTGCCGGTGTACCAGCGCCAGCAGTTCCGCGCACCGGTCGTTGGCCTCGGCGGCGCCGACCCTAAAACCGCGGGCACCACCGTGTTCGAAGACGAATCCGTGCGCCTGTGGCACTCGGACGACGAAGTCCTGGTCGTCTCGCTCAAGACCAAGATGCACGTCATCGGCGATGGCGTCATCAAGGGCCTGCAGCGCGCGCTGAAAGAAGCCGAAACCGGCTTCAAGGGCATCGTGATCTGGAACACCGACGCAGCCGAAGGCGGCGCGTTCTCGGCCGGCGCCGACCTGCAATCGGCCCTGCCAGCCTTCATGGCCGGCGGCGCGAAGGCGATGGAGCCGATCGTGCGCGAGCTGCAGGACACCTTCATGGCGCTCAAGTACTCGAACGTGCCGGTCGTCGCAGCAGTGGCAGGCCTGGCACTGGGCGGCGGCTGCGAGCTGGCGCTGCATGCCAGCAAGCGTGTCGCGTCGATCGAGTCGTACATCGGCCTGGTCGAAGTGGGCGTGGGCCTGGTGCCTGCCGGCGGCGGCCTGAAGGAAGCAGCGCTGCGCGCGGCAACCGAAGCCAAGGGCAACGACATCTTGCAATTCCTGAAGAACGGCTTCATGAACGCGGCCACCGCGCAAGTGTCGAAGTCGGCGCTGGAAGCCAAGGCAATGGGTTACCTGAAAGAAGACGACATCATTGTCTTCAACGCCTACGAACTGCTGCACGTGGCGAAAACCACGGCGCGCGCCATGTTTGACGCCGGCTACCGCGCCCCGGTGCGCCGCACCTTCCCGGTCACCGGCCGTTACGGCTGGGGCACGATCCGCGGCCAGATGGTCAATATGCGCGACGGCGGCTTCATCTCGGCCTACGACTACCAGCTGGGCGACACCATCGCCGAGATCGTCACCGGCGGCGACATCGACCAGGGCAGCGTCGTTTCCGAGCAGTGGATCCTCGACCTGGAGCGCAAGGCGTTCGTGGCCTTGCTCAACAATCCGAAAACGCAGGAACGCATCATGGGCATGATGCAGACCGGCAAGCCAGTGCGCAACTAAGCGTCGACAGAACAGGACACTGACATGAGCAAACAACTTCAAGACGCATACATCGTCGCAGCGACCCGCACCCCGATCGGCAAGGCGCCGCGCGGCATGTTCAACAAGACCCGCCCGGACGACCTCCTGGTGCACGCGATCCGCGGCGCCATGGCGGCCGTGCCGAACCTGGACCCTGCGCTGATCATCGATGCGATCATCGGCTGCTCGTTCCCGGAAGCCGAGCAGGGCTTCAACATCGCCCGTAACTCGGTGGTGCTGGCCGGCCTGCCGAACACCGTGGGCGGCGTGACGGTCAACCGTTACTGCGCCTCGGGCATCACCGCACTGGCGATGGCCGCCGACCGCATCCGTGTTGGCGAAGCCGACGTGATGATCGCCGGCGGCGTCGAATCGATGTCGATGGTCCCGATGATGGGCCATCACCCGTCGATCAATATGGACACGTTCAAGGATGAAAACGTCGGCCTGGCCTACGGCATGGGTCTGACGGCCGAGAACGTCGCCAACCAGTGGAAGATTTCGCGCGAAGACCAGGATGCCTTCGGCCTGGAATCGCACCGCCGCGCCATCGCCGCGCAGCAGGCCGGCTACTTCAAGGACGAGATCACGCCGGTCGAGGTCATCACCCGCACGCCGAACCTGGCCACCGGCCAGATCGACGTCAAGACCCGCCTAGTTGACACCGACGAAGGTCCGCGCGCCGACGCCAGCATGGAAAGCATGGGTAAGTTAAAGCCCGTGTTTGCGGCCAAGGGTTCGGTCACGGCCGCCACGTCGTCGCAGATGTCGGATGGCGCCGGCGCCCTGATCGTCGTCAGCGAAAAAATCCTGCGCGAGCACAACCTGACGCCGCTGGCCAAGTTCTCGTCGTTCGCCGTGCGCGGCGTGCCGCCGGAAATCATGGGCATCGGTCCGAAGTTCGCGATTCCTGCAGCGCTGGCCGCTGCTGGCATCACGCAGGACCAGCTGGACTGGATCGAGCTGAACGAAGCCTTCGCCGCGCAGGCGCTGGCCGTGATCCGCGACCTGGGCCTGGACACCAGCAAGGTCAACCCGCTGGGCGGCGCGATCGCCCTGGGCCACCCGCTGGGCGCGACCGGCGCGATCCGCGCCGCGACCGTCGTGCACGCGCTGCGTCGCAATAACCTGAAGTACGGCATGGTGACGATGTGCGTCGGCGCCGGCATGGGCGCTGCGGGCATCATCGAACGCGTCTAAGACGAGCAGGGCGGCGCGATGTGCGACCGCCAGCGATCACCGCGTGGGCGGGAGACCCGCCCACCCTACATCAACGGTAGGGTGGGCGGGTTTCCCGCCCACGCGTCCAACCAGCCCACGAACAGACGGGAGACAACCACCATGAGCATCCTCACCACGACCGCCGACGGCATCCTCACGATCACCTTCAACCGCCTCGAACGCAAGAACGCGATCACCGGCGCGATGTACCAGACGATGGCCAACGCCTTGCGCGCCGCCGATCAGGACACCACGATCCGCGCCATCCTGATCACGGGTCAGCCCGAGATTTTCACCGCCGGCAACGACCTGGACGATTTTTTGAACAATACCGGCGCAGGCGCCATGACGCCGGAGCGCCCGGTATTCCAGTTCATGCTGGCGCTGGAGGCCTGCACCAAACCAGTGGTCGCGGCCGTTGCCGGCGCCGCCGTCGGCATCGGCACCACGCTGCTGATGCATTGCGATCTGGTCTACGCGGCCGACAACGCCAAATTCTCGATGCCATTCTCGCAGCTGGGCCTGTGTCCTGAATTTGCCTCGTCGCTGCTGGTCGCGCAGTCGGCCGGCTACACGCGCGCCGCCGAAAAGCTGATGCTGGGCGAGCCATTCCTGGCCCAGGAAGCGCTGGAAATGGGCATCGTCGCGCGCGTACTGCCAGCGGCTGAGTTGCTCGCGTTCGCGCAGGCGCAGGCGGCAAAACTGGTCAAGCTTCCCCCAGCCTCGATCCGCACGACCAAGGCGCTGATGCGCCGCGCGCGCACCGCGCTCGTCCGGGACACCATCGCGGCTGAAAATGAAAAGTTCAGCGCGATGCTGGGCGGCGCCGAAGCGAAGGAAGCCTTCACCGCGTTCTTCGAAAAGCGCAAGCCGGATTTCAGCAAGTTCGATTAAAGGCGAGGCGGCACCGGGGCGCACCCCCACGACCGTTCGCCGGTATCATGTGCCGAACCAAGCCCGCCGCCGATGATGATGTTCATGCGGCGGGTGCTCGCTATAAAAAAGGGTGATATGAGAACGACGGAAAATACTGCGGTCGCCGAGTTGGCGTTCGAACTTGGCAAGGTAGCGCGCAGAGCAATCGACGGCAGTTATGGCAAGGCCGATCCGGTCGAATTGTCGCGGGTGGCCAATGCGCTGCTCGAAGCCGGCCAGGAAAAAATCCTGAACGATGTGTTGCTGGTGTTTGTTGCCGGCTTCGAAGAGGGCGACCCGCCGGAACGCCGGGCCGATCCCGACAATCGCTGACAGGCGGACCGCGCTGGCGCCTCGTCAGCGTACGATCAGCACCGCGCGCACGCTGGGGTCCAGTGCGGTGCGCTCGACATAGCCGATCATCCCCGGGTTCTCGGCGATCATCCGGCGCATGGCGGCGTTGCCATCGACCTCGGCCGGTGGCTGACCGCGGCCAGTAAAGATCAGTCTGGCCCAGTGGGCTTTCACGAGTGCCGGAGTACGGTGCGTGACTTTGCTGTAGAACTCGTCACGCAGCGACGAACCGAGATCCTGGTCGATGGGCACGACTTCATTGCCGTTCGGGAAGCGATTGGTCTGGAACAGGAAGATCTCGGCAACCTGGTCGGCACTGAGCATACTGACCGTGCTGCGCGCCGAGACGATCACGGCCAGCTCGGCTGCCAGCGCAGCGGCGCTCGCCAGCGCAAGTGCCGGACCCAGGCACAAAGACAGCAATAGTGTGGAAAGCGAGCGGCTCATCATGGTCAGAAAATGACGTCCATGCCGAGGCTGATGACGTTGAACGCCTGACCGGAACGGAAACCCGGCTGGACATTGATCAGGGTGCCGATGGAGCCGCCGCGCGGCTTGACGCGGTCGAGCTGCGCCTTGATTGCAATGCTCCGTGCGACATCCCAGCGCACGCCGATGCTGGCCGTGTCCTGGACACCGATCTGGCGCAGCTGTTCATTCAAGGCATCGTTCAGAACGCCCGCCACCGCCGCCGCTTCGGGCGGCAAGCCGTCGAGCGGCAGCCCGGCTGTCTGCGCGGCGAGGTTGGCGACCAGGCGCGCATAGGTGACGTAGGGCGCCAGATTGCCGAAGCGGCGGCCCGCTGACAGATACGAAGCGGTCTGGTCGCCCAGGATCGAGCCGGTGTTGATGCGACCGCTTTCCCCAATGACGAACCAGTCGCCCGGGTCGTAATTGAAGCCGGCGCTGAACACGCGCACATGGCGCTTGGCGATGTCATAGCGCGCTGCCAGCGCTTCGCCCGGCGGGCCGAAGGCACGCAGGCCGTCGAACAGCGATTGTGCACCCGGCACCACCAATAGCGCCTGCGCGGCCGTCACGCGCATGGTCAGTGCGCCGGCGGTCGCGCTCTCGGTAACGCCGACGATGTTGCGGGCCTTGCCGGTAAGTTCCGTGTTCAGGCGTGCCGTCGCGCGGCCTAGAAAGACCGTGGTCTCGTGCTTGATCTGTCCGGTATGCCAGCGGTACGAAGCGTCGACGCCGTCGCTGTTCGTGATCGGCATCAGGCTGTACAGTTCGACCGGTGCGCGTAGCCAGGGCAGGGCGTAGCCCACCTTGCGATAGTCCGCGGACAGGAACAGCGGCAGCGCAATCCGTCCGGCGCGCAGCGACAGCTCCGGTGTGGCCTGGAACTTCACATTGGCCCAGGTGAGGTAGGTCTTGTACGAATTCTCGATGCTTTTTTCCTGTGTCGCCTGGACCACGGCCGACCAGCGCTTGTCGAACCGGACATTGAGCTGCGCACCGGCGCGGCTGTCCACATCGAAGGCCCACGCTTTGGAGTAGCCCGCCTGACCAGGCGAGTTGGGGTTGACCGTGTAGTCGCCCAGGTCTTGCGTGGCATGGACGGCCGCGACAGTACCAAACCCGGTCACGTTCCACGTTGCCTGGGCCCGCGCGTCGCCCTGCAGCCAGGCCAGCAGGCACAGCGCCACGGCGCGGGGGGCGACGCCACGCGCCGCTGGCAGGTTCGACATGAACGCCATGACGTTATCGCAGCGCGTTCATGGTTGCCCCAGCTGCGCCGTGCCTGGTGTGTCGAGCCGGAAGATGCGCACGATCTGCGCCAGACCATGGGCCCGCTGCTGCAGTGAATCGGCCGCGGCAGCGGTCTTGCTGACCATCTGCGTATTGTGTTGCAAGGACCTGTCCATGGCGCCGATGGTATCCGACACCGCTGCCACACGCACGGCTTGTTCGTCGCCGGCCGCGCTGATCCGGCCAACCATGCCAGTCACGTCCGTCACGCTTTGCACGATGTCGTCCATCGTGCGTCCGGCTTCCTGGGCCAGCTTGCTGCCGGCGCTGACCTGGCGCACCGATTCCTCGATCAGGCCCTTGATTTCACGGGCAGCGGCGCCCGAGCGCTGGGCCAGTTGCCGCACTTCGGCGGCGACGACCGCGAAACCGCGCCCCTGTTCGCCGGCACGGGCGGCTTCCACCGCAGCGTTGAGGGCGAGGATATTGGTCTGGAACGCGATGCCATCGATGACGGCGGTGATCTCGGCGATCTGGCGCGATGACGTGTCGATCAGGCCCATGCGCTCGACGACCGCGCTGACCTGGCGCCCGCCAACGGCAGCGATACCCGATGCCTGCGTCGCCAGCGCATTGGCTTGCCGGGCGTGGTCGGCATTGGCGCGGATGATGTCACCCAGTTCGTCGATGGCGGCGGCGGCGCGGCCAAAAGCCTCCGTCTGTTCCCGCGAATGCTCGAACAGCAACGCGCTGCCCTCGGCGATGTCGCTGGCCGCGCCGCGCGTGGTCTCGACCGTGTCGCGCACCTGGCCAATCGCCGTCTGCAGCGTGTGCAGCACGTCGCGCAGCGCGCGGCCGCTGCTGCTGGTGACGGGCGCCAGCGCGCGCAGGTCGATGATCCCGTGCTGGGCCTGCAGCATCGACACGCTGGTGCGCAGCTCCGCCGAGCGCAGCGCTTCGCGTTGCAGCACCAGCGCGATGTAGCACAGCACCATCGTTTCGACGATGACGTAACCGGCGTGGATGAAGACGATCGCCAGTCCTGGCTTGGTGAGGCAAATGACGCCATAGCCGAGTTCTTGCAGGTAGTTGAAGCTGAAGTGGTGCACGGCAGTCAGGCCCGCTGCGAACAGGATCACGCGCCAGTCGCGATAGCAGAGCAAGATTGCCAGCGACACGAAGATACCGAAGTGCAGTTCTTCGCGGCCATTACCTTGATGGATGTGCAGCGCGCACATGGCCATCAGCGCGGCGGCATTGACCATCCGACTCGTGAGCGTACCGCTGGCCAGGAACGTGATGCCGCTTGCGATCGCCACGATCGGCAGGCCGACCAGCAGCGACCAGACCATGGTGTCGTGCATGAAGGTCAGGGCCAGAGAAAAGCCCAGCATCGCCCATAGGACGATGATCAGCAAGCGGTCGGCATGGCGGTAGACAGGCAGCAGGTTGGATTGGGTCGGCATCAGGGTCTCGCTCAGTGATTTTTCACTATTTAACCTGAAAAATATAGATCAGGAGAAACTGTTGGCGAAGTTCAAGATATTCTTACCACTAGATGTGTGCGGATCGTGTGCTGTTTTGTCATCTCTGCATGAATTTGCAGTGCCAAGGTCAGCAAATATGATGATCGTGGTGAGAAAGTGTGATTAATTTCTATATGGAAATATCGCAGAAGCTGCAGTATTGACTTGTTTTTCCTGCAGATCGTGCAAATCGGCCAAAAGTTATGGCAATTCGTACAGACATGGCAGCTAGTGTCGTAATTATGTGCTGCCACGCTTTGGGTGAAGGATGTGCAGGGCGCCGTGACGGCAACAGGGCAAGCGCCGTCACAGCCCGCAGTCAACAATTTCTACGTGCGACGCGCGACATCAAGCGTGACGCTGGCGCATGCGCAGGCCTGGGTGCGGTAACGCATCGCACCGGTCAGCGGATTTGCGTCACATGCGCCTCGCGCAGCGGGTGCCAGCCCAGGCGCGCTGCGATGATGCGCCGGTACGGGGTATCGATGTGGGCTGGCGTGCGGCGGATGTAATCCTCGGCGGCGTCGCGCTGCGCGCCGCTGCAACTGTCAAGCCATGCCACGGCTTCGTCGACCGTCGGCACGCGGCCGCTCACGCCA
Organism: Massilia sp. MP_M2; assembly: GCF_039123635.1. Lineage (NCBI taxonomy): Bacteria > Pseudomonadati > Pseudomonadota > Betaproteobacteria > Burkholderiales > Oxalobacteraceae > Massilia > Massilia sp. MP_M2. Next base: position 138,345 of record NZ_JBCHJF010000005.1, read on the forward strand.
TCGAATTTCGGCGGGATCGCGGTCCAGATGGCCGCGTCGATGCCCTTGGCGCGCAGCCAGGCGGCCACGCGCGGATTATCCTCCGCGCCATCCTGCGCCGGGACGCTGCCGACCCACTCGGGGAACGCGGGCCTGATCTTTTCGCGCGCGCACAGCATGGCGCGGGCGGTGTCCAGATCACGGGTGGCGACGTAGGCCCAGTAGGTGGGCATGAGGCGCGCGCTGTCGCACAGCACGAGTGCCAGTTCGGGACTGTCGTCGCTTTGGCGCGCAAACTCGATGGGCATGGCGGGGCCGCCCGGATGCCATCCGGAGGCGAGCTTCAGACCCTGGGGTTTCCAGAGCAGCGAGCCCCAGGCGATGCAAACGATATTCATGGACTGGGAACAGAAAAAGGAAAAGCCCAGTCTAGCCGCTCGGCCGAAAGAGGCGAGCACGGCTATGCCGACCGCCTTATTCTTCGGGCGTTTCCTTCGGCGCCTTGCCGTCTTTCGCAGCGAACAGACGGTCTTTGGCCGAGAGCAGCTTCTGGACCTTGGACCCCATCTTCATCAGCTGCGCCATCGATTCCGGCGACAGGCGCTGCAGGTCGTCGAACCAGTTGTTGGCCAGGTCGACCAGTTCGTGCATTTCGCGCATGCGCTCCTGCGCGAACTTGTCTTCGGGATGGTTGGCGGTGGCCAGCAGCGATTCGCGCAGTACCGACAGCGTCGGTGCGACTTCGCGCCGGCGCCGCTCGGCGGCGACCACGCGGAAGATTTCCCACACGTCGCCCAGTGACGTGAAGTATTCGCGACGGTCGCCCGGAATGCGCGACAGGCGCACGAGGCCCCACGACTGCAATTCTTTCAGGCCGATGCTCACGTTCGAGCGCGAAATGCCGAGTTTTTCGCCGATGTCGTCGGCATGCAGCTGTTCTTCAGAAACGAAGAGCAGGGCGTAGATCTGCCCCACCGTGCGGTTGATGCCCCAGCGGCTGCCCATCTCGCCGAAGTGACTGACAAACGTTTGGACAAGTGGCGTCATGGTTGCGAACTTTTCGATGCTTGTGAAAGGTGAATTATCCCACGTCACCCGGACACGGACCACGCATGCGCGTGTTTGCCGCCATGTTGTTAATAGGTTCGTAATTCCCGACTAACTTGGTCACCCATTGCATACAAACCGAAAGTTTCAGCGCATAATTCATTCACCTTCCGAAAATTCTGAAGTTCTAGAAAATACAAAAAGTTTATTCCGGGGCACGTCCGACGTTGATGGCCATGGCCCCCGTACGTCTGCCGCTTTCTTGCAACAACGTCTGGAGAACCACGATGCATCGCAGCCAATCCCGCCGCCCGGCACTGCTTACAGGCCCTGGCCCTGCGCGTGGCGCCACGCTGGTGATGAGCGGTGCGGCGCTGCTGTGGATTCCGCAGGCGGCGCTGCTGGCGCATGCCGTGGGGCGCCTCGCCCAGGGCGCCGGGATGGCCGACATGCTGCTGCCGGCGCTGGGCTTCCTGGTGCTTGGCGTGCTGCGCGCCAGCAGCGAAGCCTGGGGCGCGCGGCGCTTGTTTGCGGTGTCACGCAGCCAGCTCGCGGCCAAGCGCCAGGCTGCCGTGCAAGCCCTGGCAGCGCGCTCGCCGCTGGACCGCGCGCGCCTGCCATCCGGCCAGGCCGCCAGCATCGTGGCCGAACAGGCCGAAGCGGTGCTGCCATGGCTGCTGCGCTACGGGCCAGCGCGCTTGCGGGTGCTGCTGGCGCCGCCCGTCATCGCGCTCGTCGTCTGTTACTTCTCGTGGCTTGCCGCGCTGATCCTGGTGCTGGCCGCGCCCCTCATTCCGCTGTTCATGGCCGTCATCGGCTGGCGTGCGAAGGCTGCCAGCGAAGCGCAACTGCAGCTCATCGGCGGCATGAGCGGCTTTCTGCTCGACCGGCTGCGTGGCCTGTCGACGCTGCGCGCGCTGGGCGCCGTCGATGCCACCGGCAACCGGGTACGGGCGTCGGGCGAAGCCGTCCGCGCCAGCACCATGCGGGTACTGCGTATTGCTTTCTTGTCGTCGACCGCGCTCGAATTGTTCTCGGCGCTGGGCGTGGCGCTGGTGGCGGTGTACGTGGGTTTCCATCTGCTTGGTGAAATCGGGCCGGGCAGCTGGGGCAGCCAGCTGACGCTGACCGAAGGCCTGTTCGTGCTGCTGCTGGCGCCGGCGTTTTTCGAACCGCTGCGCGAACTGGCGGCGGTGTGGCACGACAAGGCTGCCGGCGTAGCGGCGCTCGAGGCGCTTGACCAGCTGCAATCTGCCGGCTTGCCGCTGCCAGGCGCACTGCAAGGGCAGGACGATGCGCTGCGCATCGGCCGCGCGCCATCGGTCGATATCGAGGGCCTGCGCTTTGCGCACCCGGGCGAAGCGCCGCTGTTCGACCAGCAGGATCTGTATGTCCGCGTCGGCGAGCACGTGGCGCTGGTCGGCCCCAGCGGCAGCGGCAAGACCACGCTGTTGTCGATCATTGCCGGCCTCTCGCCGAGCGACGGCGGCACCGTGCGCATCGGCGGTGTGCCGCTGGACGCCGGGTCGGCTGCCGGCCTGCGCGCGCGCATGGTCTGGATCGGCCAGAAGCCGCACGTGTTTGCCGGCTCGGTGCGCGCCAATGTGGCGCTCGACCGTGATGGTGTGACGGTCGATGCCGTCAGCCGCGCCGTGGGACGCGCGGGTCTTGGCCATATCGAGCATGCCTCGCCGGGTGAGAGCCTGGGCGAGGGCGGCCTTGGCCTGTCGGGCGGCGAGCTGGTGCGCCTCGCGCTGGCCCGCGCGATGTGCTCGCCGCAGGCGGGCCTGTTGCTGGTCGACGAGCCCACCGCCCACCTCGACCGCGACACCGCCGCCGGCGTGATCGAGGCGCTGCTGCACCTGGCGCAGGGCCGCACCATGATTGTCTCCACCCATGACCTGACCCTGGCCGCGCGCCTGGGCCGCGTTGTGCGGCTTGGCGAACCACTGATCCAACGGAGCGCAGCATGAGACGTGGCAAAGAAACAAAGCGCGACAACGACATGACGCCGGTGCTGTCCCTGTTCATCCGGACCGCTGGGCGGCGCCTGGCGCTGGGTGCGGTTCTGTCGACGCTGGTGGTGCTGGCCGGGATGGCGCTGCTGGGCACCTCGGGCTGGTTCATCACATCGGCGGCCCTGGCCGGCCTGGCCGGCAGCGCCGTCATGTTCAATGTGTTCGTGCCGAGCGCGGCGATCCGCCTGCTGGCTTTGGGGCGCACCTTCGGCCGTTACGCCGAGCGCACGGTGACGCACGACGCCACGCTTGGCGTATTGGCTGGGCTGCGCGAGCGGCTGTTTCGTGGCTGGGCCACGCCCCATGCTGCACGCGCACTGCTGCGCCGGCCGTCGCGCCTGCTGTTTCGCCTGACGGGCGACATCGATGCCCTCGAATCGATCTATCTGCGGCTGATCGTGCCGGCCATCGCGGCCTGCGGTGCAGCGCTGCTGGCCGGCCTGGTGCTGGCGAATCTCGACTGGCGCCTTGGCGCGGCGATGTTCTGCTGGTTGCTGGCGGTCGGCTGGGGCGTGACCCTGTGCGTGGCGCGCCTGGCGCGGCCGGTGGCGCTGCGCCGCGTCCGGGCGCTGGAACGGCTGCGCGCCAAGGTGATCGACCTGGTCGCCGGCCAGACCGACCTGGCGCTGGCTGGCCGGTTGCCGGCGCAGTGCGCCCAACTGGCGCGCCTCGACATGACCTTGGCGCACCAGGACGCCGCACTGCACCGGCTGGAAACCGGCGCCGGCTGGATGTACGCGGTCGGTGGCCATGTCACCGTCGCCGCCATCCTGCTGGCAGTGGGGGCGCTGGCGCAGCAAGTGGCGCTGCACCCAGAGCAGCAGATGCATCAGATACAGCCCCGAGTGCAGCAGCAGGTGCAACACGTACAGCCGCAGGCACAGCGGCAAGCACCGGGCGAGCGTGCTGCTGCGGCGGGCGCATCGGCCGCAGTGCTGGGCGCACCCGCTGCGGCGCTGGCGCTGCTGATCGCGCTGGCCGCACTGGAGCCGTTTGCCGCGCTGCGGCGCGGCGCGATCGAGGCCGGCCGCAGCTGGCTGGCCATGCGCCGGGTAGCACCGCGCCTGCGCCAGCAGGCCGACACAGGGGTGCCGGCGCCTGCTGCCGCCGGCACTGCGTTGCTGCTGTACGCCGCCACCGTGGTCCATCCCGGCCGCAGCAGCGCTGCCTTGCATGCCACCGATCTGCACATCGCCATTGGCGAGCGGGTTGCGGTGGTGGGCAGCAGCGGCGTCGGCAAGTCGACACTGCTGGCGCTGGCAGCCGGCGAACTGGCTGCGCAAGCGGGCCAGATATGGGCGCAGCCCGCTACCTGGCTGACCCAGCGCACCGAGCTGTTTTGCGACAGCCTGCGCGACAACCTGCGCCTGGCCGACCCCGCCGCCACCGATGTGCAATTGTGGGCTGCGCTGCATGCAGCCGGCCTGGAACAGGACGTGCGCGGCTTTGCCTGTGGCCTCGACACCTTGCTGGGCGAGGGCGGTCTTGGCCTGTCGGGCGGCCAGTCGCGCCGCCTGGCGCTGGCGCGCCTGCTGTTGCGCCGGGCCGATTTCTGGCTGCTCGACGAGCCGACCGAGGCACTCGACGGCGCTACCGCAGCCGATGTGCTGGCCCGCCTGGCGCTGCATGCCAGCGGCCGCACGCTGCTGGTGGCCACGCATCTGCGGCGTGAAGCCGCGCTGGCCGACCGGCTGCTCGTGATGAAAGACGGGCACATCGATGCCGACCTGCGGCGTGGCACCCCGGCATTCGATGCGGCACTGGGCGCGCTGCGCCAACACTAAAAATAACCAACCACCGACGTATCTGAGAAGAAAGGATTCACCATGGATCTCGACGTTGTCGGGCTCTCCCGACTGCAGTTTGCCTTGACGGCGCTGTACCACTTTCTGTTTGTCCCCCTGACACTGGGGTTGTCGATGCTCATCGCCATCATGGAAACCGTGTATGTGATGACGGGGCGCCCCATCTGGCGCCAGATGACCAAGTTCTGGGGCGTGCTGTTCGGAATCAACTTTGCCATCGGCGTCTCGACGGGCCTCGTGATGGAATTCCAGTTCGGCATGAACTGGAGCTACTACAGCCATTACGTGGGCGACGTGTTCGGCGCGCCGCTGGCGATCGAGGGCCTGATGGCGTTCTTTCTCGAGGCTACCTTTGTCGGCCTGTTCTTCTTCGGCTGGGATCGCCTGTCGAAGGTGCAGCACCTGGTCGTGACGTGGCTGGTGGCCCTTGGCACCAACTTTTCGGCGCTGTGGATCCTGATCGCCAATGGCTGGATGCAGAACCCGATCGGCGCCACGCTCAACCCGCAGACGATGCGCATGGAAGTGACGGACTTCGGCGCGGTGCTGGCCAATCCGGTAGCGCAGGCCAAGTTCGTGCACACCGTGTCGGCCGGCTATGTGATCGCGGCGATGTTCGTGCTCGGCATTGCAGCCTGGTACCTGCTCAAGGGCCGCCATGTCGAGCTGGCCAAGCGTTCGATGACGGTGGCCGCGTCGTTCGGTCTGGCGGCCTCGCTGTCGGTGGTGGTGCTGGGTGACGAAAGCGGTTACCTGGCGACCGAGCACCAGCACATGAAACTTGCTGCGATCGAAGGCATGTGGGAAACGCAGCCGGCGCCGGCCGCGTTTACCGCCTTCGGCTTTCCCGACCAGGGCGCGCGCGAGACGCACTATGCGATTCATATTCCGTGGGTGATGGGCCTGATCGGCACGCGATCGCTGTCGAACGAGATCCCCGGCATCAATGACCTGGTCAAGCTGGCCGAGGTGCGGGTGCGCCAGGGCATCGTGGCCTATGGCGCGCTCGAAGAGATTCGTGCGCTCGGTGGCCGGGCAGCGGTGCCGCCGGCCCTGCAGGCGCGCTTTGAAGAACACAGCGCGGTGCTGGGTTACGCGCTGCTGCTCAAGCGCTACGTGGACGATCCGCGCCAGGCCAGCGAAGCGCAGATCAGGCAGGCCGCCCTGGATACCGTGCCGCAGGTCGCGCCGCTGTTCTGGTCGTTCCGCATCATGGTCGGCCTGGGCATGTTCTTCATCGTGCTCACGGCCGTGTTTTTCTGGCTGTCGGCGCGCCGCCGCCTGGATGCCTATCCGTGGCTGCTGAAGGTGGCCGTCTGGTCGATCCCGCTGCCATGGATCGCCGCCGAAGCCGGCTGGATTGTCGCCGAACTCGGGCGCCAGCCGTGGGCCATCGAGGGCGTGCTGCCCACCGCGGTCGCGGTGTCGAACCTTGGCATCCAGACCGTGCTGACGACCCTGATCGGTTTTGTCGTGCTGTATTCGATCTTGCTCGTCGTGGAAATGAAGCTGATGGTCAAGGCCATCCGCAAGGGCCCGGAAGACGAACTTGCCCACGCGCCGGGCACCCACAGCCCACTGGTCGGCACCACGCCGGCAATGCGCACTGCGCCCATGATCACTGCGGAGTAACACACCATGATTCTTCATACACTTCTCGACTACGACACGCTGCGCATCATCTGGTGGCTGTTGCTGGGCATCCTGCTGGTGGGCTTTGCCGTGACCGACGGTTTTGATCTGGGCACCGGCACCTTGCTGCCGTTTGTCGCCAACACCGACCTGGAACGCCGGGTTGTCATCAATGCCGTCGGCCCCGTGTGGGAAGGCAACCAGGTCTGGCTGGTGCTGGGCGGTGGCGCGATCTTCGCCGCCTGGCCGCAGCTGTATGCGGTCTCGTTCTCGGGCTTTTATCTGGCGATGGCGGCCGTGCTGCTGGCGCTGATCCTGCGCCCGGTCGCCTTTAAATACCGCAGCAAGCGTGACAGCATCGCCTGGCGCACGACCTGGGACTGGGCCCTGTTCGTCGGCGGCTTCGTGCCGGCGCTGATCTTCGGCGTCGCGATGGGCAACGTGCTGCAGGGCGTGCCGTTCCGTCTCGCGCCCGATCAGCAGATCTTTTACGAGGGCGGCTTCTTTGCCCTGCTCAATCCGTTTGCCGTGCTGTGCGGCCTGGTGTCGGTCGCCATGCTCGTGATGCACGGCGCGGCCTGGCTGGTGCTCAAGACCGACGGCCTGGTGGCCAGCCGGGCACGCACCTGGGGCATGCGCGCCGCGATTGCCACCGTGGTGCTGTACGCCGTGGCCGGCGTGCTGCTGTGGGGCTTTGTCGATGGCTATCGCATCACGAGCGCAGTGGTGACGAGCGGCCCATCCAATCCGCTGTTCAAGACTGTCGACGCGGGCGTGGCGGGCAGCTGGTTCGCCAATTACGCCGCGCATCCATGGACGCAGCTCGCACCGGCAGCCGGCATCGCCGGTGCGCTGCTGACCCTGATGGCGCTGGTGCGGCGCCGGGAGGGCGTGGCCATGCTCACGTCGAGCCTGTCGATCGCCGGCATCGTGCTCAGTGTGGGGGCGTCGATGTTCCCGTTCATCTTGCCATCGTCGATCCAGCCGCAAGCCAGCCTGACGGTGTGGGATGCGTCGTCGAGCCACCTGACGCTGTTCATCATGCTCGTTGCAACCTTCATCTTCCTGCCCCTGATCCTGCTCTACACGAGCTGGGTCTACAAGGTCTTGTGGGGCAAGGTGGTACCAGGCGATATCAGCGGCGGCACGAGCCACGCTTATTAACTTGACCAAAAACCCATCGAAACACGCAATCAGAAAGGACTTCACCATGTGGTATTTCGCCTGGCTACTCGGCCTGCCGCTCGCGGCGGCCTTCGCCGTCCTCAATGCAATGTGGTACGAGCTGATGGACGACGCGCAGCGCCAGCAGGCATGATGACAGCCTTGCCGGCATGGCTGATTTGCGCCGGCAGGCACCCATGTCATCACCCTGTCAAAGTCATTCGACAGTATTCGAACGGTGGCCCGGCGGTGTAAGCGTCCGGGACCGTTGAATCGAACTTTGAATGACCGCATGCAAACCAATCTCGCCATCGTTGCACTCTCCGCGCTTGCCCAGGAATCCCGCTTTGCCGCGTTTCGGCTGCTGGTGCAGGCCGGCCCTCAGGGCCAGTCCGCAAGCCATATTGCAGCAACCCTCGATATGCCGGCATCGTCCCTGTCATTCCATTTGAAGGAACTCACGCACGCGGGCCTGGTCGCGCCGCGTCAGCAGGGCCGTTTCATCTTCTACCGCGCGCGCGTGGAGACCCTGCAGGGCCTGATGGAGTTCCTGTCCGCCACCTGCGGCAACGCAGGTGCGCAGTCGATGCAGGAGCGCCTGGCGACGGTATGATCGTCGATGCCGGAATTGCCGGTGCTGCCATCGACGAGGATCACCATGACGTCAACCACCACGCCGCAACGCGTGCAACTGAGCCGCAAGAAAGGCTGGCGCATGCCGCCCAACACGATCTCCGTGGCGCGGCCTGGCAAGTGGGGCAATCCATTTTCGGTGCTGCCCGAGCTGGCGCCCGGCACACCGGCGGGGCGCTATATCGCGATGCCGACGGTCGAAGAAGCCGTGGCGGCGTATCGCCTGTGGCTGCAGATCGATCCGGCGGGGCAGCAGGTGGCGCAACAGGCACATGCGACGCTGCGCGGCCATGACCTGGCATGCTGGTGCCGACCAGGCACACCGTGTCATGCGCAGGTGCTGATCGATCTCGTCAATGCGTGATGGTTATTTGGCGGCGGTGACGTTGCCGATGCCCGAGACCGACTTGCTCACCGATGTCGGCTTGCCGTAATACGTGAGGTTGCCCAGGCCCTGAACGCTGGCGTTGAGCTTGTTGGTGGCATGCACGCTCACGTCGCCGATGCCGCGGAAGGTCACATCCGCATCCTGCGCGATCAGGGCCCTGGCGTCGACTTCGCCCACGCCCTCTGCATTCAGGCGCAACTGGCCGACCTTGCCGTTCATTTGCAGGCTGCCGGCGCCGCGGTAGTTCACGTCGAAGCGCTCGGTGCGCACATTATTCAGGATCATCAGGCCAGCACCTTCGCCGCGGAAGCTGGTGAGCTCGGGCATCGTGACGACCACCCGTTCACCATCGTCGATATTAATGTTCTTGCTGTTCTTGTCCGCGAACGACAGGCGCAACTCACCATTCACGACGTCCGTCTTCACGCGGTCGATGAATTTCTGGTTGCCCTCGACCCGCACCGAGTGCGCCTTGCCCACCTCGACCACCAGGCTCACCGGGCCTTGTGAATCGATGGTCTTGAACGGCGTCACGCTGCGCACCTGTTCGGCGGCCTGGATCGAGAAGGATGCGAGCGACAGAAGGGCGACGATGACGGTGCGTTTCATGATGTTCTCCGGTGAGTTGATGACGTCCATTCTAGGCACGACATCCACCCGCAGCCCCGACCTTGCGATGGATTGCAAGAAACGGGGCCTGAACTGCACAGGCGCCGGAATCAGTGTTTGGTGGCGAGAAATTGGCCTTTGCCGACCGCGACCAGGCTGGTGCTCCAGCCCGGCGCGCAGCGCAGTGCCTGCATGAACGGCGCCAGTTCCTGCGCGTGCGAGGTGGCGTTATCCACCACCACCAGCCCGCCGGGGCGCAGCACGCGTGCGATCTGCGGCAGCCAGGCCAGGTAGGCAGTGCGCTCCGAATCCAGAAAGACGAGGTCGAACGCCGCGTCGGCGCTGCCGGCCAGGAGGTCGCCTGCGTCACCTTCGACCTGATGCACCCGCTCACCCAGCCCGACGCGCCCGACGTTGGCGCGCGCCATGGCGACCTTCGCGGACGACAGTTCGACCGTCGTGACGAGACCATCGTGCGCAGCAGCTGCATCGGCCAGCCACAGCGTCGAGTAGCCGTTGGAGGTACCGATCTCGAGAATGCGGCGTGCGCCCATCGCCCGCACCAGAACGGCCAGAAACTCGCCGGTATCGTGGGTGATGTTGAGCATGCGGCTGGCACGGTTCTCGTGGGCCGCATCGTGACTGGCGCCGAAGGTTTCCAGCTCTTTCAGCAGGGCTTTAAGTGAAGTAGTCAACGGTTGTCTCCATTTTGTCCGGGAATCGAAGCGCACGATTGCGACGTTGCTAATATTGCCGAAGGGATAAGCCTATAATCTTCTCGTCCCTTTTGAAGTCCACATCATGCACATCTCGACCATCACACTACCTGAAATGAAGCTCGCCGGGCTACCAGCAGTTGCGCCAATTTCAGCGCCGGAAACGGAGTCGCCCGAGATCTGGAAAGCATTCCTCGCCCGTGAAGGCGAGCTGGGCGAGCACAACGGTGTCCGCTATGGCGTGACGCTGCGCCGGGACGATGGTGAGCAGGTCGAATGCGTAGCCGTCGAGGTCGCTGACCTGGACCAGCTCCCGCCCGGCATGATCGGGATCCGCGTGCCGGCGCGCCGCTACGCCCTGATGACGCACCGCGGCCCGATGCTGCATGCGCAAGCCTCGCACGCGACCGGCACGGCCGCGATGGAGCAACTGGGCATGCAAGCCGATGAAGAGGGGATCCGCCTGGAGCGGTATGACCGCCGCTACACGCCGACCGTCGACGATGGCGCGCGGCCCGACAATGCCTACGACATCCTGGTGCCGCTCTACGGTTGAGCTGCTATAAAAAACGACACGGCCCGCGTCGGGGCCGTGTCTTGGCTTACATCTCAGTAAATTGGTGCCGGTATATTTCCCGACCGCCGGCGCCGGTAGGGCAGCTTGCGCTGCCGCGTTCCCTTCCCAAGGAGCACTTGCATTGTGCTGCTTAAATGTGACAACCGTTTGACGGTCGGAACTTTTCATCCCCATCTGCTTGTTCCCCTTCGTAAAGTGCACGGATAATGCCTGCTTTGCGTTCGCCATGACCGCCAGCGACAGGAGCAGCACGTGCACGAGCAAGATCCCGGACCGGACGCGTCCACCCAGCCAGGCAATCCGGCGCGCAGGCGCATCTTCCAGGCCGCTGCTGCTGCTGGCGTGGTGGCCGGCGCCGGCACGCTACCCGGTGTGGCAAGCGCAGCGCCCGCCGCCGCCAGGGCGCCGGCCAGCAGTTCGCTCGACGCCAAGCTACGCGCCCACGTCAAGAACGTGGTCGTGATCTACCTGGAAAACCGCAGCTTCAACAACCTGTTTGCCGATTTTCCCGGCCTGGCCGAGCCTCTGGCGGCCGTGCCTGCAGCGCGCCTGCAGCAGCGCGACCGCGACGGTTCGGTCCTGCCGACCTTGCCCAAAATTTGGGGCGGCATGGTGCCGGGCCGCCAGAATATCGGCGGCAAGGATTACCTGATCGATGAAAAGCAATTGGCCCTGCTACCGAACGCGCCGTTCAAGCTGACCGACGGCGACGGCAAGCCACTGCCGGAAGCGATCGTCACGCGCGACCTGGTGCACCAGTTCTATCACAACCAGATGCAGATCAATGGCGGGCGCAACGACGGCTTTGCCGCCTGGTCCGATGCCGGTGGCATGGTGATGGGCTATTACGGCGAGACGTCGAAGAACCTCGGCCTGTGGCAGATCGCGCGCGAATTCACGTTGTGCGACAACTTCTTCATGGCCGCACTTGGCGGCTCGTACCTGAACCACCAGTTCCTGATCAGCGGCCGGGTGCCGGAATACTTCGATGCTGCGCACACGGCGGCCAGGACGAAGATCGCGGTGCTGGCCGATGGCCCGCTAGGCGTGCGCCTGGCCCTGGAACCCGATTCGCCGGCCTCGGCGCTCGATGGCCCGCCAAAGGTCGTGCGCAATGGCGCGATGACGCCGGACGGTTACGCCGTCAACACGATGGCGCCGCCATACCAGCCGAGCTGGGTGCGCCCGGCCATCGATGGCGACCCGCTGCACGCCGATCCGCACGACGCCAGCGTGCTGCCGCCGCAAACCCACGACACGATCGGTGACCTGCTGTCACGGCGGGGCGTAGGCTGGGCCTGGTATGGCGGCGGCCAGCAAGTGGCGCTCGATGGCCGCGGCGCCGGCCAGAAGCCGAACTTCCAATACCATCATCAGCCACTCAATTACTTCAGGCAGTTCGCCCCGGGAACCAAGGCGCGCGCCGACCACCTGCGCGACGGCGGCCTGGGCGACAGCCCGATCTCGAACCGTTTCATTGCCGACGTGATTGCCGGCAAGCTGCCGGCGGTCGCGTTCTACAAGCCGCAAGGCAACCTGAACCTGCATGCCGGGTACTCCGACATCGAGTCGGGTGACGCTCATGTCGCCAACGTCATCGAGCACCTGAAAAAGTCACCTCAGTGGAAAGACATGGTGGTGGTAATTACCTTCGACGAGAACGGCGGCTGGTGGGACCACGTGGCCCCGCCCAAGGGCGACCGCTGGGGCCCGGGCTCGCGCATCCCGGCGATCGTGGTGTCGCCGCACGCCAAGCGCGGCGCGGTCGACCACAATTTCTATGACACGACCTCGGTGCTGCGCTTCATCACGCGCCTGCACGGTTTGCCGCTGCTGGAAGGCCTGGCCGTGCGCAACGCCGCGTTCAAAGGGCGCGGCGCCCGTCCGCCGGGCGATCTGACGGCGACGCTGCAATTTCGTTGACAGGCGCCAGCCGTCGAGGCTGGCCAAGCTGCAAAAAGCCTCGCAAGCCGCCAGGGATGCCGACGCCAAGGGTCAGGTCGACAAGACGATCCCGCTCGTGCAGGCGCACTTGCAGCACGCCGGGCAGCTTGCTGGCGGCAAGATGGGCAGCGCCGGCGCCTCAGGTGCTACCGGCGCGAGCCACTAAGAGCCGGCATTGACCGGGCTGGCTCCAGGGGTGGATCGCACCCGTGGCGGCGGCTCGGTTTTCCACTTTCCTTCGATCCGCTCGATCACGATCTCGAGGCCGACGATGGCGTTCAGCATCGCCTCGATGTACGCCGGTGGTGCATCGCTCACCGCCCATGGCGCGGGGTGCGTGCCTTCCATGCGGTCGGTCAGGCGCGTTACCTGCGCCAGCAGCCAGGCCGGCTCGTCGATCGTGCGCAGCCGGCCGTGCACATGCACCACGTTGTAGGTCCAGGTGGGCACCACGCGGCCACCCGTCTCGTCTTTTTCCACGCGATCCGGCGTGACATACGCCGATGGACCCCGAAACACGACCAGCACCTGCTGCCCGTCGCGCCGCCAGAGGGGATTGCGACGCGCGACATGTGTGCGCAACACCCCCTCGCTGGCGTACGCATCGAATGGCAGGTGATCGGCATCCGGCACGCCGTCGCTGTGCGTCACCAGCAGGCCCAATGGGTAGGCGGCGATCAGGTCGTGCAGGCTGGTGCTGTCAGGCTGGGCAAAGCTGGCAGGGCAATACATGCAATATGTCTCCAGAGTGAGCCTGCATCGTGAGCTATAAATTGGCTTTCCAAAATAGCCAATTACGGTAAAGATGGGCGTACCAATTTGAGATTGCCCAGCATGCATGTTCATGACCTGATCGCCGCCACGCCGCTCGAACGGCGTAGCGAGATCCCGCTGTTTCGCCAGTTGTACGCACGGCTCAAGCACGCCATTCTGCAAGGTGCGCTGGTGCCCGGCGCACGCCTGCCGGCCACGCGCACGCTGTGCGCCGTGCTGGGCGTGTCGCGCCAGACGGTGCTGGCGGCCTATGACCAATTGACTGCAGAGGGTTACTTACGTGGCGGCGTGGGGCAGGGCACGTTTGTCGACGCCGCCCTGCCGCTGGCGCGCCGTCCGCGCCAGACGGCGGGCCTGCTGCGGGCACTGCCGCCGCGCGGCGTGGCCATGGCCACTGCCATGGGCCGAACGCCGCTGGATGATGGTGCGCCGCGCGCTTTCCGTCCCAGCATGCCGGGTCTGGACCTGTTTCCGTTCGACCTGTGGCGCAAGCTCGAAGCGCGCCAGTTACGGCGCGCGCATCGTGCCGATCCTTACCTTGGCTATGGCATGGCCAACGGCTACGCACCACTGCGCGAACTGCTTTGCGCTTACCTGCGCGCCTCGCGCGGCGTGGTGTGCGAGCCGGCGCAGATCGTGATCACGTCCGGTTCGCAGCAGGCCTTGTACCTGCTGTCGCAACTGCTGCTGGCGCCGGGCGATGGTGTCTGGCTCGAGTCACCCGGCTACCAAGGCGCCAGCGCGCCGATGCAGGTGGCCGGGGCGCGCCTGTGCACGGTGCCGGTGACCGACGAAGGGATGGATGTGGCCTATGGCGCGCTGCATTATCCGGACGCGCGCATGGTGTTTGCCACCCCGTCGCACCAGCTGCCGCTGGGCGTGACGATGAGCCTCGCGCGCCGGCTCGAACTGCTGCGCTGGGCCACGGCCAACCGCGCCTGGGTCATCGAAGACGATTACGACAGCGAGTACCGCTACACCGGCCCGCCGCTGGCATCGCTGCAAAGCCTCGACCGCGCCGGCTGCGTCATTTACGTGGGTACGTTCTCGAAGGTGCTGTTCCCGGCGCTGCGGCTCGGCTACGTGGTTGCGCCGCCGGCGCTGGCCGAACCGCTGGCGCGCGCGAAAGCGCTGATCGACCGCCAGGGCGCGATCCTGCCGCAGGCGGTGCTGGCCGACTTCATCGGCGAAGGGCACTTCATGCGCCACATCCGGCGCACGCGCGACGCGTATGCCGAGCGACGCGCGGCGCTGATGGCGGCGCTGGCCGACCTGCTTGGCGAACGCTTGCACTGTGGTCCGGCCGATGCCGGGCTGGACTTGTGCACGCACTTCCGGCCTGACGAGCGTGGCCGCATGCCGCTCGAGGCCCGGGTGGCGCAGGCGGCCCTTGATGCCGGCATCGAACTGCGCCCGCTCGGGTATTACGCGAACCCCGCCGCCACGCCGGACTGCGCGGTGGCGCCGGGACTGCTGCTGGGTTTTTCGGCAGTGCCGCCGGCTGATATCCGGCGCGGCGTGGCGGCGCTGGCCAAGGTGATCGAGGCGCACTGGCCGGCAGGCGCGCGCCGTGGCAAGGTATGATGCGCCCAACGCCACCGAGACCACCACCATGACCGATCCCGAACGTCTTTCTCCCGACAGCATCACCGCCTTGCAGGCCCGCTTCCAGGACCATTCGCGCAAGGCGCAGACGCATTATGCAGTCATGCACGAGGTACGCCAGGTGCTCGGCAGCGTTGACGCCGCCGACAGCTGGATGACCACGCCCCAGCCCGGGCTTGGCGACAGCACGCCTGCGCAGCTGGTCGCCGCCGGCCGCGTCGATGAGGTGCTGGCCTGCCTGCGCGAGACGCCGCCGCGCGGCGCCAAACGATGACCATCACCCGCTGCTCGTGGGCCAATATGGCCAACCCGCGCTATATCGCCTACCACGACAACGAGTGGGGCGTGCCGTGCCACGATGAAACCACGCTGTTCGAGATGCTCAATCTCGAAGGCGCGCAGGCCGGCCTGTCGTGGGAGACCATCCTGAACAAGCGCGACACGTACCGCGCCGCCTTCGATGGCTGGGATGCGCACAAGATTGCAGCCTACGACGATGCCAAGAAGGCCGAGCTGCTGGCCAATCCCGGCATCGTGCGCAACCGCCTCAAGGTGGCGGCAGCGATCACCAATGCGCGCGCCTACCTGGCCATGCGTGAGCAGGGCCTGACGCTCGACGCCTACCTGTGGGGTTTTGTCGACGGCGCGCCGATCGTCAACGACTGGCCGTCCGGCGCCCGCCCGGCGCGCACCGACCTGTCCGACCGGCTGTCGAAAGACCTGGGCAAGCGCGGTTTCAAGTTCGTCGGCTCGACCATCGTCTATGCCTATATGCAGGGCATCGGCATGGTGGACGACCATGACCGCGACTGCATCTGTCGCACGCGGCGCTGACATGCCGGTAGAGGACCACTGGCGCGGCCGCACGCGCTACACCGTCTTCGACAGCGACCATGGCGATGGCGCGCGCGTTGCCGCGCTGATCGCAGCCTGGCGCGCCGATCCGCAGCGTCCGCAGCACTTGCACATCGTGGCGCTGGCGCCGGATCTGCAGCCGGGCTTTCACCGCATCCCGCAGCCCGAGGTTGGCGTCACCCTGGATTTGCTGGCGGCGCCGCTCGAAAGCGCGCTGGCTGAACTCAATGCCCACCTGGATTGTATTCGGCTGCACGACGCCGTCGGCAGCGCCTTTGCCCGGCCACTGGCGCGCTTGACGGCCCTTGGCGCGCGCCTGAACGCACGCGGCCTGGATGACGAGCAGAGAACAGCCCTGGCGGCGCAAGGCTTCGTGTTCGAGAGCGATCACGATGCGGTCTTCGCCAGCCGCAAACCGCGCCTGCCCGTCACGCCGGAACCCGCCCGGCACGCGCTGGTGTTGGGGGCGGGTCTGGCCGGTTGCGCGCTGGCAGCGCGCCTTTGCGCGCGCGGCTGGCAGGTCACGCTGATCGAGCGGCACCTCGATGTGGCGCTGGAAGCGTCGGGCAACCTGGCCGGGATCTTCATGCCGCTGCTTTCGCGCGACGATAACGTGCCCACCCGCCTCACGCGCGCCGCCTACCTGTACGCATTGCGCTTGTGGGATCAGCTGGGCGGCGTCGGCCAGGCCTTTGACGGCGCCGCCTGCGGCGTGCTGCAACTGGCGCGGGATGCCGATCACGCAGCGGTCTCGCGCGCCATCGCGCGCGACGGCGCCGTGCCGCCGGACTTCGCGCGCTGGCTCGAGTCGCTTGATGCCGAGGCATTGCTTGGCTTGCCGGCCCCGGATGGCGGCTGGTTGTTCCCGCAAGGCGGCTGGGCGCGCCCGGGCAGCGTGTGCGAGGCGCTGCTGGCGTCGTGCGGTGCGCGCCTGACGCGGTGTTTCGGCGCGGGTGACGTGACGCTGGAGCGGGAAGGAGACACCTGGCTGGCGCGCTCGCCCGATGGCGCGGTGCTGGCCACGGCGCCGACGGCGGTCCTGGCCAGCGGCGCCGGCGCACGCCGCATGGCGCTCACCGCGGATCTGCCGCTGCAGGCCTTGCGTGGTCAGGTCACGCACCTGCCGCCGGGCGCGGCCCCGCAGGTGCCGCTGGTGCTGTGCCGTGAAGCCTACCTGACGCCGTCCGCGCAGGGCGTGCTGTGCGCCGGCGCGACCTATGACCTGGATGCCGATCCCGCGCTGCGCGCCAGCAGCCAGCTGGAAAACGTGACGCGCCTGCGCGCGCTGGTGTCCGATCCGCTTGCGGCCGCCGATGCGCCACTGGCGGGGCGCGTGGGCTTTCGCTGCGTGGCGCCGGACCGCCTGCCGCTCGTGGGCCGCCTGCCCGACGTCGCCGCCGCCGGCAGTACCGAGCGTCTGCGCGACGTGCCGCGTCATGCGGCGCTGTACGGCCTCTTGGGTTATGCGTCGCGTGGCCTGATCTGGGCACCGTTGGCGGCCGAGTTGTTGGCGGCCCAGCTGGAAGGCGAGCCGTTGCCGCTGGAAATGACGCTCGTCGATGCGCTCGATCCGGCCCGCTTCGTATTGCGCGCGCGGCGCGGCGCCCGGCAGCCGGCCAGCAGCGGGAGCGAGCTGTAGTTGTTGCGTTACCGCAAATGTGCGCTCATCCCGGGCAATCGCGTCCAGACTGTGCGGGTCGAGCCGGTATAATTTACCGCTAGCAATTATCAACCGCCGAAGGAGGCTTGTCCGCGATGGAAGATGCACCACATTCGCCCGAGCTGTTCCTGTTTCTCGCAGTGACCGCGCACGACATGAAGAACTCGATCAGCGTGCTGTCCGGCACGCTCGAGCGGCTGCTCGACGGCGCCACGCCCGAGACCGAGAAAGCGTATGGCCAGATGGGGCAGATGCTGTACCAGACGCGCCGCCTGAACGACAACCTGATGCAACTCCTCGCGCTCTACAAGCAGGTCGGCAAGCCCGGCTACCCGTTCGATGCGCAGCCGCTCGAAGCCGGGCAAGTCGTCGAGCAGGTGGTGGCGCTCTCGCGCGTGCTGCTCGAATCGCGCGGCATCCGGCTCGAACTGGATGTCGATCCCGACCTGATTGCCCACGTCGACGAAGACCTGATCGTCGGCGTCGTCTCGCATGCGGTCAACAACGCACTGCACTACACGCGCGACCGCATCCTGCTGGCCGCGCGCGAGGTCGATGGTCAATTCGAGATCCGCGTCGAAGACAATGGCGCGGGTTTTCCGCCGGCCTTGCTGGCAGCAGGCACGCCCGAGAGCGGCGACATCGGTGTCAATTTCGCCACCAACAGCGCGGGCCTGGGCCTGTACTTTTCGAGCGAGGTGGCGCGCATGCACCACCATCGCGGGCGCCATGGCGCCGTGCGGCTCGAAAATGGCGGCCAGCTGGGCGGCGGCTGCTTCATCCTGACGCTGCCATGATCGTGCCCACCGCTGCCACCGCGTCCATCGTACCTACGCCCACGCCCACGTCGGCGGCGCCCGCGCTGCCCAAGGTCCTCGAACAGATCGACTGGGCCGGCAAGCATTACCTGATCGTCGACGACTTCGCCGGGATCCGCCAATTGCTGCGCGAAAGCCTGCGCAGCCTGGGCGCGCGCAATATCGACCAGGCCTCGAGCGGCGGCGAAGCCATGAGCCTGTTGACCAAGACGCGCTACGACGTCGTGCTGTGCGATTACAACCTGGGCGAAGGCAAGAACGGCCAGCAGGTGCTGGAAGAAGCGCGCATCCGCCAGTTGCTGCTGCCATCGAGCGTGTTCGTGATGGTGTCGGCCGAAAAGAGCGTCGAATCGGTGATGGGTGCCGCCGAGCACCAGCCCGACGCCTACCTGGTCAAGCCGATCACCGAAGGCGTGCTGCTCTCGCGCCTGAACCGCGTATGGCGTCGCAAGCAGATTTTCCGGCTGATTGACCAGGCTTTCATGGAAAAGGATTACCTGCGCGCCGCGACCCTGTGTGACGAGCAGATCGCCGCCAACCGCACGCACGTGATCGAGCTGCTGCGCATGAAGGCGCGCATGCTCGAGCGCAGCGGCCAGCCGGCGCTGGCGCGCGCCGTCTACGAACAGGTGCTGGGCCAGCGCGAATACCACTGGGCCCGTGCGGGCCTGGGCAAGATTCGCCTGGCGGATGGCGATTTCGAGCAGGCGCGCCAGATGTTCCAGACCGTGATCGCCGAGAACCGCCACTACATCGACGCCTACGACCAGCTGGCGCAGGCCTACCAGGGCCTGGGGCAGCACGACGAAGCTGCTGCGATCCTGGAACGCGGGGCCAAGCTCTCGCCCAACTCGGTGCCGCGCCAGCGCAACCTGGGCCAGGCCGCGCTCAAGCTGGGCAACGTCGCGCTGGCCGAAAAGGCGTTTCGCAAGTGCCTGGTGATCGGCGAATACTCGATCCGCAAGACGCCCGACGCCTACCTTGGCCTGGCGCGCGTGTGCGGCCTGAAAAACAATACCAAGGATGCGCTGCAACTGCTGCAACTGGCCCAGCGCGACTTCGGCGGCGACTACGACGACATGGCGCTGCGCGCCAAGATCACCGAAGGCCTGATCCATCACGAAAGCGGCGACTACCGCAACGCGCGCCGCGCCGGCGATGAGCTCGAGGCGATGCTGGAGCTTGACCCCAAGCGCCCCGGTACGGCGATCTGCATCGAGATGGCGACCCTGCTGTTTGCAGTGGGCGTGAAGGAAACGCCGGGCGAAGTGCTGGCCCACGTGGTGCGCAACAACCATGACAACAGTCTGCTGCAGGACGAGATTCAGGCCATCTTCGACAAGGCGCGCCTGAGCGAAGAGGGCGCAGCCATCATCCGCGCCGCGCGCAAGGAAGCGGTGGACCTGATGAACCAGGGTGTCGTGCTGTGGAAGAGCGGCAAGCTGCCCGACGCCGTCAAGTGGATGCGCATGGCGCGCGAACGGGTGCCGGACAATGTGCGGGTACTGTTCAACGCCGTGCAGATTTCGATCTCGCACATGCAGCAGGAAGGCTATGACGAGGAACTCGACGTCGAGGCACGCATGGTGCTCGAACATGTCGACAAGCTGCAGCCGGGGCAGCAGCGCTTCGCGCAGTTGATGGAGCAGTTGCGCGGCTTGCAGCCGAAAGCCGATCCGGCGGCGATGCCTTCGCCAGTGGATGCGACCGAGCAGAAGGAAGAAGCGGCCGACACGCCAGCCGAAGCAGCGCCACCCGAATCCGCGCCGGTACCCAGGCCGACGCACAGCAACCGCTTCTCGTAGCGCGCTCACACGCCGGGACGCGCCGGCCCGTGCTTGCGCAGCAGCGCCGCGCACAGCTTTTCAAGATCGCAACGGCCATCGGCCTGCGCTGTTGCCTGCACCGCATCGGCCAGCGCGCCCCCGAGCACGTGTTCGCCCAGCGCGCGGTAGCTCTCGAAGCGCGCCTCGTCGAACCAGCCGTCGGCCAGGCTCTCGTGCGGATAGTCGGGATGCTGCTTGCGGTAGTTGAGCAGGTCGGCGTTTTCGGTGCCGACGATGGCCGGCTTGAAATACAGGATGACGCCATCGTCGGCAGCGCGGTCGGTCTGGCTGTAGCGGATGCTGCCGGCGGCGCAGCTGGCGCTGCACAAACCGGTCTCCGGCGCGATGGCAAGGCGCGACACATCCAGGTCGATCCGCACGTGCAGGTCGGTGGCGCAGCGCCGGATCGCGTTGCCCAGGTCTTCGAAGGCGTGTTCGCGGTCGCTGCCCACGTCCACCGCGATCACCAGGCGGCAGCGGCGCCGCACCAGTTCGTAGATGCCCAGGTTGTCGAAGTGGCCGCCATCGCTCAGGTGCACGTAGCCGGCATCGGCATCGAGCTGGCCAAACAGCTCGGCCAACAGGCTGAACAGGCCAATGGGCGGCGATGAACTGGTCCAGCTCGGGCGCGCCGGGTTCGGGCACCAGCGCCCCAGGCGCACATTGAACATCGTCATCAAAAAATTCAGCGGCGCCGACCAATGCGCGCCGATGTGCGGACTGGCCGCAGCGCCCGACAGCGCCACCGCCATCCCGAGGCGCACGCCGGCGTCGTCGTCCAGGCCGACGCCGGCATGCGCGGCGTAGGCGGCAGTGGGGCGATAGCAACCGGCGCCGCCGGGGCCCGCTTGCTCATAGCCGCACCAGCGCGGCGTGAACGCAAAGGCCGCGGTACGGCGCGTCTGCCATGCCAGTTCTTCGCCATCCACCAGGTTCAGCGCCGTGTTGATGATCGGGTACGGGCGTGCGTTTTTCAGCTCGGCGAGCAGCATGTCGTCGTTGGGATCGAACCCGGTAAACGGGTGCGGCCGGCGCGCGCGGTGGGCGGCGCCGAACCAGGCGCGCACGACGCGGTTCCGGTACAGCATGTACAGCGAAAACTTGTTGATGTCGACGCGCCAGCCGAGCACCAGCGCGGCCCCGAGAAAGCCGGCAAAGGCCACCAGCAGCGTGCTGCCTTGGGTCGCCAGCGTGGCGCTCGCGTGCGCCTGGAACACGCACGCGAGCGTCGCGCCCGGGCAGTCCAGGTGCGGGCGCGCCACCGTCAGCTGCACCAGGCTGCCGAGCAGCGCGAAGATCCCGACGGTAAACACATACGGCGCCACCCGCGCCACCAGTTCGAGCTTGGGGTCGCGCGCGGCCCGGGCGCCCGTGGCGCCGCCGCTCCCGGCCTTCAGGCCGAAGGCGGTCATCGCCAGCCAGCCAAAGAGCGTGGCCAGGTTGGACCACGGCGCATAGGTGAGCCAGGCCCACTGCAGCAGCGGCGCAAGGAAGAAACACACGCCATAGGCGGCCAGCCAGCCGAGCGCGAAGATGGCGCTCCAGGCGCCCTGGCGGCTCCACCATTCTCGGCTCGCATCGCTGTACTGGCGGCCGATCAGGCCGATCATCAGGTTCATCGTGATGGCAAACAGCGCCATCATCGACGGCATGCCGAAGGTGGCCAGCGCGATCGCGTTGTTGACCAGCGGATGCGCGCCTGGCGCCGGTAGCAGCGCCAGCGCGCACAGCAGCAGCACGGTACCCAGCGTGAGCGCGCCCATCGCGCAGGCGAAGTGCGACAGGCCTTCGCCCAGCACCGCGCGCGTCAGCTCGCGCAGCGGCGGGTGGGCCCGCAGGCGCGTGTACATGCTCAGCCAGAACGCACCGAGCAGCAGCAGCGCCACGCCGCCGCACAACCACCATGACAGCTGCGCGCCGCCGTCCGGCAGCCACGCCAGCATCGCCGGTGCAAACGTGCGCGCGGCGTCGAGCATGACCAGCAGCACCGCCAGGGCGCCGGCGCCGCAGACGGTATAGCCGGCGCGCCGGTAGGGGCTGGCCCGGTCGTGCGCCAGGTACCAGCCGCAGGCCCAGACGATGAAGTAGACCACGCCCGGCGCGAGCAGCCAGTACGGCCGCCCGGCCAGTTGCGGCGGCAGCAGCGTCGCCGGCGTCGCACCGCCGTGGCGCCACAGCGCGAGACTGCCGAGAAAGCCCGCCAGCAGCAGCGGCAGGTTGATGCACCACAGGACGGCGCCCTGCGACAGTGGAAAGCGGCGCCGGCCGCGCGAGCTCGCTGGCTCGCTGGAAATCGACAGCGCAATGCAGAAGACGGCGCACAGGAACAGCAGCACGCCCGCGATCCAGGCGGCGTCACCCAGGCGCGCCCATGGCCCGCCCGGCGCCACGACCCTGTGCACGCCCCAGACGGCAAAGCGCGGCAACAGCAGCAGGGCGCACAGCCAGGTCACCAGCATGGTCAGGTTCAGGCCCGTGTTGCGCACGTAGATGCCGAGCAGGGTCCAGGTGTCGGCGCTGAACATGCCGCCCTGCGGCGAGAGGTAGTTGCTGTACTGGCGCAGGAAACGCAGCTCGGGCGCTTCGCCCCTGCCGGCCGGCGGCGCCAGCAGGGCTTCGACCTCGTGGATGTCGTTGCCATGCGCGTGCAGGCAGCGCGCCAGCCAGCCGCCGACGAAGCCGCCGCCGGACACGGTGGACAGGTAATCGAGCTGGCCCAGCAAGCGGTGGCGCGCCAGCGCCTGCAGGGCGCCCAGGCCGAACGTGGCGCTGCGCACGCCGCCGCCGGACAGGGCCAGGCCGGCGAGCATGCCGTCGTGAGCGCGCGCGCACAGGCGTGTACGGTCGGGCGTCCCGCCAGCGTCGAGTGCCTCGCTGCTGGCGGGACGCAGCAGATCGAGTTCGTCGCGCAGCACTTCGCCAAACAGCAGGCCGGCGTCGATGTCCAGGCAGCGCAGGGTGTCGGCATCGATGGTGCCGGCCGGGACCAGTCCATGACGGCGGCGCAGCAGCGCGAACGCATCGTGCAGTTCGCTGATGGTGCCGGCATTGGGGGGCGGATGGCAGCCGGCGGCGGCCAGCTTGCGGCGCAGGTCGTCGACCTGCGATGGGCTCAGGTGGGACAGGTCACTGGGTAGCATGGCGCGCTCCGGCTGGACGACAGGCGGGGCCGCGAAGGGCGGCCGCCAGATCAGTTCAGCACGGTTTATGCACGTGCGCTACCAGCACCGTCAATGGGAGGCGTCGGGCCACCCTGGCAGCACCGCAGCGGCTGGGGTCAGGTCTTGTCGGTCTTGCTGCGGCTGTTGCGTCGGGTACGCGCGGCGGGTTCGTCCGATGGCGTCTCGGGCGCGGTGGCGGCCGGGTCGGCGGCATCGGCGGCGGCCGCGCCCTCGGCCGGCATGGTGCTGGCCACGGCGTGGCGGAACTGGTCCTGCAACAGGTTCCACCACGCCACGGCGGCCGGCATGGCGGCGCTCGCGGCATCAGGTGCGGCCTGCGCGCTGTCGGGCGCTGCGGGCGGTGGTGGGGGCGGTGGCGGTGGCGACGGCGTGGCCGGCGTGTGGGCCGCAGCAGGCGGCGTGGCCGTTTGCGCCATCTGTGCGAAGAACTGCGCGAACGGCGCGACCGACGATTCGCCGACCTTCGTCTGGCCCATGGCCTGGGCCATGCTGTCGCCCATCGCCTTGAGCGTGGCCAGCGTGCCGCGCTGGATTTCAAGGGCCTGGATCGTACCGTGCAGCATGTTCTGATTGAGCGTGAGCCAGGCCTCGACCGCCTTCAGGTCGGCGATCTTCTTGTCGAGGTCTTCCACCGACATGCCCGCGCCGGGCAGCGGCGGCATGCCCGGCATGGTGCCCGGCATGGTGCCGGGGATATGCATGCCGCCCCACAGGTTCTTGACGAATTCGAGGGTGTCGGTCATTCCTGGCATGGGCGGCTTGAGCATGTGGCGTCTCCTGAGTTGGTGGGGCTAGCGTAGCAGATAACGGCGGGGCAGACCACGCCCCGCGCACCGCGGCATCTTACTGCGCTGTCGCGCCGGACTGCTTGACGATCTTGCCCCACTTGACCGTCTCGCTGGCGATGAAGGCGGCGAACTGCGCCGGCGTCTCGCCGGCTGGCTCGGCGCCTTGCTCCAGCAGTTTTTTCTTGACGTCCGGATCAGCCAGCGCCTTGAGGATCGCGGTATTCAGCTTTGCCACGACCGGCGCGGGCGTGCCGGCCGGCGCCAGCAGGCCGAACCACGATGTCGCTTCGTAGCCAGGCACGCCGGCTTCGGCGATCGTCGGCACGTCGGGCAGCGCCGGCGAACGTTGCGGCGTGGTGACTGCCAGCGGACGCAGCTTGCCGGCCTTCACGTGGCTGATGGCCGACGGCATATTGTCGAACATGATCGCGATATGGTTGCCCAGCAAATCATTGACGGCAGGCGCGCTGCCCTTGTAGGCCACGTGCTGGATGTCGACCCCGGCCATCTGATTGAACAATTCGCCGGACAGGTGAATCGACGTGCCGCTGCCCGACGAGCCGAACGTGACCTTGCCGGGATTGGCCTTGGCATAGGCGATCAGTTCCTTGACAGTCTTGAACGGCTGCGCCGGATTGGCTACCAGCAGGTTCGGCACCAGCGCCACGCGCGTGAGCGGGGCGAAGTCCTTGATCGGGTCGAACGCCAGTTTTGGATACAGGCTCTGGTTGATGGCGTGGGTGCCGACCGTGCCCATGAGGATGGTGTGGCCGTCGGGCGCGGCGCGCGCCACGAGCTGGGTGCCGATATTGCCGCCCGCGCCAGCGCGGTTGTCGATGATGACCGGCTGGCCAAGGTCCTTGCTCATGAATTGCCCCAGAACACGCGCCAGGATGTCGGTCGTGCCGCCGGCCGAGAACGGGACGATGATCGTGATGGCCTTGGTGGGGAAGGCTTGCGCCTGCGCCGCCAGCGGCGTCAGGGCCAGCAGGCCGAGGGCCGACGCGGCGGCGAGGGTGAAGGTACGGCGGGTCGACAGGAAGGTACGTGACATGATGTGTCTCCAATAAGGACAACGGATGCGGCGAAATGGACCGGGCACGCGCGTGGACGGCAGCCTGGCCTTGTTGCAGATCGAATCAGACCGGAGCCACGCCCAGCGTGGTGCCGCCACACACGTACAGCACCTGGCCGGTGACGAACCCGTTGTCGGGCGACAGGAAAAAGGCGGCGGCGCGCGCCACGTCGGCCGGCGTTCCCAGGCGGCCCACCACGATGCTGTCGATGATGCGCCGGGTCTCTGGCGCGCCTTCGGGATTGCTGTTGTGGAAAAGCTCGGTCGCGATCGGCCCCGGCGCCACGGCATTGACGGTGATGCCGTCGCCGCCCAGTTCGAGCGCCAGCGTGCGCGTCAGGCCAATCAGGCCGGCCTTGGTGGCGGCGTACACGATGCGCTCGGCCTTGCCCAGCGCAGCGCGCGAGGCGATGTTGACGATGCGGCCGTGTCCCGATGCGCGCAGCGCGGGCAGGAAGGCCTGCACAAGCAGGATGGTGGCCTTCAGATGCAGGTTCACGACATGGTCGAGATCGTCCATCGTGGCCGTGTCGATGGTGCCGGGGCGGGTGGCGCCCGCATTGTTGACCAGCGCCGTTACGCTGTAGGCAGCGGCGATCTGCTGCGCGATGGCGCGGGTTTCAACCGGCTGCGTCAGGTCGGCCTGGAACGACACGAGCTGGTCATGCCGCCAGTCGGGTTGGCGGTAGTCGAGATTGACGACCGTGCGGCCTTCTGCGATCAGCGTTTCGCAGATGGCCCGGCCAATGCCGGCGCTGCCGCCGGTGACCAGGGTCACGTCTTGTCGATGCATATTGTCTCCTTGTATTTTTATAGGAAAGCGCCTGGCGTCGGGGCCGGCTGCTTGACGAACCAGGGTAGGGCGGGCTTCTCCTTTGTGGTCAGACGCGTTGGGTGATTGGCGGGAGGCCGTCGGCGCGCGCCTGTGTCGCATCCGTCAAGGTCAGCCCGGTCAGGCGTTCGAGTTCGGCGAACGACAGGCCATCGACGATGTCACGCACTGCCAGGCCGTCGGGCGTTACATCGAGCACGGCCAGGTCGGTGTAGATGCGGCTCACGCACGCCAGGCTGGTGAGCGGATAGGTGCAGCGCTCGACGATCTTGCTGGCACCGTCACGCGTCTGGTGTTCCATCATCACGAACACGCGCTTGGCGCCGATGGCCAGGTCCATCGCGCCGCCGACGGCCGGAATCGCGTCCGGCGCCCCGGTATGCCAGTTGGCCAGGTCGCCGCGGACGGACACCTGGAATGCGCCGAGTACGCAGATGTCGAGGTGCCCGCCGCGCATCATCGCGAACGAATCGGCGTGGTGAAAGTAACTGCCGCCGGCCAGCAGTGTCACCGGCTGCTTGCCGGCATTGATCAGGTCTTCGTCTTCGTCGCCGGGGGCGGGTGGCGGGCCCATGCCGAGCAGGCCGTTCTCGCTGTGCAGGAAGATCTCGCGGCCCGGGGGCAGGTGCGCACCCACCAGCGTCGGCAGGCCGATCCCCAGGTTCACGTAAGCACCTTCGGGAATGTCACGCGCGACGCGCGCGGCGATCTGGTCACGGCTCAAACGTTGCATGCGGGTTCTCCCAGTACGACACGCTGGACGAAGATGCCGGGCGTGACGATGGCTTCCGGATCGAGTTCGCCCAGTTCGACCACGCGGGTGACCTGGGCAATCGTGCAGCGCGCAGCCATCGCCATGATCGGACCGAAGTTGCGCGAGGTCTTGCGGTACACCAGGTTGCCCCAGCGGTCGCCGTGGAAGGCCTTGATCAGCGCAAAGTCGGCGTGGATCGGTGACTCGAACACATAATGGCGCCCGTCGATGAGGCGCGTTTCCTTGCCGGCTGCGAGATCGGTGCCGTAGCCGGTGGGCGAAAAGAAACCGCCGATGCCGGCGCCGGCGGCGCGGATGCGCTCGGCCAGATTACCCTGTGGTGTCAGTTCGAGCTCGATCTCGCCGGCCCGGTACAGCGCGTCGAACACGTGCGAGTCGGCCTGGCGCGGGAACGAGCAGATGATCTTGCGCACGCGGCGCGCCTTGAGCAGTGCCGCCAGGCCGGTGTCGCCGTTGCCGGCATTGTTGTTGACGATGACGAGGTCGCGTGCCCCTTGTGCGATCAGCGCGTCGATCAGGGCCCCCGGCATGCCGGCGGTGCCGAAACCCCCGATCAGGATGGTCGCGCCATCCGGGATATCGGCCACCGCCGCATCCAGCGAGGATGAAATCTTGTCGATCATGGTGCAGATCCTTTCCAGCGCAAGACGCGCATTGACGCTGTTCGATAATCGCACTAATGTCTGATCACTGAACAGGTGAATCGAGTGTAGGAGCGTGCCGGCCCATGGCGCAAGCCGCCTCGATGGAATGTGTTCGATTGCCGAACGGTTTATTACCTCATTGCCAAGGAGCACCATGAACACGCCACACGAGCCAGCCGAGCCAGCCGCACCCGACACTGCCGCCAGCGACCCCAATTTCATGCTGTCGCTGGCGCGTGGCCTGGCGGTGCTGCAGGCCTTCAGCGACCAGCGCCGCAGCCTGACGATTGCCCAGATCAGCCACCGCACGGCGATCCCGCGCGCCTCGGTGCGGCGCTGCCTGCACACGCTGATCGCGCTGGGCTATGCCAGTGTGGACGGCAACCAGTTCTCGCTCAAGCCGAAGGTGCTGTCGCTGGGTTACTCGTACCTGTCGTCGACGCCGCTCACGGTCTCGGCCCATCCTTACCTGAACCAGGTCAGCCGCAGCCTGAACGAATCTTGCTCGCTCGCTGTGCTGCAGGACGACGAAGTACTGTATGTGGGACGCTCGGCGGCCTCGCGCATCATGTCGGTGTCGCTCACGACCGGCAGCCGCCTGCCAGCGTACTGCACGGCGCTGGGACGCATGCTGCTGGCGCACCTGCCGGCGCCAGAGCTGGACGACTACCTGGCGCGCGTGCCGCTCAAGGCCATGACCGGGCGCACGGTGGTCAATCCCGAGCGGCTCAGGACCATCCTGGCGGACGTGCGCGACGCCGGTTACGTGCTGGTCGAAGAAGAGCTGGAGGTCGGCCTGCGCTCGATCGCGGTGCCGGTGCGCGGCGCCTCGGGCAATGTGCTGGCCGCGCTGAACATCGGGGCGCATGCGGCGCGGGTGTAGCGGCGCAAGATGGAAGAAGAATTCCTGCCGGTCCTGCGCGTGAGCGCGCAAGAGCTGTCGATCCTGTTGCCTTGATCCGGACGCATGCCCCATTGGCATCGGCTTGGGCACGCGTGCCGGTCCATGCCGGCGCCCACGCTACACTAGCGTCATGTCATCCGCACCGATTTTCCTTCCCCGTCGCCGCCGGCTGCTGACAGTGGCGCTGGTCGTGCTGCTGCACTGGATCGTTCTGACCGAGCTGCAGCATGTCAGCCCGGTCCTGCCGCGGGCGGTCACGTCCGCTGGCGCGCCAATGACGCTGGTGGCGCAACTGCTGCCCGTGGCCACCGCACCGGTGCCGGCGCCCGAACCGCTGCCGGTGCCCGAGGCCAGCCCGCCACCATTGCCCCGCATGCCGCCGGTGCCGGTGGAGATCGCGGTGCGTGACCTTCCCGGCGACATCACGCCGGTCACCGATGCGGCGCCTGCCGCGGATGGTACCGGCGCCGCACCGGCTGCACCGGCCGCGCCGGTGGCCGAGCCCACACCCGTCGCGCCGGCTCCGCAGGTGTCGCCAGCGTCCCCGGCGGCAGCGGCTGCACCGCCGCCGCCGGCAGTACCGGAAGCGCGCCGCTATGTCGTCGACATGCCGCCGCCCGCGAAGATCATGCTCGATGTCGCGCGCACCGACGCCGATGGCACCACATGGTCGGGCGAGGCGCTGCTGGCCTGGCAACTGAACGCGGACAGCTACCGCATCCAGGTCGAAGCCGGCATCCGCGTCGTGTTCGCGCGCGTCAATCTGGTGGCCCTCGAGAGCAAGGGCGCGGTGGCAGAGACGGGCTTCGCGCCAATCACGATGACCGAAAAGCGGCGCGGCCGCGCCATGACGGCTACTCATTTCAACTGGGGCAAGGGCCTGATCACGTTTTCGGCATCTGAAGCGATGTACGGGCTGCCACCTGGCGCCCAGGACAAGGCCAGCATCCCGCTGCAACTGACGGCGATCGCGCGCGGCGATGCGAAGCAGCTGACTGGCGCCATCGATATTTTTGTCGGCGAAGACCGCGACGCGGCGATCTACCGCTTCACGGTGGTGGGGCAGGAAGAGATCGATACCAAGCTCGGCACATTGCAAACCTGGCATCTGACGCGTCCGCCGCAGCCGGGCTCGTACAAGTCACGCCTGGACATCTGGCTGGCCCCCGCGCATGGCTGGTATCCGGTGCGGATTCGCAACACCGAGCCCAACGGAGCAGTAACCACGCAAACAGTGAATAATATCGCCTTGGACCATTCAGGATCTTGATATGCCTATGAACAACATTCGACACATCGGTGCAGCCCTGGCGCTGACCTTCGCACTGGGTGGCGCGTCCGCCCAGCCCGCCCATCAGGCCGTCAAGCGCGCGTTCGAATTGCCGCCATCGGCCGACCTGGCCTACGACCTGGCCGCGCGCCAGAAAGGCCTGGCCCTGAAAGGCGACGCCACCGTCAGCTGGCGCGCCGGCGACGGCAAGTACGATGTGCGCTTCGAATCACGCGTGGCGATCCTGGGCACGCTGCTCGAAAACCGCAGCCAGGGCGTCATCGATGCCTATGGCCTGGCGCCGACCGAGTTCTCCGAAAAACGCATGCGCAAGGATCCGACCTCGATCACGTTCGACCGCGCCGCCAAATCAATGCGGTTCTCGGAAGGCGACAAGACCTATCCGCTCAAGGGCGGGGAGCAGGACCGTGTGTCGGTGACCTGGCAACTGGCCGCCGTGGCGCGCGCCGCCGGCGACAAGTTCAAGCCCGGCTCCGAGTGGCCGTTCTTCGTCGCGGGGCGCAGCAGCGCCGAGACCTGGACCTTCAAGGTCGTGCGCAACGAAAAAGTCAAAACCGGCCTGGGCGAGGTGGATGCGATTCTGGTCACGCGCGCAGCCATGAAAGGCAGTCGCGACCAGAGCGTGGACGTCTGGCTGGCGCCGGCGCACGAATTCTATCCGGTCAAGATCCGCTTCACCGAAGGCGACAAGGAAACCATCGAGCAGACGCTCAAGAGCGTGACCAAGTCGTGAGCTGTTGCAGCATTGCAGAGGCTGCCCCGGCGGGCAGCCATTCCGGAATTGCCCAGTCTTAACTGTTATACTGACGCCCCCGCGAAGCTGGCCGGGTCTGTGGTAACAAATGCAATGCAGACCCGCCTCGGCCGCGCACGAGACTGGTTATTAACACGATGATCGACCCCCAAGCCGGCGCGGCGCACGCTGCCGACGCCTCGACGACAGCGCAGGAACTTGATCCGCTGCAGGTGCACTTCCAGGATGGCGTTGCGCCCGACGAAATCGAGCAAGTCTTCCACCTCAAGCGTGCCCAGCCAATGCTGTCGGCCTTCACGGCCCTGTTCCACGGTTCGCAAGATGGCGTGCTGGTGCGTCTGCTCGTCCTGCGCGAACTGGCCGGCGATGCGTCCACGTCGGCCTTCTCGCGCGCCGACATCAACCAGAAGCTGGCCTATCTCGTTCCAGAAAGCCTGGAAACGGTGCTCAACCGCCTGCGTGGCCACGGCCTGCTGGCCTGGGATGCCCCGGCCGCTGTCTACCGCATCACGCCGCTGGCGCGCAACGTGCTCTCGGCGCTGGAAACCCTGCTGGCGCTGGGCAAACCCGAAGGCGACGAAGCCGAGATGGGCTTTTTGCTGTCGCAGGTGGCCGGCGCCCAGGCCGTGGGCGGCGTCACGGTCGACCAACTGAAACACCTGCTGGGGCGCCTGGTCGAACTGACCGAGGAATTTCGCGACGCGATCGCGTCCGGCTCCGAATTTCGCCTGCGCACCTCGCAGGCCAAGTGGCACATGGCCTGCGACTGGGTCGAGAAGGGCTCGGTCATCCTGCGCGCCATCACGTCCGACGAACGGGCCGACGCCGCCACGCACCGCGCCGCGCAGGCAATTGGCCGCGCCCAGAGTGCACTGCTGAACATGCAGGGCATGTTCTCGCGCGCGCTGAACCAGATCGAACGCCAGCGCGTGCATCTGGGCCAGTCGGGCTTGTCGACCACCGACGTGAAACGCTGGTTGCTGGCGCACGACGACCTGGCGAGCCTGGCCGCCGGCGCGATCGACCGGCCGGTGACGCCGCTGTTTGGCACCCCGGCCGAGATGATCGACGTGGCCGAAACCGAACTGCTGGCCGAGCGCATCATCTCGACCGGTCCCAAGGGTCTGCCGAGCGGCCAGGATGCGCCGCTGACGATCAACGACAATCCGGCCATGCAGCTCGAATTGAACGACTGGATCAACAAGCTGGCCGACTTCGCCAACCTGGGCAACTTCCCTGAATTTTCCAGCGTCGGCCCGCGCCAGGTGCAACTGCACGAGTCGCTGCTGCCGGCCACGTTCGCGCTGGCGTCGTACCGCGCCTCACTGCTGCCGCTCTTGGGCGACGCGTCCGAAGCGAGCCTGCAGGGCGCGACCGCCGAACTGGCGCGCCTGCCGCTCACGTTCGTTTCGCTCGACGAGATGGTCCAGCTGAACGACCCGGAAGTGGCGGCCATGTCGGTCGCGACCCTTTCACTGAATGCCGATTCCACTCCTGATGGACAGCCTGCCCCATGAATGACGATGCACAAATCCTGATCGCGCGCCTGCTGACGCACCAGACCCTGCGCCGCGACGACAAGATGGTCAAGCGCGCGCTGTCGGACGACCAGTTCCGCGCCGAAGTCGACAAGCGCCTGCTCGAATCGGGCCTGAAGCTGCTCGATAACGTCTACGCCGACCACGTCACCGTGGCCCTGCACCGCAACGTCGAGCCGAAGATCTTCGGTGCCAAGGACATCTGGCAGAACAACAACTTCGGCCTCACGCGCGATGGCGTCGCGCTACTGGTCGTGCTGTGGGCGCAGATCATCCTGCCCAAGCGCGAGCGCCAGGAAACCCACACGACGATCGACGACGACCAGAATGACATGTTCGAGAAAGAGTTGTCGATCCCGCGCGCCGAAGACACGTCGATCGGCATTTCGTACACGGCGCTGCTGTCGGACTTCGGCGACAAGCTGGGCAAGAAGACGCGCATGGATATGAACCTGGGCGTGCTGTCGAAACTGGGCTTCATCGAGCGCCGCGGCGACGTGATTCTGGAAGGCCCGCTGCTCGACCTGATGATGGACACCGACGTGCTCAAGGAACGCATCATCAACGGCGCGCTGTCCGAAGTCTTCAAGCGCGCCCCGCTGGCCGCAGCGCCACGCCGCGTGGCGCCGGTCGACGCCGACGCCGCCAACGATGCCCTGGCGCCCGACGGCGCCCTTGATGTCCCTGACACCCCGAATTGAGATAGCCGATGTTCCACATTAAATCACTCGAACTGGTCCACTGGGATTACTGGCAGCGGATCAAGAACATCCCGCTCGATGCCAAGATCATCACGATCGCCGGCCAGAACGGCTCGGGCAAGACCACGCTGCTCGACGCGATGCGCACGCTGTTCGGGCTCGATTGCTCGATGGGTCGCACGTATAAACACTATGCGCGCCACTCGGGCCAGCAAAGCGCCTGGCTGCGCGCCGTCGTCGACAACAAGCCGGTGGGGCGCCAGTTGTCGAACCGGCCGTTTCGTCATTCGGGCTTTTTCGCCGACGATGAAGTGACGCTCTTTTGCCAGGTGCAGAAGAACGGCGGCGACTGGAAGCGCCAGTACCTGATGCGCCCCGGTAACGTCGAAATCGAGGAAGTGACCGAAGCGACCGACTGGCTGGGCGTGGAAAACTACCGCAAGCGCCTGGCCTCGGCCGGGCTGTCGCCGGCGATGTCGAAAGTGCTGGCGCTCGAGCAGGGCGAGACCGACAAGCTGTGCGAATACGCGCCGCGTCAGTTGCTCGACCTGGTGTTCCAGGTCTTTGGCGACAAGGAAGTGCTGGACGCCTACGACGAAGCCAAGCGCCATCAGCGCGATACTGAGACCGAGCTGAAACGCTTCGAGGCCGAGCTGGAAGCCTCGCGCACCAACCTCGAAGGCTTGCGCCTGCGCGTGGCGAATCACCATCAGTGGTCCGACCTGCACGCGGAAAAGCGCGAGCTGCACGAAGAAGTACTGCCGGCCCTGCAGTACCACGAAGCGCGCGAAAAAGCGCTGCTGGTCTCGCGCACGCTGCGCGAAGCGAAGAAGCCCCTGGTGCAGGCCGACGGTCAACTGGCCGAGAAACGCAGCCAGCTGGCCAGCCAGCAGCGCGCGCTGACCGAAGCGCAGAAGCAGGAAACGCAGCTCGAGCAGGAGGGCGGCGAACTGGCCCGCCGCCTGACCGAAGTGAACACGCGTTTGAAACCGCTGGAAAGCCTGCTGGAGCAGCGCGACCGCCTGCAGAAGCTGTCGGCAGATGCGGGCGCGGACATCGCCGAAGTGGGCAAGCAGCTGGGTGAAAAAGAAGCCGAGCTGGCGCGCCAGAAGAGCGCGCGCGACGCCGTGTCGACCAAGATCGCGGGCGAGCTGGCGACGATCTCGCAGCTGCAGGGCAAGAGCGCGATGCCCGAGCCCGAAGCGCAGCGCCTGATGCGCCGCGCACTGCGCGACGAGGGCATCGCGCACGCCATGCTGTCGGACATCGTCGAAGTGACCGACCCGAAATGGCAGGGCGCGGTCGAAGGTGTGCTCGGTGGTTACGCCTCGGTCGTGCTGCTCGAAAAAGCGTCGGATGCTGCCAACGCCTACCGCCTGGCCGAGAAGGAACGTTATCGCCACTTCATCGTGCCCGATTGCGTGAACGCGCCGGTCGTGAAAGACGATAGCCTGCTGTCGGTGGTGAGTTTTTCGGGCAAGGCGCCGGGCTGGCTGATCGACCAGCTGGAACGCATCGTGCGCGTCGATTCGGTCGACGACGGTTTCAAGAGCCGCTCGGACGAATGGATCACGCCGGACGCCTACCACCGCGAACGCCGCGGTGGCCGCTCGCTGTTCGTCGAAGCATCGCGTTATCGCTTTGGTGCGGCAGGCAAGACGCAGCGCCTGGAAGCGATCCAGAAATCGCTGCCGGCGCTGGAACAGAAGGAAGATGCACTGACGCTGGCGATCTCGAAGCTGGCCGCCGAAGTGGGCGGCCTGAAGGCGCGCATCGCTGGCGTGGACGCGGCCAAGGAACTGTCGGCCCGCCAGGAAGAATTCGAGGAAGCCGCGCGCGCACTGGCGCCGCTCAAAGCAGAACGGATGGAAGTGGGCGCGCGCCTGGGCGAGCTGCAAACGCTGAGCAAGAACGCGACCGTCGCGCGCACCCGCGCCGACACCGTGTGGCAGAACGCGCGCATGGCGCTGTCGGAAGCCGAAGCAGGCATGCGCCTGAACCATCGCCGTCAGATCGACCAGCGCACCGAGCACGCCAAAGCACTCCTGGAGTTGCGCCGCAGCTGGCGCGCGGTGCCGGGCGCGTGGAAGAACCCGAACTGGCGGGGCGAGCTGGTAGCCAAACACCAGAACGCGCACCAGGTCAATCTGCGCCTGGGGTCACTCGAAGGCTCGCTGGCGCGCGAAGACTGGGAGCTCGATGCGACCGTCATCGATCAGTACGCGCGCCTGCACGACCAGCTCGATAGCCGCCAGACAGAGACCGAAGAACGCCGCTACCAGAACAACCGCGCGATCGAAGCGACCGGCAATGCGCGCGGCGCCTACATCGAGCGCTTGCGCTACACGATCAAGACCTACACCAAGAACATCCGCGAACTGGGTGGCCTGGCCGGGATCGACGTGCAGGCCGACCCGGTGCGCCTCGAGAACGACGACGTGCAACTGTCGCAGGCGGGCCTGCACGTGCGCTTCAAGTTCGACGGCAAGGACCAGATCGGGATGAACGACGGTGAAGCCTCGGGTGGCCAGCAGGTCATGAAATCGCTGGTGCTGCTGATTGGCCTGCTCAAGTCCGAGGAAGGCTCGGGCGGCTTCGTGTTCATCGATGAACCGTTTGCTCACCTGGATATCCGTAATATCCAGCTGGTCGGCGAGTTTTTGAAGAACACCGACGCCCAGTACCTGATGACGACCCCGCTGACGCACAACACGGACGTCTACGACCCGTCGGAGCTGACGCTCATCACGAGCAAGAAGAAGAAGGACCAGCAATGGGCGCAGCCAATTTTCGTGCTGCAACGCCGCAAGGAAGCAGCGTAGGGTGTGCGGCTACGCCGCGCACGCGGTGATAATTGGCGGTACGGTCATCAGGTACGAGAGCGGAGCAGGCCTCTTTTAAGGGGGGCTCCGTTTTAACTGACGCGTGAACGGCGCAGCTAACCATCACCGCGTGGACGGCGGAGCCGTCCACCCTACCTATTCTCGCGCCTGGCCCGCCGGCGCCAGCGCAGCAGCCCGGCCGAATAGCAGGCGAAGTAGCCACTGGTCAGGCCCACGCACAGCATGGTCAGCGGGCTGTCGCTCAGCTGGGGCGTCGGCAGCCCCTTTCCCTGGTTGGCGTAGATCTCGACGCCGATGTACAGGATGCGCGCCACCAGGATCATCGCCATCACCAGGCCCAGGCGGGCGTTGGGGGTGAAGTAGTAACCGTCGGGCGTGGCCTCGAAGCGCGACAGCTTCAGGCCCCAGACGCCATAGCCGATGCCGCCGGCGGCGCCCACCAGCAGCGCCGCCAGGTTGTACGGACTGGCCAGCAGCTGCGCCGCCGGCACCAGGATCATCGCGCCGAATACCAGGATGCCCGTGTAATGGCGCTGGTAGATCGAGCGCTGGCGCAGCATCTGCTTCTTGATGCGCGCGTAGATGCGCCAGACCAGCAGCGGGGTCAGGACGAGCAGGGCCAGGGTGGTGATCGAAAGTTCCATGGAGACGGTCAGCAGGCGGTGTGCGGAAAGACCGCATTGTAGCCCACTGCCAGCGCGCGCCGCGCCGCAGGAGCGCATGCTAAGGTGGGCCAATCAGCCAATCGAGGAGGACCGCATCATGCAAGCAGGCCAACCCGCGCCATCAGCGCCATCAGCGCCGCCGTTTTCCATCCACGCCCATCGCGCGCCGGATCCGGCGCCCGTCGACGATCCGATGCCGGATCCGTTCGAAGCGCCGCATCCGCATCCGCATCACCAGCCGGGCCATTTGCCGCACGATGACGAGCCGGTGCCCGATCCGAACCCCAGCTGACGCAGGTTGGCGGCGGGTGCTACCATGGAGCATTGCCGCCTTACTGTTGGACGCAATGAAATACCGACTTTTCCTGTTTGACCTCGACGACACCCTGCTCGATTTCCGGGCTTCCGAACAAGCTTCCTTCCAGCGCACGATGGCGCACTTCGATCTGCGTGACGGCCTCGACGTCCTGTTCGCGCAGTACCAGATGACCAATGTCGCGCTGTGGCGCCTCTTTGAACAGGGCGCCGTGTCGAAGGACTTCCTGCGCATCGAACGCTTTCGCAAGACCTTCGCCGACAATGCGATCGACCTCGATCCGCATGTTGCCAGCGATGTGTATGCCGAAGCGCTGGCCGATACCGTGGTGCTGATCGACGGCGCCGTGCAGCTGTGCGAGACGCTGGCCGCCATCGGCGAAGTGGGCATCATCACCAACGGCGCGCATGCGATCCAGCACCGGCGCATCGCCAGTTCGGGCCTGGCCCCGTCGCTGTCGTTCGTCGCGACGTCCGAGGCCTGCGGCTTCGCCAAACCGGACAGCCGGTTCTTCGAGTACACCAGCAAGATGGCGCGCAGCTTCGCCAAGCCTGATACGGTGATTGTGGGTGATCGCCTGGACGCCGACATCCTCGGCGCGAACCGCTTCGGCATTGACAGTGTCTGGTTCAATCCGGGCCGCCTGCTGAACGAATCGCTTGCCGTTCCCACCTGCGAAGTCGACAGCCTGCACGGCGTGGACGCTGCATTGCGCCACCTGGCCCTTGCCTGAATCGTGCCTGGCTGGCCGGCGTATTCATGAGATGGCGTCATATGCCTCATGCGCGAATCAGCCTTACTCTCGCGCCCCAGCAAGGCTATAGTGATTGCTGGTAGATTCTCCCAGTGCCGCCGCGCCTTTGCGTGACCCTGCGACCCTGCGGCCATCCCGCTATTTCAAGTAAACAGGCAAGACCACCACAAGGATTTTCATGACTGTCAAAGCTTACGGCGCCCACGCGCCCGACCAAGCCCTCGAATCGATGGACATCACGCGCCGCGCACCTGGCGCGCACGACGTGCAGATCGCGATCGACTTCTGCGGCGTCTGCCACTCCGACCTGCATACCGTGCGCGGCGAATGGGCCGGCTCGCAATTTCCCTGCGTGCCGGGCCACGAGATCGTCGGCCGCGTCTCGGCCGTTGGCGACCACGTCACGCAGCACAAGGTCGGTGACCTGGTCGGTGTCGGCTGCATGGTCGACTCGTGCAAGGCCTGCGCCGATTGCGGCGAAGGCCTGGAAAACTATTGCGACAATATGGTCGGCACCTATAACGGGCCAACCCCGGATGCACCGGGCCACACGCTGGGCGGCTACTCCGAGCAGATCGTCGTGCACGAGCGCTTCGTGCTGCGCGTGACGCACCCGCAAGAGCAGCTGGCCGCCGTGGCGCCGCTGCTGTGCGCCGGCATCACTGTCTGGTCGCCGCTGCGCCACTGGAATGCCGGTCCTGGCAAGAAGGTCGGTATCGTCGGCATTGGTGGCCTGGGCCACATGGGCATCAAGCTGGCCCACGCCATGGGCGCGCATGTGGTGGCGTTCACGACGTCGGCCTCCAAGCGCGACGACGCGCTGGCGCTGGGCGCCGATGAAGTCGTGATCTCGAAGGATGCCGACGCCATGGCGGCGCAGGCAAAGACGCTGGACCTGATCATCAACACGGTGGCCGCGCCGCACGACCTGGACGCGTTCCTGCAGATCCTCAAGCGCGACGGCACCATGGTGCTGGTCGGTGCGCCGGATTCGCCGCACCCGTCGCCGCAGGTGTTCAACCTGATCATGAAGCGCCGCGCGATCGCCGGTTCGATGATCGGCGGGATCCCGGAAACCCAGGAGATGCTCGACTTCTGCGCCGAACACGGCATCGTGTCCGACATCGAAATGATCCGCGCCGACGAGATCAACGGCGCCTACGAGCGCATGCTCAAGGGTGACGTCAAGTACCGCTTCGTGATCGACAGCGCCACGCTGGCCGCGTAGGGTGATCGGCGTCGTGTTCGTGCCGGATGATCTCGCGGCCGTCCACCCTACGTGGAAACTGACCGCTTACGTAGGGTGGGCGGCTCCGCCGTCCACGCGGTGACCGGCGGCGTGTTCGTGCCGGATGATCTTGCGGCCAACCATTGACGCGTGGACGGGGTACCCGTCCACCCTACGCCTGCTGCCCCGCAGCAGGCTGTTTCCCCCTCCTGCATAACCAATGAATCCAACCATTTCCGTCGCTTGCGACAGCAAGCCGGCCGGGCCCGCGGCATGGGGCGCCGTGCTGGCGATGTCGCTTGCCGCCTTTGCCCTGGTCGCGTCCGAATTCATGCCGGTCAGCCTGCTCACGCCATTGGCGGCCGACCTGCGCATCACCGAAGGCCAGGCCGGGCAGTCGATTGCCATTTCCGGCGCGTTCGCACTGCTGACCAGCTTGTGCCTGACATCCGTCGTGGGACGGCTCGACCGCAAGACGCTGCTGCTGGCGCTGACCGGCCTGATGATTGCCTCCGGCACCGTGGCCGCGTTTGCGCCGAACTATCCGCTGTTCATGGTGGGCCGCGCACTGATCGGCGTTGCCATTGGTGGCTTCTGGTCGATGTCGGCGGCCACCGCGATGCGCCTGGTGCCCACGGCCGACGTGCCGCGCGCGCTGGCCATCCTCAATGGTGGCAATGCGCTGGCCACGGTGATTGCCGCGCCGGTGGGCAGTTACCTGGGCGGCGTGATCGGCTGGCGCGGCGCCTTCTTTTGCCTGGTGCCGGTGGCGATGCTGGCGCTAGCCTGGCTCTGGTTCAGCCTTCCCGCGCTGCGTCCGGAACATCGGCAGGCGCCGGCCAGCATGTTCACATTGCTCAAGCGCCCCGCGGTCTGCCTGGGCATGGCGGCGGCGAGCCTGTTTTTCATGGGGCAGTTTGCGTTGTTTACCTATTTGCGGCCGTTTCTCGAAACGGTCACCCGGGTCGATGTGTCGATGCTGTCGCTGATGCTGCTGGTCCTGGGCGTGGCCGGGTTCATCGGCACGACACTGATCGGCTCCGTGCTCAAGGCGCGCATGTACCCCGTCCTGATCGCGATCCCGCTCATCATGGCGGCGATCGCGGTGGGGCTGCTCATCGTCGGCCAGTCGGTGGCGGCAACGATGGTGCTGCTGGCCATCTGGGGGCTGGTGGCGACGGCGGCGCCGGTGGGCTGGTGGACCTGGCTGGCGCGCACGCTGCCGCGCGATGCCGAAGCCGGCGGCGGCCTGATCGTGGCGGTGGTGCAGCTGGCGATCATGCTCGGCGCCACCGGCGGCGGCCTGCTGTTCGACGCCATGGGCCACCGCGCCACCTTTGGGTTCAGCGCCGCCGTGCTGGTGGCGGCCAGCCTGCTTGCGCTGCTGGCCGCGCGCGCCGGCCGGGTTGATCAGCCTGTGTAGTTCATCCGGTATAGCGCAGCGCGTCGATCACGAGGCCCAGTGCACGCGACGAATGGCGCCGGCTCGGGTAATAGGCGTGCAGGCCGGGAAAGCTGGGACACCACTCTTGCATCACGCTGACCAGGCGGCCGCCCTGCACATGGGGCGCGACCAGGCTGTCGGGCAGGAAGGTCACGCCCACGCCGTCGAGCGCCGCAGCCAGCATGTGATGGACGTTGGTAAACACGGCCTGGCCGCGCACGCGCGCCTCGATCGGCTGGCCATCATGCAGTAACTCCCACGCATACAGCCCGCCGCTGCTGGCCAGCCGCAGGTTGATGCAGTTGTGCGTCATGAGATCCTGCAGCGAGGCCGGCGCCGGCTGGCGCGCGAAGTAGGCGGGCGCGCCAACGATCCGCATCGGCACGTCGGCCGTCAGGCGCACCGCGATCATGTCTTTTTCCACCTGGTCGCCATGGCGCACGCCGATGTCGAAGCGCTCGGCCGCGATGTCCACCAGGCGGTAGTCCGAGCTGATTTCGATGTGCAGCTCGGGATACTGCGGCAACAGCGGCGCGATGCGCGGCCAGAGTACCGTGTCGATCACATGGTCAATGGCGGTGATGCGCACGGTGCCGGACGGCTTGTCGCCCAGGTCGCTGATGGCCGTGATCTCGGCATCGATTTCTTCGAGACGCGGGCCTACATTCTGCAGCAGGCGCTCGCCCGCTTCGGTGGGCGAGACGCTGCGCGTCGTGCGCGTGAGCAGGCGCACGCCCAGGCGCTCCTCGAGCCCCCGCACGATGTGGCTGAGCGCCGATTGACTCATGCCCAGCTTGGCGGCAGCGCGCGTGAAGCTGCGCTCGCGGGCAACGGCGATGAAGACGAGGATGTCGTTGATGTTGTCGCGGGCCATGCAGGCTCAATCCTGATCGGCCTCGCCGGCGCCGCTGCGCGTGCTGCGCAGCCAGTCGCTGCCCTTGCCAGCCAGCGCCGTATCGATGACGCCCTGCGGCAGGCTGTAGACGGTGGCCCAGGTGGCGCGCCCGTCGATATCGTTGGAAGGGAAGCTGGTGGTGTCGATCGGCCAGTGGTATTTGCGTTTCAGCGCGCGCACGATTGCGGCCAGCGTCACGCGCCCGCGCAATGGTTCGCTGCCGGTCTGGTCGGCGTTCGACAACAGCACGGCGAGCACCGCGCCGCGTGCGGTGCGGGGACCGGGGAAGATGGGATGTTTGCTTGCCATGGGCAGATTCTACCCGGCCAGCGCAAAGTCCGCGCCGCGCGGCAGGCGGTTCGCGCCGTCCGGGCGCCGCTTCGTCGCGCCGGATGCCGCGGCGCCCGGCGCGCCCGCACAATGCATGCACCTTCTAGCTGCCACGGAGCCCGCCATGCTGATCCAGATCCTGACCCACACGCCCCTGTACGTTTGGGCCATTCTCGCCTTTCTGCTCTGGCGCGGCGTCGCCGAGATGCGCGATCGCGAACTGACGCTGCGCCGGATGCTGATCCTGCCGCTGGTGATGCTGGGATTGTCGCTGAACGATATGGCGCTGAAGTTCGACCTGGGAATGGTGTTGCTGGCTGCCTGGGGCGCCGGTTGCGCGGCGGCGATGCTGCTGGCCTGGTCGTTTGGCCGCACGCGCATCGCGGCCGGCACGGCGCCGGACCGGGTGCTGGTGCGTGGTAGCAGTATGCCCTTGATCCTGATGCTGGCCATCTTTCTGACCAAGTACATCACGTCGGTCGTGCTGGTGATCCAGCCACACCTGGCGCACCAGATGTCGGTGGCCGCGACGATCTGCCTGGTGTTCGGCGTGTTCAACGGCTTGCTGCTGGGCCGCCTGGCGCGCATGGCGAGCGCCGTGGGACAGCAGCGGGCAGGCTTGCCCGCTGCTGTCTAGGCCAGATCAGTCAAACGCCCACGAATAGAGAATATCGAGCGCGCTATTGGTCCCGGTCTGGAACTGCAGCGAGATGCGTGGCGTGAGCTTGTAGCGCAGGCGCACCAGGCTCGATGCGGTGCTGGTGCCTTGTTCGAAGCTCAGGTAGGCGCGCTGCGAGATGCGCTTGCCGACCGTGACCACGGTGCTTTCCAGTCCCGAACCGCTGCCGCCGCCGGCGCCCTGTTTCAGGCCCAGTTCGTCCACACCCAGCGAGTTGGCGATCTTGGACTGGATGCCACCGGTGCCGCCGCTGCCGCCCAGCAGGGCGCTGGCAGCGGCTGTCAGCACGCCTTTCTGGTCGCCGCTGGCCGCCTCCATGCCCTGGCCCAGCACGAGCCACGACAGCTTGTCGCTGTCGGACACGTTCGGCGTCGACACCAGGCGCGCCGTCGGCGATTGCGCCGTGCCGCGCACCTGCACGCCCGCTTCGACGTTGGTCTCGGACAGCTGCTCGCCGTCGGGGCGCTTGCGTACTGCGAGGATATCGAGCGACGGGTTGTCGTACGGGCCGCTGAAGGTCATCACGGCGCGTTCGATCGACAGGTTCTGGCCATACGCGGCGTAGGTGCCGTTCAGCGCGCGGATCGTGCCGTTGATGCGCGGCGGGCCGCCGCCGGTCATGCGCACGCGGGCGGTGCCGGCCAGGTAGGCGTCGATCCCCATCGCGCGGATGTGGAAGTCGTCGCCCAGGTCGGCTGCGAGATCCACCGTCAGCGGCACTTCCTTCTCGCCTGTCTTCGGCGTCGGTTTGGTGGTGCCGCGACCCAGCACGATGACGTCGTCCGAGATTGTCGGCGTGCCTTGCGGCGCGAATTCGATCAGGGCGCGGTCGGCGCGGAATTTGCCTTCGAGTGCGAAGCGGCTGGCGTCGCGCACGAGCGACGCCTGGCCGCTGACGATCACGGTGCGGTCCGGGCGTGCCAGGGCCTCGAGCTTGTCCAGGTTCAGGCGAATGTCCATCGTCGGCGCGCCGTCGGCAAAGCGCACGAAGCCGCTGGCGGCAGCGCCGCCCTGGCGACCCTGGAACGCCAGCTTC
Source organism: Massilia sp. MP_M2 (assembly GCF_039123635.1). Taxonomy (NCBI): domain Bacteria; kingdom Pseudomonadati; phylum Pseudomonadota; class Betaproteobacteria; order Burkholderiales; family Oxalobacteraceae; genus Massilia; species Massilia sp. MP_M2. The sequence continues at coordinate 181,069 of NZ_JBCHJF010000005.1, forward strand.
TCGATGCGCAGCTGGTCGCCGCCAAGCAGCGCGCGCAGTTCGCCATTACGCAGGTTCACGCCCTGTTCGGCCCAGCGCACGCCCAGCTTGTCGCCATCGAGATTGCCGTTCAGGCTGGGTTTGCCGATGGTGCCGCCACCGGTCATCGCCACGCGCAGCGCGCCGTCGAGTTCCAGGCCCGGCTGACCGGCCAGCGCCGCGAGCCAGGCGATCGACGGGATATTGGCATTGGCCGTCATGCGCAGCGGGCTGGCGCTCTCCAGGCGACCGTTGATCATCTGCGCGTTGGCATCGATCCTGGCCACGCCGGTGCGGGCGCCGTCCAGGTCCAGATTTACGCGCAGGCTGCTGCCGACCACTTCGGCGCGCGCCTCCAACTGGCGCAGGCCAAGCGCCACGGGCGTGTCGCCACCGACGATGGCGTCGCCCTTTTCGCGGAACACGCGCACATTGCCTGCCAGCGAAGGCGCGGCGCCTTGTGCTTGCGGCGCGCGCATGTCGACCGACCAGGCCGCGCCCAGCGTCAGGTCGCCGCGCGCGTTGTCGGCCAGCGCGGGCGAGAATTGTGCCAGGTACGTCAGCGGCACATTGTCGGCATGGCCGCGGCTGGCCCAGCGCGGGCCGTCCTTGGTCAATGCGTCGACCGTGATGCTGCCGTTCGGCAGGGCGATCACGGCGCCGTTGAAGGCGATGCGCTCCGGGCTGGCCAGACCGGCAAGACCGCCGCCCGGCGCGCCGCTGACCGTCAGCGGCACCGGCTTTTGCAGGTTCATCGCATAGCGGCCACGGTTTTGCAGCGCAGCCAGCGTGCCGCTCCAGGTGTCCTTCGAGAAGGCGCCACGCAGTTCGGCATTGGCGTCAAACGCATCGCCCAGCGCCGACAGGCGCAGCGTGTGCGCGCCGCGCGTGCCGTCGGTTTTCAGGCGCACGGACGCCACGCGCGTGTCGCCGTTGACGTAGTCGAGTACCTCGACATCGGTCACCAGAGCATCGCTCGCGCCGCGACCGGAACCGAGGTTGGCGCTGGCTTTGAGCGAGCGCACCGTGTGCGTGCCCATGGCGCGCAGGTTCTGGCCCGCGATGGTCGCGGTGAGCGATGGCGTGTCGGCAGTGCCGGACAGGACGCCCGAGCCGCGCAGCACGCCGCCGTATTCGGGACCGAACGCGGCCAGTTGCGGCGCATCGATGCGCCAGTTGAGCGCATCGCGCGCGGCACCAAAACTGCCGGTGGCGGCGATGACGTTCGGCCCCACGTGCAGGTCGACGTTGGCGTCGGACACGTGACGGCGGTCGGCCGCCAGGCGCGCATGGCCCCAGAACGGCGAGTTGGCCAGCGTCGAGTCGATCACCTTGAGGTCGAGCGCGCCGCGCCAGTCGGCGCCGGCGCGGCCGCTGCCAGTAAAGGTCGAGTTGATATTGCCGGCGAGCGGCGAACCGAAGGCGGCCGGGTTGAAGCGTTCGGTCGCACCGGTGGCCTTGACTTCGACCACGCGCGCATCCTCGGGGCCGCCCAGCCAGGCTTCGCCCTGGGCGCGCACGACGCCGCTGTTGTTCTTGCGCTGGGCGTCGACCCAGCCCAGGTTGCGCGCGTTGACGTCGAACGTCGTGCGCGGCGCCGCCATGGTGCCGGTGACGACGCCGTTGGCATTGACCGCGCCATACAGATCGGCGCGCACGGCGGCGAGCTGGCGGCCGTCCAGGCGCCATTGCAGGCGGTCGCCCGCACCGCCAAAAGCGCCTTTCAGGTCGACCGTGTTCTGGCCCAGCGCCAGGTTGGCGTCGATGCCGGCAAAGCGCTTGGCGTCAGCCGTGAGTTTGCCCTTGCCGCTGAGCGGCTGGTTCATCAGGCGGCTCTGGCGCACGGCGAAGTCGGCGTCGACCTTCCACGCGGGCGTGAGAACGCCGGCAGCATTGACCGTGGCGTTGATGTCGGCCGCCGGCAGGTCGCCGAATTCGGACGGGTCGAAGCGGCTTGCGCTGGCCGTGGCCTTGAACGCCTGGTCGCCTTCGAGGTTCATGCTGCCGCTGGCCGTGACGCTGCCCCGCCCTGCGCGCAGCGTCGCTTCACGCAGCGTGGCCACATTGTTTTCCAGCGTGACCAGCGCGCTCAAGCGTAGGCCTGCGTCGATCAGGTTCGCCTCTAACGTCTGGCGCGTCGCTTCGTTGGTGACCGCGATATCGCCCTTGATCGCCGTCGGCTTCATGGCCGAATGCACCTCGCGCAGGTTGAAGCGGTCGGTGTGCAGCGCGAAGCGCGCGGTGCCGATGCCTTCTTCGTCTTTGGTGCGTTGCACGCCGCCGGTGCCGGTGAATTTGCCGGCCGCGCCGAAGTCGAGCAGCACGTTCGAGACGTTCAGCGCAGAAAGATTCCCACCTAATTGGCCGCGCGCGGCGCGCAGTGGCAGACGTTGCTGGTCGATCGTGCCTTCCGGCCCCGTATTCGTGATGTCGACGCTGCCGCTGATATTGCGTTGTTCATCGAGCTTGCCGACCACCGCGAAGGTCAGGTCGGCCGTCGGCAGGGCAGGGTTGAAGAAGCCCGGATCGACGTTGCGGCCATTGATGCGCAGCGCGCGCAGCGGGATCTCGGCGTAGGGCGCGAGCGTGAAATGGGCGTCGCCGATGGCGCGCCCGGCGCTGCCGGTGGCGTCGATCTGCGTGGCGTTCTGGATGTCGCCGCCAACCTTGATTTTCAATTGTGCGGCGCGCGCGCCGGCGCTGGCCTGCGATTGCGTCAGGCTGCCCACCGCGTCGATCTTGAAAGGACGGGCCGACCCGACGGTGGCATTGGCGGCGACCTGGCCCCACGGCGTGGCGGCCGTCGCGTTCTGCACGACCCAGCTGCGCTTGTCGCCCTTGGCGCGCACGCGGATATTGTCGATGCGCGTCTCGGCGCCGCCGATGTTGACCATCGTCATATTGGCCAGGCGGGCGTCGTCGACCTCGATCCGGAATGGCGGGGCCAGGCTCGTTGGCAGCACGGACGGCTCGTCGGTTTCCTTCAGCGTCTGCATGCGCACGCTGGCCGCCCACAGCTGGTCGATCAGGATCCCGCCCGAAAGCACCTGGCCCGGGGACCAGTCGATGTCGATCTTGTTGGCGGTGACGATCTGTTCGTCGGTGCGCCAGATCAGGCGCTCGATGTGCATCCTGCCGTACAAGGTACCGCTCACGCCCGTGAGCGTGAGCTTGCCGCCGGTGGCGCTGGCAACGCGCTGGGCGATCATCTGCAGCGTGGTTTCGCGGCCCAGGTACCAGAGCGTGCCGCCGACGATGACGCCGGTGGCGACAAGGCCGATTGCGACGCGGCGTGGCCAGCGGCGTGGGTTGGTCTGGCTTTGATCAGGCGTCGGTGCCTGGTGGTTTGCAGCGTTATTGTCAGGTGTATCCATCAGAACGTGAATCCGAGTGAGAAGTGCAGGCGCGCCTTGCGCACCGCGTGGCCGTAGGCCAGGTCGACATTGATCGGACCGACCGGGCTGCGCCAGCGCGCGCCCACGCCGTAGCCCGACTTGGGATTGAGGTCGCCGAACTTGTCGGCGGCATTGCCAACGTCATAGAACACGGCCACGCCCCAGGGCGGCTTGAACCAGTACTGGTACTCGGCGCTGGCGGTGGCCAGGTAGCGTCCGCCCACGGTCGCGCCGTTTTCCTGCACGCCCAGCTCCTGGTAGCCATAGCCGCGCACCGACTGGTCGCCGCCGGCGCGGAACAGGAAGGTGCTCGGCACGCCGAGCTTCTCTTTCGAGGCCACGGCGCCGGTTTCGCCGCGCAGGATCAGCGTGCCGGCCGGGCCCAGCGGCTTGTAGTAAATGCCGCGCAGGTACATGCGCAGGAATTTTTCGTCCGTCAGGATCGGCAGCACAGCGCCGCCGAGCTGCGCGTTGACCACATAGCCGTTGGTTGGCAGGATCAGGCTGTCGAGCTTGCGCTTGGTGATGCTGTAGGTCAGCGGCAGGCTCTTGGTGCGGGTGGGTTCGAGGCCCTCGACTTCGCGTTCTTCGGTCAGCGCTTCGAGCGTGACGCTTTGCTCCAGCAGCGGCGAGCCCCAGGCGCGGCGCGCGGCGACGCTGGCCAGCGTGGTCAGTTCGCCGCGCAGGTCTTCGCGTTCGACACCGGCGCTGATGCTGTCGTTGTAGCCCTTGGCCGTGGTTGGCCAGAACAGTTCGCCCTTGGCGGTCTGGCGCTTCTGTTCGTAGATCAGGTCGCTCTTGAAGCGCTTGCCGAACACGTTCAGGTCGTCGTAACTGAGCTGCGCGCGGCCGCCCGTGTCGGTCGAAAAGCCCACACCGGCTTCGACGTTCTTCTGCTTGTTTTCGGTAACGCGCACGATCACGGGCAGCGTGGTCGGGCCGGTCGCCGGTTCCGGCGTGGCCGGATTGGCGTCGCTGTCGGCCTCTTCCTTGATGTCGGCGATTTCGGCATTGAGCACGGCGCGCATGTCGGCGCTCACTTCGACGCTGGCGAAGTAACCGGTGTCCTGCACGCGCGATTGCAGCGCCTGCAGCGCGGCCTCGCTGTACTGGTCACCCGGGTTGATCTTGTTGAGGTTGGTAATGACTTCGGCCGGGTAACGCTTCAGGCCGCGGATGCGCAACTGGCCGAAACGCATCTCGGGGCCCGAATCGATCACCACGCGCAGCAGCGCGCGGCGTGAATCCGGATCGACGGTCGCGCTGGTTTCGACCAGGCGCGCGCGCGGGAAGCGGCTCTGTGCAATGTCGCGCACCAGGCCTTTCTTGGCGCCTTCCCAGTCGGACTGGCGGAACTGGCTGCCCACCGGCAGCGTCCAGCGGTTGCGCAGGGCGCCGGCGTCGAACGGGGCGCCGCCTTCTTCAAAGGCGGCAAAGCCCTGCAATACCAGGTCGATGTCGCCCACCAGCACCGGCTCGCCCGGGTCGACGATCACGCGCGCGACCGGACGTGCACCGCTGGTATCGAGGCCAACTGACACTTTCGGTGAGTAGTAGCCTTCGGTGGCGATCAGGCTGGTGGCTTGCGCCGGCGCTTCTTTCACGAGGCGCTGCAGCTGGTCGATGTCGACGCGCGCGTTGCCGCGCCAGCGCATCAGGTCGAGATTTTCTTCAAGCAGCGTCTCGAGCGCACCCGGCGCGTCGATGCGCACCGTGTAATCGACGCCCGTCGTACTTTGCGCATACACAGTGGTGGCAAACACGAATGCGCCGACACCCAGCAGGGAGCGTTGCAACAGCGGAGGAAGTGTGCGCTGGCGGGGACCCTTGCGCAGGTGGGAATTCGATCGTGACAACGTGACGCTCCATTGGGTGACTCGTTCGCATCTTAACTGATTGGCAAAGTCGATGGCGGACGTGAAATGTTGCGCGCGCGCGTCTGGACAAGCGCAGTTTATCGGCCACGTCGCCGCCGATCTGTGCCAGAATTCGCGGTTGACCTCCGCTTTTTACCTTCCTCGATCACCATGACCATCCTCTCTACCGACACCGCGCTCGTCCTGTTCAGCGGCGGCCAAGACTCCACGACCTGCCTGGCCTGGGCGCTGCAGCGCTATGCGCGGGTCGAGACGATCGGCTTCGATTATGGCCAGCGCCATGCGATCGAACTGGCCGTGCGCCCCGGCGTGCTGGACAAGCTGCGCGCGCTCAATCCCGACTGGGATACGCGCCTGGGCGACGATCACATGATCGATCTGTCGCTGATCGCGAAAATTTCCGACACGGCATTAACCAGCAATGTCGCCATCGAGATGCAGGAGAACGGCTTGCCAAATACGTTCGTGCCAGGCCGCAATCTGATGTTCATGACGGTGGCGGCGACGGTGGCCTACCGGCGCGGACTGAACGTACTGGTGGGCGGGATGTGCGAGACGGATTTTTCGGGCTATCCCGACTGCCGCGACGACACGATGAAGGCGCTGCAGGTGGCGCTGAACCTGGGCATGGCCACCAGGCTGAAGGTCGAGACGCCGCTGATGTGGATCGACAAGGCCCAGACCTGGGCACTGGCGCAGCAGGAGGGTGGCGAAGCGCTGGTCGATCTGATCCGCTTCGATACGCACACCTGCTACCTGGGTGAGCGGGGCGAGGCGCATGCCTGGGGTCACGGTTGTGGCACGTGTCCGGCGTGCGCCCTGCGTGCGCGGGGTTACGCGCAGTACGTGGCGCGCTAGGCTTTTACACTGCCGCGGCCTTGTCCAGCGTGACCGGGCGCGGCCGGCGCATCGCGTACCACACGAGCGCCACGACAATCACCAGCGGCAGCAGCAGCGGCGACATCGCCAGCGCCAGCACCAGGGCGCCGATCGCCAGCGAGCCGATCAGGATCACGCCGACCCCGGCAAACACCACCGCCAGCACCGCCACCGTGATCAGCGAGATGAACACGGCCAGCAGCATGCCGCCGCCCGTGAACAGCGTGGCCAGCAGGAAGTCCAGCGGGCCGTCGATCTGGTCGCCATCGAGATTGACCGTCATGTCGCCGCTCCATTCGAACAGATTCCACAGCATGGCGGCAAACAGGAACAGGATGACGTAGGGGGCGTATTTTTTCATGACAGTCCTCGCGAATGGTTGGGTTGAGCTTTCTGGTCTTGCATGCTCGAACTGTATGCGCGGCGCGCGCATGCGGCCACCCGCGTGCGACAGGCTGCATGTTTTACGGGATGAAATGTACATAGGCCGGGTCAATGAAAAGCGCCGCGAATTCCGTCCTTGTAATCACGGCAGCGTTTCCTATACTGACAGCCTGCTCTGTTTCAGGGGGACCCCATGTACGCTGTGCCCAACGCTTTGCACGACCTGGTCCATGCATCTGGCGGACCGAAGGACCCGCCGTCGGCGCCACCGGCCATCCCGCCCATCATCATCACGCCATTCAACCGCCACACGCCAGTGCCCAACGGCGATCCGCGCCCGATTCCCGTTGGCCCGCCGATCGTGCCGCCACCCGGGCCGTCGTGGCGTTGTCCCCGCATCGTCGACGATTGTCCGGCCTAGTTACGGACTATTTCAGCCAATCGCCGGCAGCAGCGTCGTGCGGCCTTTTTCATGGGGCCGGTTTCCTCTATGATCGTGGTTTTGGGCGCGCGAGCGCCGAGGACACCGACCCATGAACGACCAGATGCTGGACCCCGACAGCGACGACAGCGACGACAGCGACGACAGCAACGAGGACACCGGCCCCGTGCAGCAACCCCGGCTGTGGCAGGGCAATGGCTGGACCGCGCGCGTCATCAAGAACGACGACGATGAAGGCTGGGCCGTGGCGATGTACAAGGATGGCGAGCCTGAACCGGCGCTCGTCGGTCCCTGGACGATGGGCCGCGACAAAAAGAATCCAAAGCCGCTCGACACCAATGCCTTCAACACGCTGATCAAGACGGCGTCCGAAGTCATCCGCCGCCACGAGCAGCACATGCACGCGATCCTGCACAAGAACCTGTACATCTTCACCGAACAGGGCGAACTGAAGGTCACGCTCGATATCGTCCCGGACGACGACGACCCGTACGCGATGCTGGCCGCCACCGACGAGATGGGCGAGCAGGTTGCGCGCGTGCGCGTGGCACCCACCTTCAAGCTCACGCCGAGCTCGGCACAGGCCTGGGTCGAGAACGACTTCCGCGCACCACGCTAAAAAGCCACAGACGGGGCGCGGCAAGCTGCTGCGCCCGGCCCCAAGCTGCTACTATTTCCCCTTCGCATCTTTGAATGCATTCTGCGAACACACGGGGGAAGCATGGAACGTCTTGACCGGCTCGACCGGCTGGAAGCGGTGCAGTCGATGTTGCTCGATATCGGGCAACTCTCGACCAGCTGCAGCGACATCACCGCATTCATCCGGGCCGTGCACGGCGCGCTGAGCCGCATCATGTACGCGGCCAACTTCTATGTGGCGCTGGCCGACCATGAAGACGGCACCGTGCGCTTTCCCTATTTTGTCGACGAAGCCGATGGTGCGCGCGATCCGCTCGAGCGCATCCGGCTCGCTTCGCCCGAGCAGTCGCCGACGGCCTGGGTGCTGCTCAACCGCCAGAGGCTGGTGCTGACGGCGGCTGATTTCAACGAGCGCCACCGCAAGGCGGCCGGGCGCTGGGGCGATGGCAGCACGCCGGAGCATTTCGTCGCCTGTCCGCTGCTTGACCAGAACCACCATGCGCTGGGCGCGATCGTCATCCAGAGCTACTCTGCCGACCAGACCTATAGCGACGAAGACATTGCGCTGTTCGGGCTGATCGCCAACCACGTCTCGAATGCGCTGCAGGGCCTGCAAAGCATGGACCGGCTGGAACGCGCGGTGTCGGCGCGCACGGCCGCGCTGGCGCACGAGGTGGCCGAGCGTCGCCGCGCCGAAAAGATCCAGCACGCGCTGTACGAGATCGCCGACCTGTCGGCGCAGGCGCTCGACACCGACCAGCTCAGCGCCAGCCTGCACCGCATCATCGGCGAGCTGATGGTGGCCGACAACTTCCTGATCGGGCTGTACCACGAGCGTACGCAAGAGATCAGCATCCCGTACTTCGTCGACCAGAAAGACAACGCGCCGCCGCTGCTGCGCTTCCCGTTCGGCAAGGCGATGTGTTCGCACATCCTGTCGACCAAACAGGCGCAGCTGCATGACGTGGCCAGCTTCAGGGCGCTCGTCGCCGCCGGCACCGTGACCGAGCCGCTGGGCAGCACGGATATCGCCAGCTGGATGGGCGCGCCGATGCTGGTCAACGACCAGCCGTACGGCGTGATCGTGGTGCAGAGCTATGACGCGGCGATCGTCTACAGCAAGGCCGACCTCGACCTGCTGGCGTTCATGGCCAGCCACGTGGCCGTGGCGATTGCACGGATGCAGGCCGACCGCAGGATTCGCAAGACCAAGGAAGCCCTCGAGCAGCAGAACGCGGCGCTGAACGACGCGCTGCATGCGCTGCAAGAGGCGCAGTCCGAACTGGTGCGGCAGGAAAAACTGGCCTCGCTCGGTCGCCTGGTGGCTGGCGTGGCGCACGAGATCAACACGCCGCTGGGCATTTGCGTGACGGCCACGAGCCACCTGGTGCAGGAACTGAAACTCACGCGCGAAGAACTGGCGGCCGGTGAGATGACCGAAGAGAGCCTGGCGAGCTTCTTCGACATCGTCGACCAGTCGCTACGCATCATGACCACCAACACGCAGCGCGCTGCCAACCTGGTGCGCAGCTTCAAGCAGGTGGCGGTGGACCAGTCGTCCGACGATATGCGCAGCTTCAATCTGGGGCCTTACCTGAACGAGGTCTTGATGTCGCTGCACCCGAAGCTCAAGGGCCGTCCGGTGAAGGTCGCGGTCGATTGTCCGCTCGACCTGATGCTCGACAGCTTCCCCGGTGCTGTGTCGCAAATCCTCACCAATATGGTCATGAATTCGCTGGTGCACGGCTTCGAGCACGAGCAGCCCGGCAACATCTCGCTGCGCGCCGCGCTGGATGGCGACGGCTGGGTGGTCATGGAGTATGCCGACGATGGGGCAGGGATGGATGCAGTCACGCTCGACAAGCTGTTCGATCCGTTCTTTACCACGCGGCGCGGGACCGGCGGCAGTGGCCTGGGCGCACACATTCTGTACAACCTGGTGACCGGCGCGCTGGGCGGGATGGTGCGGGCCACGAGTGCGCCGGGGCAGGGGCTGACGTACCACTTGCGGTTCCCCCGTTCACAGCGCAAGGAAAAACTGGTGGCCTAGTGCCCTGATCGAGCGGGCGGGTGCGTCGCCGTACAGATGCCTTGCTACAGGTTCTCTACGCTGGGCTCCCCATTTGGAGAGTCCATGAACGACAACAAGCAAGACGCGCCACGCCAGGGCTCGCAAAAAGTCATCTACGCGGCAATTGTCGCCAACCTGGGCATCGCGGTGGCCAAGTTCATCGTGGCCGGCATCACCGGCAGCGCGGCAATGGTGGCCGAGGGCATCCACTCGGCCGTGGACACCGGCAATGAATTCCTGTTGCTGCTGGGCGAACGCCGCAGCGCCCGCGCGCCCGACCGCAAGCATCCGTTCGGCTACGGCAAGTCACTGTATTTCTGGGCGCTGATCGTCGCGCTGTCGGTGTTTTCGCTGGGCGGCGGATTGTCGATCTACCATGGTATCGACGCGTTGCAGAACCCGCCGCCACTGGAAGACCCGATGTGGAGCTACGTCGTCCTTGGCGTCGCGGCCCTGTTCGAAGGGTATAGCTGGAACCTGTCGCGCAAGGAACTGAACACGTCGCGCAAACCCGGCACGACGCTGTGGCAAGCCGTCCGTGCGAGCAAGGATGCGTCCGTCTTCACGATCTTCATCGAAGACTCCGCCGCGCTGTTGGGCCTTGCGATCGCCGCAGCCGGCATTGCGCTGGGCCACTATTTGAATAATCCGTACATCGACCCGATCGCCTCGATCCTGATCGGCCTGCTCTTGATCGGCGCCGCCTTCATGCTGGCGCGCGAGACCGGCGCCCTGCTGGTCGGGGAAGCGATCGACCAGGACGAACTGGCCGCATTGAAAACGCTGTTCCTGCGCGAGCCGGCGCTGGACAGCGTGGCAAGCCTGCGCACGATGCAGCTGGGGCCAGAAGAGGTGCTGCTGGCCGCGTCGGTCCAGTTTCGCCGGGGGCTGTCGATCGACAAGGTGGAGGCAGCCATCGGCCGGATCGAGGCTGCGGTGGCCGCCGAGCATCCGGTGATTCGTCAAATCTACTTCGATGCGTCGGCGCTGCGCGCTGCGTTCAAGTGATCAAGAGGCGCATCGGGAGCGCCGCTCAGTCGGGCCACTCAGTCGGGCCACTCAGTCAGGCCACTGCGCGTTGATCGCGAGCGCCTTGTCCATATTGCTGATCAACAGATCGACATACACGGGATCGAGGTGGTGCCCGGCCACCTCGCGCAGATGCTCGGTCACCTTCGCGGCCGGCCACGCTTCCTTGTAGCAGCGCGCGTGGCTCAGGGCGTCGAACACGTCGGCCACCGCCACGATGCGCGCGTACGGGTGGATGTCCTGCCCGCGCAGCCCCTGTGGATAGCCGGTGCCATCGAATTTTTCATGGTGCTGGTGCGCGATCACCGCCGCCGCCTTCAGAATGGGACGCTGCGAGCCGTCCAGGATCTGCAGCCCCACGGTCGGGTGCTGCTTCATGATGGCCCACTCGGCATCGGTCAGCTTGCCCGGCTTGAGCAGCACCGCATCGGGCGTGGCGATCTTGCCAATGTCGTGCATTGGCGCGGCGTGCATCAGCACCGCCGTCTCATCGGCTGGCATGCCTGAGGCCTCGGCCAGCATGTGGCAGACCTGGGACATGCGGCGCACGTGGTTGCCCGCTTCGTGCGAGCGCGATTCGACGACGTCGCCCAGGCGCAGGATCAGTTCGGCCTGGGTATCGGTGATTTCCTGGTTCAGCAGGATGTTGTCGAATGCGATGGCCACGCCCGAGCAGAACACTTCGAGCATTTGCGCGTCGATGTCCGAAATCTCGTCCACGCCCTTGAGCACCAGGAGCGACGCCTTGCCGCTGTTGTTCGGGAAGTAGCCGACATAGGTGTCACCGTGCAGGCGCGAGATGCGGTTATGGCGCGCGTCGTCCAGCTGCGCCACCAGTTCCGGGCCGATCTCGTCGCCCTCCATGTCGCCGATCTGGGCCAGCACCTCGTACTGGCTCTGGCCGGTGATCACGCTGGCTGCCTTCAGGCGCAGCAGCATGCTCTGTTCCAGGCGCAGCAGGGCCACGACCTGCAGCAAGAGGCCGTTGGCGAAGTCCTTCAGGTTGCGTTGCTGGAAGATATGGGCCGATGCCGCGATCACGCGTTCCAGGCCTTCGCGGTAGGTTTGCTGGACGCGGCGCGATTCCTCGACCTTCATGATGTCGCGGTAGGCGCGCAGCGCGGCAAACGTGGTCGTAAACAGCTTGGTGCGATCGAGCTCGGTTTTCTCTTTGTAATCGTTGATGTCGTAATCGACAATCACGCGTTCTTCCGGCGCCTGGCCCGGCTGGCCGGTGCGCAGCACGATGCGGGTGAACTGGTTGTCCAGGTCCTGGCGCATCCAGCGCGCCACCTCGAGGCCGCTGTCTTCCCGCTCCATCACCACGTCCAGGAACACGAGCGCGATGTCCTTCTCGCGCGCCAGCACTTCCTTGGCCTCGGCGCCACTGTACGCATGCACGAACGCAAGAGCGCGCCCGTCGAGGCGAAAGCGCGTCAGTGTCAGCTTGGTGATGTCGTGGATGTCGGGTTCGTCGTCCACGAGCAATACTTTCCAGGGTGCGAGCTTGGGCGCAGCGGACGACAAGAAGGACATGGACGATTCCGATTCGTGGGGGGTAGGCCAGGGTTATGCGAGCAGACTATTTTTTCACAGCAAAAATAGCCCAGAGTCAAGCCAATTGTAGTACGACCCATGACCCTTAACAATAAGCAATATTAAAATTGTGACGGCGGGTGTCACATCCGTCCGATGCGTCGGTCACCATGTTGCTGCGGCGTAACAATTACAGTCAGGTAGAGCGTTTCTGACAATGTTCGCAGTAGAAGCTGCGCCGGTCCAAGGTGGCGGGCCTGGCCTTCTCAGGGCCTAACATTTGGATACAAGTTCCAACGTTTCGAGACGAGCAGGAGAGTGCGAAGCGGCGTATATTGGCGGGTGAACACCGGGTACACCATGCATCGAGAAGGAGCTCCAGCAATGACATCGACCCTGATAAAAACCGCCCTGGCTGGCCTGTTCGCACTGGCCGCTGGCGCCGCTTCGGCCGGCGTGACCGTCACCTATATCGAGTCCGACAAATTCGCCGACCTGCCATTTGCGCCATGGGAGCGCAAGCAGGTGCTGGAAGAACTGAGCACCTATTTCACCAAGCTGGGCGAGAAGCTGCCTGCAGGGCAGGACTTGGCAATCGAGGTCACCGACATCGACCTGGCCGGCCGCGAATACCCGAATTTCAACAGCGGACGCGACCTGCGCATCCTGAAAGGCACGGCCGACTGGCCGATCATCAACCTGCGCTATTCGCTGACGCAAAACGGGCAGGTGCTCAAGGGCGGCGATGCACGCCTGGCGGACATGAACTACATGCAGCGCATCGGTCGCTTCAGCGACAGCGACAGCCTGCGCGCCGAAAAGCGCATGATCGATGAGTGGTTCGATGAGACGATCATCGGCAAGAAGCGCGGCGGCTGAGCTGTTCCCACGCGTGAAACAAAACGGCGCCCCTCAGGGCGCCGTTTTGTTTCCGGCTAATCGATCCGGTTGACACGGTCGAACCTGGCGCGAAAGTCGTCAGGCATCGGGCAAACCCGGCCTGCCTTGTAGTCGTAGAACACAAAGCCGGTCTTGGCCATCGCAATCAGTTTTTCATCGCGCGGGCGCGTGATCCGGTAGATCAGGTCGCCGCCATATTTGTTGAAGTCCATGACGCCGACATCGAACAGCAGTTCGTCGCGGCGATATGCTTCGGCGCGGTAGATGGTGGCCAGGTCGGTGACGATGATGCCGTTGCCATCGAGTCCTGTTTCAGGCACGCCGAACGCGAACAGGAAGCGCGACCTGGCCTCGGACACCATCGCGATCATCGATTCATTGCCGACGTGGTTCGCCGCATTGATGTCGGTGGCCCGCACTGTGAGCAGCGTCGAAAAGTAGAACTGGTCGTCGGGAAAGTCGAGTTGTACGCGGGGCATGTGTGATCCTGGTTGGCCGAACGGGACGACCCGGCCGGTATCGGAAATGGCCCGCTCATGCAGGCCGGCGATCGCTCAGCGTGCCGGGGCAGGCGCGCGTGTGCGTGTTTTTGCGACGATGCCGGACGGATCGATCAGCACGACGAACTCGGCAAACCCGCCGTCGCCCGTCGGTGACTGGTAGACCCAGGCCTCGAAGCCGCTGTCAAAGCGCACGTTTTTCGTCGGCCCGAATGCGGCCAGCAATTGCGCCTTGCTGGTCTGGCCGGGCACCACGGTCTGTTGCAGCCGCTCGGCCGCGACTTGCGCGCCGGGCGGCGCGGCATTCTGCGTGGCGCAGCCGGTCAGCAGCGCGGCGCACAGGAGCAGGCGTGCCGCGCTCATGGCATCCCCCCGGCTGGCGCATCGATCATATACGTGAATTCGACGAGCGTGTCGTCCGGCCAGCTGGCATCCCACAACGGCACGTAATAGGTGCGGTCGAGCAGCACCTGGCAATCGCAGAACGGCAGCATGTCAGGCGTTTGCTCGCCGCCCGCATACAGCATCGAAAACGGCAGCGTTTCCACGCGCTCACCGGCGCGCAGCGTCACAGCGAAGATCGGGCGCTCGGCAAAGAACAGGTAATTGCCATCCGGGCTCGTGCAGACACCTTCGGGCGAATCGAGCGCATCCGAGATCCAGCCGAACAGGGGCGAACTGTTCGAGACCAGCCCGGCTTCCTTGCCGACGCGGCATTCCAGACGCAGGTCGCCCAGGCGGCGCATGCCGGCCGGGACGCCCGGCGTTTCGATGCGCGCGCGCCAGGTCATGCTGGCCGTCTTGCGATTGGCGAGCACGGCTGCGTCTTCCTGCAAGGCTTGCCCGTTGCGTGGCAGGACAAAGAAATGATTGTCATCGACCGGAACCGGGACCGATACGGTATCGCCTGCCACACGCAGCGTGATGCCGCGCATGTCGACGTTCGGCAGGCGCGGCAGCAACTGGAAGCGCAGGGTCGCACTTGGCGCGAAGGCGCGTTCGCGCTCGAAGCGTTCCATGCCGCGGATCATTTTGCGATACGACTTGTCGACCGGGTCGCGGGTGGACTTCACGGTGACGGTGCTCTGGCCGGCGGCCTGCGCCGGCAGGCTTGCGGCCGCAGCCATGAGCAGGCCGCTCATGGCCAGTCCGGCAACGCCACGGACGATGGACGGCCGCATCAACGGCTTACCAATACCGCACGCGGCCGGTATCCATGTGGACGAACTGCGAGCTGGCGTAATAGCCCACTCCGCCGCCCTGGAGCGACATGGCCGCTTTTTGCAGATTGCGCAGATCGGTGCCCGGCAGGCGGATGTCGATGGCCTTGCCGTCCATGTGCAGGCTGCGCTTGGCAACGCCGCCGCTGCCATGGCCGCGCAGGAACGCATTCGATTCCGGCGCGCGGTAGCCCGAAATGATGTGCAATTCCTTGCTGTTGCCAAGCTTGCCATTGAGCTGGCCAAGCAGCAGCAGCAGTTCGGGATCGATGTCTGCAATCTTGTTGGTGCGGTGGTCGCGCAGCACCTTGTTGATGTCGCCCAGCGCATCGGGGATGAATTCACCCTGCGCCCAGAACGTGCTCGTCAGCTTTTCACCCGTGTGCGTGTTATAGAAACGCAAACAGCAATCGCCGGTGGCAATCGATGAATTTTTGGCAAGAGTGGGAAGGCTGAGGGAGGATGCTGCGAGGAGGAGACCGCTTTTGAGGATGATACGTCGTTGAATCATTGAAGGGAGTCCTTGCGCTGGTTCAGTGAGCAATCGATGATACGCCAATTGCCGCGATCCTGCTGACAATGTGCAGAAAATCGCGATATTTTAGCCACGATGTCAAGTATTTAACTGTTTTTGCGAGACTTTTGTATGCTGAGTATTGACGCAAAGTTCATGATCAAAAAACGGGTGTTGGACGCAGCGCTGGCCGTCGCACTGGCCCAATTGGCAAGCGCGTCACCGGCATCAAAACGCTGTTCTCGGTCACGCAAGGCAAGAACGGCGGCCAGCACTTCGGCTCGCGCATTCTGTTCCTGCCCGATACCACGCTGTTGATGAGCATTGGCGACGGCGGCAACACGCCGCAGCGCGTGGGAAATATGCTCGCGCGCGACCAGGCGCAGAACCTGGCCACGCACCAGTTCAAGATCCTGCACCTGACCGACGCGGGCAAGCCGGTCGGCACCGGTGCGGCCCAAGCGCAGCCGAACCGCCTGGCCGAAATCCACAGCCACGGCCACCGCAACGTGCAGGGACTGGCGCTCGATCCGAAAACCGGCCGCGTCTGGGCCAACGAACACGGCTCGCGCGGCGGCGGCGAGATCAACCTGATCGAAGCCGGCAACAACTACGGCTGGCCGCTGCAAAGTTACACGCTGGATTAATCTACTAAAGAGCCGATCGGCAAGAAGGTCGTGCCGGGCACGGTGCAGCCGACCGTCGTCTGGACCCCGTCGCCAGCGCCATCGGGCCTGGCCTTCTACACCGGCAAGGCGTTCCTGCAGTGGCAGGGCAGCCTGTTCAGCGGCAGCCTGGCCGGCAAGGACGTGCGCCGCGTGGGGCTCGACGCCGCCGGCAAGGTCACGGCGCAAGAGCTGATTCCGCTTGGCCAGCGCGTGCGCGGCGTGCGCCAGGGGCCCGATAGCCAGATGCACGTGCTGATCGATGAAGCCAAGGGCACATTGCTGCGCATCGTGCCGAGGTAAGCCTCTGGTCCGCTTGCGGCCCGAGCGATGATTGCCATCGCTTGATGCAGCAGACCGGACTAAAACCTTATCAAGGACGGAAAACGAAATGACGCGATGCCGGTCAGCCGGCATCCTTGTCCGGCTGCTGGGCTGCGCCAGGAGATTGGGGGGCTGGCTTTGCCTGGATGGCTGGCGCAGCCGGTGTTGTGGAAGAATTCATTGGCTTGCTTGCGCCGACCTTTGCTTCTGCCAGTTGTTGAAGCTCGTTCATGACATTACTGCCAATCACGATAGCGCCAATGATCACGATTGTGAGCAGATTGACGACAATGTTTCCGCTGATGTCACGCGCCCACCCTACCCAGGTACGCTTGGCATCGAGGTTCCCGATGATATTGCCGAGCTGTCCTTGCAAGGCCGTGCTCACGTTTCCCAATTCTTTGAACAAGACTGATTGACGTGTCTCATTTTCGGTACGATCAACTAAATCATCCAGAGCAACAGCGAGAAATGCCTGCGTCAGCGCCTCTGCTTGTGAACGATAGCTATCGATCGACGTAGGAAGTAGCGCAATGGCGTGGAAGGCATCCAGTTCTGACTGGTTTGGAACACCACCGGCATGCCCTTTGTAAAATTCGACCTTCTGCTTTTTGTAGATGATGTAAGCCAGAGCACCGACCATATCATTTGGATCAGCGGTCAACTTCTCATAAATGGTGTTGTACGCCACAGTCGTCAGCCCTAGCGTGGCTTTTTCGAGACCGTTGTCCGTGAAAGAGCCACGCTGTAGGCTTCGGTTATTTTCGTGTTGGAGACGCCAATTTCCCGCATGACTTTCGCCGCCACAGGCGACGACGGGAAACGTGCCAAGGCAGAGGACGCGGAAGGGTGGTTTCCGTTCCTGTGAGACGAGGCGGCGTCAGGGGCATTTAACGCTGCGTCTGAAGATCGAGTGGACATTCGACCGGTTATAGCCGCCACATCACTACGAGAGAACGCTATTTTCGCCATGGTGTCCTCCTGATCGTTAAATTCACGGCAACTGAACTTCAGTATGTAACAGAAGATTATACATTTTCGTCCTTACTATACGCCTTCTGGCTCGCCGATACCCCACCATATATCGGCTCTGCCGCACGACTCTCAAGCTTGCTTTGGCAGCATAGACATGCATACGCTATTTTGTTTGTTGTCAAACTGAAACCTGCCTAGAATGGTTGGTCCGCATGGTAGTTCATGCTGGTACTGATTCGCGCGTCTAACCACTGACCCTCCAGGAGACAACTGCATGGCAGTTTCAGTCCGTCGTACCATTGGTCTTGCAGCAGCGCTTGCGCTGACGCTGGGCTTACCTTCCGTGCAGGCTGCGCCCGCCAGCACGCCCGATATCCCGATCCCGGACATCAAGTACACCAAATTCACGCTCAAGAACGGCTTGACCGTGCTGGTGCACGAAGACCGCAAGACGCCGGTGGTGGCCGTGAATACCTGGTACCACGTGGGCTCGAAGAACGAGAAACCGGGCAAGACCGGCTTTGCCCACCTGTTCGAACACCTGATGTTCAGCGGCAGCGACAACTTCAAGAAGACCTATCTGAATGCGATGGAGCAGGTCGGCGCCACCGACCTGAACGGCACCACCAGCCAGGACCGCACGAACTACTTCCAGAACGTGCCGACCTCGATGCTCGACTACGCGCTGTTCGCTGAGAGCGACCGCATGGGTTACCTGCTGGGCACGGTCGACAAGACGAAACTCGACATCCAGCGCGGCGTTGTGCAGAACGAAAAGCGCCAGGGTGAGAACCAGCCCTACGGGATCGCCTACGAGCTGCTGGTCGAAAATACCTACCCGGTCGGCCACCCGTATTCCTGGACCGTGATCGGCAAGATGGCCGACCTCGATGCGGCCTCGATGACCGATGTGCAGGACTGGTTCAAGCAGAACTATGGCCCGAACAACACGGTGCTGGTGCTATCGGGCGACATCTCGCCGGAAGAAGCGCGCAAGAAGGTCGAGCAATACTACGGCGCGATTCCGCCGGGTCCGCCGCTGGCCAAGCACGATGCGTGGATCGCCAAACGCACCGGCACCCACCGCACGCTGGCGCAGGACCGCGTGCCGCAAACGCGCATCTACCGCACCTGGAACGTACCGGGCGCGCACACGCCGGAAGAAGCGCTGCTCGACCTTGGCGCGCGCGTGCTGGGCGGCGGCAAGACCTCGCGCCTGTACAAGCGCCTGGTCTACAAGGATCAACTGGCCACCAGCGCGACCGCGAGCGACGATGCGTCCGAGATCGGCGGCCAGTTCGACATGACGCTGACGGCCCGCCCCGGCGCCGACGTCAAGAAGATGGAACAGGCCGCCGACGACGAATTGCGCGCGTTGATGAAGAACGGCCCGACGGACGCCGAACTGCGCCTGGCCAAGACCACGATCCTGGCGCAGTACACGCGCATGATCGAGCGCGTCGGCGGCTTCGGCGGCAAGAGTGATTTGCTGGCCTCGTGCCAGACCTTCACCGGGAATCCGGACTGCTACAAGGTCTACCTGCAGCGCATCAAGGACGCCACGCCGGCCACGGTGAAAAAGGCGATGAACGACTGGCTGGCCGATGGCGACTACGTGCTGCAGATCGATCCGTTCCCGAGCGGCCTGGCGGCGACGGACACCAAGCTTGATCGCAGCAAGGAACCGGTCACCGGTAAGGCGATGTCCCTCAAGCTGCCGCCGATGCAGCGCATTACGTTGACCAACGGCCTGAAGGTGGTGCTGGCCGAGCGCCATGAAGCGCCGGTCGTGAACCTGCAGATGATGGTCGACAGCGGCTACGCGGCCGACAGCGCCGCCTTGCCGGGCGTGGCCAGCCTCACGCTGCGCATGCTCGAAGAAGGCACGGCCACGCGCAAGTCGCTCGAGATCGGCGAAGAACTCGAACGGCTGGGTGCGACGTTTGGTGCCAGCATCAATCTCGATGGCGCCTTTGCCGGCATGAATGCGCTCAAGGCGACGCTGCCGCAGGCGCTCGGCCTGTACGCGGACCTGGTGCGCAATCCGGCGTTCCCGCAGAACGAATTCGCGCGCCTGCAGAAAGACCGCCTGGCCGCGATCGCCCGTGAGAAAGTCGATCCGCAGGGCATCGCGCTGCGCGTCGTGCCGGCACTGATGTACGGCGCCGGCCATGTCTACGCGCGCACGGCGAACGGCACCGAGGATGCCGTGGGCCGCATGACCCGCACCGACCTGGCCAATTACCACGCGACCTGGTTCAAGCCGAACAACGCGACGCTGCTGGTCGTGGGCGACACGACGCTGGCCCAGATCACGCCGCTGCTCGAGAAAGCGTTCGGCGGCTGGAAGGGCGGCGAGGTGCCGAAGAAAGTGATCGCCACCGTGTCCGCCCCAAGCAAGCCGCTCGTGTACCTGATCGACCGGCCGGGCGCGCTGCAAAGCGTGATCGTCGGCGCGCAACTGGCGCCGCCGCGCAACAGCCCCGAGTCGCTGCCGCTGGAAATCGTCAACGACGTGTTCGGCGGCACCTTCAGCTCGCGCATCAACATGAACCTGCGCGAAGACAAGCACTGGTCGTATGGCGTGCGCAGCCTGTTGCAGCCGGCCGTCGGCCAGCGCACGTTCATGAGCATTTCGCCGGTACAAACCGACAAGACCGGCGACGCGCTCAAGGAACTGGTGCGCGAATACCGGGGCGTGGCGGGTGAGCGCCAGATCACCGGCGCCGAGCTGAAATTCGCGCAGGACAACCGCACGCTGCGCCTGCCGGGCAGCTTCGAGACGGCCGGCCAGCTGGGCGGCGCCTACACGACGATCGTGCAATACGGCCTGCCGGACGACTACTACAACACCTACACCGAGAAGGCGCTGGCGCTCACGCCCGAGCAGGCCAATGCGCTGGCCGCGCGCAGCTTCCTGACCGATCGCCTGGTGTGGGTCGTGGTGGGGGACATGAGCAAGGTCGAGCAGGACGTGCGCGGGCTGAACCTGGGCGAGGTACGCCGGATCGATGCGGATGGCAAGGCGCTGTAGTCAGGTGGTACGAACGTAAAAAAGCCCACCCGGCACGCGCCGGGTGGGCTTTTTTTTAGCGCCAGATAATCAGCGCCAGCGTTAGCTGTTGCGACGGATGTCGGCCGTGATTTCGTACGCGTGCAGGCGGGCGGCGTGGTCGTAGATCTGCGACGTGATCATCATTTCATCCGGCTTGGCCTTGTCGATGAACGCGTGCAGCTGGGCAGCGACGGTATCGCGCGAGCCGATCGCCGAGCAGGCCAGGACGCTGTCGAGCATCATGCGCTCGGGCGTATCCAGTGCTTCGAGGTAGCCACTGACTGGCGGCTTGAGCTTGCCCGGATTGCCGGTGCGCAGCGCGACGAACGCCTGCTGCATCGACGTGGCCAGCAGATGCGCTTCTTCGTCGGTGTCGGCCGCGAACACATTGAAACCGAGCATGACGTACGGCTCGGCCAGCTGCGCCGAAGGACGGAAGTTGCTGCGGTACATGTCGATCGCCTGCATCATCATCTGCGGCGCGAAGTGCGACGCGAACGCATACGGCAGGCCGAGGTGCGCCGCCAGTTGCGCGCCGAACAGGCTCGAACCGAGAATCCACAGCGGCACCTCCAGGCCAGCACCCGGCACGGCCAGCACCTGGCGGCGGCTTGCGCCGGCGAAGTAATCCATCAGTTCGACGACGTCTTGCGGGAACTCGTCGGCATCCGACGCCAGGTTGCGGCGCAGCGCGCGCGCCGTGGCGTGGTCGGAGCCAGGCGCGCGGCCCAGGCCCAGGTCGATCCTGCCCGGATGAAGCGACGCGAGCGTGCCGAATTGTTCGGCAATCACGAGCGGTGAATGGTTTGGCAGCATGATGCCGCCGGCGCCCACGCGAATCGTGGACGTGCCGGCCGCCACATGGGCCATCAGCACCGCAGTGGCGGCGCTGGCAATGCCTGGCATGCCGTGGTGTTCGGCGAGCCAGTAACGGTTGTAGCCCCAGCGTTCGCCATGCTGGGCGAGGTCGAGGGAGCTTTGGAAGGAAGTTGCCGCATCGCTGCCTTGAACGATCGGCGAGAGGTCGAGTATCGATAAAGGAATCATCCAGCAATGATACGCCGATGCAAAAAAACACGTGCACGGCTCCTCGAAACTTTCCGTAGAGACACTCTTGTCAGCTCAAAAATTAATAGAAAAATGCGTGCAATTACAGGCAGATTGCATGCAATTGGGCGACGATTAATTATTGCCAAGCGGTACCGTGCGCGCCCATATTGGCTCGGCCTCTACACTGGACTTCTCTCTCGACGCACTGCCGTGTCGAGTACGCACTACAAAATATATTGAGGAGAACACCATGAATAAGCTACTCAAAGGAATGATCGGCGCATCGCTGACGGTTGCCATGCTGGGCGCTACAGCAGTCCATGCACAAACGAGCACGACCGCCGGCGCTACCGGTACCGGCATGGCGGGCCGCACCGGCACCGGCACTGGTATGGCAGGCAGCACCGGTCAGGTTGGTAGCCAGACCGGTAGCGGCATGCAGGATGCCACCGGCCGCTCGTCGATGAGCGCCACCGGCACCAGCACCATGAGCCCGCAAACCGATCGCCGCAGCAGCACCAACCCGACGACCGGCACCACCGGCTCGGCGGGCGTAGTCGACAGCCGTGCAGGTACGGTCGGCGCCACGGGTCGCACCGGCACCAGCGGTACCACGGGCGTGACTGGCAGCACCAGCGGCGCGATGGGTAACAGCGGCATGACCGGCGTGACCGGCAGCGCTACTGGCACCACCGGTACCACCGGCGTGACGGGCAGCACCAGTGGTGCCACCGGTACCACTGGCATGACCGGTACGATGGGCAGCGGTACAACCGGCGTGACCGGCAGCACCAGCGGCGCAGCAGGCACGGGCGCCACCGGCACTGGCACGGCGACGGGTACCACTGGTACCGGCACCACCGGCACCACCGGCCGCGGTTATTGATCGCACCAGCAATGCGTCAGCAGTAAGGGTGGCTTAGCCGCCACCAGCACAACACCGGCCTCGCGCCGGTGTTGTCGCGTCTAGCATCTCAGAGTTGTTGGTCGGTTATCTGTGGTATCCGCGCCGCATCAATTGTCAATATTACGGGACCGGTGATTTTCCACGAAGGTTGTGGCGTAACATTCATAATTATTGCCATACGGAACTAATTATGATGCACCCCGACGCGCCGCACGAGATGCTGGCTCCCAGCGCCATGAAGCTCTCCGAGCTGATCGGCGCGCTGAGCTATGCGCTCGACATCACCGAAGGCCAGCCGGCTGGCCACTGCGTGCGCTGCTGCTGGATCGGGATGCATATCGGCCGCGTGGCTGGCCTGAATGACGACCAGTTGTGGGAACTGTATTACACGCTGCTGCTGAAAGACCTTGGCTGCAGCAGCAACGCGGCCCGTATCTGCGAGCTGTACCTCACAGACGATCTCGACTTCAAACGCAGCTTCAAGACGGTGGGCGACAGCCTGCCGCAGGTGCTCGGTTTCGTGCTCAAGCACACTGGCCTCAAAGCCGGCCTGGCCGAACGGTTCCGCAGCGTGATGACCATCCTGCGCGACGGCCCCGAGATCGCGCAGGGCCTGATTGCCACCCGCTGCCAGCGCGGCGCCGACATCGCGCGCCTGCTGCGCTTCCCGGAAGGCGTGGCCGAGGGCATCTATTCGCTCGACGAACACGTCAACGGCAAGGGCAAACCGGCCCAGCTCGTGGGCGATGCGATCCCCGTGTATGCGCGCATCGCGCTGCTGGCGCAAGTGATCGACGTGTTCCACACCGATGGCGGGCGCGAGGCCGCGCTGCGCGAAGCCACCGCGCGCGCCGGCAGCTGGTTCGATCCGAAACTGGTCGCAGCGTTCGAACAGGTCGCGCTGGACGATGCGTTCTGGCGCAAGCTGGCCGCGCCGGACCTGGACCGCGCCGTGTTCGCTCTTGAGCCGGCCGGCCACGAAGTCGCGCTCGACGAAGACTACCTCGACGACATCGCCACCGCCTTCGGTCAGGTGGTCGACGCCAAGAGCCCGTACACGAGCGGCCACAGTGCCCGCGTGGCGCTGTACACCGACATGATCGGCGAGGCGCTCGGGCTGTCGGCGCAGCGTCGCCGCTGGCTCAAGCGCGGCGCGCTGCTGCACGATGTCGGCAAGCTGGGCGTGAGCAACAGCGTGCTCGACAAAGCCGGCTCGCTCGATCGCGATGAATGGGCCGCCGTGCGCCAGCACGCCGAATACACCGAAACGATCCTGGGCCGCATCGCGGCGTTTGCCGAACTGGCATCGATTGCCGGTGCCCACCACGAGCGCCTCGACGGCAATGGCTACCCGCGGGGCCTGCACGCCGAGGACATCCGGCTCGAGACGCGCATCATCACCACCGCCGACATTTTCGACGCCATCACCGCCGAGCGCCCGTATCGCGGCGCGATTCCGATCCCGCAGGCGCTCGAGATGATGGAAAAAACGGTCGGCACCGCGCTCGATCCGGCGTGCTTCGATGCGCTCAAACGCGGGTTGGCGCTGGTGCCGTTTCCGGCGCACTGAGGCAACGCTTTTCCTGCCACAGTCACATGTCAGTGTGATGAATTCCTCTTCCGGATAGCAAGATTTGACAAACATGGCATCCCGGATGCCACCACAATGCGCTCACTGAGAGCCTGTCCCGATCGGTTGGGACAGGCTCCAACACCCGATAGCCAACCTGGTTTTGGAGCGCACATGAATGAGTTGAAGGCACGGCAGTATCAGCGGACCGCGATCGCAGCGGCGGTGGCAATCCTGGCGGTGAGCGGGGCGAGCGCGCAGGAAGCGCCGGTGCTGGCGCCGCAAACCGTGGTGGTGACGGGCGTGCGTGCTGCGCTCGAACAGTCGCTGCGCCAGAAGCGCGACAGCGACGCCGTCGTCGAGGTGGTGACTGCCGAAGACATCGGCAAGATGCCCGATAAAAACGTGGCCGATGCCATACAGCGCCTGCCCGGCGTGAACACGCAATCGTCCGCCGGTGGCGAAGGCGGCTTCGGCGAAAACGACCGCGTCAGCCTGCGCGGCACCAGCCCGAGCCTGCAGCAGACGCTGTTCAACGGTCACGCGATCAGCACCGGCGACTGGTTCGTGCTGAACCAGATCGGCGGCAATGTCGGCCGCTCGAGCAGCTTTTCGCTGCTGCCGTCCGAGCTGGTCGGCTCGATCGTGGTCCAGAAAAGCCCGACCGCCGACCTGGTCGAAGGGGGCGTCTCCGGCGCCATCAACGTCATCACGCGCCGCCCGCTCGACTTCCGCCAGCCACTGACCGTCGAAGGCTCGGTCCAGGCCAACTACAATGATTTGTCGGGCGAGACCAAGCCGCATCTGTCGGGTCTCATGAACTGGAAGAACGCCGCCAACACCGCCGGCATCCTGATCCAGGGGTTCTCCGAAAAATCATCCGTGCGACGCGATGGCCAGGAAATCCTCGGCTACACCCCGATCAGCGCGACCAGCGCGGCGGCGATCGCCAATCCGGCGCTGGCCGGCGTGGTCGTGCCAACCTTCATCGGCGCCGCGCTGTTCGAGCAGGAAAAGAAGCGCGAAGGCGGCGCCTTCGACATCGAGGTGCGCCCGAACCGCAACCTGACGCTGGACGTCAACGGCTTTTATTCGAAGCTCGAAGCGCCGCACCAGAACACCAACTGGCTGGCCGCGCCGGCCAATTCGATCAATAGCCTGAACCTGATTCCTCTCAATCCGGTCGTGCGCAACAACACGCTGGTGGCGGCCGGATTCACGCGCAATGCTGGCGAGGTCGACAATATCTACCGCCCGGATGCGGGCGGCGAATCGTGGTATCTCGACCTCAACGGCAAGTGGCGCGTCAACGAGCGGTTTACGCTCTCTGGAAAGCTTGGCAAGACCCGCGGCGTGGGCTGGGACCGCGACGACGTGTACTACCAGAACAATGTCGACGGCGGTATGGTGTATGGCTTGAACGGCCTGTCGCCGGCGTCGGTCAGCTACCCCGGCGGCAACACGGTCTCGCCCGGCTCGACCGGCTGGGCCGGCGGCGGCGAATCGCAGTCCGTCGACAAGGAACAGTACGCGCAGCTCGACGGCGAACTGCGCCTGGACCATCCGACCTTCCAGGCCGTGCGCTTTGGCGCGCGCTGGACCGACCACCAGCGCAATGCCGAGCATCCGCTCGAAACCCGCCCCGGCCCGCTGGGCTTTACCAATCCTGGGCCGGCCTGGAATGGCCAGCTGTACCCGAGCGACTTCGCCAATGACCTGGGCGGCAATCTCGCATCGAACTACTTCAAGTACGACGGCGCGGCGCTGGGCGCCTGGGGCGCGATCCCCGGCAACCGCCTGCTCGACTACGTGCTGCGCCATAACTGGATGAACGAATTCGAAGTGGGCGAGAAGACGGCGGCGCTGTACGGCATGGTCGACTTCGGCGGCGACGGCTGGAGCGGCAATCTCGGCCTGCGCGCCGTCGAGACGCGCCAGAACACGATCGTCAACCTGCCGGGCGGCCCGGCGCCGATTACCGGTTCGGCCTTCGGCGCCTACACGCCGACGACCTTCAAGCGTACCTACCGCGACTACCTGCCAAGTGCCAACCTGAAGTACAACGTGACGCCCGACCTGGTGCTGCGCACGGCGCTGGCCAAGACCATCGCGCGCCCCGACTACAGCGCGCTGGGTGGCTCGGTCTCGCTGAACGACGACGCGCTGAGCGGCAACGGTGGCAACGTCAATTTAGAGCCGGTGCGCTCGACCAACTTCGACATCGGCGCCGAGTGGTATTACGCACCCAAGGCATTGCTGTCGGCGGGCCTGTTCTACATGGACCTGCGCTCGATCGTGGCGCAGGGCACGTCGACCGGCACCTATTACAACAACAAGCGCAGCACACTGACCGAGTACCAGATCACGTCGCCCTACAACACGGGCGGTCGCAACCGCGGGGTGGAGCTGAGCTGGCAGCAGCCGGTGGCGCGCGACTTCGGCTTCCTGGTCAACTACACGTTCGCCGACGGTGAACTCGACGATGGCGGGGAACTCATCAACTCGTCGCGCAACACCTACAACGTGACCGGCTACTTCGAGAACGAACGCTTCTCGGCGCGCCTGGCCTACAACTGGCGCTCGAAGTACAAGGCAGGCGTGGACCGTGGCGCGAGCCAGCACGTGGACGACATGCCGTCACTCGCCGGCTCCATCAACGTCAAGCTCAGCGAGCGCTTCACGCTCACGTTCGATGCGCTTAATCTCACCAACGAGACCATCAAGATGTACGCCGAAAACGAGGACCGGCCACGCGCCTTCTATTCGAACGGCCGTACCTTCTACCTCGGCCTGCGCGGCAAGCTGTAATCAGCCCAGGGGCGGCTTTGGCCGCTCCGCCTTCACCTGGACACCCATGACGGACCGATCCGATGGCGGCCCGGCGATCCACATCGCCTGGGAATGCCTGAGCAACTTCATACGCGACGACGCGTTCGCCGCGCGCCTCGTGCTGCGCAACGATGGCGCCATGCCCATCGCGCCCGGCTGGACGCTGTGCTTCAATACCTGCCGCAAGATCCTGGCCGAGACCGTCAGCGCCGGCTACGCCATCGCGCACGTCAATGGCGACCTGTTCGCGCTGTCGATGCCGGGCGGCGGCACCTGGCAGCCGGGGCAGACGCACACGCTCGACTACGAAGCGCTGCACTGGGCGATCAGCATCACCGATGCGCCGCTGGGCTTTTATCTGCTGCCGGCGCAGGGTGGCGCGGCTGTCGATCTGGGCGACCCGGCGATTGCGCCGTTCGTGCGCCCCGAGCAGCGCCAGCGCCACCGGAGCGACGCGGTGCCCACCGCCGATGCGGCCTGGCGCTTTGCGCAGAACGCGGCGCTGTCGTATCTGGACGAGGCCGAGGTCGGGCGCATCACGCCGCGTCCACGCTCGGCACGCTTCACCGGCGGCCAATATCGGCTGGGGCGGGATGCGTCGATCGTGCATGGGCCAGGCCTGGACAACGAAGTACGGTTCCTGCGCGCGCTGCTGGCCGACCTGCCGCCGGGCGAGGGCGCGGTGACGCTCGCCATCGGGCCGGTGACTGAACCAGGGCACGAGGCGTACTCGCTCGACATCGATGCGCAGCGCGTGGTGCTCAAGGGCGCCAGCGCGCACGGGGTCTTCAACGGTCTGCAAAGTCTGGCGCAGCTGGTCTCGCCCGATGGCGCGCTGCCGCTGGGATCGGTGCAGGATGCGCCGCGCTACGCGTATCGCGGCATGATGCTCGACGTTGCCCGCCATTTCTCCAGCGTCGACACCGTGCTGCGCCTGCTCGACTGCATGGCCGCCTATAAACTCAACCGCTTCCATTTTCACCTGACCGACGACGAAGGCTGGCGTCTGGCGATTGCCGCCTTGCCCGAACTGACCGACATCGGCGCGCAGCGCGGCGTTGCGCATCCGGGCAGACCGTGCTTGCCGCCGTCGTTCGGCTCCGGCGCAGCGCCCGGCGCGTCGAGCGGCAGCGGTTTTTATACGGCAGAGGAGTTCGTGACGATCCTGCGCTACGCAAAAGCCCGCCACATCGACGTTATCCCCGAATTCAATCTGCCGGGCCACGCGCGCGCGGCCGTCGAGGCGATGCGCGTGCGCCATGCGCGCCTGGCGGCGGCTGGCGACTTCGCCGGCGCCGAAGAATACCTGCTCAGCGATCCGGCCGACGCATCGATCTATGAATCGGTGCAGCTGTGGCATGACAACGTGATGTGCATCGCGTTGCCGTCGGTCGAGCGCTTCATCGATACCGTCGTCACTGAGGTGGCTGCGCTGTACCGCGCAGCAGAAGTGCCGCTGCAGGTACTGCACACGGGCGGCGACGAAGTGCCTGGCGGTGCCTGGGTCGGTTCGTCCGTCTGCCAGGCCAGCATGCGCGCGCATGGCTGGACTGATGTGCGCGAGTTGCGCGACGACTTCCAGGCGCGCTGCCGCGCGATCCTGGCGCGTCACGGGATTGCTTTTGCAGGCTGGGAAGAAACGGCGCTGGCACCCCGCGCCGATGGCGTGCTGGCGCCCGACCGGCGCCAGGCCGGGCGCGACGTGCATGTCTATGTCTGGAACAACGGCGGTCTGGGGCCGACGCGCGATTGCGCGACCGAGCTGGCTGCGGCCGGTTTCGACGTCGTGCTGGCCAATGCCACCAGTTTGTATTTCGATTTCGCGCACGCCAAGCATCCGCTGGAACCGGGCTACTACTGGGCCGGTTTCGTCGGCACGCGCGATGCGTTCGCTCTGGCACCGAGCGTTGGCGTTACCGGTCTGCAGGGCCAGCTCTGGGGCGAGAACGTGTGCTCGCGCGCGCGGCTCGAGTATCTCGCCATGCCGCGCCTGCTGGGTCTGGCCGAACGCGCATGGTCGCCCCAGGCTACTGATCCGGACTGGAATGAATTCGCCAACCGCCTCGGCCGACGCGAGTTGCCGCGGCTCGATCGCCACGGCTGGCACTACCGCCTGCCCCCGCCCGGCGCACTGGTGGAAGACGGCGTGCTGCAGGCGACTACCGCCTTTCCCGGCCTGGGCCTGCATTACACTGTCGATGGCCGCGACCCTGATGCGGGCAGTCCCCGTTACGTCCACCCGGTGCCGCTGCATGGAGTGCGCGTCGTGAAACTGGCCAGCATCGACACGCGCGGTCGCGTGAGCCGCATCGTCACCCTGAATCTGGAATCGCCATGAACGAGACGCTGGTCGTTGCCCCGGTCAACCATGCGCCACGGCGCCACCCGCTGTCGTGGGTGCCCACGCTGTACCTGGCGCAGGGCTTGCCGTTCTATGCGGTGGCGCTGGTTGCCGGCCAGATGCTCAAGAGCATGGGCGTGCCGAATGACCAGATCGCGCGCTGGACCGGCCTGCTCGGTCTGGCCTGGGCCTTCAAGGCGCTGTGGAGTCCGTTCCTGGAACTGGCCCCGAGCCGGCGCATGGCGGTCGTCACCTGCCAGGTCTTCGGCGGCGCCTGCCTGGGCCTGGTCGCGCTGGCCCTGCAACTGCCGATGTGGTTTGCCTTGTGCCTGGCGCTGCTGGCGATCGTGTCGCTGGCCTCGAGCACCCACGACATCGTCGCTGACGGCATCTATATCAGCAGCCTGACATCGCGCGAGCAGGCGGCGTATGCCGGCTGGCAGGGCGCTTTTTTTAACGCCGCCAAGTTCCTTTCGCTCGGCGGCCTCTTGATCCTGGCCGGCGAACTCGAAGAACGCTTCGGCATCGCCTCTGCCTGGACCGTCGTGTTCCTGCTGCTCGGTGGCCTGATGGTGACGCTGGGCCTGTACCACTGGCACGCGCTACCAGCCACGCCCAAGCTCGCGGGACGGATCCGCCATGCGCGCGACGTCAAGACCACGCTGGTCGACGTGTTCAAGACGTTCTTTGCCAAGCGCGGCATCTGGATGGCGATCCTGTTCATCATCCTGTTTCGGGCCGGGGAAGGGCAGATCCAGTCGATCGGGCCGCTGTTCCTGCGCGACGCGCGCGAGGCCGGCGGCCTGGGTTTGAGCACCGCCCAGGTGGGCTGGGTGTACGGCACGGTCGGCACCGGGGCCTTTTTGGTCGGCAGCATTGCGGGAGGCTATTTCACGGCCTGGCTGGGCCTCAAGCGCGCATTGCCACTCTTGATCCTGGCGATGAACCTGCCTAATGCCGTGTTCTGGTACCTGAGCGACGCGCAGCCCGTCTCGATGCCGCTGATCGTGGGCGCGCTGGGGCTCGAGATGTTCGGCTACGGCTTTGGCTTCGTCGGCGTGATCCTGTTCATCATGCAGGTCGTGGCCAGTGGCCCCTACCAGGCGGCGCACTACGCGCTGGGCACCGGCTTCATGCAGCTGGGGTTTGTGTTGTTTCGCACGATCAGCGGCGACATCCAGCAGGCGCTGGGTTATCGCGACTTCTTTTTGTGGGTGCTGGTGGCCGCGCTGCCGGTGCTGGTGCTGAGCCGCTTCATGCGCATCGAGGCGCCTGATAACAAGGTAGAAATAAGGTAGATAAGGTCAGCGGCGCTTGACCGGCAGGGCCAGCCAGCCCTGCCAGCCGCCATCTTCGGTGCGCGCGACCTTCTGGACATGGGGCCGCGTCGCATCGAGCCGCCATACGCTTTGGTGCTCGAGCCAGTCTTCGTACATCGCGCGAAAGCGTGGCCACTCGCCGTGAAACTCGAGGAGCGCGACCATCCCGGCCGGCAGCACGCGCAGGCCCAGGCCCGGGTCGGCCAGCAGGCTGGCGTCGAAGCCGAAGTCGTAGCAGTATTCGCGCTCGCCCGTAAAACCCGGATCTTCATCGAACACGCCGTACCACGGCGCGCCGCGCGCGATGCCGGCGCTTTCTTGTGCACAAATAAAGGCATTGCAGGCCAGCGACAGCGCCGCGCCGGATTGCCCGAAGAAGCGCTGGTAGCGCAGTTGCAAGGCCGGTAACTGGCGCAGCGTGACGCGCGCGGCGACGCTGCCGGGCACGGGCGCGCAGTAAGGGGCGTTCAATGCAGTAATTTCGCCCGGCTCGGCGACAAAGAAGCTGACATCGCTTTCGCGCCCGACCTGGGCATCCATGTAGACGCGCCAGCCGCCATCGCGCCAGGATTTGGCCGGCATGCCGAACTGCTGACGAAAGGCCTTGGCAAACGCCGCATTGGACGGAAAGCCGCAATCCTGCGCGATGCGCCCGACCGGCACGTCCGGTTCGTGGCGCAGCAGGTGTGCGGCGCGGCGCAGGCGCCGCTTGCGCTGGTATTCCACCGCCGAAAAGCCGGTCAGCTCACGAAAGATGCGGTCGAAGTGGTAGCTCGAATAACTGGCCGATGCGGCCAGGCTGCCCAGGGCCAGCGGATCGCCGACCGAGTCGAGCATCAGGTCCATGACTTCGTACAGGCGCGACAGACGTGACACCTGCACCCGCGGCGCCACGCAGGGTGCGGCAGGTGGCATGCGGTGCGTAAGGGCGGCGTGGGCGGCGTGGGTCGGGGGCATATCGCGGCTCGTCATGACAGCGTTGATGAATTATGCGACCAAACCCGCTGCCGTGGCGAACTATGTGTAGCCTGGAAAATACAGAAATGGCACGTATGGACAGGTAGCACGGGAGAATTGTTGCGACGCAGCAAGTTAGCAATTCATTTACAATTACGTGGTCATTTGACCATCACAACGCCCCGCGCGTTCCTGTCTCTGGAGAAATTATGCAGACAGCATTATCGGCGGGCTTCATCCTCGCCATCGTTCTATGGGGTGTCATCTCTCCCGACACCATGGGTCCGATCTTCGAGACCGCGCTTGCTACCGTTACGCGCAATTTCGGCTGGTTCTACCTCTGGGTTGTCCTCGGCATGGTCGTGTTCGTCGTCTTCCTGGCCTTTAGCCGTTACGGCAACCTCAAGCTCGGCGACGAGGACGACGAGCCTGAATTCGCGCTCGGCAGCTGGTTCTCGATGCTGTTTGCTGCCGGCATGGGCATTGGCCTCGTGTTCTTTGGCGTCGCCGAGCCGATCTCGCATTACATTGAAGCGCCGCCCGGCACCGTGTCGAACACGCCGGAAGCAGCGGGCGCGGCCATGCGCTATACCTTCTTCCATTGGGGCATTCACCCGTGGGCCGTGTACAGCGCCGTGGCGCTGGCGATTGCCTTCTTCCAGTACCGACGCGGCGGTGTTGCCCTGGTCAGCACCGTGACGGACGCGCTGCCGTGGCCGATCGTCAAGCATATGGGCGGGTTCTTCAATGGACTGGCCGTGGTGGCGACTGCCTTCGGCGTGGCAGCGTCGCTGGGTGTGGGCGCGCTGCAGATCAATAACGGCCTCAACACCGTGTTCGGCCTGGAAGTGAGCCAGGCTTCGCAGGTCGGCATCATCGTGCTGGCCACCGTCATGTTCCTGGGTTCGGCCGTCAGCGGTGTCACGCGCGGTGTCAAGATTCTCTCGAACGCCAACATGACCGTGGCCGCGCTGCTGGCGCTGGCGGTATTCATCCTCGGCCCGACCGTGGCGATCATCGACACGCTCACTAGCACGCTGGGCAACTACGTCACCGAATTCGTCCGCATGAGCCTGCGCGCGACGCCGTTCCGCGACAGCACCTGGGTTGGCAGCTGGACCATCTTCTACTGGGCCTGGTGGATTTCGTGGTCGCCATTCGTGGGTCTGTTCATTGCGCGCGTCTCGCGTGGCCGCACGATCCGTGAATTCATCCTGGGCACGATGCTGGCGCCAACACTGGCCGCGTTCATCTGGTTCTCGATCTTTGGCGGCACCGCGCTGCACATGCAGATCTGGGAGCAGATCCCGATTGCCGATGCCGTGCGCGCCGACACGGCCACCGCGCTGTTTGCCATGTTCGAGGCGCTGCCGTACGGCACGCTGATGTCGGGTGTCGCCACGATCCTGGTGGTGGTGTTCTTCGTGACGTCGGGTGATTCGGCCGTGCTGGTGCTGGGCATGATGAGTAGCGGCGGCAATCCGAATCCATCCACCCGCACCAAGCTGCTGTGGGGCGGCCTGATTGCCGGTATTGCGATCAGCCTGTTGCTGGCAGGGGGGCTGAAGGCGCTGCAGACAGCGACCATCGTGTTTGCCGTGCCGTTTTCGCTGGTCATCATCCTGATGCTGATCTCGCTCTGGCGCGGGGTGCGTGAAGACTGGGCGGCACACGAGAAGCAGGAACGCGAACTGCGCCGCCGCGTGCGCCAGTTTGTCGAGAAGTAAGCATCCATCTCGTACGTCCCGAACGGCCAGCCGCAGTCAGGGCTGGCCGTTTTTTCATGCGCTGATCTTCTAACGCGCTGTGAAATTTCCTCTCGTTATCGACTTGGCGCGCTGACAGGCAATGCCACGTAGGCGCACGCGCCGCTGGCCTGCAGTGTGTGGCCTGGCGAACAGAGCATCAATCGTGCGACTCCCAAAGTAGGTGTTTTATTCACCGAACGCCTCACGAAGGGAACCCAATGAAAGCACTTGTCTACAACGGACCATGTGACGTCCAGATCAAGAACGTGCCGGATGCCACGATCGAGAAGCCGACCGATGTGCTGGTACGCATCACCACCACCAACATCTGCGGGTCCGACCTGCACATGTACGAAGGTCGCACGAGCATGGAAACGGGCCGCATCCTCGGTCACGAGAACATGGGTGAAGTCATCGCTGTCGGCAAAGGCGTCGACCGCGTCAAGGTCGGCGACATGGTCTGCCTGCCGTTCAATATTGGTTGCGGCTTTTGCGAAAGTTGCGAGCGCGGCCTGACCGGTTTTTGCCTGACCTGCAATCCGGGCAACGCGGGCGCGGCCTACGGCTTTGCCGGCATGGGGCCATACAGCGGTGGCCAGGCTGAACTGCTGCGCGTGCCATATGGCGATTTCAATTGCCTGGTGCTGCCAAAAGATGCGCAAGAAAAGGAAAACGATTACGTGATGCTGTCGGATATTTTCCCGACCGGCTATCACGCGACCGAACTGGCGCAGATGAAGCCGGGCGACTCGGTGGCCATTTACGGCGCCGGTCCGGTGGGCCTGATGGCGGCGATGTCGGCCTTCCTCAAGGGCGCGAGCCGTGTGTTCGTCGTTGACCCGAACAAGGACCGCCTGGCACTGGCCGAGAAGATGGGCGCGATCGGCATCAATGACATCGAAGGCGACAGCGCCGCGCAGATCAAGGAACTGACAGACGGCCAGGGCGCCGACTGCGGTTGCGAGTGCGTGGGCTACCAGTGCTGCGACAAGCACGGCAAGGAAGTGCCGAACCTGACGATGAACAATCTGGTCGAAGCGGTCAAGCCAACCGGCGGCATCGGTGTGGTGGGCGTGTTCCTGCCGGAAGATCCGGGTGCGAAAGACGCGCTGGCCAAGGAAGGCAAGCTGGCGTTCGACTACGGCAAATTGTGGTTCAAGGGCCAGCGTATCGGCAACGGCCAGGCCAACGTCAAGGCCTACAACCGCAGCCTCGCCAAGCTGATCCACACTGGCCGTGCCAAGCCGTCGCAGATCATCTCGCACGAGCTGTCGCTGGACGAAGCGCCGCACGCGTACAAGAAGTTCGACGAGCGTGCTGACGGCTGGACCAAGGTGATCCTCAAGCCGGGCCTGTAAATTGCAATGTGGACCGGGGGCATTGTATGGCACCCGGTCCATCGCAGCGCTGAAAGGAGTACGCCATGACGACAACGTTCAAGGCCGGCGACAAGGTGGAGTGGGCGTCGTCCCAGGGCACGGTCACCGGCAAGATCAAGAAGAAGTTGACGGCGCCGACCGACATCAAGCGTCACCATGTCGCGGCGTCCAAAGAACATCCTGAATACCTGGTGGTCAGCGACAAAACCGGGGCAGAGGCGGCGCACAAGGCGTCGGCGCTGAAGAAAGCGTAGTTGCCCGTACTGGTCTGAGGATCAGCGCTGCGCCGGCGCTGCCTGCTGTTTGGTATCGGGCTGGACGACGCAACTGCGTGTGCACTGCTGATACGCCTTGTCACAGGCGCCAGTCCGGTCCAGCCGGCGCTGCGTGTCGCCCGCAGCCTGCAGGGCGCGCGCACCTTGCCCGGGCACTTCGCCCTCGGCCGTGCGCGCCAGCGAATTGCGGGCTGAGGTCTCCGGCGGTGCCGCGAAGCGCTCCTTGCCACCCGAGCTGGCTTGGGCGCGGCATTCGCGCTGCGTCGATTCGCACATCGATGTGCAGAAATTCGCGTCGGCAGCCAGCACCGAGCCCGCTGCCACCATGCCCAGGCATGCCATCAGCGATGCTGCCGGCACGGCAAGGCGCGTCAATACAAGTCGGAATGTCATGGCGTGAAGTCGAACGTGGAAAATTACTAGTCTACGGCATCAATATCGCTGAAAACTCACGCATTCCCATCCGCGTCGCCAATGCCTTAAGATTCGGTTCATCTCGCCGCGCAAGCATGGCAAGACAAGGTATTCCATCTACTCATCCCACACTATGCGCATCCTGCTCGTCGAAGACGACATTTCCCTTGGCGACACCATCCAGGCCTGGTTGCGCCTTGACGGCCACGCCGTCGACTGGGTCCAGCGCGGCGACTCGGCGCAGACGGCCCTGATGACCCATCGCTACGACTGCGTGCTGCTCGACCGCGGCTTGCCGGGCTTGTCCGGCGACGCCTTGCTGGGCCAGCTGCGCGCCGCCGGCAATGGCGTGGCGGTCATCCTGATCACGGCCTTCAATGCGCTGGCCGATCGCGTCGAGGGCCTGGACCTGGGCGCCGACGATTACCTCGTCAAGCCGTTCGAGCTCGAGGAAATGTCGGCCCGCATCCGCGCGGCCGTGCGCCGCGGCGCGAACCAGGTGAGCAATGACCTCGTGCACGGCGAGATCGCCCTGAACCTGGACACCAAGGCGGCCAGCCTGCGCGGTGCCCCCATCGCGCTGACGGCGCGCGAGTACAACGTGCTGTATGCGCTGCTGCTGCGCAAGAACAGCATCGTTACCCGGGCCCAGATCGAGGAAACACTGTACGGCTGGGGCGACGAAGTCGAGAGCAATGCCATCGAGGTCTACGTGCACAATCTGCGCAAGAAGTTCGGCAGCGACAGCATCGTCACCGTGCGCGGGCTGGGCTACCGGATGAAGACCGATGGTGAATAAGTCGCAGGTGCAGACACAAGCGCAGCCGTGGTCGCTGCGCCGGCGCCTGCTGACGGCCATCGTTGCCGCCAGCACCGTGCTGTGGCTGGCCAGCCTGGGCATCGTCACCGTGATCGCCTGGCGGGAAACCAACGATGTGTTCGACGATGCGCTCGAAGAATCGGGCTACATGATCATGGCCGCCACCACCGACTGGAACGAGCGCGGCCTGTTGTTGCGCTCCGGGCTCGAGAGCCGTCCTGGCCGCAAGGTCGATATGCAGTACCAGATCGTGGCGGACGGGCGCGTCATCCAGCGTACCGGCGGCGCGCCCGGGCAGCCGTTCGTGACGGATTTTGATGAGCAGGACGGCTTTGCCGACGTGCGCAACAACGGCGATCCGTGGCGCGTGTTCGTCGTGCGCGACGCGGCGCGCAGCGTCGAGGTCCAGG
Source organism: Massilia sp. MP_M2 (assembly GCF_039123635.1). Classification (NCBI taxonomy): domain Bacteria; kingdom Pseudomonadati; phylum Pseudomonadota; class Betaproteobacteria; order Burkholderiales; family Oxalobacteraceae; genus Massilia; species Massilia sp. MP_M2. Next base: position 217,511 of record NZ_JBCHJF010000005.1, read on the forward strand.
TCGGCCAGCAGCAGAGCAAGCGCTTGGACATTCTGGAAGAGCTGGCCGAATCGCTGTGGCTGCCAGTGCTGGGCTTTCTGCTGCTGCTGGCGCTCGTGTGCTGGGTGCTGACCGGGCGCGTGCTCAAACCCCTGCGCCAGACGGCGGCAAGCATCGCGGCCAAGACGCCGCAGGATCTGACCCAGGTCGCCACCGCCGGCCAGGCGCGCGAAGTACTGCCGATCGTGCAGGCGCTCAATGGCGTGCTGGGGCGCCTGGAAGCGGCGCTGCAGGCCGAGCGGCGCTTTACTGCCGACGCCGCGCACGAGCTGCGCACACCGCTGGCGGGCCTGCACATGCACGTGCAGCTGCTGCAGCGCCAGCATCCCGATCTGGCCGCGCCGTTCCAGAAACTACGCCACGATATCGCGCGCACGACCGGGCTGGTGGACAGCCTCCTGATGCTGGCACGTCTCGATCCGCTGGCGCGCGAACAACTGGCGCGCGAGCCGGTGGCCTTGCCGGCGCTGCTCGAACGCCTGGTAGGCGCGCATGCGCAAGAAGCAGCGGCGCGCGGCATCAGCATTGCCGTGCACTGTGAGCTTGAACACGTCGAGGCCGACCCGCAGATGCTCGACATCGTGCTGCGCAACCTGCTCGACAATGCGCTGCGCTATTGCCCGGACGGCAGCCGGATTGCCATCGACGCGCACCGGCACGCCGGGTTCGACCGCATCGCCGTGCGCGACAATGGTCCGGGTGTGGATGCAGCGAGCCGCGCACGCCTGAGCGAGCGATTCTTCCGCGTGCTGGGGCAGGGCCAGCCGGGCAGCGGACTCGGGCTGTCGATCGTCAGGCGCATCGCCGATCTGCATGGCATCGCGCTGGCCTTCGGCGCAGGCCTGGATGGGCGTGGCCTTGGTGTCACGCTCGATGTTGAAGCGCCCTTAAGATCGGTTTAATGTCCCGCCGGTGTAATGCGTCCGTGCCTGCCAACGCTGTGCAGGCAACGACCCACCAACTACCGAGGACTGACCATGAAACGTATTTCGCAACTTGCCTGCATCGCCCTGTTGATCACCGGTTCGGCCGTCGCTGTCGCCCAGACCGCCGCAACCGCCACTGCAACCCCGACCGCAACGCCGACTGCAATGCCGGCCACCAAGGCCGCGCCAGCGGGCTATGCCGGCCCATCGGGCGCGCCGTTGATGACGGCCAGGGACTTGCTGGCCAAGGGCAAAGATGACCAGTACGTGCGCCTCAAGGGCAAGCTCACCAGCCACAAGGGCGACGAGAACTACGAGTTCACCGACGCCAGTGGCAAGATCACGGTCGAGATCGACGCAGACCGTTTCCCGGCCGGCGTGACGGTCGATCACAACACGCTGGTGGAACTCACGGGCGAGTTCGACAAGGAGATGTTCGGCGAGTCCACCGTGGACGTCGAGCAGATCAAGGTCGTCGCGCAGTAATAATTGGCGCGTTCGGGCGATAATAGCGGCTTCGCCGCCATGATTGCCCGATTCGCCCATGCATTACGATTACGCCGACCTGACGCACAACTTCGACCCCGGCGCCCTGAAGCGTGGCCACGATTACGCCGATGACGGCCATGTCCTGGTCGCGCAGTGGCAGGCCGAGCGGCTGATTGGCGAAGTCGCCGGCAGCGGCGGGGCGATCTACCATCAGACCATCCGCGTGTTCACGCGCCGCGAGCAGGTCAACTTCGACGGTCACTGCACCTGCCCGGTGGGCTACAACTGCAAGCACGTCGTGTCGGTCCTGATCAAGGACATCGAGTGCCGCGAACGCGAAGCCCGGCAGGCCCCTGCTGCGGCCAACGCCGTGGCGCAGCACTGGCTCATGCAGCTCTCGCAGCTGCGCCAGGTCACGCAGCCGGCGCTCTCGGCCACAGGCGCCGTGACCATACTGGCCTGGGTCCTGGTGCCCGATTTGCACGGTCACTCCCAGTTGCACCTGCGCAAGGGCCGCCAGGGCAAGCGCGCCGGCATCGGCGCCAGTTCGGGCGACGTCAACCATCACGGCCTGCTGCGCGATCCACCGGCCTGGATCGCGACCGGCGACGTTGAGCTGCTGCGGCAGTTTGCCGGCCTGGCCGCTGCTTCGGGCGGCCTGGGCGTCGCGCGGCCGCAAGGCGCACTGGGCGCACGCCTGCTGGCCCAACTCGTCGCACAAGGCCGGCTGCTGCGCGCCCACACGCCAGAGGATCTGGCGCGCGGCCGGGTTGCGCCGCTGCTCGCCGGCCCGAAGCGCGCGGCCGTGATCGACTGGCATCCATTGGACGGCGACCCCGATGCGCTTCAGCTGAGCTGGCAATTTTCCGGCGGCGGCGCGCGCGAGCGGCAGATTCCCGATGAAGTGCTGCCGACCGAACCGGCCTGCTATATCGATGGTGACCTGATCGGGGAGCTGACGCTGCCAGCCTTGCTGGCGCCCTTGCCGCTGGAGATGCTGCTCGGCGCGGTGGAGCAGGCGCCGCTGCTGTGGCCGGAGCACCGCGCCAGCGTGGCGACGCGCATGGCCGAGCTTGGCCTGGAGGGCGTGTTCCCACTACCGCAGGTGCTGGAAACGCGTGAGCGCAGCGACGTGGCGCCGGTGCCCCTGCTGGTGCTCGACAGCATGCTGGCCAGGCAGCGCGGCGACTACCTCTGGTACGACCATGCCACGCTGATGTTCGACTACGACGGCTGGATCGCGGAGCCCGACGACGGGCCGGTGCTGCGCCGCATCGAGAACACCAAGGTTCAACTCATCGTGCGCAATGCGCCGCTCGAAGCGGCGGCGCGGGCGCTGCTGACCGGGCTCGGGTTCGCCGAACCGCCACCCGACTCGCCACTGCTTGAACTCCCCGGCGCCTTGCAGCTAGCCGACGAAGCGGCCTGGGTCGGCTTCGTGCGCGATGCGCTGCCGCGCCTGGAGGCGGCCGGCTGGCAGGTCGCGATCGATGAAGATTATCGCTACGACCTGGCCGAGGTCGATGACTGGTACGCCGAACTCGATGAAGAAGGCGAGGGCGGGCAAGCCTGGTTCGCGCTCGAGCTGGGTATTGTCGTGAACGGTCAGCGGCACGCGCTGCTGCCCTTGCTGCTCAAGATGATCCGCGCCGCGCCGCAGGAGTTCGACCCGGTGGCCCTGGCCACGCGCGCCGACGAGGGCGACCTGGTGATCGAGCTCGACGACGAAACACGCGTGGCCGTGACCTGGGGCCGCATCAAGCCGATCCTGGTCACGCTGGGCGAACTGTATTTCAGCGAGCGCATGGGCAGCCGGGTGCGCCTGCCGGTGATGGATGCGGCGCGCCTGGCCGAACTCGAGCGCGCCTCGCACCTGCGCTGGATGGGCGGCGAGCGCCTGCGTGCACTGGGCCGCAAGCTCAACGATTTCGACGGCATCCGGCCGGTCGAACTCCCCGTTGGCCTGCAGGCCGACCTGCGGCCCTATCAGCGCAGCGGCCTGGCCTGGCTGCAGTTCCTGCGCGAATACGAATTCGGCGGCATCCTGGCCGACGACATGGGGCTGGGCAAGACGATCCAGGCGCTGGCCCACATCCTGGTCGAGAAAGAAGCGGGGCGGCTCGATCGCCCGGCGCTGGTCGTGGCGCCCACGAGCCTGATGCCCAACTGGCAGGCCGAGGCGGCCCGCTTCACGCCCGGCCTGCGCGTGCTGCTCTTGCATGGCAAGGAGCGCACGGCGCTGTTCGACGGGATCGGCGCTGTCGACGTCGTTCTGACGACCTACGCGCTGCTCGGGCGCGACGAAGTGGCGCTGCGCGCCCATCGCTATCACCTGTTGATCCTCGATGAAGCGCAGTACATCAAGAACAGCCGCAGCAAGGCGGCGCAGACGGCGCGCCTGCTCGACGCGCGCCATCGCCTGTGCCTGACCGGCACGCCGGTGCAGAACCACCTGGGCGAATTGTGGTCGCAGTTCCACTTCCTGATGCCTGGCCTGCTGGGCGACGAGCGCGGCTTCAACACCGTGTTTCGCAAACCGATCGAGCAGGGCGGCGACACGAACCGCAAGGATTTGCTGGTGCGGCGCCTGAAACCGTTCATGCTGCGCCGGACCAAGGACAAGGTGGCGACCGAACTGCCGCCCAAGACCGAGATCATCCTGCCGGTCGAGCTTGGCGGTGTCCAGCGCGACCTGTACGAAACGGTGCGCGTGGCGATGGACCGCAAGGTGCGTGACGAGATCGACCGCAAAGGCCTGGCGCGCAGCCACATCGTGATTCTCGAAGCGCTGCTCAAGCTGCGTCAGGTATGCTGCGATCCGCGCCTGCTCAAGACGGGCGCGGCCGGCGGCTCGGCCAAGCTCGAAGCACTGATGGAATTGCTCGACACCCTGATCAGCGAAGGGCGCAAGGTGCTGGTGTTTTCGCAGTTCACGAGCATGCTGGCGCTGATTGCCGATGAACTGAACGCGCGCAACATCGCCTACGTCGAACTCACCGGCAGCACGGTCGACCGCGCCGCGCCGGTCGCTGCGTTCCAGGCGGGGCAGGTGGGCGTGTTCCTGATCAGTCTGAAGGCGGGCGGCGTGGGCCTGAATCTCACGGCGGCCGACACGGTCATCCACTACGATCCGTGGTGGAACCCGGCCAGCGAAAACCAGGCTACTGACCGCGCCTGGCGGATTGGCCAGACCCAGCCGGTATTCGTCTACAAGCTCATCGCACGCGGCACGCTGGAAGAAAAAATCCAGGAAATGCAGCGCCGCAAAGGTGATTTGGCCAATGCCCTGCTGGCCGGCGACACCGAGCTGGCGCCGGCCATCGGCGCCGACGACCTGCGCGAGATCTTCTCACCGGTCGAGCACGCACGACCATAACGAAAAAGGCCCGCCTAAGTGGCGGGCCTGTCAGGGTTGGCGCGACCTGGCGGTCGTTCGAGCTTATGCTTTTTCGAGATGCGCCGCGAGCTGGCCGCGCAGTTCATGACCGCTCGAGTGCGTGTAATCCTTGTTGAGCTCATGCGTGATCAGCGCCTTGACCTGCGGATCGATCGCCGTGCGCAAGAGGCCCAGGAATTCGGGCGATGCGGACACGATCAGATGCTGGTACTGGCTTTTCTGATGCGCTTGCAACAGGTACGATGCAACGTCCCTGGCAAACTTTTGCGCTTCGTGCTCGGCAGGCGTGACGGCTGGCTGGTAGTCGCTGCCCGGTGCGCCGGCCTGTGTGGCGTGCTCGAAGCCGCCGCCCTGGCCGCCGCCGATACTGTGGCCGCTATTGCCGGCCGCCCGCGGGCTCAGTCTGTCCGTCACGATGTCGCTCACGCGCCCCTGCGCGGCAGGATTGACCATGTCTTCCACTTCTTGCAGCGACTTGGCAGATTTGGTATCGGCGAAAATACGTGCACGACCGGCATTGGCCGCGATGATCCAGGTTGTAGGCATAGAGTCCCCTGATTGAATGGTGGGTGGGCGCATCTGGCGCTGCGGAGCCTGGGCTCCGGCTGGCGCGATGCGCATGGAGGCCATCGCCGGCAGTGGCGGACACGATCGACGCACAGCATCCGGCCGCGTTCCCTGCCTGGCGACAAGTGATGATTTAAGTATAGCCCTGTCAAAAAATCCACGTCGCACCGCGTTCCTGCCGTGCGCGCCTGGGCAGTTGCCGGATAACCGAATGGATCAATTTCTTGGTGGACGTGCAGTAGCGTACTGAACGAGGACGCTGCGGCGCGCAAGATAGACCCATCGACACTGCAAATACAAAAGGAACAACATCATGGGTAAATTCTTCATTGGCTGGCTCCTGGGCATCCCGGTCGTTGTACTGGTGATCCTGTACCTGGTCTTCTAATTGTTCTTCTGACTGACGATTTGATCAGCAGCAAATAAAAACGCCACCTTGCAAGGTGGCGTTTTTGTATTCACGCATCACGGCGCACGGGCGCCGTGATGCGACTTACCATGTGATTACCAACCGATATCCTTCATCAGTGGCAGCGTCAGATCGTACGGTGGCGACAGGAACAGGGTCAGGTCCGAATTGATGCTTGGCTCCATCAGCAGGTTTGGCGATGCCGTCACGTCCCAGTGCGATACCGACGATCCTGCCGCCAGCACCGATGGGGTGTACAGCAGCGGACGGCCCAGGGAATCGGCGCCGGCCTTGCGGGTCGGGTCGGTGGCCAGCGATGCGATCACCACGCCAGGCTGCGAACGCGTACCGTATGGCTTGGCAGCGGCGACAGCGGCTTTCAGTGCATCGCCAGCGGCTTGCGTGATGCCGGCCGACGGGATGGTGACGGTTGGATCGGCACCACCCGGTGCGATGTCGCCGGCAACGTTATTGGCCAGCAGAACGCCGACTGCGCCAGCATTTTGCGCGTTCTTCACCTTGACGGCGAAACCGCATGCGCCGCGGCTGATGATCGGCACCTTGCCGCGCACTGCTGCCGCATTGGCGGCATTGAATGGATCGCAGCCGGGACCGGCTTCGCCGGTCTGGGGCGTGATCGTGGCCAGTGCGCCGAGCGAGGCGACGGCTGGCAGAGTCGGGCCAAAGGCCGACGCCGAATAGTTGATGCCCGGCAGCACGCCAGTTGGCGTCGCCGCTTTCAGGATCGGCTGCGAGCGCAGGATGCTCGCGCCGGCGACCGAATTGGCACCGGTCCAGGCCAGGCCCAGCGGGTTGATCGCCGAAACGCGGCGCTCGGCCGACGACATGTTCAGCCAGCTCTTCTTGGCCGTGTTGTCGTACATAAACTCTTCCCAGACGCTTGGCAGGCCGCCTTCGGACACATATGACGTGCCTGCTGCATTGATGCGGAAGCCAGTCGAGGTCTGCACGCTGACGACCGAGAAGCCCAGGCCGTGGCCCAGTTCGTGCAGCAGGGTTGCTGCAAAGTTCACCTGGCTGCCGGCATTGCCGTCCAGACCCAAGTAGAAGCTGCTGCCTGCGAGGCAGTTCGGCTGGCCGAGGTTGACGTTGAACTGGGTCTTGATGTCGACGTTGCCGTAGCCGGTGCCGTCGTCAGGGATGCCGCTGGTCAGGTTGACGCCGGCCAGCTTGTTGGCCAGTGCTGCTGGATACCAGGTGTTTGGCTTGCCGCCTGCGAAGTTGTTCCAGATATTCCAGGCGCCGGCGCTGCCCAGCACGGCCGTGGTGGCGGTGCAGGTCAGCGCTTCCCAACCGGCCGACACGGTGATCGTCACGTTACTCTGGAGATTGCGTTCCCAGATATCGGCAACGTGGCGATAGACGTTGAAGCGTTGCTCGCCGACCGTCGTGCCCATATTGCCGCCAACTGGTGTGGCCGGGGTCGGATCGTTAAAGCCGAAGCCGGCTGGATCGCGGCTCTGGATGGTGATGGTTGCAGCTTGCGCGGCGATGCAGGTCAGGATGCTGGCGGCGGCCAGTACGGTGCGAGCAGCGGTAAGCGAGAAGGATGGGGTGCGCATGATTACTCCGTGACAGGCGTAATGGTGTGAACGTGGCCGGTCGAATCGGCATTCTGGGTGTCACCGTGCGTGACGGTGATGCTGCCGTCGGCGTTACGAACCGCCACCGACGTGGTCATGAACTCGTCAGTCAGGCGGGCGCCGCGCGCGCCGCTGCTGTGGAATTTTTGCAGCGTTGCTTTTGGGGCAATGCGTGCGGTGGCCTTGACGGATTGCGCTTTCAGCGCGACTGCTTCGGCAGGGGTGGCGCCGCGCAGCTTGCCGGTTTCGACATCGCGCACGATGGTCAGCGACTCATTCGGGGCGACAGCTGCTTCCTGGGCAATGGCGGACTGGCCGGCGAAACCCATCAGGGCAAAGGCAATGCCGGCGACGCGCAGTGCGCGCAGGCCGGTTTGTTGTTTCTGGAACATGACAATCTCCTGGAAAAACATATTCGATGCAAAATGTGCGAAGCGCAGCGCGCTTCGCCGGACAACGTGGCGTGGAGCGCTCAGGCGCGTTTGCGGCGACGTGCGGCAACCAGGCCCATGGCGCCAGCGGCCAGGATCAGGATGCTTGCCGGTTCCGGCACTTCGGCGGCATCGGTGGCCGAGATCGACAGCGTATCGAGGCCGACATAGTTCGACGTGGCTTGCGCACCGGTGTGCTGGAATGCGAAACGGGTCGTGCCTGCTGCGGCAGCGATATTGGTGGTGTATTGCGTCCAGCCGCCGGTCGAGACGGTGAAGGCAGGCATCAGGCTGACCAGGACGCCGTCAGCGCCGGTGTAGCCGAACGAGAAGCTGTCGCTGAAGCCGGCTTCGTCGATGGCATTCAGCCAGAACGACACGGTTGCGCCCAGTGCAGTGGAAAATTCGGGGGTGTACAGCCAGTTGTTGATGATGCCATCGGTGCCCGCAACGCCGAAGTTCGACGCGGCGTAGCTGTAATCGCCGCCGTTTTGCGACGTGAAGCCGACGCTACCTTGGAACCAGCCGGGCGTCGCGCCGCCAGGGGTGCTGTTATTTTCCAGAATCCAACCCTTGCTCTGGAGACTGTTTACATCATCAAAACCTTCTTCAATCACAACCCCGGCGAACGCCGAGGACATCATTCCGGAAACCAGCAATGCAGCAAGTGCGTTCTTCATTCTGATGCGCTCCAAGTGTGTACGATGAACGGGTCTGCATTCGTGTCACAGCCCCTGTATCGGATGTCGTAATGATCATTCGACGACTATCGGAGCTAATGCACATTGCGTGCCAGCAAAACAACACATTGATTTCTATGAGAAATATTTTTCAAAATAAAAATTTGGTAATTAATTGTAAGATTTTCCGACAAATTTCATACGCTTGTCACATAAATAACGACACATTATTTTTCATTTCACGCACCCGCGCTATTTTGTTGCCATTGGGTAGCTTTTGTTGATGATTTGTCAGTTTGCCGACATGCTGTGTGCTTCATGCTTTTTCCTCTAACGGGACCACGATGCATCCTCTTTTTCCTTTTCTCGCGAGTACCTGCCTGCTGGCCGGTTGTGCTGCCGTTCCGGCGCCTGTCGATGGCGACCGCTTCATGGCCACACTCAGGACGATGTGCGGTGAGCGCTTCGAGGGCGGCCAGACCTATGCGGTCGATCCAAACAACGAGTTTGCCAACAAGACCATTTCGACCGAAGTCATCTGCAGCGCGGCCGATGTGCGCATGCCGGTCAAGGTTGGCGAAGATCGTTCGCGCACGTGGATTTTCACGCGCCCTGCAGCAGGGCTGGAATTACGCCATGACCATCGTCACGCTGACGGCACGCCCGACAGGGTAACGATGTACGGCGGGATGGCGCAGCCCGGCGGCACTGCACGCTCACAGGCATTCCTGGCAGATGCCTATACGGCCCGACTGGTTCCCGGCGCTGACACCAATTTGTGGACAGTGACGGTCAGCGAGAATGGCACCGTGCTCACTTACCGGCTGGAGCGACACGCCAGGCCGCGCGCCGAGTTCGTCATGAAACGCGTGCCGGGTTAAGCCGGCGTTCAGGTCGCCGTATCGGCCCGCACCGTGTCAGCAAATGACAGGATCAAGTCATTCACGATGCCGGGCTGCTCCCGGTGCAGCCAGTGACCGGCGCCGTCGACGGTCGCGGTTTCGTGCAAGCCTGGGCTCGGCGCGATTGCGGACCGGATGGCACTACCCAGTGACACATCGTGCGGCTCTGCGATGTACTTTTACCAGCCGATCCCGCCCCGTTCGACACCGTTGCATGCCATAGCGACAAGATAATTTTTAGATAGCTATAATCAATTGGTCGGCGACTTCGTCCCATTGAAAGAGCTCCATGCGCTTCAGATCCATTCAACTGTCCCTGCGGTTCATTGTTCCCCTTGCCATTGTGCTGGCCCTGTTCGGGTACTTTGCCATTCCGTGGATGGAAAATCTTACCCAGCGCTGGTTCGTGCGTGACCTGGACACGCGCTCGCGCCTGGTGTCGAGCACGCTGCAACAGCCTTTGCTGACCTATCTCGAAGACGGTTCGGGCGAAAGGATCAACGACGCGTTCGAGCGCGCGATTCAGGACGAGCGCCTGTATGCGCTGGCCCTGTGTTCGACCGACGGCATGCTGCTGTACAAGACCTCGACCTATCCAGCCACGCTCGGTTGCCGTGAGGGACAGGTCAGCAATGAGGACGATGGCTCGACGTCCAATCCCGTCGTGCGCCTGGCGGAGGGTCCGGTCCACGTTTCCACGCGCGAGCTGACGCAGGATGGGGTGTCTGCCGGGCGCCTGGTGCTGGTGCAGGACATGAGCTTCATCGAGCGCCGCAGCGCCGACACCAAGAAATACATCCTTGGCCTGTTCGTGTTGATGGCCGGCGCGATCTCGCTCATTACCGTGATCATCGCTCACCTGAGCTGGCGTGGCTGGGTGGCCGGCATGCGTGAAATGCTGCGCGGCGAACTGTTACCGCGCTCGCCAAGTCACGTTGCGGCCGAGGCGGCGCCCGCCGAAGGCGACATGGCGCCGCTGGCCAGCGAGTTTCGCGCCATGCTCAATGATTACCAGCGCGAGCTGGCCGCCAGCCCGGTCGAGTCAACGACCTGGAGTCCCGAAACGCTCAAACAGTTGCTGAACCAGGACCTGGCCGGTGACCAGATCCTCGTGGTCTCGAACCGCGAGCCCTATATCCACGTGGCCACACCCAACGGTGTGAAAGTCCAGCGCCCGGCCAGCGGCCTGGTGACCGCGGTGGAAGCCGTGATGCGCGCCTGCTCCGGCACGTGGATCGCGCATGGTGCCGGTTCGGCCGACCGCGAGACGGTCGACGCCAACGACCATGTGCCGGTCCCGCCCGACAACCCGAGCTACACGCTGCGCCGCGTCTGGCTGTCGAAGGAAGAAGAGCAGGGCTATTACTACGGCTTTGCCAACGAGGGCCTGTGGCCGCTGTGCCATATCGCCCACGTGCGGCCCGTGTTCCGCTCGACAGACTGGGCCGAGTACGTGCGCGTGAACCAGCGCTTTGCCGACGCCGTGATCGCCGAAGCGCGCTCGGACAACCCGGTCGTGCTGGTGCAGGATTATCACTTCGCCCTGTTGCCGCGCATGGTACGCGCAGTGCTGCCAAAGGCAACCATCATCACGTTCTGGCACATCCCATGGCCAAACCCCGAGTCGTTCGGCATCTGCCCGTGGCGCGAAGAAATCCTCGACGGCATGCTGGGCAGCACGATCCTGGGCTTCCACACGCCGTTCCATCGCAAGAATTTCCTCGACACGGTCGACCGCTATCTGGAAACCCGCATCGAGGACGAAGCCTCGACCGTCAGCTACGGCAACCAGCTCACGCAGGTCAAGCCGTATCCGATTTCGATTGCCTGGCCCGACGAGATTCCGGGCGAACCCGATATCGCCGCCTGCCGCGCCGAGATCCGCCAGGCGCTGTCGCTGCCGGCCGACCAGTTGCTGGGCATCGGCGTCGACCGCCTCGACTACACCAAGGGCATCGTCGAGCGCTTCGAAGCGGTCGAACGCATGTTCGAGCTGTATCCGGAAATGATCGGCAAATTCACGTTCGTGCAGATCGCCGCGCCCACCCGCTCGTCGCTCGACGAATACCAGAACCTGGAAACGCGCGTGCGGGCCCTGGCCCAGCGGATCAATGACCGCTACGCCAGCGGCACCTACCTGCCGATCGTGCTGAAAACCGAGCACCACGAACAGCGCCAGTTGCGCACGTATTTCCGCGCTTCGGATGTCTGCAGCGTGACCAGTCTGCACGACGGCATGAATCTGGTGGCCAAGGAATTCATCGCCGCCCGCGACGACGAAGGCGGCGCGCTGATCCTGAGCCAGTTCACCGGCGCGGCGCGCGAGCTGCACGAAGCGCTGATCGTCAATCCGTACCACATCGAAGAGGGCGCCGAAGCGCTGTACCAGGCGCTGCGCATGCCGCGTGACGAACAGCGCGAGCGGATGCGCAGCATGCGCCGCCGGGTGCGCGACTTCAACGTGTATCGCTGGGCCGGCCGCATGCTGCAGGATGCAGCGCGCCTGCGCCAGCGCGAGCGCGTCAAGTCGCGCATCGTCTCGCTCAGCCAGGACCGCGTGCGCAGGGGGCAAGCATGACCGACACCACTGACAACCTGCAGGCCGCGCTCGACTTGCTGGCCGCGCCCGATTGCGTGCTGTTTCTCGATTTCGACGGCACGCTGGTCGACATCGCGCCGTTGCCCGATCAAGTGATCGTCACCGACCTGCTGCGCACCGCATTGCCGCTGCTGCAGGCGCGCCTGAAAGGGCGGCTGGCCCTCGTGTCCGGCCGGCCCATCAACGAGCTCGACAAACTGCTGGCGCCGCTGACGTTCCCTGCCGCCGGCGTGCACGGCATGGAACGGCGTGGCGTCGACGGTGTCTTGCGCCGCCTGACAGCGCCTGACTTCACGCGGGTGCGGCAGGCCGCGCAGGGGCTGGCGGCGCGCCATCCCGATCTGTGGGTCGAAGAAAAACACGGCGCGCTGGCGCTGCATTTCCGCCAGGCGCCCGAATTGCAGGCGCTGTGCACCGAAGCGATGCGCGTTGCGGTGGCAGCCAGCCCGGGCCTGTTGCTGATGGAAGGCAAGATGATCGTCGAGGTCAAGTCGAATGCCGTCAGCAAGGGCACGGCGATCCGCGACTTCCTGGCCGAAGCGCCGTTCGCCGGTTACCGGCCCCTGTTCATCGGCGACGACACGACCGACGAAGCAGGTTTTGCACAAGTACAAAGTATTGGCGGGATCGGCCTGAAGGTCGGACCGGGCCCCACCGTGGCCCAGTGCCGCATCGCGTCGGCGGAACAATTGCGCATCGTACTGTCGCAAGCGGCCGCCGCGCCAACCATTGGAAAGGACACACCCCATGAATGATGATTCCCAAGAGTCGGCAATGAGTACCGCGCTACCCAACGTCCTCGAGTCACAGGTCGCCATCGAACCCACCGGTTCGCTCGATTGCGGCGTGATCGGCAATTGCGCCTTCAGCGCTCTGGTCGACCGCATGGGCCGGATGGTCTGGTGCTGCCTGCCGCGCTTTGACGGCGACCCGGTCTTCAATGCCTTGCTCGACCCGAGCGAAAATGGCAGCCTGTGGAGCGTCGAGCTGGAAGACTTCACCCGCAGCGAGCAGGTGTATGAGCCGAACACGGCGGTGCTGCGCACGCGCCTGTACGACAGCAGTGGCAATGGCATCGAAATCACCGATTTCGCGCCGCGCTTCCTGAGCCGCGACCGCATGTTCCGGCCCCTGATGCTGGTGCGCCGCGTGCGTCCGCTCGGCAGCAGTGTGCGCGTGCGCGTGATCATGCGGCCGCGCTTCGAATACGGCGCCAAGGCGCCCGAGATCACGCAAGGCAGCCACCACATCCGTTACATCGGTCCCGACCAGACGCTGCGCCTGAACACCGACGCGTCGCTCAATTACGTACTGTCCGAATCGTTCTTCCTGCTCGACCGGCCGCTGAACTTCATGCTGGGACCGGACGAAACGCTGGCCGACGGCATCAAGGACACCGCGCACCGCTTCGAGCTCGAGACGATCTCGTACTGGCGCACCTGGTCGCGCCGCCTGGCCCTGCCGCTCGAGTGGCAGGACGTGGTCATCCGCGCCGCAATCACGCTGAAACTGTCGCTGTATGAAGACACCGGCGCGATCATCGCCGCCATGACGACCAGCATTCCGGAAGCGCCGGGGAGCGAGCGCAACTGGGATTACCGCTACTGCTGGCTGCGCGATGCGTTCTTCGTGATCCGGGCGCTGAACAGCTTGTCGGAAGTTGGCACGATGGAAGACTATCTGCGTTGGCTGAGCAATGTCGTGGCGCGCGCCAAGGGCGGGCACATCCAGCCGCTGTACGGCATCGGCCTCGAGGAAGAGCTGCCCGAATCGATCATCGAGCACTTGCCCGGCTACCGCAACAACGGGCCGGTGCGCGTGGGCAACCAGGCGCAGGAACACTTCCAGCACGACGTGTACGGCAATATCGTGCTCGGCGCAGCGCAGGCCTTCTTCGATCACCGCCTGTTCCGCCGTGCGGGGCATGCCGAGTTCGTGCAACTCGAAGCGGTGGGCGAACAGGCGTTTCGCCTGTACGACGAACCGGACGCCGGCATGTGGGAGCTGCGTACGCGCGCCCGCGTGCACACCTCGTCAGTGCTGATGAACTGGGCGGCCTGCGACCGCCTGGCCAAGATCGCCGAAGAACTGGACTTGCCCGAGCGCGCGACGTTCTGGGGCGATCGCGCAGAAATCATCCGCAATCGCCTGTTGACCGAAGCGTGGAGCGAAGAGCGCCAGGCGTTTGCCGAAAGCCTGGGCGGGCGCGATCTCGACGCCAGCGTGCTCCTGATGGCCGAGATCAACTTCATCGATCCGATGGATCCGCGCTTCGTCGCCACCGTCGATGCGCTGGAAAAGTCGCTGTGCGACGGCCCGTACATGCGCCGCTATGAAGCACCGGACGATTTCGGCAAGCCCGAAACAGCCTTCAATATCTGCACGTTCTGGCGCATCGATGCGCTGGCGCGGATCGGGCGCGAGGACGAAGCACGCGTCGTGTTCGAGGCCATGCTGGCGGCGCGCAATCACCTGGGCTTGCTGTCGGAAGACACGCATCCGGTCACGGGCGAAATGTGGGGCAATTTCCCGCAGACGTATTCGATGGTTGGCCTGATCAATTGCGCGATGCGTCTGTCCAAGCCGTGGAACAGCGTGGTGTAAGCGTGTGACGTAAGTTTGTGACATAAGCGCGTGCTGGTCATGGCCGGGTCATAATCGGCCTTCACACTTCGTCGCATCACGTTGCGATGGAGTGTGCATGAAGCAAAAATCTTCGCCAGACCGGATGGCAGCGTTGGCGCAGGCCGGAAAGCGCCCCTCGTGAAAGAGGGCGAACTCCAGCGCAGCATGGCCGGCAAGACCATCGTTCTGCTCAGCGTACCGGCCGGGGCCGGTCACACCCGGGTTGCCGAGGCCATCCGCGCCTGCGCCGCCGCCGACCATCCCGACGCCACCATCATCCACCTGGACGCGATGGCGTTTGCCACGCCGCTGCTGCGCAAGGTCTACACCGATTTCTATCTTCGCCTGATCACCCGCGCGCCGGGCTTGTGGCGCTACATCTACCGCTGGACCGATGCGGCCCGCCCGGATGGCCTGGTCAATCGCGTGCGGCGCCGGATCGAGCGGCGTGCATGCCGCGTGCTGACCGACCACCTCGCGGCGCTGCAACCCGACGCGATCATCTGCACCCATTTTCAGCCGGCTGAAGTGCTGGCGCAGCAGATCGCCGCCGGAACACTCACGTGCCCGCTCTGGGTACAAGTCACCGACTTCGACCTGCACCGCATGTGGCTGCAGCCGCACGTCACCGGCTATTTTGCCGCCAACGACGAAGTGGCGTTTCGCATGCACGGGCAAGGCATCGCCGCGCACGCCATCTATGTTGCCGGCATTCCCACGATGCCGGCGTTTTCGATCAGCCACGACCGCGCCGACTGCGCGCGCGCACTGGGCCTGAATCCGGCGCTGCCGACCTTCCTGCTGATGGGCGGGGGCGCGGGTCTGGGCGGCTTGCACCGCGTGGCGCAGCAGTTGCTGGCGATTCCGGGCAATTTTCAATTGATCGCGCTGGCCGGCAAGAACGCTGCCGAACTGGCCGCGTTGCAGCGCCTGGCCGTGCGCTTCCCGGGGCGGCTGGCGCCGCAGGGCTACACGGACCACGTCGAGCGCCTGATGGCGTGCGCCGACCTGGTGATCACCAAGCCGGGCGGCGCGACCACGGCCGAATGCCTGGCCATGGGTTTGCCGATGATCGTCAATGCGCCGATCCCGGGCCAGGAAGAACACAACGCCAATTACCTGCTCGAGCATGGCGCGGCGCTCAAGGCGGTGGATCTGCCGACGCTCGACTATCGCATCCGCTACCTGATGGCGCATCCGGAAAAACTGGCCGACATGGCCGCCTGCGCCCGCGCCCTTGGCCGCCCGCAGGCTGCGCGCCACGTCGTCGAAACGGTCCTGGTGCAAGCCGCCCGCAAAAGTGATCTCGCTCATGTTTGAATTATCCGATGGCGCCAGGCTCGTGGCGACCTTGTGCGCCGTGCTGGCGCTGGCCTATCTGTTTGCGCGCGTGGAAGTGGAAATCGAAGGCGAGGCTGGCTGGGCGGCGAATCTGCCGACCTGGCGCATCGAGGAACATTTGCTGCTTGATATATTCTGGGGCGGCCGCGCACTGACCGGTTACCACCTGTGGATGTTCTCATTCATCGGGCTGGTGTTTCACTTCCCGCTGTTTGTCATGGGCCAGTGGTCGTGGCAGCTCGAGGCGACGGTGATGGCGTCGATCATGCTGTTCTGGATCGTCGAGGATTACCTGTGGTTCGTCATCAACCCGGCCTTCGGCTGGCGCCGCTTCAAGCAGGTCAATGTGACGTGGCACAAGCGCTGGGCGCTGGGCGCGCCGATCGATTACTGGCTGTTCGGTGCGATCAGCGCGCTGCTGTTCTGGTACGGCGCCTGACCCAGGTCCAGTGCATGGCGCACGCGCCCGCATAACTCGCCCGAGGTGCGCGAAATCAGCTCCGGTGGAATGGCGAACTTGTTTGTCAGGCGATCGTAATCCTCGAATCCGTACGAGACCATGAACGGGTGCATGCCGGTATGGGCCGCGGCCGTGAAGTCCTTGTGCTCGTCGCCGCAAATATAGCCGCGCGCAGGATTGACGCCGAAGCGCTCACGTACGGCGCGAAACGACGCCGTCTTCTTGTCCTTGAGTGGAATATGCTCCAGAAAATCCAGTGCGCCGATATCGATATCGTGGCGCAGGAACAGCTGACGCAGCGTTTCGAGCGGCTCGATCGTGATATTGCGCGTGACGATGCCCACCGTGATGCCGGGCGAATCGATCAGTTCGCGGATCAGCTCGGGAATGCCGTCATACAGCCGGGCCTCTTGCCGGTAAATGTCGGTCAGCGTGTCGACCAGTTTGGCGCGGCTGTTCTTGCGCAGGTTTTTCTTGATGATCGACGGGAACTGCTTCAGGCCGCCCACGTACTTGAGCAGGTGGTGCCGTTTCTGGAACGCCGTTTCGGCGCCGAGTACGCAGCCGTGCTGGCCAAAGGCCATGGCGATCGCGGAAAATGCATCGATGGTGGTGCCATCCGCGTCGAGAATGAGAAGCCGTTTATCGCTGTTGTACATGAATGCAGCGCTCCCGATGCTGTTGACCGGACCGGCATATCAATCCTGCCGGTGCTCACTTTGCAGCTTCATCATCGGGCGCTGTCATGACAGTGGTATGACAAACGGCGCGCTTACGTTGCCACGAGGTAACGGTCCAGTTCTGCATTGTCCAGCAGGCTGTCGCCCAGGCGCGTCGTGGCGATCAGGCCGCGTGCCTGGACCAGGTCGTACCGCAGACAAGCGCGCAGCGTGTCGAACGCCCGGTCGTTAAAATCGGGCCGTGCTTCGTCGATGGCAATCTCGCTGCTGGTGAAGACGACGGGAACCGGCGGCGTGTCGACCGATTTCTCGAACACGGCGTCGACGAAACGGCGGCGCGCATCGGCATCGGCCAGTTGATGCACCGAGATGACGGCGATATCGGACGGCAGGTATTTGGTCAGCAGCGTCTTGAGCGGTGTGTAATAAAAGCTGCTGGAAAGGGCCGAGAAAAACGGGAAATGCCGGCGCGACAGGTAAAACGCCAGCTCGTACTCGAGGCGCTGCATGAAGGTGTGCGTGCGAATATGTTCCAGCTCCTGACGCGCGTAGCCTTCCACGATCAGGTGCGAGCGTCGCGGGTAATGCTTCCGGCAGATATCGATCAAAAAATCCGAAAAGTCGTGCGCGTCGCGGGGCTTGCGGCCGGTGCTGCTGCCTTGCTCCTGGAACGACAGAAAATAATCCTGCACCTGCGGGGTATCCATGCGGTCGATCTTGAACATCTTGTAGGTGCTCCACATCCGGTCGAACTGGTTGCGAAGGCACAGTACGAGGCGGGTGTCGCGTTCGGGCAGGCGCTGCACGGCAGCGGGATTGTTGGCATAGCCCACGCTGGCATCGAGTAGTGGCAGGTCGGCGCTGCGCAGGCGCGCAGGGTGCGCCTCGTCATTGGAAAACAGATACGGTTCTTTTTCGCCGGGCACGCGGTCTTCGGCCAGCCCGTTGACGACCATCCATTCTGACAGCGCGGTGGTGCCGCACTTTGCCATGCCGGCAATGAATACATTCTTGATTGTCATTGTCCATTCCTGAGGAAGCGCTTGTATCACAAGCGAAGTAGTCTCATATGAGCACTGCTGGCCAGCGTATGGCGAGCGCCAGATCGGTGCACTGGCAGCCTCCAGACTTTGTCGAGACCAGAACGCATTCCATGGATTTCGGCTCGTGGCAAGGCGCGATGCGGCCCGGGACCCGACAACTAAGGAAGAGTCCGTGTCCAAATGTCAGACCTGACCCTGGTTGGATCCCCTGGTTGGACCCCTTAGTTGGTCACGAGGTATCGGTCCAGTTCTGCATTGTCCAGCAGGCCGTCGCCCAGGCGCGTCGTGGCGATCAGGCCGCGTGCCTGGACCAGGTCGTACCGCAGGCAGGCGCGCAGGGTGTCGAACGCGTGGTCATCGAAATCGGGCCGTGCTTCGTCGATGGCAATCTCGGTGCTGCTGAAGACGACGGGAACCGGCGGGGTCTCGACGGATTTCTCGAACACGGCGTCGACGAAACGGCGGCGCGCGTCGGCATCGTCAAGCTGGCTGACGCAGATGACGGACAGATCGGAGGGCAGGTAGTGTTCCAGCAGCGTGCGCAGCGGGGTGTAGTAAAAACTGTTGGAGATGATGGAGAAAAACGGGAACTGTTTGCGCGACAAGTAAAACGCGAGTTCGTACTCGATGCGCTGCATGAACGTGTGCGTGCGCAGATGTTCCAGTTCTTGCCGCGCATAGCCTTCCACGATCAGGTGCGAGCGTCTTGGAAAGTAGGCCTGGCAGATGCGGATCACGGCATCCGAAAACGTGCTGGCTGCGCGCGGCGCGCGGCCGGTCCCGCTGCCTTCGGATTGATACAACGAAAAATAGTCCTCTGCCTGCCCGCCACCCAGCGAGTCGACCTTGAACATCTTGTAGAAGCTCCACATCCGTTCGAACTGGTTGCGCAGGCACAGGACCAGGCGCGTATCGTATTTGGGCAAGCGCTGCACGGTGGCCGGATCGAAGGCATAACCGGCGCTGGCATCAAGCAGCGGCAAATTTCCGCTGCGCGAGCGCGCCGCGTGGGGCTCGTCGTTCGCATACAGATACGGTTCTTTTTCGCCGGGCACACGGTCTTCGGCAAGGCCATTGACGACCATCCATTCCGACAGCGCCGTGGTGCCGCATTTTGCGACGCCGACAATGAATACATTTTTGATCGTCATCGTTCATCTTCCAGAAAGGTTGCGTCAAAAGAATGCTATTTTTACACACGAACTGCTCGCTGGCGTGTAGCCGGGCGCCGAGTCGGTACACTGGCATCCTCTCAACGTTGTCGAGGCAAGGATGCGCTCCATGGATTTCAGCTCGTGGCAAGGCGCGATGACGACCATCATCGGACTTGCCGTCATTACCTTGCTCGGGGTGGGCATTCGTCTCATCATCATGCAGACGATCCAGCAACGGCGCGAACGCATGAACCGCCAGATCAACGAGCGGCTCAAGACGCTGATCGCGGCCTATCGCACGCTGGGCGGCTCGTTCACCGGCCAGCTGACGGTCGACCCGACCCATTTGCGCGATCTGCATGAGCGCACCCGGGCCGGGGAGGGCGCGCTGCCATTGGCCGAGGAAACCTTCAGCTCCGAACGGTCGCGCCGCATGCGCGATGCCGTCGAGGCCGCGCTGGCGGACATCCTGCTGCTGGGTACCGAAGAGCACTGCCGGCTGGCGGGGCAGGCTGCGGCCGATATGGCGGCCGGTCGACCGATTCACACGGCAGACCTGGTGATCAGCCTGCGCGGCTTCATCCGCAGCGCGCTGGATCTGGACCCGATGCCGGCCGATGTGCTGATTCCGCTGCAGGGGCCGACACGCACCCAGGGCGGTGCGGCGCGTGGCAAGGGTGAAGCTGGCGGTAACCGGGGCGGTGGCAATGGCGGGGGCAATGCCGATGGCGGCGGCGGCGGTGCCATGGGTATGGGTCTGGCGCCGGGATTGGGGCGCAAGGATGCCGATCACGCCGGCTGATGCGCCTCTGATCCGGCGATGTATGCGGCCGCTTTGGCGGCATACATCGCCTTGTCGGCATGCGAGATGAGTTCTTCACGCGTGCTGCCATGCTCGGGATAGTGTGCGACACCGACGCTGACGGAAATCTGCAGCCACTGTCCGTCGCCCAGCTCGACCGGCGGCACCAGCGCCAGGTGAATCTTGTCCATGACCAGCCCTGCAGCGGCCGCTAGCGCGATGTCTTCCAGCAAGATAACGAATTCATCGCCGCCCAGCCGCGCCAGCGTATCGCTGTTGCGCAGGCAGGCAGAGACACGGCGCGCGACCTCCTGCAACAAGCGGTCGCCGCAAGCATGACCAAAGCTGTCGTTGACCTGCTTGAACCGGTTCAGGTCGATAAACAGCAGGGACAGGCGTTCCTGCTGGCGTCGGGCATGCGCGAGCGCGGTGTCGAGGCGGTCGTGGAACAGGCGCCGGTTGGGCAGGCGGGTCAGCTCGTCATGCAGGGCCATGAACCGCAGTTGCGCATGCAGTTGCTTGCGTCCGATGGCGGCGGCGAGCTGATCGGCCACGAACACCAGTAAATCCCGGTCCTGCGTCCGGTAAGGCGCGTCATCCGGGCCGTTGCGTAGCGCGATGACGCCGACGACGCCGTCGGACGTGGTCAGCGGTACGGCCAGTGCGCCGCCTGCCAGGCTCGCCGCCACCGTCCGCAAGGGCGCCGGCAACATATCCTGTGCGCCAGGCGCGAGCAGCAATGGCGCAGCGCACTGCGCCACTGTCTCGCACAGCAGCGGCATCAGGGACGCATCGCACGGGGCGCCGTCGTCCACGAGGTAGGCGAAGTGCATATCCTGGCCGGCCTTGTCGCACAGGGCCACCCCGAAGCAGGAGGCCGGCAGGAGCTCGCGGACGATGGCGTGGCTGCGACTGAACAAGTCGGCCAGGTCATCGCTTGCGTGGGCCGCTTCCGACATGGCGTACAGCACCGACTGCATCGCCTGGGCCTGCTTCAGCGCGGTCACGTCACGCGCGACGGCCACGCGCAGCTGATCGGCCTCGGACCAGCGCGCCGACCACATGATATGGACGATGCTGCCGTCCTTGCGCACATAGCGGTTTTCAAAGTTGGAATGGACCTGGCCATTCATGATGTCTTGCACCACAGCGAGCGTGCGCGCGAGGTCGGCGGGGGCGACCAGATCGACCACGCGCATGCCGATCATTTCCTGCTGTGTATAGCCGAAGATGTTGACACCGGCCGCGCTGACGTACACGAACCGTCCGCCGGCGTCGACCATGCAGACGGCGTCGAGCAGCAAGTCCGTGAAGTTGGCAATCGGGGCGCGCACAGTGTATTCCATGAACATATTCTAAATGACATTTGCTCTGGAAATCCGGTGTGTCAATCCGGGCGTGGCGTCATGCGTATGGGATACCCGTTCAGGCAATCACGAAGGACGTCTATAGGAAGATTCCGGTTTTGAAAAAACTGCTTTTTTGATAAAAGTTTACGAGGATAACTGGAGCAAAATAAAGTTCGCTCAAGACGTTTATCTACTTCCAACCATCACCATCAACAGGGTCGTCAGGCGCAGCCAGCCTGCGCGTTATCGGGGCAGCGCCGTTCTGCTGCGCAGGTCAAGAAGGAGTCAGGCATGTCCAAAACAAGCAAGGCCACGAACAATCTGCATCATGTGCAGAACCAGTGGGGCGGGACTACCGCGCAGTGGCATGAAGGCGGCATGTGGATCATTGGCGCACGGCCCGGCCAGCACGTGGTGGCACTGGACCTCTCTTCCAGCGACAACGGGAAGACGCTCACCGGCCAGATGAAATACGCAGGTGAAGGCCCCATCGGCTTTCGCGCCACTCTGACCCAAAGCAACACGTACACCGTCGAAAATCAGTGGGGCGGTGCGTCGGCCCCGTGGCATCCGGGTGGGACATGGGTGATCGGCTGCCGCCCTGGCCAGAGCGTGGTCGCTATCCACGTCGAATCGGGCGACAACGGTGCAACGCTCAAGGGGACGATGACCTACAGCGGCGAAGGCCCGATCGGTTTTCAGAGCCAGACGAGCGATGGCGCCGTGTACGCCGTCGAAAACCAGTGGGGCGGCGCGTTCGCGCCCTGGCACCAGGGCGGCATCGCCGTGCTCGGTTGCCGCGACCAGGCAGTGCTCGCGGTCGACCTGACGTCGAACGATGGCGGCAAGACCCTGACCGGCACCATGACGTATGCGGGTGAAGGGCCCATCCGCGTACGAGGCACGGCGGTCGCCGGCAACAACTACCAGATCGAAAACCAGTGGGGCGACACGTCGTCGGCGTGGCATCCGGGCGGTGTCTGGCTGATCGGCTGCCGTGCCGGCCAGCACAGCGTGGCGCTCAATGTCACGTCCGGCAACCAGGGTAATAACCTGCATGGCGGCATGACCTACAACGGCGAAGGCGCAATCGGCTATCGCAGCACGGAATTGCCGATGTAATTGGCGCTGCACCGGCCATGCTCCCGCAGATGGCATGGCCGGTGTGTTATTCGTCATCGTCACACCAACGTCGCACGAACAGCACAATCGCAAAATCGGGGTCAGACCCCCCGCTGTGATCCCGGCTACCTGTCGATCATTAAAATTCCCCTGCCCCGCTATTCATCAACAGCGCGTGCTGTTCAACCCACCAGCGGCAGCGGCGTCACTGTCACCTGCACGTCGAGCTCCTGCTTGCCGCCGCCCAGCACAATGCCACGCATCGGCGTCACGTCGCTGAAGTCGCGGCCCCAGCCCAGCGTGATGTGTTCCTGCTGCACGAGACAGCGGTTGGTCGGATCGAAATCGACCCAGCCCAGCGCCGGACAGAACACCGAGACCCATGCATGCGAGGCATCCGCCCCGATCAGGCGCGGCTTGCCTTCCGGCGGGTGCGTCAGGATGTAGCCGCTGACATAGCGCGCCGGCAGGCCGATGCTGCGCAGGCAGCCGATCATCAGCTGCGCGAAATCCTGGCACACGCCGCGCCGGCCACGCAGCACCTGGTCGAGCGGCGTCGAGATGTCGGTGGCCTTGCTGTCGAATTCGAAGTCGTCGAAGATCCGGTGCGTCAGGTCGAGCGCCGCATCGAGCTGCGGGCGGCCCGGGATATAGCTCTCACGCGCATAGGCTTCCAGTTCCGGGAACAGGGCGACATGAGGCGAGGCGTACAGGTAGCGGCAGGCTTCCAGCGTGGCTGCGCTTTTTTCCTTGCCCATCATGTCGCGCACGCATTCCCATGGCAACGTGCCCGCGATCTGCGCCAGCGTGTAGCGCGGGCGCAGCGAGACCGTCGATTCGGCGTGCACCAGCAGGCTGTCATGGGGCACGGTCAGCGCCACGTGGCGCGTGATGTTGCCGAAGTAATCGACGCCCTCGTTGCTGTCGTTGATGACCGGGTCGAGCCAGATCAGGTGCGACTCGGTCTGCTGGCACGAGAACGAGCGCGGCGTCAGGTGCAGGTATTGCTGCGACAGCGTCACCATGCTGTTGTACTTGTAGCGCGTCTCATGCACGACGCGATAGCGCGCAACCACATCGGCGCTCGCGGCGCCCGGCAGCAAATCGGTCATGAGGTACGGTTCCTTTGCCGGCCGTTGGCGGTATAGCTGAAAAACTGGACGCCGATCTGCTCGGACAAGGCCGCACTGGCCTGCCCGATACGGCTGAGCAGGTCGCTGAGCAGCGCGTTGCCGTGGTTCAGGTCGACGCCCGGGTCGAGCGCCGTCAGTTCGGCCTTCAATGGCGTCAACAGGTCCAGGCCCCCGGCGCCCTGGGCCTGCGTGACCTTGCCCAGCGTGCCGATGATACCGTTGAGCTGGAACAGGATCGAGCGCGGATTGGTTTCATCCAGCAGCAGCAGGTCGAGCACCGGCAGCCACTCGGGCTGGGCGCGGTAGCGGGCGCGGTAGGTGATGATGCTGTCGGACAGTTCGAGCACCCAGTCGAGGTTGCCGTTTTCATCCATCGCCAGTGCGCGCTGCAGCACGACGGCCTGGAACTGCAGGCGCTCCAGGCGCCGGCCGATCGACATGAAGCGCCAGCCGAGGTCGCGCACCATGCCGTCGAGGGCAAAGCCGGCCAGCGTCATCAGCGCCGCGGCGGCATCGTCGAGAATCGTCATGACGCCCGACTGCGACGGCCGCTCGCCGGGCGGCGCGACCGGTTGCACCATGCGGTTCAGGGCGCGCCAGTTGTCGACCGAGAAGCGCTCGTGCAACTGGCCGGCGATCCGGTGCAACTGCTGCTGCTGGCGCGCGAGGCCCGGGACGGCGGGCGAGACGACCGCCAGCAGCAGGGCCGACTCGATCTCGGCATCGGTGAAGATCGGGGCCGGCAGGGCGCTGGCCGTGCCCGGCAATTTGCTTGACCCCACGACGCCCACGACGCCCGGCGTGGCCGGCTTGCGCTGCGCGTCGAGCAGGCCGAACCAGATGCACAGCGCCTCGACGGTCGGCCATTCGGCGCCGCGCTGGTCGAAGCGCACACTGAACCGGATATTGAGGGCGACCCGCAGCAGTCGGCAGATATTGTCGCTGCGCTCGGCGTGGCGGCCGAACCACAGCAGGTTTTCGGCCACGCGGCTCGACAGATTGCTGTCTTCGCGCACCAGGTCTTCGCCGGTGATGCTGCTTTTTTGCAGGCGATGCGTTTCGACCCGGGCGCGCGCCTGCACCCAGGTGTCCTTGCTGGCGCCGCCCATCTGCATCGTCAGCACGCGCGCATCGGGCCCGGTGGCCACGCGGGTCAGGCCGCCCGGCATCACGACATAGCCATTGGGCGTCGCGCAGGCAAACACGCGCAGGCCGACCGCGCGCGCCTGCAGGCCGGGCGCGCGGCCATCCTTCCACACCGGCGCCTGCGACAGGCGCACCAGTTCCTGGGCGATGTAATGGTTGGGATTGGCGCGCAGATTGGCAATGAACGCCGCGCGCGCCTCGCCGTCGAGATCCTGGCCGAACACGGCCGCCTGGCCCGGCATCGCGCCGCTTGGCTTGATGACCAGGCGATCGAGTCTGGCGATCACGGTTTCCAGCGCGGCCGGTTCGCCGCACCACCAGGTCGCCACCGATGGCATCTTGAGCGGCTCGCCCAGCAGGCGTTTGGACAGCGCCGGCAGGAAGCCGAGCAGGGCGCCCGATTCGAGCAGGCTCGAACCGAGGCTGTTGGCCACCACCACATTGCCGCGCATGGCGGCCTGGGTCAGGCCGGCCACGCCGAGCAGCGAGTTTTGCAGCTCGAGCGGATCGCACGATTCGTCGTCGACCCGGCGCATGATCACGTGCACCCGGTGCAGCCCGGCCAGGGTCTTGATGAAGACCACGCCGTCGCGCACCGTCAGGTCGCCCCCTTCGACCAGCGTCAGGCCCAGGTAGCGCGCCAGATAGGCCTGTTCGTAATAGCTTTCGCTGCGCGGGCCCGGTGTGAGCAGCACGATCAGCGGCATTTCGCCGTCGCGCAGCGGGGCCGGCTTGTCGCCGTGGGCCGCGCACAGCCGGCCCCAGTGCACCAGGCTGTCATGCATGGTGCGAAAGAACGGTGACACCGGCTGCACCTTCAGTTCGCGCAGCAGGTCGGGGAAGGTGGGGGCGATGATGGACCGGTTTTCGAGTGCATAGCCGGCGCCCGACGGCGCCTGCGTGCGGTCGGCCATCACCCACCAGCGGCCATCGGGCGCGCGCGCCAGGTCGACCGCATAGAAATGCAGCGCCACGTCGTCGTGGTGGCGCATGCCGTGGCACGGGCGCAGAAAGCCCGCATGGCCATGGATCAGCGCCGACGGCAGCAAGCCTTCGCGCAGCATCGCCTGCTCGCCATACACGTCGCCCAGGATCTTGTTGAGCAGGGTGGCGCGCTGGATCACGGCCGCTTCGATGCCGCTCCATTCCTCGTGCGGCAGGATCAGGGGCAGCACGTTCAGGTCCCACTGGCGCGGCCTGGTGCCGGCATCGGCCAGCACGTTGTAGCTGACGCCGTTTTCGCGCACCTGGCGTTGCACCATCTCCAGACGCTGGCGCATCATGTCCGGTGCTTCGTGCTCCAGGTTGGCAAGCATCGCACGCCAGTGCGCACGCGGCGCCTTGTCGGCGTCCAGCATTTCATCGAAACCATCCGGCGCGGCCAGATAGGGGGCAAGCAGTTGATTGGGCATTGGCGTGCAGCTTTACGGTTGAAACGAATGCCAGCTTACATCGGCTGCCAGCGCAAATCGAGGGTCATCGGGAAGCTTGGATTCAGGTCTTCCTTGTACACCGTAAACGGCCCCGGCGTGTGCCCATGTGGCCAGAAGCGGGCAAAGCGGCGCGCCTCGGCAGCGTTGGCATTGACCGGTGAACCGGTTTCGCTGCGCCCGCCAGGGTGCACGACGTGGTAGGTGCAGCCGCCGATCGAGCGTCCGCTCCAGGTGTCGACCAGGTCGAACACGAGCGGCGCCTGCACCCGGATGCTCGGATGCAGCGCCGACCACGGGCTCCAGGCACGGAAGCGCACACCAGCCACGTATTCGCCTGGCACGCCGGTCGGATGCAGCGGCAGCATGCGGCCATTGCAGGCCACCACGTGGCGCCCGTCGGTCAGGCCGCGCACCAGCAGCTGCATGCGCTCGACCGACGAATCGACGTAGCGCGCGGTGCCGCCGGCGCTGACTTCTTCGCCCAGCACGTTCCACGGCTCGATCGCCTGGCGCAGTTCCATCTCGACGCCTTCGTAGACGACGGTGCCAAAGCGCGGGAAGCGGAATTCGATGAACGGCTCGAACCAGTGATCCTCGAACGCATAGCCGGCCGCGCGCAGGTCCTTGGCCACGTCGCGGATATCCTGCGCGACGAAGTGCGGCAGCATCCAGCGGTCGTGCAGCGCCGTGCCCCAGTGCACCAGCTTGGCCTGCAGCGGCTGGCGCCAGAAGCGCGCAACCAGGGCGCGCAGCAGCAGCATTTGCAGCAAGCTCATGCGCTCATGCGGCGGCATTTCAAAGGCGCGGAATTCCACCAGCCCCAGGCGGCCGGTCGGGCCGTCCGGCGAGTACAGCTTGTCGATCGAGAACTCCGAACGGTGCGTATTGCCCGTCAGGTCGACCAGCATATTGCGCAGCAGGCGGTCGACCATCCACGGCTTGTCGCCGGGGTGCATGGTTGGCAGTACCTTGTCCATTTGCTGGAACGCGATCGCCAGCTCGTACAGATTGTCGTCGCGCGCTTCGTCCACGCGCGGTGCCTGACTGGTCGGACCGATGAAGGTGCCCGAGAACAGGTACGACAGGGCAGGGTGGATCTGCCAGTACGTGATCAGGCTTTTCAGCAGATCGGGCCGGCGCAGCATCGGGCTGTCTTCGACCGTGGCGCCGCCCAGTGTCGCATGGTTGCCACCGCCCGTGCCGGTGTGGCGGCCGTCAAGCATGAATTTCTCGGTGCCCAGGCGGGTCAGGCGCGCTTCCTGGTACAGCGTGGTCATATTGTGGACCAGCTCATTCCAGCTCGCGGCCGGATGAATGTTGACCTCGATGACGCCCGGGTCGGGCGTGACGCTGAGCAGCTTGATGCGCGGATCGCGCGGCGGCGCGTAACCTTCGATGCGCAGCTTCATCTTCAGCTTGGCCGCCGTGTTCTCGACCGCCGTGACGAGCGCCAGGTAATCCTCGATGCGCTTTTGCGGCGGCATGAAGATGTACAGGCGCCCTGCGCGCACTTCGAGGCACAGCGCGGTGTGGATCACTTCGCGCGCTTCCGGGTCGGCCGCCACGCCCGCCGCCTTGTGCGGCGATTTACCGGCGGCCACGCTCAAGACGGGCCGCTTGTCTTTTTTACCGACCGGCAGCGGGCCGCGCGGCGCGAACGGGTCGACATCGAAATCGGGATCGCGCTCTTCGGGCAGCACCCATGGCAGCGTGGACAGCGGCAGGCGCAGGCCGATGGGCGAATCGCCCTCGATCAGGTACAGGTTTTCGCGCTTGAGCGGCCACGGCGACGTGCGCCAGCTGGTGCCGAGCATGACTGACGGATCGTGCTCGCGCGCCTTGAGCGGCAGCACGTAGCCGGCCACCTGGCCCAGGCCCCGTTCGAGCAGGCGCGCCAGACGGCGGCGCTCTTCCGGTGCTTTCAGGTCGGCATCGAGCGGATCGAGATTGCGCGGCAGCGCCTGCTCACGCTGGGCTTGCAGCAGCACGTCTTCGTACGCGGGGATGGCGCTGCCGGCCGGCAGGCCGAGCGATTTGACCAGCTCGGCAGCGAAGCGGCCGGCATCCTCGCTGCCGTAGCCGTCGTCAATGTGCTCGTCCGAGAACAGCGACGCATCGAACCACATCGGCTGGCCGTCGACGCGCCAGAAGATGTTCAGCGCCCAGCGCGGCAACGGCTCGCCCGGATACCACTTGCCCTGGCCGTAATGGAGCATGCCGCCCGGTGCGAAATGGTTCTTCAGGCGGTGCATCAGGTTGCCCGCCAGCTCGCGCTTCTTGTCGCCATGCGCCAGCGTGTTCCATTCGGCGCCGTCCATGTCGTCGATGGACACAAAGGTGGGCTCGCCGCCCTGCGTCAGGCGCACGTCCTGGTTGACCAGGTCGGCATCGACCTGCTGGCCAAGGCGGTTGATCTTGTCCCAGTCGAGTTCCGCGTACGGCTTGGTCACGCGCGGGTCTTCATGGATGCGCGTGATCGTCATTTCGTGAACGAACGTGACTTCGGCCTTGTCGGTAAAGCCGGTCACCGGTGCGGCCGACGACGGCATCGCCGTGCACGCCAGCGGAATGTGGCCTTCGCTGGCCAGCATGCCCGAGGTGGGGTCGAGGCCAATCCAGCCGGCGCCCGGCACATACACCTCGGTCCAGGCGTGCAGGTCGGTGAAGTCGACAGTCGTGCCGCTCGGGCCGTCCAGCGCTTCCTGGTCGGCCGTGAGCTGGATCAGGTAACCGGACACGAAACGCGCCGCCAGCCCCATCTCGCGCAGGATCTGCACCAGCAGCCAGCCGGTATCGCGGCATGAGCCGGAGCGCTTCTGCAAGGTGTCTTCCGGCTCCTGCACGCCCGGCTCCATCCGCAGCAGGTAGGCGATGTCGCGCTGCAGGCGCTGGTTGATGGCCACCAGAAAGTCGTTCGTGCCCATCGGCTGGGCCAGCAGCTCGCGCCGCGCGCCGGCGACCCACTCGGTCAGCAGCGGGCCAGGCTCTTGCGATTTGGTGTACGGGCTCAGTTCCGATTGCAGCAGGTCCGGGTAGGCGAACGGGAACGTCTCGGCATACTTTTCGACGAAGAAGTCGAACGGGTTAATCACCGTCATGTCCGCAACGAGGTCGACCGTGAACTCGAGCACGTCGGTTTGTTCGGGGAACACGAAACGGCCGATGTAATTTCCGTACGGGTCTTGCTGCCAGTTGATGAAATGCTCTTTTGGCAGGACGGTCAACGAGTACGACAGGATTGGCGTACGCGCATGTGGCGCCGGACGCAGGCGCACTTCATGCGGTGACAGATTGACCAGGCGGTCGTAACGGTAGCTGGTCTTGTGATGAAGCGCAACGCGGATAGCCATGCGGTAGTGCCTTTCAATGAGGGCGCGATTGATGCCGGCGCACTGAATTTGGTCGTATTGGTTTGCACACAACTAAGTAAGCGCAAGATAGACGCATTTAAGCATGATTCATACCTGCGTTCGTTTGACTTGCGAGTCGGACGGGGTGGCTGGCACGTTTCTTGTTAGTATTCTGGCACAGGAGGCAATGATGTCGAACTTTTACGATGAAATGTATTCCAATGGAGCAACTGCGCGGCCTCATTACCAGGCATTCGCAGATTGGCTCGCCCAGCAACCCCCGCATCTGATCGATCAGAAGCGTGCTGAAGCCGAGCTGAACTTCCAACGCGTGGGGATCACGTTCGCTGTCTACGGCGACAACGCCGGCAAGGAACGGTTGATCCCATTCGACATCATTCCGCGCGTGATCAACGCCGCCGAGTGGGCCAAGCTGCAGGCTGGCCTGGTGCAGCGCGTGACCGCGCTGAACCGCTTCCTGCACGACGTGTACCACGACCAGAACATCCTGAAGGCGGGCATCATTCCGGCCGAACAGATCCTGAATAACGCGCAATATCGGCCAGCCATGCAAGGCGTCAATGTGCCGCTGGATATCTACGCCCACATTGCCGGCGTCGACATCGTGCGCGCCGGCGAGGGCGAGTTCTACGTACTGGAAGACAATCTGCGCGTGCCGTCGGGCGTGTCGTACATGCTGGAAAACCGCAAGATGATGATGCGGCTGTTCCCGGCGCTGTTTGCGAGCAACCGCGTGGCGCCGGTCGACCATTATCCCGACCTGCTGCTGGACAATCTGCGCACCGTGGCGCCGCATGGCGGTGACGACCCGACCGTGGTCGTGCTCACGCCCGGCATGCACAATTCGGCCTACTTCGAGCACGCGTTTTTGGCCCAGCAAATGGGCGTGGCGCTGGTGCAGGGGCAAGACCTGTATGTCAGCAACGACACCGTCTACATGCGCACGACGCGCGGCCCGAAGCAGGTCGACGTCATCTATCGCCGCATCGACGACGATTATCTCGATCCGCGCGCGTTCCGTCCCGAATCGACGCTGGGCGTGCCGGGTCTGCTCGACGCCGTGCGCGCCGGCCGCGTTGGCCTGGCCAATGCCATCGGCACCGGGGTGGCCGACGACAAGTCGATCTACCCGTTCGTACCGGACATGATCGAGTTCTATCTCGGCGAAAAGCCGATCCTGAACAACGTGCCGACCTACCAGTGCCGGAAACAAGAACACCTCCAGTACACGCTGGCGAATTTGCCGCAACTGGTGGTCAAGGAAGTACATGGCGCCGGCGGCTACGGGATGCTCGTCGGACCGGCCTCGACGACGGCCGAGATCGAAGACTTCCGCCGCCGCCTGCTGGCCAATCCGGACGGCTACATCGCGCAGCCGACGCTGGCGCTGTCGGCGTGCCCCACCTATGTCGAAGCGGGCATCGCGCCACGGCATATCGACCTGCGTCCGTTCGTGTTGTCTGGCAAGACCGTGTCGATGGTGCCGGGCGGGCTGACCCGCGTGGCGTTGCAAGAAGGGTCTCTGGTGGTCAATTCGTCGCAGGGCGGCGGCACCAAGGACACCTGGATACTGGAGAACTAGCATGTTGAGCCGCACCGCAGATCATTTGTTCTGGATGGCCCGCTACACCGAGCGGGCCGAAAACACGGCGCGCATGCTCGACGTGCGCGTCCAGTATTCGCTGATGCCGCAATCGGTCCAGGCCGAGCAGCAGGGCTGGCGCACGATGCTGAGCGTGTCCGAACTCGAAGCCCAGTTCGACGCCAAGTACGACGCGCTGACGCAAAAGAACGTACTCGACTTCATGGTGCGCGACCCCGACAATCCGTCGTCGATCGCCAGTTGCCTGCGCGCCGCGCGCGAGAATGCCCGCGCCGTGCGCGGCACCCTGACCACTGAAGTCTGGGAAACAGAGAACACCACCTGGCTCGTGCTGCAAAAGCACCTGAGCGAGCGCATGTTCGAACGCGATCCCGGCCAGTTCCTGGAATGGGTCAAGTACCGCTCGCACCTGTCGCGCGGCGTCACGCTGGGCACGATGTTCCAGGATGAAGCGTTCAACTTCATCCGCCTGGGTACCTTTTTGGAACGGGCCGACAACACGGCGCGGATCCTCGACGTGAAGTTCAAGTTCCTGGCGTCCGACACGATCCAGGAAGGCGCGCAGGGCGAATACTATTACCTGGCGGCGCTGCTGCGTTCGGTGTCCGCGTTCGAGACGTATCGCAAGGTGTATCGCCACGCGATCACGCCGACGCGCGTAGCCGAACTCTTGATCCTGCAAGGCAAGATGCCGCGCTCGCTGGTAGCGTGCATGGCCGCCGTCGTCGCCGTGCTGCAAGACGTGCGCAACGAGCTGTCGCACGACACCGAGCGGCTGGCGGAAAAACTGCATGCGTCGCTCAAGTCGGCCGAGATCAACGAGATTCTCGACGAAGGCCTGCACGAATTCCTGACCAAGTTCCTGGCCTGTATTGGCGAGCTGGGCAACGGTATCGGGCGCGACTTCCTGCTGCCGGTGGCGCCGGAGTTGCCGGAGGTGGTGCCAGTGCTGGCACCGACCCAGTCGCAAACCTCGTCGCAAACCTCGTCGCAGACGCAGACCCAGTCGCAAACACAGTCGCAAACACAGTCGCAGACGCGTTGACCAACTCGCGCACCAAAAGGTGGCGCGGCGCACCGTCATGGCTAGAGTGCGTCATGACGGTGCACATACTTTAACGAAGGAAGGCTGGCCTGCAATGTGGCTGCGAACCGGTTGCAAGCTCAGTTTTAGCGTCGATTACCCCACGCCGTTCATCCTGATGCTGCGTCCCCGCAGCGGTGCGCAGCAATGGGTGGCGCGCGAATCCTATACGCTCACCCCGAACGTGCAGGTCCTTGAATACACGGATGCCTACGGCAACCTGTGCCAGCGCCTGACGGCGCCGCCCGGCGAATTTTCCATCCAGACCTCGGCCGACGTGCTGACCGACCAGGTCATCAGTGTTGCACCCGGTGCGCCGTTCGACGAGGTGCAGACCTTGCCGGTCGACGTGCTGCTGTATCTGCTACCTAGCCGTTATTGCGAGTCCGACCGCTTCGCCGAGATGGCCAGTGCGATCGTGGCCGGCGTCGCACCAGGATACGACCAGGTGGCCTGCATCAGCGACTGGATCCGGCGCGAGGTGCGCTTCAATCCGGCGTCGAACCAGAACCAGATGGCAGCGACCGAGGTCAATGAATACCGCGAAGGGGTGTGCCGCGACCTGGCGCACCTGGGCATTGCGCTGTGCCGCGCGCTGAGCATTCCGGCGCGCATCGTGGCCGGTTACCTGTATGGGCTGCTACCGATGGACCTGCATGCGTGGTTCGAGGCATATGTGGGCGGGCGCTGGTACACGTTCGATGCGACCCAGGATGGGCCGCGCGGCGGGCGCGTGACGGTGGGGTATGGGCGCGATGCGGCTGACGTGGCGATTTTTACTCAGTTCGGACCGGCCTTGGCGCTGCATGAGATGCAGGTGACGGTGGAGTTGCTGGAGGGGGCGCCGGGGTGATGCCTGCTGTTTCGTTATCCCGGCCGTAGGGTAGACGGCTATGCCGTCCACGCGTTCAAGGTACCGTGATTTTGTGGCGCGCCAAGGATTGTTGAACGCGTGGACGGGAAACCCGTCCACCCTACTCAAGCTCAGACGGTAGCTGGTGCAGCTGGTGCAGCTGGTGCAGGTGCCGGTGCTTGCGCCGCCTGTGCGGCCAGCGACGGCTTGCCCATCTGATCACGCACCACCTTGTGCACGAATTCCAGCTTTTCCAGCACAGGTGTGCTCAGCTTGAACGGATACGAATCCGGCATGCCGATGCTGCGGTTCAGGCTATTGAGCACATAGGTCAGCGCGAACCAGTCGCTGAGCGTTTCTTCGAAGGCGCCGGATTTGGTCGGTAGCGTGATCTTGTCCAGTTCCGGCTCGTCCGCCTTGGCCGGCTTGAGCGACAGCCCGCACGAGTGGGCCGTTTCCAGCGTATCGATCATGTGCAGGTAGTGGGCCCAGGTTTCTGCCCAGTCTTCCCATGGGTGCGACGCGGCGTAGCTGCTCACAAAGCGCTCTTCCCAGTCGGCGACCGGACCGTTCTCATAGTGCCGCTTGAGTGCGTCGCCATAATCCTGGCGCTCGTCGCCGAATAGTGCGCGGTAGCTGTCGATCCATGGCGTATCGGCCACCAGGCGGTCGAAATAATAGTGGCCGCTCTCGTGGCGGAAGTGGCCCAGCAGCGTGCGGTAACGTTCGTGCATCTGTTCGCGCGTGCGCTCGCGTTCGGCCGGATCGGCTTCGGCGATGTTCAGCGTGATCAGGCCATTGTCGTGGCCCGTCATCACGCACTGGTCGGTCACGCCGTCTTCGAGGAACTGGAATGCCAAGCCGGTGTCGGGCTGGGTTTCTTTCGAGGCCGGGGTGAGGTTCAGCTGCGCCAGCGAGAACAGCAGGCGACGCTTGGCGGTTTCGAGGCGCGACCACAGGACGCGGTTCTTTTCCGACGTCAGCGCCGGAATCACGACCGTCAGCTGGCATGATTCGCACAACTCATGCGAGTCGTCGGCCGGCAGCATCCAGTTGCACACATTGTGCTGCACATAATTGCTGCACTGCTTGTACAGCTTGCCTTCATCCTTGCGGTTCAGGCTACGCCACAGGCCGTCATCGGCTTGCTCGAAGCTGTTGATGGAGCGCTGCGAAGGCTGGTAGCCAAGCGCGCTTTCGCAGTTGAAGCAGTGGGTGTTTTCGAAGAAGATCTGATGCGAACATTTGTCGCAGTGAAAGGTTTTCATGGCAGCACTGGTAGAGAGGTTAGGAGTGAAGGTGTATTAACAATCTAACAGTAAATGCGATGTGGGTTGAATCATGTAAGACAATGCCTCATGTCGTGTGCGCCCCCCAATGCGCGCCTGTTACGCCCTTGGCGCTCGCACCAATTACATTGAAAAATGTGCAGAAAAAACAACAAATCACGCCGCCGAAAGACGGCGTGGCTCGGCGGCCCGGCGTTCTGCCGCCCGGTCGATCAGGTACCCGGACGTAGATGCTGGCCTTGCTCACGGCCGCCCCCGCCCCCGCTGCCGCGCACTTGCCGCAGACGGCGCTCCACATGGCCGCAGGCGGGCGCGTCGACCGGTTCCGACACGGGCACCTGCGCGCCAATGACGCGGTAGAGCGCGGCGCCAAGTAAAGCGCCGGCGATCGGCGCGATCCAGAACAGCCATAGCTGCCCCACGGCCCAGTCGCCGGCATACACGGCAACGGCAGTGCTGCGCGCAGGATTGACGGACGTGTTTGTGACAGGGATGCTGATCAGGTGAATCAGGGTCAGCGCGAAACCGATTGCCACTGGCGCAAACCCTTGGGGAGCACGCTGGTCGGTCACCCCCAGGAAAATCAGCAGGAAGAACGTGGTCATGACCAATTCGCTCAGCAGCCCTGCCAGCAGCGAATAACCGCCTGGCGAATGATCGCCGTAGCCATTGGCAGCAAAGCCATTGGCGCTGTCAAAGCCAGGGGCGCCGCTGGCAATCACATACAGCACGCCGCCGGCGAGGATGCCGCCGGCGACCTGCGCCACGATATAAGGAAACAGCTCTCGCGCGGGAAAGCGGCCACCGGCCCACAAGCCGATCGAAACCGCCGGATTCAGGTGGCAACCCGAGATGTGGCCGATCGCGTACGCCATTGTGAGCACGGACAAGCCGAAGGCGAGGGCGACGCCGTGCAGGCCGATGCCCAGTTCGGGAAATGCGGCGGCCAGCACCGCGCTGCCGCACCCGCCCATGACCAGCCAGAATGTGCCGAGAAACTCGGCGCCGTAGGTTTTCATCGTGCTCTCCTCAGGATCGGTCATTGCCATTAAGGGCCACACGCAGCATCAGGCGCGGCTGCCCGCGCGGCGATCCGCCATGGCGGTGCGGCGCTCGGCGCCGGGAGCACGGCCCAGCATGTTGACCTGATTGGCGGCGACATCGCCTGTACTGCGGATCTGCGGCGCATTCGCCTGGCCACGGTCATACCATCGGCGCACGATCATGGCAGCCGTGTCGCGGCCGCCCAGCCCGAATGACAGGCCGAGTGCCAGCGCGATCGCGCCGGAGGTCGTCATCACGAGAATATTGATGAGCGACGTCGCGATGCCGAGCTGGTTGATCGCCACCATGGCTGCGAATGCCCAGACGGCATACCGCGCGATCCTGGCCAACATGGCCGGACTGCCCAGGCTACCCTTGGCTGCCGCGCCCTGGACCAGATTGCCCAGGGTATTGGCGGCCAGCCCACCGATGCCCACCACCACCAGCGCCACGACGAGGTTGGGTAGCCACATCAGGAGCTGATGCAGGATGTTCGAGATGGCCGCCAGGCCAAGCGCGTCGAACGCCACGACCAGCGCGATCAGCCGCACGAACCAGCGGGCAATGGCGCCAATCGCGCCGGCGGCGTCGCCCTTCATATTGCTTTTTTGGATGAAGCTGGCCACACCGGCGCGCTCTGCCATGACATTGAAGCGCGCGGCGCGCAGCACCGTCACCACGCCTTTCTCGATGAGCGAGGCGATGAGCCAGCCCGCGATCAGGACGACGGCAAAGCCGAGTAGCCGTGGCACGGCCGCAAAGAACATGGACGCTGCGCCGGTGAGCGATCCCAGCAAGGCTTCGCTCAAGTTCGTGATGTGCTGCATAGTGCCCTCCCGCTAGCGCGATATGAAGAATCAACAGACACCATTAGAGAACGTGGTGGCAGCATGGAAAACCGCATGTGGTGGTGAGACACCTGGATTCGTGCGAGGTTCCGTCAGCGGACATCCAGTCAGGACATGCCTTGCGCATCATGGCGGCAGGAATGCTGCCGCCGTAGTCGGAATCAATTGGCCCATGCACAGCCCATTGGCACAGCACAAACGGCGACGAGATTTCCGGTCGCGCGCTATCGTGCGCGCGGCACTCGGTGCATGATTGGGTCCGGTTCCTGGCAGGGTCGTTGACCGTCCAGGCACGTTCATCATTGACCGGAGAAGCCATGCGATTTCCAATGATCTTGTTGTCTAGTGCTGGCGCTGTGGGCCAGCGGGTCTGGCCCGGTCTGCTGTTGCTGTTGTCGGTGCAGGGTACTGCCGGTGCGGCGCCAGCCTGGGCCGGATCCGGCACCGCTGATGCTGGCCGGCCGCAAGCCACTTACCGCGTGATCAACCTGGGCCCCGGGACAATCGCGGCCTATCCGCATCTCAATGCCGCCGGGCAGGCCGCGTTCTCGCTCACCAACGACAACCGCACCGCCGGGTTCTTTTACGACGGCAACGTCGTGCGGCAAATCGGCGCGCCGGGCCGCCATACTGTGTACGTGAATGGCCTGAATGATGCAGGGCAGATCGCCGGCACGTCGGTCAACGAAGAAGGCATCGAGAGCGCGTTCTTCTGGAGCGCAGGCAGCGGCATGGTCGATATCCGCGCCGAGCCCGGTCGTGGCCGTTCATACAGTTGGGCCATCAACCACCACGGCGTCATGACCGGCTCGTTCGGCGCTGCCGGGCATCCTTTCCGCTGGAGCATGGCCGGCGGCCTCGAAGACCTGGGCGTCACGCTCGGCATCCCGGCGCCTGCGGCCGGGCGAGTGCTCAACGACGCCGGCCTGATCGCCGGCGTGACCACGATCGACGATGAAGTCACGCGGGTGTTTGTCTGGTCGCGCTCGGGCGGTGTTGTCGATATCGATACGCTCGGCAGCATCGAATCGTCGCCGGTGGCGGTCGGCGCAGGGGGCGAAGTGGCAGGCAACCGGCTCGCGTCGGCAGACGACGCCGGCGATCGCCCTTTCCTGTGGACCCGCTCCACCGGCATGGTCGATCTGGGCACTGGTCCTGGCACCTCGGCGTGGGTGAATGCGATGACGCCCGGCCTGCACATCGCTGGCGCGATCGGCCATGCGGACGGCCGCCAGCACGCGATGTCGTGGACACGCCACGGTGGCATGCACGAACTTGGCACGCTGGGCGGCAGGACATCGGTGGCGCGCGATGTCAATGCGAAGGGGCAGATCGTCGGCTTTGCCGAGGATGGGGCTGGCGTCATGCGCGCTTTCGTGTGGCGCGCCGACAGCGGCATGCGCGACCTGAACCGGTACCTGCGCCATGCGCCGAGCGGCCTGGTGCTGGACCACGCGATGGCGATCAACGACAGCGGCGCGATCGTGGCCACTTCGAATGCGGGACTGGTGCTGCTCCAGCCTGATCGTGGATGCCGATGCGGACATACGCTCGGCCCGCTTGAGGCGCCGCGCACCGTCGAGGTCGGGGCGGCGCTGCAGGCATCGGTGGCATGGGTCGACGGCGACCGGATCGGTACGCGCAGCGTCGAATGGTCGTGGGGCGATGGCAGCGGCGGGGCAGCGCGCGTACTGACCGGGGTGGGTGGCGCAGGCCAAGCTACGGCCCAGCATGGCTTTTCTGTGCCAGGCGTCTACCAGATCACAGTCACCGTGGTCAGCCATGACGGTCGCCGCATGGTGGTCGGGCGTGAGGTGGCGGTCTTGCCGGCGCGCGCTGAGCTACCGCACTGATTCGCGCAGCGCGACCGGCGCTCAGTCCTGATCCTGACGATCGCGCCGGGCGGTCGGCGTTGCCGTGCGCCGACAGCGTTCCGAGCAATACTTGACCTGGTCCCAGTCCCGCGCCCATTTCTTGCGCCATGAGAATGCAAGCCCGCAGTGGACGCAGTTTTTAGACGGCAGCTCGGATTTTTTCCGCATTTTCATGCGAAGATTGTACGCATGCAGACGAGGATCGGCCAGACGTTCGCAGGGGTGCGGTTTCGGTCGAAGCATGTGGTTGATCTTGCGATAGAACTAACCCCTTTCGAACCAATCCAAGACGTTTAGCCCCTGTTCCGGTTGGCGTGTCAAATCAGGTGCGTTGTGACACCGCCGACCCGGTGCAATGTTGCTGGAGAGCACATGAACTCCGATGACCCGCATGGCTTGATCACGAACGAGCTTGAAAAGACCTGTGCCCTGGAACCGATTCACCTGTTGGGCACCGTCCAGTCGTACGGATTCCTGATGGTGCTGGCTGTGGACAGTGGACGCATCGTTCAGGTATCCGAAGGGGTCGTGCGCCATGTGCCGCAACTGCACGATGCCGGCGCGCTGATCGGCCAGGCTGTTGCCGACTGGGTCATGTTTCCCGACACGCAGGGCATGCCGGATCTCGACACGCTGCCTGAGACCGGGGCGCTGGTGTTGCCCTGGCGTCTGCGGCTCGAACACGATGGTCCCTGCGAGCCGCAGACGGCA
The DNA here is from genome assembly GCF_039123635.1 of Massilia sp. MP_M2. Lineage (NCBI taxonomy): Bacteria > Pseudomonadati > Pseudomonadota > Betaproteobacteria > Burkholderiales > Oxalobacteraceae > Massilia > Massilia sp. MP_M2. The sequence goes on from NZ_JBCHJF010000005.1 coordinate 256,519, forward strand.
GTGCCTGCGGCACCTTCATTGGAATGCCTCGGCCACCGCCGCGGTCGACTGGCCATCCTCGAGTGGTTACCGGTCCAGCCGGCCACCGACAGCGCCCCGACCGAAAGCCGGATGTTTGCCGATTTCGCCGTGGTGATTGCACGGCTGCGTCGTGCCGACAAGCTGGGTACGTTCTTCGATGAATGCGCCGAACTGGTCCAGTCGTTCACCTTGTTCGATCGCGTTGTGGTGTACCGGTTCCTGCCGGATGGTTGCGGCGAAGTGGTGGCCGAATCTACTTCGCCCGGAGGTCAGCCCAGGTACCTTGGATTGCGTTTCCCCGCCAGCGATATCCCGATGCAGGCGCGCCAGCTGTACCTGTCCAACAAGCTGCGGGTGGTGGCAGACGTCCATGCACCGATGGACCGGCTGGTCCCGCCCGTCCTGCCCGATGGCGCAATGCTCGACCAGAGTCACTGCATGCTGCGCGGACCGTCCGAGGCGCACCTGGCCTACCTGCACAATATGGCGGTGCAGGCCACCCTGACGGTGTCGATCGTTTGCGATGGCAAATTATGGGGGCTGATCGCGTGCCACCACGACACGCCCAAGACCCCGCCCCACCAGGTCAGGGAAGGCATGCGCCAGGTATGCACCTTGCTGGGCGACATCACCAACATGCGCATCGAGGCCCTGTCGGGCATGGAGACCATGATGCGGCGCCTCTCCCTGGACCGCCTGATCAACGAATTTCACCAGGCTGCGATCCAGCGCGGCGACCTGCCGGCAGTGCTCGATGCCTGGGCGCCCAAGATCCTCCAGGCCTTCGGTGCGAGCAGCCTGGGTGTGCGGATCGGCGCACTGTCCTACGCGAGCGGCAGCGCACGGCAGCACGGGCCTGCGCAGGGCATACTCGACGAGATCGAGGGCAAACTCGACAAAGCCACGATCCGCCCGCGCGTCCTGATGGAGACCGATTTGCTCGCGTCGCCGGAACGCGCCCTTGCCTTGCTGCCCGACACTGCCGGCCTGCTGCTGGTTCAGCGATCCAAGCCCGATCTGACATTCGCCTGCCTGGGCCGACCTGAACACCGGCACGAAGTGCGCTGGGGCGGCAAGCCCGTGAAAGGTGATTCAGTGGTTTCCCCCGATGGCATGGTGCGCCTGCAGCCCCGGCGCTCCTTCGCCTTGTGGCGCGAGCTGGTACGGGGGCATGCCGAACCCTGGACGCAGGTCGAAATCGATGCGCTGCAGGATTTCCTGCGCGTTCTGAACGAAGTCCACAAGGCGCACGTCAACCGCACACTGCAGGAAAAGCTGCATTGGCGCGCCCATCACGATCATCTTACCGGTCTGTATAACCGGCACGCGATCGAGGAAGCGATCACACGGCGCCTCGAGGAGGGTGACTACGACTGCGCCATGATGCTGCTCGACCTGGACCACTTCAAGAACATCAACGACACCTACGGCCATGCAACGGGCGACCTGGTACTGCAGCAACTGGGCTTGCGGCTCAAATCAGTCACGCGCGAATTCGATTTGCTGGCGCGGCTGGGCGGGGACGAGTTCCTGCTGCTGCTGCAGATTCCTTCTCCCAGCGCCACGTCCAGCATGATTTTTTCGGAGCAGCTGCACCAGGCCGTCACACGTCCCTTCGAAGTAGGCGAGCATCGTTTGCGCCTCAGCATCTCCGTCGGTATCGCCATCCCGCCTGTTCACGGCACAACCATCAGCGAATTGCTGCGCCATGCCGACCTGGCCTTGTACCAGGCCAAATCCCTGGGCCGTTCGCGCAGCGCCGTGTTCGAGCTGTCGATGGCGTCGGACCACCTGGACTCGTTCCTGCTCGAGCGCGACCTGCACGATGCCGTGGAGTGCAACCAGCTCGCACTGGTCTATCAACCGAAGGTCGACCTGTCGAGCCATAAAGTGGTGGGCCTGGAAGCGCTCGTGCGCTGGAACCACCCGACACGCGGCCAGAATGGTCCGACTGTATTTATCCCCATCGCCGAACGCAGTAACCAGATCATCGGGATCGATCGCTGGGTCATGCGCACCGTCATTGCCGAGCAGGCGCAATGGCAGAACGCAGGCCGGTTGCCGCTGCCGATCGCGATCAATCTCTCGATCGCGGATATCCTGTCGCCCAACCTGACGGACTATGTGCTGCAATTGCTCGACGAATATCACGTGGCGCCCCACGCGCTGGAAATCGAGCTGACAGAGTCGAGCATCATGCGCGAACTCGAGCTGACCCAGACCGTACTGAAGGGCCTGAACGACAATGGCATCGTGACCTCGCTGGACGACTTCGGTACCGGCTTTTCGTCACTCAGCTATTTGCGTCAGTTGCCTTTGCAATGTCTGAAAATCGACAAGTCGTTCACGCAAAATCTCCTGGAGGATCCAAATGCGGAGAAGGTTACCGAGGCCATCATCGCCATGGGCCTTGCCTTGAAAATGACGCTGGTGGCCGAAGGCATCGAGACGCAGAGCCAGATGAACTGGATGCTCAACCATGGTTGCCACATCGGCCAGGGCTATTTCTTCAGTCCTCCCGTGCCGATGCAGGATGTACACCATGTCATCGACCGGGTCGAGCTGCAGTTCAGCGCCTGAGCGAGGCGCATCGGCCGGGGTCGCACCAGTCCTTCAGCCTTTCTTCTGCGCCGCAATCCAGCGGTCGGTCGCCGCTTCCAGCACGTCGAGCGGCACCGCGCCGTGCGACAGCACCTCGTTGTGGAAGGCGCGCAGGTCGAAGTCCTTGCCCAGCGTCTTTTCAGCACGTGCGCGCAGTTCGCGCAGCTTGAGTTCACCGATCTTGTAGCTCAGCGCCTGGCCTGGCACCGCGATATAGCGCTCGACTTCCTGCACCGCCGTCACTTCGTTCTGCGGCACGTTGTCCATGAAGTAGGCGATGGCCTGTTCGCGCGTCCAGCCCTTCTCGTGGATGCCGGTATCGACCACCAGGCGCACGCCGCGCCAGATCTCGGCCGTCAGGCGCCCGATCCACTGCCATGGATCGTCGTACATGCCGATTTCCTGGCCCAGCATTTCGCTGTACAGGCCCCAGCCTTCCGAAAACGCAGTGCTGCCGCCGAAGCGGCGGAAGGCCGGCAGGCCGGTCGTTTCCTGCGCCAGGCTGCGCTCGAAGTGGTGGCCGGGAATCGCCTCATGCAGGAAGAATGCATTGGTGGTGAAGCGCGTGCGCGTCTCGGGCTTGTAGGCGTTGTAATAGAAGATGCCGGGCCGCTTGCCGTCGACCGAGCCGCGCTGGTACGACGCCGGCGCCGCGCTCACTTCGCCGAACGCTTCGACCGGGCGGATTTCAAACGGCGCCTTGGGCACATTCGCGAACAGCTGGCCCACCTTGGCCTCGACCTGCGGGCGCACGCCTTCATAGGCGGCCTGGATTTCCTCGCGCGATGTGAAGCGCAGTTCGGGCGCATTATTCAGGTGGTCAAAAAATTGCCTGAGCGTGCCCTTGAAGCCCACGCGTACCTTGGCTTCTTCGAACTGGGCGCGGATGCGCGCCACTTCCGAGAGGCCAATATCGTGGATCTGCGCCGGCGTCAGGTCGGTCGTGGTCGACTGGCGCGCCCGGAACGCATACCATTCCTTGCCACCGGGCAGGGCGCCGATGCCGGCCGTCGTGCGACCAGCTGGCAGGTAGGTGTCGCGCATGAACGCGAGCAGTTTGCGGTTGGCGGGCGCGAGCTGTTCGCGTACCAGCTTGCCGTATGCGTCGGTCAGGCGCGCTTTGTCGGCGGCGCTGAACGAGGCCGGAAACTTCTTCACGGGACCCATATAGGTGCTGGTGGCCAGATCGTCGCTGCCGACACTCTCGAGCTGCGGCAAGACGCGGCTGATCAGGGCCTTCGGCATCACGATGCCCTGCTTGATACCAAGGCGCATGTCGGCAATCACGTTGTCGACCGCCGGCGCGTAGCCGGCAGCGCGCGCTAGCCAGTTGTCGTAATCCTGGACGGTCTGGAACGGCTGCGTCGAGGCGCCGGAACCCAGCTGGGCCATCATCAGGTGCAGGCCCGAGAACTGGTCCACCGGCACCAGGTCGGACGGGAAACGCAGGCCGTCGAGAACCTGCTGCAAGCGGTAGCGCAGCAAGTCGTAGCTGATGCGGTCTTCAGCCGGCAGCGGCGCCGGATCGAACCTGGCGCTGGCCGCGAGATATTTTTCCGACAGCGCGCGGCTTTGCTTGCGCTCCTCGGCCGACGAGACGGGGCCGAAGCGGTCGTTGTAGCGCGCGTCGCCATTGAAGGTCGCGGCGATCGGATTTTCGCGCAGGTAGTCTTCCCAGTATGCGGCGTACAGCTGGTTCATTGTTTCCGGCGTCGCCGGGGTTTTGACCTGGGCCATGGCGGGCAGGGCGGCGCACAACAGGGAGCACAGGAGCAGGGGAAGCGAGCGGGTCATGGGGTCTCGTGGTGGTCGGGGCGATGCAAGAATAGCATGGGGCTGCCGGGGAATGACCGCGCAGCATGACGGGTCAGCTCGCGTATTGACCCGTCGTTGTCGTGGCATGACGGTGATGACACCAGCCGCCTTCTGTACACTCGATGCACGTACAACGGTGGAGCGCGACATCATGATGAACAGTTTGCCGGATCAATTTCATGCGCTGGTCATCGGCGCCTCGGGGACAATCGGCGCGGCCTTTGTCGATCTGCTGGAACATACGCCGCGCTGCGCCTCGGTGCGTGGGCTGCATCGCCAGTCGGCACCCGCGATCGACTTCGCAGACGAGGCCAGTGTCGCCGCGGCCGCGCAGGCGCTCGCCGGCGGCCCGCGCTACCACCTGATCGTGAATGCGACCGGCGTGCTGCACGACGGCGCAACGATGCCCGAGAAGCGCCTGGCCGATCTGAACTACCCGCAGATGCAGGCCACCTTCCTGGCGAACACCTTTGGTCCTGCACTGGTCATGCGTCATTTCGTGCCATTGCTGGCAGGCGAACGCGCCATCATGGTCATGTTGTCCGCCAAGGTGGGCAGTATTGGCGACAACCGCCTGGGTGGCTGGTACAGCTACCGCGCCTCGAAGGCGGCGCTGAACATGCTGGTCAAAACCGCAGCGATCGAAGTCGCGCGCACGCAGAAGAACAGTGTGCTCGTCGCCCTGCATCCTGGTACCGTGAACTCACGGCTGTCGCAACCGTTCCGGGGCGAGCTCATCGGGCGACCGGCCGAGGCTGCTGTAGCCGACATGCTGCAGGTACTCGATGCGCTGACGCCGGCCGATAGCGGTTCGTTCAGATCGTATAACGGCGCCGAACTGCCCTGGTAGGGGGGGGCGGTGTCACGCGGTGGGGGCGCGTGCCCGCCCGTCAGGTGGTCAGCTGCGCGACCGGGACCGTTGCCTCGATGCGCAAGGCGCCATCGGGGCTGCGCGCGGCGATGACGATGTCGCCCTGTTCCACGTACTTGCCAACCAGTGCGCGGATGTTCACGTCGTGGGTCACCAGCACCAGGTTGCCGGGATCCTTGTATTGCGCCAGGTAGACGCGCAGCTGCGCCAGCTTGCGCTCGCGCGAAGCGTCGTCGTCCTGGAACATCGAATCGACCATCTCGCTGGGTTCGACCCGGCCGAACGCGAGCTGGGCGGTGTCTACGCAGCGGCACCACCGGCTCGACAGCACCGGGCCGAGCGGTACCCCATGCTGGCGAAAGGCTGCCCCGATCCTGGTGGCATCCGCGCGACCTGCCTGCGACAGGTTGCGCTGGGTGGCGCACACGCCGAGTTTGAAACCGGGTGGATCACCGATGCCCGGCACCGTGGCGGCGTGGCGCATCAGGATGACGTAGCCGCCGCGCTGAAGCTGCGGCCAAGGCGCTGGGGCGGCCCCGGCAACGGGCGCTGCGCATGCCGCCAGTGCGGCCAGAAAGTGGCGTCGGTCCATGGGTGCTCGTGGTGGCGGGGCCAGTTGGGTGGGTTGGATGATCAGATGGTACGCGTTACGTTGGTACGCGTCACGCTGATCCACATTATTTCGTTGGCGCATCCAGGAAGAAGATGGCGTACACCTTGGCGCCGGATTTCTCGGTCGGCTTGTCGATCTGGATCTGCGCGCAATCCTGCGCCACCAGGCTGCGCCAGTTGACGACGCCTGCATTGGCAAAGACCGAATTGACCTTGCATGCCAGGCTCATGTCGAGCGCCAGGCGAGCGTTGCGCTGTTCTGGTTTGGCATAGTTGACGCCGCGGATCTCTATACCGAAGGCGCTCATCCATGGCTCCCACAAGCCCAGTTCCACACCCTGCACCATGCGGCCCAACATGGTCTCCAGCGACAAGCCCTTCTTGACGACGGCGCGCAGCAATTGCAGTGACGGTGCTTCGCGAATGTCGGTGCTGTGCTTGCCCGCGCCGGTGTCGCCGATGGCTTTCAGCTCCTTCGAAAAGGCGGCATCACGCTCGGTGTAGTCGCGCATGCGCTGATAGAACTCGACGTCCAGGAAGGGATTTTCCACCCGGCCGGCGGGCGTCTCGGCTGGCTGGCGGGCGGAAGGCTGTTTTTTAGTGGTCATGGCATTGGCTTCGGAGTATGAGGGCGCAGCATACCACTGTGCGCCGTGCGGGTTGCAGGCAAGAGGGATGCGCCTACCCCGTTTGAAGGCGTTCTCGCCCGTTGCCCGGGACGCTCAAGCCCTTAGTCTTTGCGCTCCTTGAATTCACCCTCGATCACCATGTCGTCGCTGTGTTCAGGCGCTCGCCGGCCAGGCATGAACTTGAAGAGCGACGAGGAGACCCGATCGAACAGAGTCTTGCGCAACCAGGGGAAAGCAAGAAGAAAGGTCGTCACAAACCCGGTGAACAGGGCGGGCACGTAGTCGCCTTGCCACACGAAGTGCAGCAGGCAGAGTGCGACCAGCGTCACGATGAGTGGCCGACGGACAGGTTTGGGCAGCAGACCAACGAGGCGCAACTTGCCCTGGCTAACCGAAGGAAACCTGGCGAACAGGACGCCAAGGAGCAGGCCGGCCATGAAGCGGCCCGTGCCGAGATACTCGGCCACTACCCCGATCACGAGGTAGCCGGAATAGGTGATCATGCCGGCCAACACTGCCAGCAGCGCCACCACCAGGGCAAGCACCAGTTTTGGCTTGCCGATGGCCATTTTGACGAGAAAACCGAGGATTTGAGTACTCCTGCAAATAAATAGGGAAAGATTGTCGCAAATTCTAACAGCCCGCTGATGAGGTCATCCTTAAGACGCGCGCGCCGGCGGTCATTGATTACCCGCCAGCAATCGCGCGCAGGGAAATCCCCGTGATGTAGGCGCCGTAGGTGCCCAGTGCATAGCCCAGCACGGCGAGCAACACGCCGACCGGTGCGAGCGCCGGGTGGAAGGCGCTGGCAACCACCGGCGCCGATGCTGCCGCGCCGATATTGGCTTGCGAGCCAACGGCCATCATGAAGAGCGGTGCACGGATCAGTTTGGCCATCAGGATCATCAAGCCGCCGTGGAACGCGATCCAGATCAGGCCCAGCAGGAACAGCCAGGGGCGATCGACCAGGGCGCTCAGGTCCATCTGCATCCCGATCGTGGCGACCAGCACGTACAGCATCACTGACCCGATGCGCGAAGCACCGGCGCCCTCGAACGTGCGGGCCTTGGTAAAGCTGAGCAGCAAACCAATGGTGGTGGCGATCACGACGATCCAGAAAAAGCCCGACGTCAGGCTGTAGTCCTGCAGGCGCCACTCGGCCGGCAACGACGTGATCCAACCGACCAGCAGCTCCGACAGGAAATGGGACAGGCCTGTCGCGCCCAGCCCAATGGCAAGGATCACCATGATGTCGGCCAGGGTCGGGATCCGCGCGTGCTGCGCCTGATAGCTCTCGATGCTGTCACGCAAGCGGTTCAGCGCCGTGAGGTCAGCGCCTGTCCAGCGATCGAATACCTGGGCCCGGCTGGCAAGGAACAGCAACACGGCCGTCCACAAATTACCTACCAATACATCGACCGCGACGAACTGGCCGAACATCGTGGCATCCACGTCGAAGACCTCGCGCATGGCGGCCTGGTTGGCACCGCCGCCAATCCAGGAGCCGGCCACCGTGGTCATGCCACGCCATGTCTCGCCGGCCACCGTCTCGGGATGGATCACGCGCATGGCTTCGAACGACACGAGCGCGCCGAGCATGACGCCGACCGTGCCTGTCAGGAACATGATGATCGCCTTGGGACCGAGTCGCACGATCGCCTTGAAGTCGATTGCCACGCACAGCAGCACGAGGGAGCTGGGCAGCAGGTAGTCGCGCGCCATCGGGTAGAGGCGTGAGGCCGCGCCGTCGATGACGCCAAGCGTGTTCAGCAGCGAAGGTAGCAGGTAGCACAGCAGCAAGGCGGGTACATAGCTGTAGAACTTTTTCCAGAAACCGTCCGGACGCGCTGCGGTCCACAGTACGGTACCAAGTATGGTGGCAAGCATGCCGAAGACGACGGCATCGTTGGTAATCATGGCAGCAGAAACAGGCGGCATGCGCGCTCCAGGTTATTCGCATCAGGGACCGATAACGAGCATGCATCGTGCATCGCATTGGTCGAAGAGCAACGAGTATCGCCGGGCGCAACTGTGTAGTCAACGTCATGGACGCGGGTAACCGGCAGCGTCAGTACAGGCACGCCGCTTGGTCCGTATTGCCTGCTGGTCTGCGCCCCGGTCCTGGACTAGCCGCCGGGGCGCTGCCATGGAAGTGCTTGTCGTACGTGTTTCACGGTGTCTTTTTTTGCCGCGAGAGGGGGCCGGCGCTGCCATGGCCCGAAGTGCACCTAGTACGTGCACCTATTTGGGAATCAACACCTTTCCGATGACATGAATGACGCCGTTGCTGGCACGGACGTCAGTTGCCAGGATGGTGGCCGGAACGGCCGTGGTGTCGGTGATCGTCAGATTGCGGTTGATCGTGATGGTCTGTGCCGGGACCGTCGATCCGTCGAGGGCTGTCGTGGCAAGGGTGGCCACCGGCGTGCCAAACGGTATGGCAGTCGACAGGACCTGTGCCGGCAACACGTGGTAGGTCAGGACCGATGTGAGCTGCGGTCTTGTCAGGCCCGTGGGCGCCGAGGCGAATGCGGCGTTGTTCGGCGCAAAGACAGTGAATGGGCCGCTTGCGCTGAGCGCAGGTGCCAGGCCGGTTGCCACGACTGCGGCGACGAGCGAGCTGAAAGATGCCGGATTGGCCTGGGCCATCTGCACGACATTGAGTACGCCGGGTGGTATCAGGACCTTGTCGATCCCGTGGATGATGCCGTTGTCGGCGTACACATTGGCCGTTGTCACGCTGGCCGTCGCCAGGGCGGCGTCGGTGAACGCCACGCCAGAAGACGTGTTCAGTGCGAGCCGGGCAGCAGCGCCGTCGAAGACGTAGGCCGTCGGCAGCGTCGCGCCGGCGGTGCTCAGCGCCGCCGAGGATCGGGCACCTGGGATCACATGGTAGCGCAGTATCTTGGCCAGGTCGGCCGCTGGCAGTGCCGCCACCATGGCGCCGGCATTGGCAAAGCCAAGTTGTGTCGCCAGTGCGCCGAAGGCCGCGTCGGTGGGCGCCAGAACCGTCAGGTCGGCATTCGCAGCAGTGAGTGTACTGGCGATGCCTGCCTTGTCGACTGCCGCCAGTAATGCTGTGAAGCCATTCTTTTGAGCGACCTCAGCCACATTGCCGAGATCGTCGTCACTGCTTCCACACGACGACAACATAACCACCAAACTCAACGCACCAAACCACTTCAAGAAAGATTTCATGGTTGCACCTCCGAAATGAACGTCCATTTTTGGACAGATGTTCATCCGTTGGAGTTCCGCTTCAGCGCGCAACCAATGGTCGGAGTCAAGCGGATATGGTTTAACTTGACTTCGCCATATCAGCTTTTCCATGGAATCACCGGGCCGGGGATATTGCATCCTCGTCTGGCAACTCCACGCCCCGACCGTGCCGGGCTTACGTCGATTCCTGGCGCGCCGGCAGCTTCCAGTCCGGACGGATGAAGTGGCAAGTATAACCGTTTGGAATGCGTTCAAGATAATCCTGGTGTTCCGGTTCGGCTTCCCAGAAAGGCCCTGCGGCAGCGATTTCGGTGACGGCCTTGCCGGGCCAGAGGCCGGATGCGTCGACGTCGGCAATGGTCTGCTCGGCCATCTGCTTTTGTGCGTCGTCGAGATAATAGATCGCGGAGCGATAGCTCATGCCCCGGTCATTGCCCTGACGATTCGGGGTGGTCGGATCGTGGATCTGGAAGAAAAATTCGAGAATCCGGCGATAGCTGATCTTGCTCGGATCGAACACCAGTTCGAGCGCTTCGGCGTGCGTGCCATGGTTGCGGTAGGTAGCGTTGGACACGTCGCCGCCGGTGTAGCCGACGCGCGTGGACAGCACGCCAGGCATGCGACGCACCAGATCTTCCATGCCCCAGAAGCAGCCTCCGGCCAGGATCGCGGTTTCAGTTTGTTGTGTCATTGGTTTCCTTTGCTTGGATAAATAGGTGGACTTAAAGCGTGTGGCGATCAGCCAGTCGATTATGGCAAGTGTAAATGCAAGTCGTGTGCAGCGTAGTTTGCATCGCGTGCGTGTGACAGTTCGGCCGTAGCATTGGGGTGGGGCCCGGCCAGTGCGCTCAGAATCAGCTGCGCGGCTTCCGCCGGCGCATCCCAGTGCGGGAAATGCCCGCACCGCTCGAACCAGTGCAGTCGGGCATCCGGGAACAAGGCCAGTGCCCGCTTTGCCTGCCATGGGAAGCAGACCCGGTCACGCCGTCCCCAGCCAATGACGAGCGGCTGCGTGATGCTGTTGCGGGGCGCGCCTTGCTGCTCCTCGCCATACGCGAGCTGGGCCAGCAGCTCATCAAATGCCGATGAGGCCACATAGCTGCACAATTCGTCGCTCACGACGTCCGGCGCCAGCTTTGTTGGCCGGGAAGAAAATTGGGCCAGCAACAAAGCGCGGCCAAGCGGGTTGGCGCAGACCGCTGGCAATACGGGCCGCAGCAGCCGCAGCAGCCGGATCGACAGATAAATCGAACTGAAGAACGCGTGCCGCTCCCATCCCTGCCAGAAGCCGCCCGGATTAAGCGCCACCACGCCACCAACGGCGCCACCGCGCCGCGCCAGTTCCAGCACCAGCCGCGCCCCCATCGAGCTGCCGACTGCATCGATACCGGTCAAACCCTGGGCATGGAGGAAGGCTGCCGTCTCATCTGCCAGAGTGCGGATCGAGGTTTCGCCGGCCAGTTTGGGCGTCTGGCCAAAGCCGGGCAGGTCTACCGCGATGACTTCGCGCCTGGCCGCGAGATCGGCCAGGATGGGATTCCAGCTTTGCCAATGGCCACCGAGGCCATGAATCAGAAGCAAAGGTTTGCCAGTGCCGCGGCGAATGTGATGCATGATCGATCTCCCATCGCACGGGTGTGCGTATGTTGAAAGCGTACCGCAGCGGAGATAACGACTGCGTCCGTTAGGAATGCTTGCCAGGGATGAGGTGCTGGACGTGGACCGACGACAGGGCCAAGCCTGTCCATCCGGCGTCATCAAAGGCGGCGGACTGCCGGGCCCCTCGTGCGGCCCGGAGAATAAACGCCGTATCGATAAAACCGATCCGACTGCATCATGCGCCAGAATATTTTCTGGACATCGATATGCCAGTTGGGCAATATAACGCTATCTTTGGATCAATTATTACCGGACTTTCTACTCCATGAATTTTCCCTCGATAACCACAGTGATCGGTTTTATGTCGCTTGTCGGCATTGCTCAGGTAGCGTCAGCAGAAACAGTACGCTATATAAACGGCCATTGGTTTATCGGGGAAAAATTCGAGAAGAGGGACGTTGCCGTGCTAGATGGCAAGATTGTCGCCGGGCGCGATGCGGTAAAGACCGTAGACCTTCGCGGTGGTTACGTCATTCCTGGTCTGGCTGAAGCGCATAACCACAATTTCCAGAACTGTTATTTGGCGCCGCAGATGGCACAGGCCTACCTGAAACAGGGAATCTTGTATTCCGCGCAGCTCTTCGCGACCGATCCGGCCGGGGCGGAATGCGCCCCGCTGTTCAATAGCGGCTCAGCGCCTTCAACTGCGTTTGCCCGCATCGGTATTACCAGTAGCACCGGTCATCCGATCGGTATCGCCCGCGCCGGGGCCAAAGAGGCTGGGATGGACATGAGCTTCGACCAGCTTGTCGATGGGATGCTGATTGCCGATAGCGTTTCTGATCTGCAGCGCAAGTGGCCGCATTTTAAGACGACGAAAACTGATTTCGTAAAGGTCATACTGATCGATGAAGAAAATGGTTTAGCGAACGCAAAGCGCCCGGAGCTCGACGGTTTCAATGGTGTTACCCGAGAAGTACTCGAAGCGCTTGTGCCGCTTGCCCGCACTGCAGGGCTGCGCGTTGTGGCCCATGTGGACACCGCTGCCGATTTCAAACTTGCTGTCCAAGCCGGTGTCGACACGATTGCCCATCTTCCTGGCTACCGTATAGCAAAAAACCGCACCGTTAAAGATTACCAACTGACAGAAGATGTCGTAAAGGCGGCCGCTGCCAATGCCGTAACGGTTATCCCGACAATGGCAGCGTCGGTTTATCATGCAACCGCACGACCCAATGATGCCTCTGCAATAGCCGGGCTGTATATGCACAACCTGCGCTTGCTACGCAAACACAAGGTCAAATTACTGACCGGCTCCGATCGTTTCGAAGGCAGTGTGCTCGATGAGCTCAATGCACTGGCTGGGACGGGTCTTTTCCAACCGGTTGAGCTCCTGGAAATGTCCACGTCTGCCACGGCGAAGTGGATGTTTCCGCAACGCCGTGTCGGCTGCCTGGAACAAGGTTGCGAGGCGAGTTTCAACGTCTATGAGAATGATCCGGTGAAGGACCTGGCCCGGCTCGCGAAACCAGTTCTGGTAATGAAGCAGGGTGCTATCGTGGCGAGAAACGGCAAGCTGGTCAAGCCAGAATAAACTGGGCCGCAAACGACAACGCCCACTTTGATGCGTGGGCGTTGTGGGAACAATATTCTTGGTGGTCCGGGGCGAAATCGACCACCGACGCAAGAATGTTCAATCCTCTGCGCTACTACCTGAATTGCCAGGCCCCAGCTGTGTTATACGAACGGCATTGACCGCGTAGAGGCGTCATGCCACTGCGATCAGCAACCTGGTCACACCAGACCATGAAGTTTTTCAAGGAACACGGCGATGTTTTGCTCGTGACGCTTGTAACGGATCCATGATCGCCAGCCAGGAACGGTCAACGCAAGCAGGTAGCCGTCATTACACCCGAGGCGTTATCATTACGTCCATGATGCCTGTCATGCACGATGTATGACCAGCGCAACAGCTTCCGCGCCGACGAGGGCGGATCGACGACTGAATACCGGAGTAATGCATGAAAGTGAAGGCTATGTTGCGCGGGGCGATTGCAGCGGCGGCGCTTGTGGCGCTGACCCTGCCCGCGCGGGCCGATACCGGCATCGACTATGCCGAGGCGCTGCGCCGGGTGCAAACCAGTGCGGGTGCGGTGAATGGCGCCCGGCTCGATTTCCAGGCCAGGCAATTGCAGGCCGAGGCGCTGCGCCGCATCGATGGCCCGGATGTGCGCCTGTCCGGCTTTGCCGGGCGGGTATCGACCACGCTCAGCGTTGACACTGGTGCGATTACTCAACTGGCCAACCCGGTGCTCGACTCGCTGCCGCCGCTGCCAGCCCTGAATCTGCCCGAGATCCCGCCGGCCATCAATGTCGACCGCGTGTTTGACGTGCATTCGCTCGGCCTGAACACAATCTGGCCGCTCTATACGGGCGGGCGCCTCGATGCGGTCAAGCAGATCGCCGCCGGCCGCGCGGACGAAGCCCATGCGAGCGTGCAGGCGGCCGTGGACGATGCATCGATCCAGCTGGCGCAGCGCTATTTCACGGTGCAACTTGCCACGAAGGCCAGCCAGTTGCGCAGCTCGGCGGCAGAGCTTGCCAAAGAACACCAGCGCATGGCGCGCAAGATGGAGCGTAGCGGGCTGATCGCGAAGGTCGAGCGCCTGAAAGCCGATGTCGCCGTCGACAATGCGGTCCGGGAAGCGGCAAAGGCGGCCAGCGACCTCGAGATCGCGCAGCTCGCGCTGCGCCGCCTGCTCGACGCGCAGGGCGTCATCACGCCGACCACGCCGCTGTTCGTGCATGCGGAGTCGCCCGGCTCGCTGGCCTCGTTCATCGATGCGGCCATGGCCTCGAACGCGGCGTGGAAGCAAATTGCAAGCAAGCGCAAACAGGCGGACGGCGCACTGCAGCTGCAGGGCCGGGAATTCAGCCCGACCGTCATCGGGATCGCCAACTATAACCTCAACCGTGGCAGCTCCAGCCGCGCCAACTGGCTGGTCGGCGTGTCGGTCAGCATCCCGCTGGTCGAGCGCATCGACCGTGCAAAAATGACCGCCGCCGCCCGGCTCGAGCAGCAGCGCGTCGAAGTCGCGGCAGAACAGGCCGGGCGCGATATCCCGACCCTGGCTGAAAGCCAGTGGCGTACCATGGAAGACGCCCGCCAGCGCTACCTGGCGATGGGGTCCGCAATCGAGCTGGCGGCCGAGACGCAGCGCCTGGCGCAGGTGGGGTTCCAGAACGGTCAGGCAACCTCGACCGACGTTGCCGACGCTTCGCTCAATCACACCAAAACTTCCCTCGAGCGCGCCCAGGCTGGCTACGACTACGTCATGGCGCTGGCCAAATTGCTGGGCACCAGCGGCGAGCCAGAGCGCTTGAGCGCGCTGTCCCGGACCGCCACGCACATCGTCGACCTCACGAAAGAATAAGCATCATGGCAAAACCTTCGGCCAAAGGCCTGCTTGCCGGCGGCACCGGCATCGTCATTCTCGCCCTGCTCGGCTGGGGCCTGTACCTGGCCTTCCAGCCGGTCCGCGATCCGCTCCAGGGCCAGATCGAGGCGCAGGAAATCAATGTGGCGTCGAAGGTGCCGGGACGGGTTGGCCAGGTCCATGTGCAACTGGGCCAACGTGTCGCCCGCGGCGCTCTGCTGTTCGAGCTCGACAGCCCCGAAGTGCGGGCCAAGGTGGCGCAGGCCGAAGCCGCGCGCGATGCGGCGCGCGCGACCAGCCAGAAGGTGCAGGCCGGCGCGCGGCCGGAAGAAATCGTCGCCGCGCGCGCCAACTGGGAGCGCGCCGAGGCAGGCGCCAGTCTCGCCAGGGTCACGTTCGAGCGCATCGGGGCGATGTATGCCGAAGGTGTCGTCGCGCGCCAGAAACGCGACGAGGCCGAAGCCCAGGCGCGCTCGGCGAGCGAGCTGGCCACCGCCGCCCGGGCCCAATATGCGCTGGCGCGCCAGGGCGCCCGTGCCGAAGACCGCCAGGCCGCCGAGGCACAGGCGCGTCAGGTGGCCGGCGTAGCGGACGAAGCCGGCGCCGCGCTCGACGAGACGCGCATCACGGCGCCTGCCGCGGGCGAGGTGACCAGGCTCGCGATCCAGGCCGGTGAGCTGGCGCCGCAGGGCTTCCCCGTCATTACCCTGGTCGACCTGGCCGATGTCTGGGCCGTGGTGGCCGTGCGTGAAGATGCATTCAAGGCGTATGCGCAGGGTTCGCTGCACCAGGCCACCATCCCCGCGCTCAACACACGGGTCCAGTTCAAGGTCACCACGGTGTCAGCCTTGCCGGCCTTCGCCACCTGGCGCGCGGCGCGCCCGGGCGGCACCGATTTGCGCACCTTCGAGGTCAGGCTGCGCCCGACTGCCCCGGTGCCCGGGCTGCGCCCGGGAATGACGGTCGTGTTCGATCACTGAGCGCGGCCGATGACCCGATCCGGCAACGCCATCGCATCGTCCTTGCGGCGCGAATGGGCGCGCCTGCGCGCCGATCCGTGGGATATCGCCATGCTGGGTGCGATCCCGCTCGCGCTCTACCTGCTGACATGGTGGATCTTCTCGGCCGGCGTGGCGCGCGACCTGCCGCTGGTGGTGCATGACCGCGACCAGACCGCCGTCTCGCGCAACCTCATCCGCATGCTCGACGCCTCGCCCGGACTCAAAGTGGTGCTCGCGGCAGACGACGAGGCCGAGGCGCTGCGCCTGATCCGCGCGCGCCAGGCATTCGGCCTGGTGTCGATTCCCGCAGATTTGCAGGAGTCGGTGCTGGCGGGCCGGGGTGCCAAAGTCCAGTGGGCCTATAACGCCCAGTTCGCGGCGCATTCGGGCAGCATGACGCGCGACGTGCGCGCCGTGGTGGCCACCCTGTCGGCGGGCATCGAACTGCAAGCGCGCGCGCGGCGCGGCGCCGGCCCCGGCCAGGCCAGCGTGCAGATCGAGCCAGTGCAAACCCGCATCAGCACGCTGTTCAATGAAAACGGCAACTACATCCCGTCGCTTGCGCTGCCGGTGGCCTTTACGTTATTGCACATGTTCGTGACGCTGGCGGCGGTGACGGCAATTGGCCGCGAATTTCGCGCCGCCACGGTGGCCGAATGGCTGGCCGCCGCCCACGGCAAGCCTGCTGTGGCCCTGCTAGGCAAATTGCTCATCCCCTGCGCCTGCTTCGCCGTGCATGCGCTGTTGCTGTTCGTGCTGTTCGGCGTCCTGGGCTGGCCGGTGCAGGGGAGCGCCACGTCCATGCTGGCGGGCACGGCCCTGTTCATCACGGCCTGCCTCGCGCTTGGCGCGGCGCTCGCCGTCTTCACGTCATCGCTGCGCGCGGCGCTGTCGGCCAGCGCCTTCATCACGGCGCCCGCGTTCGCGTTCGCCGGCCAGGGCTTTCCGCTGCTGTCGATGCCGCTGAGCGCGCGCATCTGGGCCGAATCCCTGCCGCTGACACACTATCTGCAAATGCTGAACAACACCTGGACAGGGGGCGCGCCGCTGCGCTACAACATTGCCCCTGTGGCGATCCTGCTGGCGTTTACGCTTGGCCTGGGCGTGGCTGCCTGGCTGCGCCTGGCACGCCGCATGCACCAGCCTGCCACCTGGGGCAAGCAATGAGCGCCCCGCGCCGCGCCTGGGGCGCCTTCGTGCTGACCTGGCAAGCCATCTTGCGGGACAAGGCGGCGCTGCTGCTGTTTTTCATTTCCGGCATCATCTATTCGTTTTTCTATCCGCTGCCCTATAGTGCCGAGACAGTGCGCCGGGTGCCGGTCGCGGTTGTCGACCAGGACCAGTCAGCCTTGTCGCGCCAGCTGATCCGCTATGCAGGGGCGCACCCCGGCCTGGTCGTGGCCGGCGTCAGCACGCGACCGGAAGATGCACAGGCGCTGATCTGGCAGGGCAAGGCTGCCGGCGCGCTGTTCATTCCCGCCGACTTCAGCCGCAAGGTGCTGGCCGGCATGCAGCCCGAAGTGGAGGTCAGCGGCCACGGTTCCTATCCCTTGCTGAACAAGGTGGTCCTGAATGGCCTGGCCGAGGTTGTCGGCACGGTGTCCGCCGGTATCGAACTCAAGCGCCTGGGCGCAGCGACCCCGTCCGGCATGCAGGCCGAGGCGGCGCGCCAGCCGCTGGCCGTCGAAGCGCTGCCCCTGTTCAATGTGCGCGAGGGCTATGGCTCGTATGTCGTGCCTGGCGTCGTGGTGCTGGTGATGCAGCAAACCTTCCTGCTCGGGATCGGGCTGTTGTTCGGCAGCTGGTCGAGCGACAAATCCTTCCCTTACGGGCAGGACGGGGCCTCGTATTGCGGCGCCCTGAGTGCGTTCGCGCTGGTCGTGGTGCTCAATGCGCTGTACTTTTTCGGCTTCGTCTTCTGGTGGCAGGACTATCCGCGCGGCGGCAACCTGTGGGGCACGGCCGTCCTGACCCTGCTGTTCGCCTATAGCGTGGCGGCCTTGGGCATGTTGATCGGCATGTTCTTTCGCACCCGCGAGCGCAGCATGCAGCTGCTCGTTGCCACCTCATTGCCCATCATGTTCCTGTCGGGCCTGACCTGGCCGGCAAGCGCGATCCCGCTGCCGTTGCGCGCACTCGGCGCGCTGTTGCCGTCGACTGCGGCGATCCAGGGCTTTGTCGCCACCAACCAGATGGGCGCCTCGTTGCACGAGGTGCGCATGGAGCTTGCCGTGCTGCTCGGCCTGGTGCTTGTGTTCGCGCTTGTGGGCCTGGTCAAATGGAGGCGCATGCCCGCGCGTCGGTAACAGGCGCCGGCGCGGCGCCGTTCAGTCGAGTTTCAGCCAGATCTCGTTGCGCCGCATGAACCATGGCGTCAGCGGGCTGTTGTAGCGCGACAGTACCGGTTCGCCGGTCCAGCTGATCGTGGCTGCACGCAGCGCCGCCTGGAGTTCGGCCAGGTGCTCGTCGTAATTGGCTTGCGACCAGAAGCCGGAATACCGGAGCACCGCGATCTGTGCGGGCGGCACTTCGCGCAGTCTGATGCGTGGATCGAGCGGCAGCGGCGCATTGTCCATACTGATGTCCTTGGGCAGGACGAACTGCACCAGGATACCGTCGGGACCTGTGCTCTGGGTCACGGGCGCCGTCATGTCCAGCTTGACCGGGACCGGTGCCTGCGTCACCGGGGCGGTCATGGCAAGCTTGCGTTCGCCTTTGTTCTTGCCAAAGATGTAGCCGGCCAAGATGGGAAAGGCGCGGTTCCCCGCATCATCGGCGGGCGGCGGCATCACCACCTCGGCGACGGTGTAGGCCGCGTATTGGCGAATCTCGAATGTGGGGAAGGACCGCACAATGGTGTAGGCGGGTTCTTCGACCGCGTGGCTGGTTGCGGGCAGCAGCGACAGCGCCAGCCCCACGACGCAGGCAAGGCCCATCAGCCGTCGTGTGCGCCATGGCGGGGCAGCGCGGCGGGATGGTCGGGTGGGGGCAGTCATGGCGCGCTTTCCTCGGACAGTGGGCATGGCAAGAGCATACACTTTCCTTGACGCGCGCCTGGCCTGCCAGGACACCAGGAGGCGTGGCGTTGCAGTAGGGCGTCGTGCCTTGCCGTGGGTAGGTTCGCTCAACGAGGCTGTCAACAGATATTATCGATGGCGCGGACGACAAGACTCGCCCGGCTTTGGTTCGGCATCATCATCCACCGGTCCAGCTTGACATTGCCAATTCGCAGGACACCAGTGTGGTTCCGTATATCGGCATCGGCCACCGGATCGGTGTCGTAGAAACCGAGTTTGCGTCGGACAAGATCGATATCCTTGGGTGAGCCGGTAAGAAATGACCATCCCTTACCAACTTCAAATTGTCTAGCGTATGCCGCCAATACAGCCGGGGAGTCGACTTCTGGCCGTAATGTGATCGAGTAAATAAACACATCGCGGCCAGACCGTTCCATGAGCGCCGTCTGCACCTCGCGCAGACGCGCGGTATTGTCCGGGCAGATCGCGGTACACACCGCATACATCATATTAATGACGACAACCTTGCCCTCCAGCAGATCCGAATAAAATCGTCGTGGCTTGCCGTCCTGATCATATAACACGGTGTCAGGGAAATACGGATGCGCAGACGGCGCATGATCTGGCGACGCAAGCAGCTTGCTCGCCATGCCAAATGCTAGTCCTCCTGCGGTTGCAAATAAAAGACGCCTGTCCATGTCTGTTCACCTCGTAGGTTTATTTTCCGCGCAACTGCTCAGTCCTCGACGTCAAAACGCACCATCATCGAATGATCTTCATGAATCGTGTTATGACAATGCATCATGTATTTTCCAACGAAGTCCCGAAACTGGATATATATCGTGACGCTCTCTTGCGGATTCAGAACAAACACGTCCTTTCGTCCTGCTTCGACTGGCGACGGCGGTCTGCCGCCGCGTGACAACAAGCGACCCTCTTCAAGATGAATATGGATCGGATGATGCCAACTGCCGCTCCCCCCAAGTTCCCAGATTTCTGCAGTACCACGCTTGACTTTGAACGAGACTTTTTCAGGATCGAAGACCTCGTCGTTCACCAGCCACACGCCGTTCTCGCGTTTGAATCGAAACGCGCGCCGTTTGGCTACCTCAGTAAAGTCTATTTCTGGCAATGGTCGCAACTGGCTCGGAACGCGGCTGCTATCGGCAGCGGTCCGGTCGATGTCGAAGCGCATCAGCGCATTACCGGCAAGGTTGAGAATACTTTCAGGGCCCCGGCCCTCGCTCTGCACAATGCGATCCACCAAGTACAATTCGGAACCAATTGCGATGGTTGAGAAATCCATGACAATGTCGATCCGCTCGGCAGGCGCAATCCGTATTGAGGTCGCTTGCAAGGGGGCCGGCAGCAGGTTACCGTCATTGGCGATAATTTGGAAAGGCAAGTCAGTATTGCCTCGCCGCACGACCAGATCGTAAAAGCGTGAGGTACTGCCGTTGAGAATACGGAACCGGTACTTGCGGCTTGCCACCTTGAAAAAAGGTGAAACTTTACCATTCACGGTAATCTTGTTTCCAAGGAAGCCTTCAGTGTCGAATTGGTCGAAAATCAGTAAACCCCCTGCATCGAACTTTGGGTTCTGGATGACCATGGGGATGTCGTAGACACCGACGCCGCTGGGTAGACGCAAGGCAGTCGGAGAAGGATCCCGCTCATTGCCGGAATCGATTTTGTCAAACACAAGGTAGAAACCGGCGAGCCCCTTGTACACGTTCGCTGCTGTAAAACCTTCACGGTGATCGTGATACCACAGTGTCCCCAAAGCCTCCCGATAATCGCCTGCGCTGTCTGGCCATCGATCGGTACCGGCATACGCATTCGGATAATGGCAATCGTAGTATTTGCCAGGCCGAGTCAATGTTGGCCCGGCAACTGTGGGGCTAAAATAATTGCCGGCAAAACCATCGCTTTCCGACGCCGCGTGACCATTATGCAAGTGGGTTGATATCTCAGGTGAACCAAAACTATTTACGTCGCGAGGCAGTCTGTTGTAATAACGGACAATCACAGGCTCACCTATCCGCGCGACGATCGTCGGACCGGGGCACTTGCCGTCGTAGCCCCAAATCGTCTGGGTAGGCAGGTGCGGATGAAATGAATGCATCGCTTGCTTGACGATGATTGAATAGGTTTTTTGGTATGGAAACCTGTTCCATGCTTGGTGCCGGTCACGCCCCGCCTCGTCGGCATGGGGATACTCCTGCGGCGGCGGACTAAGCTCTATCGGCAGTTTGGCACGATACACCGGGAGTGCTTCAAGATACGGTACGGTATACGGAGGCGTAATAACTGCTCCGCTGACGTCGAGTGCGCGCGACGCAATTAGTCCGGATCCTCCTGCTACCGCACCGAGTTTCAGGAATTCGCGACGTTTGGGCGTAAGAACCCCATTTCCTGTGGATCTCTGCATGTTGACACCCCTGGCTGTCAAGGTTTTACAGCGCGTGTATTCGAAGGCTTGGCGCCTCTGAAAAGCGTGAAATTCATGGGTAAATATTCGGCAAAGAAGCGATTACTCGCCCCAGCCTGCCACCGCAACACAGGCAGCAAGCGCGGGCGGAACGACGCGACATCGCTGCGTTCGGTCCACAAGGTCGAGCACTCCCTTTTTGGCGCGCTATTGGAACGCCGACTGTGCACCGAAAACGA
This sequence comes from Massilia sp. MP_M2, assembly GCF_039123635.1. Classification (NCBI taxonomy): domain Bacteria; kingdom Pseudomonadati; phylum Pseudomonadota; class Betaproteobacteria; order Burkholderiales; family Oxalobacteraceae; genus Massilia; species Massilia sp. MP_M2. Next base: position 278,011 of record NZ_JBCHJF010000005.1, read on the forward strand.
CTTCACTTCGAACACGGGCACGGCGCCGCACTGAAACCAAGCCTGCCAGGCCAATGCCGAGGCTTAGCAGCGTAGCCGGTTCAGGCACTGGTGCGTCTTGCAGACCGCCGATGCGCGCCTGGCGTGCGTCGAGGATCTCGAAAGGGCTCAACAACGATAGGCTTCTCAGCAGCGTACCTTCCGTGGCATCGACACGGAAAAAGTTGTTGCCATTGCTGAGCTCAAGGGTATAAGTGGCCATTTCCCCATCGAACCCGAACGCTGTGATATCGGCGAAGCGGCCCGCTGGATCACGAGGCACAACGGGCACACGGAAATTCAGGAACAATGAGGTAAATGCGCCGTCCTGAACACTGACGTCGAGTAGCCGGAAACTGCCGTCCTCGCCGCTCACTTGCGGTGTGATCGGCGGAGTTGCGTTTGGATTGTCGGCCGCTATCAGCGATTCATTACTTGAGAAATCGACGAGGTACCGTTCGTTGACCGGGCCCGCGCCAGCTGTGCCGGTTACTGTGGTGGATGGCCCGGTATCGCTTGGTCCCGTATTGAACCGAACGGCAAACACGCCGTTCCCGACGCCGGGCACCGCTGTTGGCTGCGAAAAAATGATGCCGGCCGAGGCCGCCTGTATGCTCGCCGCAGATAACACGATAGCGACGACGACTTGTTTGGCTTTGCCAAAATAATAATTTTTCATGATGCCTCACCTAGTTGAGATGGATTCTGACCAGGCACAGGACAACTGTCCCGTGCCAGCCACAGGGGTTTCGCTTACAGCTACAACAAGATGCTTTTAGACAGCCAGTACGAAGTCGGCCATGGTCATCGAAGACAGATCCCCAAGACCTTGAAGCAAGATCGAGCCACCTCCAACGATCTGGATATGGATGCTGGTGTTGTTGTCTGCCAGCGTAAATTGCACTTTTGACGTGAAATTCGCCTCAGTGATACCAAGTGCAACAAGATCGATCAGGTCCTGGCCGCCGTCCGGATTGGCATCGAATCCGGATATCGTGTCGGCGCCAAACGCGTACGTGCTGAACACGAATGCATCAGAACCGTTTCCCCCTTGAAGAACATCGTTACCAGCGCCACCGTCAAGACGGTCGTTGCCATCCATGCCACGGAGAATGTCGTTGAGACCGCCCCCGACGATGGTGTTGCCGAGCTCATTGCCTATCAGTGTTGCAGCAACGCCGACATGCAGCAGATCCTCGAGGTTGGCGCCGAGCGTATAACTCGTCGCAGTCGACTGGACCGTGTCAGTGCCTTCGCCAGCCACTTCCACGATGACGTCCGACGCCTGATTGACCTTATAAGCGTCGTTGCCCTTGCCACCAGTGAGGGTGTCGGCACCGGCGCCGCCGTCCAGCACGTCATTGCCGTCACCGCCGGTGATCTGGTTGGCCTGGTTGTTGCCGGTGCCGGTGAAGTTGCCGGTACCTGCAAAGGCGAGGTAGTCGACATTGTTGGCCAGCGTGTACGCCAGCGCGGTCGACCTGACGATATCCAGGCCTGCGCCAGCTGCCTCCACAATCATGTCTGCGGTCTCGTCGACGATATAGATGTCGTTGCCTGCGCCGCCCACCAGCTGGTCGGCGCCACCCTTGCCGTCGAGCGTGTCCGCGCCGGTGCTTCCGACAATAATATTGGCAAGGCCGTTGCCATCGCCCAGGAAGGCAAGGTTGCCGGTGTATGTCAGGTTCTCGACGTGGTCGAACAGCGCATAGCTGGTGAGGCTGGTTCTGATCAGGTCAGTGCCGCCGTTGACCAGCTCTACCACGGCGTCGAGCGACTCGTCGACAGTGTAGGTGTCGTTGCCGCTGCCGCCGGTCATGCTGTCAATGCCGGCCCCGCCATCCAGGAAATCCGCAGCCCCCGCGCCTGTGATCCGGTTGCTTAGCGCATTGCCGGTCCCCCTGAACACCTGGGTGCCGGTGTAAAGCAGGTTTTCCAGGTCGGCGCCGAGCACGAAATTTGCCAGCGTGGTGCGGACGGTATCGTCACCTTCGCCGAGCAGCTCGACAATGACGTCGCCCACGTCGTTGGCCACATAGGTGTCGTCACCATTGCTGCCGGTCATGCGGTCTGCGCCCGTGCCGCCATCATGCACATCGTCGCCTGTGCCGCCGAACAAGATATCGTCGCCGATGCCGCCGGTGAGCTTGTCATTGCCGGCCCCGCTGCGCAATTCGTCGTTGCCGGCGCCGCCGTCGAGGATGTCGTCTCCGGCGCCGGCCACGATCAGGTTGGCGCTTGTGTTGCCGGTGCCGTTGAAATTGCCGGTGCCGGTGTAGCGCAGGATTTCGACATTGTTCGCCAACGTGTAGGTAGCCACGCTGGCATTGACGGTATCGTTGCCCGCGCCAGTCCCTTCGACGACGATGTCGCCGAGATCCGAGACGGTATAGGTGTCATTACCGACGCCGCCAACCAGCCGGTCCACGCCTGCGCCGCCGTCGAGCATGTCGTTGCCGGCGCCGCCAGTCAGCGTATTGGCCTTTGATGTACCCTGGCCGGTAAAGTTGGCACTCCCGATGAACATGAGATGTTCGACGTTGCCGAGCTCATCAAGTGCGTAATTGGTCAGCGTCGTATGGATGATGTCGGTGCCTCCGCCATCCAGTTCGGTGACGACATCACCCGTGTTGTCGACGGTATAAGCGTCGTTGTTCGCGCCGCCGATCATCTCGTCGGCGCCGGCACCACCATCGAGCGTATCGTTCCCGTTGAGCCCGACAAGGCGGTCATTGTTGACCGTGCCGCTCAGCGTATCGCCAAGGTTGGTGCCGGTGACAAGGTCGCCGACGCCCTTGGTCGGCGCCGAAGTCACTGTGCGCGCAATGCCTGCCGCGTCCGTAAATGTGGCGACGACACGCAAGCTCATGCCCACATGGGCCTGAGTTGGCGTGAATGTGGGCGACGTGGCACCGGCGATATTCGTATATGCGCCGCTGTTCGCGCTCTGCCACTGGAACTTGATGGCCGATTCGAGAATGCCACTGAACAGTGCAATCTCTCCCGGCAGCGCAGTCAGCACCTGGCCTTCGAGCGGCGTGCTGTCGCTGATCTTCGGCTCGCCGGTCAGGTTGACAAGGTGGTCGGTGAACTGCAGCAGTTCGACATTGCGGATCTTGTCCGTGCCATCGGCCTGGGTGCCGCGCAGGTGGGCAACGGTCCAAGTGCCGTCGGCGTTGCGGCTCAGGTCGTAATTGGCGTAAAGGTCCGAATAAACGGCCGTGTCGGTATCGCTCTTGGCCGCCGGGTCGGTGATGATTTCCCGGATGATCCGGAGCTGGCCCGGGTTGATCGTCCGGTTCAGCATGTCCGTCTTGAGCTCGCTGATACTGTCGACCGACCGGATTTCGACGTCGGGATCGGTCGCGCTGCGTACGCTGACCCGCACATTCAGCCAGGCATCGCCATCGATCAGGTCGTCACCAGCTTTGCCAATGAATCGGTCGTTGCCGTTGCCCCCGATCAGGATATCCCCTCCGTTGACCGGATCAAACACCACTGCTTCGCCATTGGCCACGGCCGCCACGCCAAGCAGTTGCTGGAGCCCTGCAATCATGGCCACGTCCTTTTGCAGCAGCTTGCTGTCCGACAATGGGCCGTTCAGGATGCCGCCTGGCTCGCCGGCCGTGCCGGTCGGCCGGATCGTACCGGTCAGCACGTCGTCATACTTCCAGCCGGACAAGGCCTCGACCGAGTCGAAACGGTCGCGCAGGATAAACTGGTCCTGCTCGAAGAAGACGGCGATACCAAGGTCCGAATTGGCGGCGACAGGGTCGCCCTTGTGGATGGCCCAGTCGAAACCGAGCATGCCGTTGCTGCGCTGGATGCCAGCTCCCTGTACCATGATGTCGTTGCCCGACTCGCCGTCATAGTCGGTGTCGTTGCCCTGTCCATTCAGCACATCGTGGCCGATAATGTCGCTGTTGAAGAACAGCTGGGAGTTCTCGCCCGACAGGCCATCGAAGCCCTCGCCACCTTCGATCCAGTCGTCGCCCTCATTGCCCATCAAGCCGTCGGAACCGGGGCCGCCCAGCAGAAAGTCATTGCCTTCGCCGGCGAATATTTCAGTAAAGTCGGGGCCGACGATGAAGAAGTCCTGCCCGGTGCCGCCAAAGACGATGTCGTTGCCGGCACCATTGCTGATGACGTCGTTGCCAGCGTCGCCGCGCAGGAAGTCAGCCGCGCCTGCAGGTGTGCCGTGGTCTTCGATGATGTCGTCGCCGTCGCCGCCATGTACTTGATCGGCTTCGTCGCCGCCATCCAAGTGGTCGTTGCCGCCGTCACCCCATAAGGTATCCATGCCGCGGCCGCCCTTCAGGGTATCGTTGCCCGCTGTACCGCCCAGCACGACGTGGTCCGGGCCATCGTAGGCATAGGCCAGTACGCCGCCGTCGGCATGACCGTCGCCATTCACATCGGCGCCTGGCTTTACCCGGGTGACGAGCGAGTTGATTGCATTGAGGACTTCGTTATTGCGGGTCGGATCGCCGTTCAGGATGGTGCTGCCTTGCACCGCAATTCCGGTACGCTGGTTGGCCTGGTCCATTTCCAGGATATAGCTTGGCGTGCTGAACAACAGCCCGGGGAGATGTGTCGTGCTGTCCGCATCACCCAGGTCGCTGTTGCGCATCACCATTTTGGAAAACAGGTTGCTCTCGAGTTCATTGAGAAGGTTGAGGCCCTGGGTCCGGCTCAGGTAATAGAAACGGTCGCCATTCTGCAGATTCTCCATCTGCGCTTCAAACACGAAGTTGAAGGTCGGGGCGAGCATGCCGCCGAATTCGAGTTTGGCTTCGGCCAGGCCGCCGATCCAGAAGTCGACATTGTTCAGGCCGGTTTCAACGTTTTTCCACGAGCCAGTGCCATTCAGGAAGTCGAGCCGGTCGGCAGGCGCATTCTCCTTCGCCGAGTCGCCGGTGATGTTAATGTCGTTCATCACCAGCAGTGTTGCCGCTGCACGCTTGCCGGCCAGGGTAGCCTCGTTGGTGATTGTCTCGTGCGTGCCGTACGAGGCGATGAAGTTAATAATAGAGGCAGGATTCTTCAGGTGCGGAGCAAAGTCGGCCCAGCTGGTATAGGGCTTGAGCTGGGCGTCGCCGGTCATCTCGAAGAATGCGGCGCGCGCTTCGTTAAAGCTGGGTTCCCCGGTATCGCGTCCGCGTGCGATGTTCAGCGCGGCCAGGTCGAGTGGCAGCCCGACCAGGTTATTGCGCAGCGCTCCAGTGACGAACTCGTCGATTTCGTTGCCAACCTGGCGCGACATGCCGCGGATAATGTCCGCGATTGCTGTCGCCTCACCGGCCTCGCCACCTGCGCGGTTGAATTCAACCGGATTAAGGAAGGCCTGGATCAGGCCAATGTCCTTATTGTTAAGGTCGCCGTCGAGCCGGGACACGGTTTCGGTGAGCATCGAGTGACCGAAGCGGTAGACCACATTCGCAAACTCTTCCATGATCGCCGGGTTGATGTCGGCCGAGTGCGAGAACACGAACGGCTCGATACTCGGCTGTACTGCGCGCGCGAATTCCTCGAAAACCATGTGTTGGTATTGCATCTCGGTAACGAAACGCGCTGCCTGGAACAGGCGTTCGCCATCCCACTGCAGTGATGCAAGCGCGGCCGGGGTAGCCGGCATGGAAGAAACGTCCACGGCCAGCCACTCGTTGAGCATTGTCAGGTCGCCGCTAGCGAGGATCGTCTGCTGGTACTGGTCTACCAGGCGGTTGTGCTCGGAGTGGAAGACCGCGTGAATGGCGCTGAGGCCGATGTTTTCGTTGCCACGGCCATCGCCGTTGGTAAAGTGGCGGTCCAGTAGTTCATTGTCATAGTAGCCGGGCGGCGCCGCAGCGCTGGCACTGCCGACGACCGTGTCCAGGTCAGGCAAGAGATTCAGTTCTGGCGTACCCGGATCGTGATCGTGATCATAGGTACCCGGTGCCGAAGCGTGGGCCACATCGATCAGAAATTGATGTCCAGTACGGATCGTGTCTTGCGGAATTTCTATACCGCGTCCCCCGTTTGCCGCCGGATTGCCCTCCACGAGTCCGCTGGCGGTCGCGATCTGGACAAAACCATTGGGTCCCGGCAGGAAGTTGCCGTAGGGGTCGGTTGCCAGCAGCGGTACGTTGAACACATCGTCGTCGGTCAGCTGGATGCCCAGCTTGGCGGCAGCCTGGGCCTTGACTTCGCCCCAGTTGCCCCCGCCGAACGCCCCCGTCAGCAGTTTGCCGGTTGAGACAGGGTTGCCATCGATCATCGAATATTGGCGAAGGAACACCTGATGCGACGGATGGGAGGTGTAGGTCTGGTTCTGGTCGATGAACGGTGTCGTCGTATTGGTATGGCCAACTGTATCGTCGTCAGTGCCCAGCACCCCATCGGCGCCCGGCAACGGCGTGTTCGCCGCCCGCGACAGGACCATGAAGTTGGCGCGTCCACCTTGCACGTACAGCGGATCCTGTGGATCAAGCGGCACGAATACCGTGCCGCCGCCCTTGGAAATCAGGTCCAGCCCGTGGTCGAAGAACTGGCCGAACAGGGCCATGACGCCGTTGAACGGCGGCGACAGGCCGATGTCGGGGGAGAGATTCGGGATGTACAGCGTGCCGTTGTCGGTAACCACCGTATTCTGTCCGGGGTAGGTGCTCTCGTCTGCCCGCTGATCGGCCGCCGCCACTGCGGCCGGGTTGCGGTTACTCTGGTCGACGATCAGATTGCTGATCATGCGTGGCGCGGCGTCGAAGACCACGTTACCCGGCATGGTCTGGGCATAACTCGTGACGGGACCGGCCTGCGTGTCCTGCGGTCCGTAGAAATACTGTGGCTTGCCCTGGGCGGACATGAATTCGGCAGGCACCAGGCGTGGCATGATTTCATCGGCCGCGCCCGAACGTTCCATCCCCGGCAGCAGGTTATTCCATGCGCCATCGACCGTACGCAAGCCGTATGGGAGAAGCGCACTCCCGACCAGTCCCGGCAGGTTCTGCATGTTGCCGGTAGTCGGGTTGACGCTCGCTTCCGCTATCTTGATCTGTTGTAGGATGAAATTCAGGTCATCAAGCGTAACGTTGAAGCCATATTGCGAATTGGACGTCGTCATTTGAGTACTCCCTTTCAGGATCTGGTTCGCCGCCTTTCGATGGCAGCGTCATACTGGTTGATGGTTCTGGTAAAAAAAAGCCATGCTTCAATATGGGATAGGCGTATACCGTTTGCTCTCGCGCATCTGCTGCTTCGCACAGACCAAGCAAAACAGGCATGACGAGGCCGTCACCGGTGAAACCGGCTAGCGAAAAATGCTGTAGATAAGGTGCAGGCGCTAAGCGAAGCGCGTGACGATTCAGGAGCAGGAGGAATCAGCCAGGATTGGCGATGCCTTGCAATCTGCCTATCGAAGTCCTGACGAGGTAACTAACATCGCTCCACTCGGCATTTCGATTGCGTTTCGCCCCAGCAGGGCTTGCGATATCGGCATTGGAGACTGGCTCCGTATCGTGAAAGTCGAGCCTGTGTCGTCGCATGTCGAATAAACGACGTGCGAGGCAACACCTTCCTGTTATTGACGATGAACCGGAATCGCTGATCGATCCCGGATTTTCCAAGCGAGGAATGATACAAACGCCCAACGTCAGTGTTACTTAACCGGCGAAGGCACTTCCGCCTTATGAATAGCGGTCCGTACTTTTCAAGCCACTGAGTCAATTGCGCTGCCACGGCCATGAAAAAATAAACGGGAAGAAATGCAAGAAAAATTGCACGTACTGACAACCGAATTGCCTTGCAGCTGGTGGCAAATACTTGCACTGCGGCTATCCAAAAATAAGCGGCTATTTTTCTTGGATCAGGTAGTTCGATTTTTTCAGGCACGAACATAGCCTTGTCTAACGACTTATTCATTTTCCGCCCCTAGTTTTACCCAAATATTTTAAGAAGATATTTTATTCATTTGGAGAAACACACAGTGCTGAGGACGTCTTGAGTCCGTAAATACATGTTACGTTAACAGCATAATCTTTTGTAAATTTTTTTTCAGGTGTAGCGTATTCGCACAGAATAAAAGCATTTACAGTAAGCAGCACATATTTCACTTCTTCAATTCCGGTCGAGTAGCCATGAAGCAAACTGCGTGCTGCGGCGCTGAATCTACCAAAAAGAAGAAACACACCCGCCGCGAACGGTTTTTGGTCAGATCGAGGCTGTGACGCCGTGGCTGGTGCTGATTGAGGTATCAATCCCGTTCACCGCCTGATGCAATTCATGGGGATCCACTGGCAAACCGGCTACGCCAAGCGCATGTATAAACGCGGTGGCGCGCCTTCGCTCGTTGCGCCGAACCATTTGCAGCGGCAGTTCGACGTGCGGGAGTCCATCCGAGTCCGGGGCATGGACAGAACGTATATCCGCACCTACGAAGGTTGGCTCTATCTGGCCGTGGTACTTGATTTGTCCCACGCCAGGTATTTGGGCGGTCGATGGATTCGCGGATTGATCGTGCGCTTGCGCTGACCGCACTCTTGGTGGCAGTCGCTGGTCGAGTACGAAACGCAGTATTTTCAACGGCTCTCGAGTCTCTTGAAAACTCGTGGCGATTCAGCTGGCCATGCTATGCCAAGACATCTCCAGCCATGTGAGCAATTTGCCACGGGTCCTCAACGCTGCGCTTTACGCTTTCTAAACGGTCGTTCGAGACTTCCGTTTCGCAGTTGCACCCATACTTTCAGCTTACGCCGGTCGCGCTGCTGACGATTCGTGCAACAAAGCTGATGGGGATGGCAGTCGAACGATTCGGTAGAGACTTCGCCGACCGCTGCAGTTTGTTTCGAGTACCGGCCTTGGGCCGGACACGAGGACAACGGGCACCACAAACAAAAACGCCAGCCTGCGAGGGTTGGCGTTCTGTTTGAAGCATTTTTGGTGGCCCGGGGCGGAATCGAACCCCGGCACAAGAATTCTCAATCCTCTGCTCTACCAACTGAGCTACCAGGCCCCTGCTGTGTTAGCCGAAAGGCATTGACCGCATGGGCGGCGTCATGCCAATGCGACGGAGAACCTGGTCACACCAGACTATGAAGCTTTTCCAAGAACGCGGCGATGTTTTGCTCGTGACGCTTGTAATAGGTCCATGGGCCAATGCGTTGTGAAGTGACCAGTTGCGCACGCTGCAACGATGACAGGTACAAGGACACGGTCGACTGGGATAGGCCGGCGCGCTCTTGAATAACACTCACGCAAACGCCGTATTGATCCGCATCAAGCTCTTGGCTTCGAAAATGCTGGCTCGGGTTCTTCAGCCACCCCAGGATCGCCAAACGTGTTGGATTGTCGAGAGCCTTCAGTGCCTCGCTGACATCAATGCTCATAATTGCAGGCTAATCTAAGAAAAATTACGGGACAAGCAGAACCCCTCCAGCATCTATGGTATCAGGCTCCGTCACTGGGTGACTCGATTCGAACGGCGGTAAAGCTCATCCTTGCCCACGCTCGCCGCCGGCACCAGCACCGGCACCGGCACCTGCGCCGTCACCGTGCGCCCGGAAGCGCGGGAGCACATGTGTGCCGAGTTCGTCGATGACCTCGGCTGCACTGCGGCGGCCGTATTTCAGGTTCAAGATGACGTGGTCGACCCCAATCTCCTGCAGGACATCCAGCAAGTCGATCAGATGGTGCCTGCCAAGCTTGTATCCCAGGTGAATCGGTGATGGCGCTGTCGACGGCGATGCATCGAGGTCGATGTAGAGCGACTGCGTGAACGGCTTGTACTCGCTCCCGCATTGCGCGATCACTTCATGGCGCCATTTGTCGACGAACAATCGCTGCAGGTGAGGAGGGCGGGGATAGGTGATCCAGCCGCAGCCATGCCTGGCAATCCACGCCAGCGCTTGGCGGCTGTGTCCGGTTACGAAGAGCGGAATCTCATTGGTCGTTGGTTTTGGCACCAGGTCGGCACCGACGAGCTCTCCGCCACTCCAGCTGACGGGCTCGAAGCTCGTGCGCTGAACCCGTCGGATCACGTCCACGTTTTCGCGGAAAATCTCGCCCAGCTTTTCCGGATCGATGTCGAATGCCGGGAACTCAACCGGTCGATCGCCGGAAGCGACCCCCAGGAGTAGCCGGCCATTGCTGATTTGATCGAGGCTCGCCGCTGCTTTGGCCGTATGCAAGGGGTTGCGCAGCGGTAGCGCGATTGACGCGGTGCCCAGGGCAATGTCCGATGTGTGGGCGGCCATGAACCCCATGTAGACCCACGGATCGAACACCTGGCCCACATCGCCAAAGCTGGGATCTCTGAGCGGAACATCGCGGAACCACAAGGCTGAAAAACCTGCCGCCTCGGCGCGCTGTGCAAGTGCAACCTGGTTGTGCATCGTCGGCTGATCCCCATCGAATGCTTCGATTGGAAAGAACAGGCCCAGGCTCAGGGAGCCGGACGAGAAGGTGCGTTCAAATCCCCTGTGCTGCTGGTAAGGAACCGTACTAGGCTGGTACATGGGCAAACCCCCGATTGAATAAAAATTGTTGCGCCAGAGCTGTCGGCGACGTGCGTGGCCTTGCGCCAAGATGGCCTTGCCCATCGGGGCAAGGCTCCCGTCACTTACTTCTGACAGGCCGGTTCGTGATAGACAGGGTAGTCGCTGTAGCCCTTGTCGGTGCCGCCATACATGGTGGCTGGATCGGCTGGCGTCAGCGGCCAGTTGTTTGCAATGCGCTCGACCAGGTCCGGATTGGCGATGAAAGGACGGCCAAAGGCGACCAGATCCGCAAGCCCTGCGTTCAGGAGGCGGGCGCCTCGTTCCGCCGTGTAGCGGCCGGCGCAGATGATGCGGCCGCTAAAATTCTGCCGGACTTCGCTGCGGAAGTCTTCCGGCAACTCGGGTGCATTATCCCAGTCGGCTTCGGCGATCGAGAGATACGCGATGCCGATCTGGTCGAGGATCTTGACCGCCTCGACATAGGTTGTATGGGGATCTTCTTCGACCAGGCCCAGGTAGACGCGTGCCTCATCGGTGGTGGCGAAGAGCGGGGCGAAACGCACGCCTACCCGGTCTTTGCCGACCACATCCGCCACGGCCTGCACCACTTCGCGCAGGAAGCGCAGACGGTTTTGCAGCGACCCACCGTAGTCGTCATCGCGCTGGTTGCTGTGGGCCGAGATGAACTGGTTGACCAGGTAGCCGTTGGCGCAGTGAATCTCGACACCATCAAAACCGGCTTCCAACGCATTGCGGGCCGCCTGCGCATACAGTTGGACCAGTTCCTTGACCTCGGCCGTGGTCAGGGCACGGGGCACGGAAGGGGGCGCCAGGGCGCCTGCACCCGGGCCCGTTTCGATAAACACGCTGACCTGTTGCGCCGGGATCGCCGACGGTGCCACTGGCGCCGCGCCATCCGGTTGCAGCGATGTATGCGAGACCCGGCCGACATGCCAGAGCTGGGCGAAGATGATGCCGCCCTGGTGATGTACGGCTTGCGTCACTGTGCGCCAGCCGGCGATCTGCTCGGCGCTATGGATGCCGGGCGTCCAGGCATATCCTTGGCCACGCGGCTCGATCTGGGTTCCCTCGGTAACCATGAAGCCGGCACCGGCACGCTGGCGATAATAGGTTGCCATCAGATCGTTCGCAATATTGCCCGGTTGGGAGCTGCGGGATCGGGTCAAGGGCGGAAGGACGATACGATTTTTCAGGGTGAACGGGCCGAGGCGCGTCTCCGTAAACAGTACGGAATCATTCATTTTTATTCCTAGATATTTAAATTTATCGATATTGCAGGTCGTCACAAAAAGGCAACGCATCAGGCCATGCCGGCGCAGGTGTTGGCACCGGCATCAAAACGACATGGTGAGCCGATTCTATTCGACATATCGAGATATGTCAATATGTAGATTAAGTGTGTTTCCCGGACGCGGTGCCCAAGTGCCGATCACCGTCTCAAGGCCCCCCGAGGCTGAAAACAAAAACGCCCACTTACCTGCGCGGGCGTTTTATCCAACTCTTCTTGGTGGCCCGGGGCGCAATCGAACCACGGCAGAATGGTTTTTAATGCTTTGGTCGAGCAACTGCACTGGCAAGTAAGCGGCACGTGATCACAAAGCCGCATGCACGACCGTGCCGCAGCCGTGCGGCGGAGGCGGCAAGAATGCTTTTCCTTCGCCCAGCTTATGCGTACCATATGCCGGGGATGCAAAACGGGCCGGCTTTGCTCGGGCGTTGTATTGCTTGCTGCGGCTGTGAATCGAATTGTCGACATGATGTCAGTAAAGGGCCACGATGAATAAACAAACGACTGTCCATAAGCCAAGTGGGTTAAACCGTATTTTGAGTGTCATCGAGGTGGCTGGCAACAAGCTGCCCGATCCGGCGATTTTGTTCGCACTGCTGCTGGCCCTGGTCTGGGCCGTGTCCTGGGCCATGTCGGGCCTGGTCTTTAACGAGATCGATCCACGCACTGGCCAGGCAATCCAGGTCAAGAACCTGCTGGCGCCTACCGCCCTGACCGACTTTACAGCGAAGATGGTCAATATCTTCGTCACCTTCCCGCCACTGGGCGTGGTCCTGGTGGCGATGCTGGGGTTGGGTGTCGCGGAATATACGGGCTTCATCAATGCCGGCCTGCGCAAGATCCTGGCGATTACGCCGAGAGTATTACTGACCCCGGTCCTGGTTGCTGTTGGCGTACTCAGTCATGTCGCCGTCGATGCCGGTTATGTACTCGTCATTCCGCTGGGCGCGGTGATTTTCTATGCAGCGGGCCGTCATCCGCTGGCCGGCATTGCAGCGGCCTTTGCCGGCGTCTCTGGCGGCTTTTCCGCGACCTTCTTCGTTCCGTCGAGCCTGGATCCGCTACTGGCCGGGCTGACCCAGGTGGCCGCACGCCTGTCGTCCGATCCGGCCGCTGCTTCGCTCGTGATCAACCCTCTCAACAACTACTATTTCACAACGGCCTCGACGCTCCTCGTTGTGCTGATCGGCTGGTTCCTGACCGACAAGGTCATCGAGCCGCGCTTGAACAGGACGACGCCGGTCGACGGCGATCCTGCAGGCCTGCCGAAGATGGATGCCTTGCAGGCCAATGAGATCAAAGGGCTGCGCTGGGCTGGCATTGCGATGCTGGCCAGCCTGGCGCTGCTGGTGTTCTCATTCATGCCGGAGGGCTCGGCATGGCGCTCCCCGGATACGCGCGAATTGACCCACTCGTCGGCGCCACTGATGCAGTCGATCGTTGCGCTCATTTTCATTTTCTTCCTCATCCCTGGCGTGGTCTACGGCTATGTCGCCGGCACCGCGAAGAGTCACCGTGACATCGTCAAGGGAATGAGCCACGCGATGAGCGGCATGGGTTATTACATCGTCATGGCCTTCTTCTGTGCGCAGTTCATCTATGCCTTCGGCCAGTCGAATCTGGGCGCGCTGGTCGCTATCAAGGGTGCATTGTGGCTCAAGGAAATGGCCTTCCCGATGGGCGTGACACTGACAGGCATCGTGCTGCTGACCGGCATGGTCAACCTGTTCGTTGGTTCGGCTTCGGCCAAATGGGCATTGATCGGGGCCGTGATGGTGCCGATGCTGATGGAACTGGGCGTGTCACCGGACATGACGCAAGCCGCCTACCGCGTGGGCGATTCCTCGACCAATATCATCACGCCACTACTGCCATACTTCCCGCTGATTATCGTCTTCTGCCGTAAATATGTGCAATCGACCGGCATCGGCACGCTGATTGCCCTGATGCTGCCGTACTCGCTGGCATTGCTAACGCTCTGGACCATGTTCCTGCTCGGCTTCTGGGCGCTGGATATCCCACTCGGTATCGGCTCGACCTATACCTATCCAGCACCCGCTTGACAGGGTAGAAATCCCACAAAGCGGGCATCGATACACAACACGCCAACCTGCATGGGTTGGCGTGTTGTACTTGTGTATTCCTGGTGCATGCCGATTCCAGTCCCGCCAAAAAACGCAGGCGCAGAATAGTTCAGTGTTCAAACTGCGACGGGTAGGGAAGAAGCTGTTCCAGTGTCTCGGCGATGCGCCGCAGCTGGTGCGCGTCCGGCGCCGCGTTGTCGCTCGTGTCGTTGATGCAAAAAAAGTCCAGCTTGCCGAAGCTGGCACACAACTCGCCGAATTGTTCGGCAGCGTCGGCCGCGCCGCTTGACAGGTAGGCCCACGCGCATTCGCGGACGATCGCGCGGCCAAGGTGCACCATCCAGCGTGGCACCAGGTCGGGGATCAGCGGCGGCACCGCCCACGAGCGGAATACGGTGCCACGCACGGCGTGGAACAGTTCCGGTGCTTCCAGCTCGAGCTGGCGCATCGCGCTGACCAGCATCGGGCGCGGCGAATGGGCGAAGATACGGGGAACGTGCCGGTATTGCGGATCGCTCGCGGACAGCCATGCGCGCGACAGCAGCGACGCATTCACCAGCGCGCTTTCATGTGGCTGCGGCCCGGGGTAGTCCGGCAGCAGTGCCGCTTCCTTGAAGACGGCCAGGCCGGCCTCGGAAAACCACCATGTCGCGTCGAACGGCGCGCCGAGAAACACGTCGTCATTGAAGTAGACGAAGCGTTCGGACAGGCCCGGCAGGTGGTGCAGGTAGGTTTCGATATGGCCGGAGTCGAACACCGGAAGCGCGGCCGCCGGCATCAGGGTACGGTGGTCGACGACGCTGACGCCAGGTCCCAATCCCGGTCCCGTGCGCAGCCAGGCGGGACACTGGCCATCGGTCACGATGTGCACATGCCCGTGGTCAGGGAAAAATCGCTGCAGCGCGCGCAGGTTGTAGCGTAACTCGCCATTGTCGCGATAGCGGCCTGACACGTCGCCGTAGCGCGCCGCGCCGGCGTTCGCGCCGGTGCGATCCTGCGCTGCGCGCCGTTTGGCTTGCCAGTGCGGATCGGCGCCGTCAACCCACAGGTAGACGACGTCGATGCGGTCGGCGTCAGGCGGCGTCATGTCGTTTTGGCCCAGGCCTTGCAGCCACGCGTCGTGAACGGTGGTGCAACGCGCAGACGAAGATGCATCAGCACGCTTGTGATCATCATGGAATTCTTAGTCAATCAAATGGGTGTCAATTGTAGTGACATTCAGCAATTTCTTGTGCTTTAAGAATATATTTAGGCGGGACAAGTGTTTGCAGGGACGGAGGTAGTGGCGCGCTCATCGGGAAAGACCCGCGGCCCGGTGCGCCAGGCAGCTCACTGTGCGGACCTAAGCGATGATTCGTGCCGCGAATTGGCGCCGACAGCGCCCGAATTGATGCGCTGACGATTCGGGTGAGAGTTCCGGCTTCATGTCCATGGGACCACCACCGCTTCGGGGGCTTGCGTATTAGTCCGGACGGGGCAGTAGGCGACCGGTGCCGGGTCAGGCTCGTCGGCAAGTCCATGCCAGGCGAGCCGGTTAGGGCCGTGCCGGAACGCCAGCGTGCCAGGCAGATCCTCATCGAGTAGTTGTCCTACGTAGGAGCGGCAGTCTGACCAAGACATCAATGGCAATAAGACAAACGCAAGCCCGCACGGACGCGTTAGAAGAACGGCCCAGCTTTATCTCAGTTTGTTAGCGTGTCAACGCAATCTCAAAAGTGAATCATTGAGATTGACGCACTGCCTGGACGCGCAGGTCGGGCCTAGCCGATGACCTGAATAGCGCCGATTGCAAGCAGGCTTGCGAGTCGATGAAGTGGCGCGCGGTCAGAGCAGGCGTGATGGCCTGGTCCGGACACAGTGCGCTCCACTGCCCCGGCTGCCGGTCGCGCGCATCGCCAGACGGGTGTGCCGGTGAGCGCAACCAGGCGATTCAAGGCGCGGCCGAGAAGGAAGCGTGTGATGGAAACTTTCTCTGCATCCACTCGCGGTTCAGCTGCAAAGCGGTAACGACGTCTTGCGGCAAGCTCTCGAGGATGGCAGGATCGTCGCTTGGTGTGTCGGCCAGCAGGCTGGCCAGGTGGACGATCGCACCGAGTTTGCTGAACGGGTGGGCGGCCATTGGATCGGATGAATTTTTTAATGCGGTCACAATAACGACTGGGAAATTCCAGCGATGACCGAGTTCGGCGGTAATTTGCCCCTCCGAAAAGCCCAGCAGTCGCGTCTCGCGTTCCCACCGTCCGCCCGGCAGGTGGGGTTGCTCCTCGATCTTGGCAAACGTTGCCGGCGCCGCCTGATAGATCAGCAGTTCGCCAAGCCGCATCATCATGCCTGCGAGCCAGGCATCCTGGCCATCGTCGCCCAGGCAGACGGCCAACCATTTGGCGTAGCCGGCGCAGGCCATGCTGCTTTTCCAAAACTCGTCGCTATCGAGGCCCGGCAGGTCCGGGAAGGTTTCGGCGAAGCAGGCAGCCAGGGCCAAGGTGCGCACGTGCCCAAGGCCCGCCATGGCGATGGCATCGTCGAGTGACGTTACACCACGCGCAACGCCGAAGCGGGCGCTATTGGCCAGGCGCATCAGTTTGGCGGTGAGGGCGGGGTCGCGCGCAATGATCGCGCTGATTTGGGTGGCCGACGCATCCTCATCATCGAGAGTTTTGATCAATGCATGGGCGACTTCTGAAATGACGGGCAATTTTACGGCATGAAAAAAAGACGATAACTCGCTCATGACTATCCTCCAACGTAACATCGCCGCAGCAACAGGTTGACGGTCGCGCGATGTGGTGAAATTGAAATTTCACGATATCATAGTTGTTTCGCCTGGGAACTAAACAGGGAAATTATTTCCTGGACCGGACACAAGGATAGCGGATGCCAGAAAGCCCGCTTGATCTAGTTTATGCGGAAAGGACTTATGCGGCCAGCGTCGCCTCGATCACGCGGACGATTTTCCGGGGTTTTTGCAGATCCCGTGCAGCGGGATGCGGCGAGGAAAAACGCACCGTGTCGTTATCGAAATATAGGCCGAAAGCCGCTGCGAATTTTTCTTGACCCGCCGCCCGAAGGCGGTTTGCAGCGCCAATGTCGATATCGTCGCCCGCGACACCAAAGCCTTCTCTCACCATCTGCGTGCCAAGCATGGAGCCCCACCATCGGCGGGACAGGCATTTCCATCCATGTACTACGGAGCGTTCGCAGGGAATTAGCCATGGCTCACTGGGACGTGCGCTTTGTCACCCCTTGCATTCGCGATTTAATGATCACGTGCCTCTTCATCGATTTTTGAGCTGAAGCAGTGTCGCGCATAAACCGGCAAATGCTTCCCATGGGCCGGACGCATTACGGATAGCAGTCAATAAGGGCACTGTGAAGATCGTTCCGAGCAGGGCAAAGGCTACCAGAAGCGGACGGCGGCTAATCCGGTTCGAGCGCGCGCCGTACAGCGGCTGCACGCATATGGCGGAGAGCCGCGAGCCGGCGGAGACGGCTAAAGTAGGGGTTAAGCGGCAAGGACGTTTTTTTGGTGGAATGCCGCTGAGTGCCATGTTGGGCCTCCAGCGGCCGTTCGGGATGCGACGCTACCGTAATGGTCGGCGCGCTCGCGGCACGCGAATCTTCTCCCCAAGCGCTTGGTCGCCTTACAAATTGTCGGTTCGCCCGCGCCCCGCCAGCTTGTCGCCGCGGCGCGGCGCGGTGGCGTATGCGGGCGTAGCGGCTGTGCTGGTCTGGCGGCTGCGCCGGAATCCCTTGCCCGCTAAGGATTTTCCTGCCTGTAAGTACGCTTCGGGTGAATGACCAACCGCTTGACCAGGTCGTCCAGCGCTTTGCTATGGTACAGGTCCATGCACTTCAGGAAATCGAACCTGACTCCCTTGATTTCCGATTCGACGAGCGGATGGGAATAGTCCCGCGCCAGATAGCGGTTCACCAGCGACTTGACCGCATCGGGACTTTTCTCCATATCGAAGTAAGTCCAATCACGCAAGGCGCTGGCACTGCTTCCAGCATCAGTGGCCGCACCCGTGTCATTCCGGTAAGCCTGTGTCATACAGGTTGCCAGGACCATGTCCTTATAATTTTGCGCATAGGTGCGGGCTCCAGCCTGTGGAGAAATGAGGGCTTGATCGGAGGCGTGGACTGTAAATGACAGCAATGTGGAGGTCACCAGCGCCAAGCACAACGCGATCGACTTCATTGCAAGCCCCAGAAGTTCGCACGATCCGTGCGATATTTCGCTTCCGGCTCATTGAAATAACAGTGGTCATAGCAGGATTGGCCGTTGAAAAGGGTGGCATGCCCCTGCGCATCCGACCAGCCAGATACCTCAAACAGAATTACACCTTTTTTGCCAACCAACGTGCCGCCGCCGGAAGCGGGATATTTCACAACCTCAGCTTTGCCCCATTGCTGTTTCAAAAAACCAATCAGGTCCCGTACACGGAAGAAGTATTTTCGCCCGTCCGCCCCGGATACTGTCTGTCCATGGATGTTCGGAATTATCAGGCCTGCCTCGCCAAGGATATAACTCATCCGCACGGCGCAGGTGTTATTCCAGCGCTGTGCGGCAGTGGAATTATTAATGTTCTTCTCAACATTTCCTCCTATCACCTTTGCTACCCTGGCACCTGAATTGACGGGGTCATAAATTCGATGCGAAGCTGCCCATGCAGCAGTGAAGGAGGGGCGAGACATTTTGTTCATCCTTGTTTGGGATTGCATTGGATTGGTCGTTGTGGCGTCTGCGGCGAATCACGCAGCCGTCGGCCGCCTGCTGGCCCCGACGCGCGGTACAGACAGGCCGTGGCGATTATCCGCAATCCGTGCAGATCGGACTGGACGCTTGTCAAACCAATGATTTGCTCGCATTGATGAAGCAGGCCCGCCGACAGAATTCTCCCTTCTATCCGCTGCGTGAACGTCTTACCCGCCTTGCGCGATACTTCCCTCACGGTTGTTTCGCGGGGCAGAAGCGCACACCGGAAATAGACCGGCGCCGAGGATGACGACTCCTAGAAACAACAACGCCCACTGGCATGAGTGGGCGTTGCGTGAACGATGTTCTTGGTGGCCCGGGGCGGAATCGAACCACCGACACAAGGATTTTCAATAATTGCGTCGCATATCGGCGATCGTGTTATTCGCGTCTTTCACGGTTCCTACGGAGTAGCGAAGCAACATTCTTAGCTTGGTAGGCTGCTGTTTTACTGGTCGCCACAATCAACCGGCGTGAGGCGCAATCATAGCAATGTAGTCCTTTAGTGCTGGAAATGTGGGCCCCGTGACCTTGGCCGCCGTTGCCAGCTGAGAATGCTGCAACCTCGCAGCGGTCTTCGGGCACTTCATCAATCGCGCGCAAGTTTCTGAGTAGCTCAAGCGTGTCCACTAAATAGCGAGGGCCAGAGTCCTGCTTTGGGTGTCATGCGGCCTGACGTTAAGCCTCGCTCTGAGCGAGCGGTTACCCCTCACCGCGAGTTGCCGTGCGTTCAGCCTCTAACGAAAGCGAATTCAATGCCTTGAGGTCAAGATCCGCGAGCGCTTTCTCGACTTGCGCCACACTCTCTTGTAGCCCGACATGCGTCTTGGTTTGAAGATCGGCTTTCTCAGCTTCGGCTGCCTCACGTTCAGGTGTTCCCGCGTAAAATTTTCTTAACCTCCCAAGGATAGGTGTCAGGGCGCGGTTGTAATCCCTGGCGATCTTATCTCGTTGCGCCCTTGCAGCATAACCAGCTTGGACTTCGCCGACGAGCCGTGCGTAATTGGCGAACACTCCATCAAGGAATACGCACACGAGCGCGGCGGCTCCTAGCAGTTGATTTGCTGTGGGAAAGAAATTCGAAGCAATTGCAAGACAACTCCCGCCTGCGACTAGCTTGAAAGCATATGCAAGCATTCGCCGAATCCTGCCCTTCTTTTCGAGCGCAAGCAGCCGATCATTCAGTTCAGCGATTTCTTTTTCTAGCAGTGATGCTGGCTCTGACATAGGTTGCTCCGATTACATCGACATCGTCGCACCGCCTGCGGACGCAGTGTCTCCCAATACGCGGACAGTTGCAGTCTCGGTATTGCCGTCTACGTCCGTGACCTTGATCCGGTAGCCGCCTTCGGTATTGAGCCAAGTATCTTTTCGCGGCGTGACACTAATGCGCTGACCACTCTGAATCACCTGAACGTTGCACTCATGACAGCCCTTGAATCGCGGGGGAGGCGGGTTGTCGACGAAACAACTAATTGACACTTGCAGAGATGAATCGGCATGTACTTCTATGCTGAACGTCTGACCAACTACAACCTCGCCCGCTGACACATCGACAGAATAGATCACGGGGAACTCCTTGAAATGAGCGTAATAGTGGAGGCGACTGCAAATGCCCAACGTGAAACAGACACTCCAACAGCCTCATCCCACGACCAAATCTTGAGATTCGCACGGAAAACAGTGTCTTTTTCTAGTTATCAAATAGTTGCCTTACTACTCTAGCATATCGGAACCCTTAAGACCAACCGCGATTCGAGCTATGCTTGATACGAGATGCATTCCTGAATGCGTCGTTCATAATGCTAGTGTCTGAGCAGTTACCTCGACTACTGGGGCCTCAGATGCCATGTAGATCGTGTCAAGTAACTAAAGCAAGCATTATTTCTTAGGTTTCTGAACCGTAAGCGGCCCCGATTATTCTGACTTGGGAAACCTAACGCCCGCAATTTTAAAGAACGATCACGGACAAGGTCTGAGTTGCCCTCCTGGCAAAGATTTCCCGCTGTTAGAACCTATTCTCGCTGTTGACTATGATGGCCCGCGAAGACTTGGTCCGTAGCAGCACAGGTGACACCGGAAATGGACCGGAGTCAAGGACTGCAAATTCCAGAAACGACAACGCCCACTGGCATGAGTGGGCGTTGCGTGAACGATATTCTTGGTGGACCGGGGCGGAATCGAACCACCGACACAAGGATTTTCAATCTTTGCGCCGCGTCAGCCGCCACACCAGCATTTTGCTGGACTAAGGTGCTCCTACCGCCAGCACGTTTCGCCATGGTGCGATGCCGATACAACATGGCGGCAGACAGCTGGCGCATCGCGCAGCAGGTCTACTGGCCGCTTTCAGTACGTAGAAACGGATGAGACGAGGTCTCTTCTTCCCGCAGCGGTTTCAGCTACGCTCATCCTCTCCTGAGTTCAATCCGACAAGACCGGCGAAAGCGATCCGGTTGTTGGCTGCATCAAGTTTCGCCTTCAGTTTCAACATGGCTCTGCGGCTCGCTCGCAGATGGCGGAACTGGCGATGACATTTTTTTAAAGGATAGCAAGGGGGCAGACGGTCAGCTAACTTCGTGAAGCCGGCCTGGCGCGTAACCGAGATGCTTCGGCAGCCGGCATGGTGGAAGGCAATACTGGTGCCACATGCACGAACCGCAGGCTTCATCTTCTTGACGCGCTTGCACAGCGATAGCGGGGACTGCTGCCATGCGGTGCTGTTGGCGTTGCCAAGGGCGACAGATTCGGCGAGCGCTTGTTGCAGGAACGTTGACGTTTTGGTGCAAGGTTGTACTGCCTTGGCCAAAGGCACCGCGATATCTTCGCTTGTCACTGCTCACTTCTGATAACGCACATGAAATCAGAGAACAATCGGCGGGTCGACAAAGCGCAGATGACGTTGCTTGACCCAGACCCGGGCACCTTGGTTGCCGGCTAATGCAGCAAGTCGGCCACCGCATGGCAAGCGCATCCACGACATGGCGTGCAGATGGTCGCCGGCGTCCCAGAAGTCGCCCGCTAGTACGAGCAGTTCGGCACCACCGGGGTAGTTAAGCTGCACCTGCGCTCCTGGTTCCCAGTACTCAAGCTGGACGGTTTCACGTTCATCTTCGAACAGCGGTGTGACCGCGACGCCGCGACGCAGCTGATCGCCGATCTTCCCCATCTTGTTCATGTCGACGATGACATGCGTACGGTCCTCGGGTGCGAATTGCCAGAGTTTGACGAAGATGATGCAGCCTTGTGCAGAACCCGGCGTATGCCGGCTGGTAGGGGGATTGCGAATGTAGGAGCTAGGTGGGTAGTCCCCGTATTCGTCCTGGAACACGCCCTCAAGCACGATGAACTCCTCCCCACCGCCATGAGTGTGCGCAGTAAATTCACTTCCTGGTGCATAGCGCACGATAGTGGTTGCACGCGCGACTTCAGCGCCGATTCGGTCTAGCATCCGGCGCTGGACCCCGGCTACAGGAGAATCCACCCATGCCATGGACGCACCGTGTAAGACGACGCGCAGCGTGAAATCGGCATTAATATCCATGGGTTGATCCTGTCGTTGTCCTGCGCTGTGTGAATCGATTACAAACCGGTTGATTAAACGCCCGTACCACCCATGCTGGCGCGCTTGGCCATGCGGGCGCGCCAGGCGAGCAGTACATCGCAGTCGGCCGGAATAGTGATCTTGGCGAAGTCTGCGAACGACAGACCGACGAACAGCGTAATGTCGGCAACCGAAAAATTCTCACCAGCGGCAAACGGTTGATTGGCCAGCACACTATTAAAGTAATGCATGCCCGACAGCGCTCGCTCATGCTGCTTCATGCCCCACTCCTTGTTCTGGTAGAGCTCCAGCGCTCCCAGTCCTGGCGTAGCGTGATGGAAATACGCGCCCACTGCGTCCATGACATCTTGCTCCGCGCGACGCTGCATCATGTGGATCACTGCCCGTTCCTTGGCAGTCGTGCCGGTCAACGAGATTCCCTCGAAGGCATGGTCTATATATTCGGTGATGGCCGAGCATTCGCTGATGAAGGTCCCATCGCCGAGCTCGAGCACCGGCACGGACGCGCTCGGGTTCTTGCTCACGAACGAGGGGAGGCGATGTTCACCTTTCATAACGTCCACATGCACGAACTGTATCTTGTCAGTGGCCCCTTTTTCAGATAACGCGATTCGAACCCGGGCCGGATTGGGGAAACCTTCGTAGTCGTAGATTTTCATGATGAGTATTTTCGTGTTTGGATCAGTTGAAAAATAGATACAAGCTGGAGGTGTGGCGCGGAGTATTATCCGCAGATGAAAAATCTGCGTGACCAGCTTTTTCATACTTGTCCAGCATATCCGAAAATTGCCATCTTGCTTTTTTGCGAGCGGGTTTTGGTAGTTCGGTCCATCGTGACCGCTGTCGCAGCTCTGGCACGTCGAAGCTGAGCAGATAACCCGCCTTTGCCGCTTCGCATAAGTGCGTCACTGATTGGCGGCGGCGGCCCGTTCGACAAGCGGGATGTTTGGCAGAGTGGTTGATCCAGGCGGCCATGGCAGTTCGACTCCGTTGCGCGATCAGAACGAACCGCTTTCTTCTGGTGTGAGCGAATTAGGTACGTGCAGCATGTCGGTGGCGGCATCCTGCGCCGGGCGGCCGATCGCTGGCAGGTGAAACCTAGTTTCCATCAGGAAGCGAGAGCGCTGTCGACGTCATGCATGGGTTTGCATGCTTGACTTGACTTGACCGGCAATTGCCCGGACATGAGAACGATGAGTTCCACAATAAAAAAGCGCCAACCGGTGATGGTTGGCGTTTTGCTTGGGATGTTCTTGGTGGCCCGGAGTAAATCAAACTAGCGACACAAGGTTTTTCAAATCTCTAAGCCACGCAGGGCCCCGTGTTGCTGCGTAGAGCAGCTGTCCGCTGAGATGAGGGTGGCCTCGAACTGCGCCCGTGGCACCGGCGTGCCGAACAGGTAGCCCTGATAGCGCATGCAGCCATAGCTTTCAAGCAGGGCTTGCTGGGCCATTGTTTCGACGCCTTCTGCGATAATTTCGACGCCGAGGTTGTCAGCCAGCGAGATGATGGTGCGGGCGATGGCCGCTGCATTTGCGCTTTCGCCCAGACTGTGAACGAACGAGCGGTCGATCTTGATTTCATCGAGTGGCATGCGTTGCAGATAGCTTAGCGAGGAATATCCTGTCCCGAAGTCGTCTAGCGAGAATGTGATACCAGCAGCGCCCAACAGACGCATTTTTTCGATGATGCCATCGACATCCACAGCAAACAAGCTTTCCGTTACCTCGAGCTTAAGTTTGGAGGGATCTGCGCCACTACGCTTGACGATCTCGAGCACGTTGGCGATAAAATCAGCATCAGCAAACTGACGCACGCTGACATTGACCGATAGCGTCAGCCGCGCAGTGGTCGGGTGGGCAGACCACAGGCGTAGCTGTTGGCAAGCCTGCAACAGGACCCATTCCCCCAGCGGCACGATGATGCCGCTCAATTCAGCGATCGGAATGAAGACGGTGGGACTAATCGCGCCCCGATCCGCATGAAACCAGCGCAGCAGTACCTCGGCGCCATCGATTGTCCCGGAGCTATCGACTTGCGGTTGAAAATAGAGCTCGAACTGCTCATTGCGCAGGTAGGTGCGCAGGTCATATTCGAGTTTCAGGCGCTCGTCGGCGGCGATCTGCATGCTCTGGTCGAAAAAGCGCAGCGTATTGCGCCCATCTGATTTGGCGCGGTACATTGCCAGATCGGCTTGCTTGAGAATGTCTTCTACGCTGGGACTGGAGGCGTCGAACGAAGTAATGCCGATGCTGGCGCTGGCGATGTAATCGATCTCGCCGCAGCGGTAAGGCTGCCCGAGTGCACCGCGCAATTTGAGCGCTTGATGCTTAGCGTTGGCTGCGCAGGCTTGCGGAGTGCTGCCGAGTTGTTCGAGGATGACTAGGAACTCGTCACCGCCGAGCCGGGCAACGCTATCCGCAAGCCGCACCGTCTCGCGCAGGCGCTGAGCCACTTGGCGCAGCAGGCTGTCGCCGGCATCGTGGCCGAGCGTGTCGTTGAGGACTTTGAAATTGTCGAGGTCGATAAATAGCAGAGCCCCATGCTGCCTGGAGCGGATGCTGTTCTGCAGTGCCTTGCGCAGCAGTTCGGTCAGCAGGCGCCGGTTTGGCAGGTGGGTGAGCGGGTCGAAAAACGCCAGCTCGTAAATTTTCTGTTCGGCCAACTTCTGGTCGGTGAGGTCGGTGTTGGTGCCCGATACGCGCACGGCCTTGCCGGCCGCATCGCGACTGATAAAGCCGCGCGACAGCACGGGGACGTAGTGGCCGTGCTTGTGCAACAGGCGAAATTCGACTTCATAGCTGGCCGATCCTTCGAGTAGCGCGCGTCCAAACGTCGCCTCTAAACCCGCATGGTCATCGGGGTGAGTCAGCGCCTTCCACAGCTGAGAGTCAGGCTCGAGCTCGCGGTCGCTGTAGCCCAGCATCTGCCACCAGCGCGGCGAGTAATATAACGCGTCCGTCATTAAGTCCCAGTCCCACGCGGCATCGTTGGCGCCGCGCAGCACCAGGCTCAGGCGCTCTTCGGACTTTTTCAGCGCCTGCTCGGCGATCTTCAATTCGGTCACATCGGTGAAGCTGACGACTACGTCGATCGGCTCGCCGTGCTCATTAAGGCTAGGAAACGCGTTGCACATCAGCCAAACCAACTTGCTGTCCGAGGTGCGCCTGAGGCCGAGAATAAGATTGGTGACCAGAGCGCGCGTACGTACCGCTACGTTTACCGGATAGGCTTCCTTTGGCAGGCGTTCGCCGTCCTCTCCGATAAACCCCCAGCGCGGATCGGTATGGGCCAATCCCAGGATCTGGTCATGCGTAACGCCGAGCAAGGTCGACGCCATGCTGTTCGCATAAAGGATTTCCGTCGTCGCCTTGTGCATGACGATGCCGGCCTGCACGTGTTCGAACATGAACGAATACAGGCGCTCCTGGCGCTGCCGGTCCTCGTCCGCGCTGCGCCGGGCGGAAATGTCGCGGGTAATCCCGATGTAGTGCGACAGCGTGCCGTCCTTGTCGAACAGGGGCGAAATGGTCAGGTCGTTCCAAAAGGGCACGCCGTTTTTCTTGTAGTTGATGAGTTCACCGGCATATTCCCTGCCACTGGCGAGCGCCGTGTGGATCTGCGCCACCTCCTGCGCGTTGGTCTCCGGGCCTTGCAGGAATCGGCACGTCAAACCCAGCAATTCCTCTTCCTCGTAGCCGACAATGCTGACGAACGCCCTGTTTGCGTAGATTATCCGACAGTCAGGCCCGGTAATCAATATCCCTTGAGAGACTGTGCCAAGCGCTGCGGTTAGTGTCAAAATATTCACACGTGTTTCCAATAAATGCTGTGCCGCGAGGAGTACATCCTCACTGTACGCTCTCTATCGCAAAATATAGGGCGTACGTTGTCGGAATGGCGGCTAAATAGGCGATTCAGGATAACTGTGGCGCAATCGAACTACCGACGCAAGAATTTTCAATCATGAAGCGTCTTCAGACGACAATCGCACCCCCCTGACACCTCGCCGTGGGAGGGGGGGGCGGCAGGCAGGCTTGCATGAGCCGCGTTTTCGTTGTTGCCCTTGTCGCGCCGAGGATCATGATCGCGGCCGCACCCCGTGGGCTTTGTCCTGCCCTTCACCCCGGCTATCTTGCCCGGGACTACCTTGTTCACCATGAGCGGGCCATTGTTGCTCCTGTGACTGCAGCCTTGCCCGTGGGCCCATGTCGGCGGGAGTGGATGGGCGTGACTTAAGTGGCACCGATTGGCGCCTGTTATCCAGTCCGGGGCGTCCGTCCTGCGGTCCGCCGCCCTAACCTGGCGTTGCTCTTTGATGCTCTTGAGCGCGCTGCTGGACGAAGGGGGCGCGTGGTGGGTAGCGGTAGTTCTGCTTTCTAGCTGGCGCTGTTGCGGGGCAAGCGGACAGGTGCGTCCAGCATATTGGCTCTGGTCTGCGTGATGGCCGGAGTGCCCGAACCAAGCAACATGCAAAACACAATGACTTTACCGCGCATTGTGGTTCTCGTAGCTTCTTCCGACAGCTCCATGGCTGCCCCGCCAATACGGCCGACGGCAACTAACTTTCTTAAGACACTTTTCGAAGCGTGGGGTTCCCAAGAATGAAATGGAACATTTCCCTTCTGACTCAGGCAGCTCACCAAGGAAAAACAGTCCTGGTCGAGATGGCGCTGCTGGCAGAAGACAGATGCACGGCGCGGCGGACCGATGTGTGATTCGCATCTTGCAGAGCAGGAAATTTTTTTGCGTTTTGTGAAGCGGAAGGGGGGAGGGAATGGACAGTTGGACGATTCGGTCGAGACTTCGCCGACCGTCGCGGTGCGTTTCGAGTACCCGACATGGACCTGACACAAGGACTACGCGTTCCACAAACGCAAACGCCCACTTGCATGAGTGGGCGTTTGCGTGACCAATATTCTTGGTGGCCCGGGGCGGAATCGAACCACCGACACAAGGATTTTCAATCCTCTGCTCTACCAACTGAGCTACCAGGCCAAGAGCGCGCAATTATAGCAGCGTTTGCGGCAGGCAGACAATCCTGCCCGCGCCGATACTCAACCCTTGTTGCTGATGCGCTGGGCGTGATCGCGCTCGAGCGCCAGGCGCAGGTTGCGCCGGCCCTTGGCCTCTTCGAAGCGGCGCACTTCGTCCGGTGTCGACGGGACCAGCGGTGGAATCGAGGCCGGCTTCTTGTCGTCGCCTACCGCCACCATCGTGAAGAAGCAGCTGTTCACGTGGCGCACGGCCTTGCTGCGGATGTCCTCGGCAATCACCTTGATCCCGATTTCCATCGAGCTGCGGCCGGTAAAGTTCACCGCGGCCAGGAAGGTCACCAGTTCGCCGACGTGGATCGGCTGGCGGAAGGTCACCTGGTCGACGCTCATCGTCACCACATAGCGCCCGGCATAGCGGCTGGCGCAGGCATAGGCCGCCTGATCGAGCAGTTTCAGGATGGTGCCGCCGTGTACATTGCCGGAGAAGTTGGCCGTATCAGGCGTCATCAGCACTGTCATGCTGAGCTGGTGGGAGGGCAGGTTCATGGTTGCAATCAATACAAGTGGCTGGGCGAGTGCTGATGTTGCCTCAGAAACTGCCGCGCGGCAAGGTCAGCCGTTGCCGTTCGCGATCTGCTGACCCGGCGAAAAAGTAGCCCGGCAAACGCGCATATCGAAATACCCATAAAATCGTGGCATCACCATGCAAACCCGCTAGGCTCGGCAAATGAACAGCGAACTCCCATACCAAGGTGGATCGGTGCAGTGGCACCTTGGTCCCGTCATCGATGCATTGCGCACGTCGCGCGAGTCGACCCACAACATCCGGCATCAGGGCCGCGTGCGCGAGCTGCCGTCGCGCGATGTGCTGCGCCAGATCGTCGACGGCCTCTCGGCCGCGCTGTTTCCCACGCATTACGGGCGCCCCGACCTGAACGACGAGAGCATCGACTACTACGTCGCCGATACGCTCAACGTGGCACTCGATCGCCTGGTCGAGCAGGTGCGGCGCGCGCTGCGGTTTTCGCCCGCGGCGCCGTCCGAATTGACCGGCGCGGACGCCCAGCGTGAAGACCTCGTGCTGGCCGAGCGCGCTCGTGCAATCACGCGCGAGTTCGCGGCCAGGCTGCCTGCCTTGCGCGCATTGCTGGTGTCTGACGTGCAGGCCGCGCTTGCAGGCGACCCGGCTGCGACATCGGTGGCCGAGATCATGCTGTGCTATCCCGGCACCATCGCCATCCTCTACCACCGCATCGCGCATTGCCTGACGCGCCTGGGCGTGCCGTTCCTGGCGCGCGTGGTGGCCGATATCGGCCATTCGCTCACCGGCATCGACATCCACCCCGGCGCACAGATTGGCGGCAGCTTCTTCATCGACCACGGCACCGGCGTCGTGATCGGCGAAACCGCGATCCTCGGCGAGCGCGTACGGCTGTACCAGGCGGTCACGCTGGGTGCCAAGCGCTTTCCGATCGACGACAGCGGCGCCCTCGTCAAAGGCATTCCAAGGCACCCGATCGTCGAGGACGACGTCGTCATCTATGCCGGCGCCACCATTCTGGGCCGGATCACCATCGGCGCCGGTTCGACCATCGGCGGTAATGTCTGGCTCACGCAGAGCGTCCCGCCGGGCAGCAATGTGTCACAGGCGCAGATGCGGAATACCTGAGCTTCAAGGATGACGATCCTGCTGGTACCCGGCTACATGGCCGATGACACGTTGTGGGACGACCTGCGCGCGCCGCTCGCGCCATTCGGCCCGCTCCTGCATGCCGACCTGCGCCACGACACGTCGCTCGCTGCGATGGCCGCGCGCGTGCTGCGCACTGCGCCGCCGTCGTTCATCCTCGTCGGCTTTTCGATGGGGGGCTACGTGGCGCGCGAGATCGTGCGCCAGGCGCCCGAGCGGGTGGCGGCGCTGGCCCTGATCGCCAGCTCGACCCGGCCCGATACCGATGCGGTCAAGCAGGGCAAGCGCGCCGTGGCGCGCGCGGCGCCGTCGGTGTCGTTCGCGGGCCTGAGCCGCACCGCGATTGCCACGTCGCTGCATCCTGCGCGTGCGGCCGACGAGGCGCTGATCGAGCGGGTGCGCCAGATGGGTGTGCGGCTTGGGGCGGAGGCGTTTCGCAACCAGTCAATGGTCGAGCGGCCCGGCGACCTGCACCTGCTGGACCAGATTGCCTGCCCGACGCTGATCGTCGCGGCCGGGCACGATCGTTTGCGCAGCCTGGAAGAATCGCAGGAACTGCATGCCGGGATTGCCGGGTCAACGTTTACCGTCATCGAAGACAGCGGCCACATGATCCCGCTCGAAGCGCCGCAGGCGCTTATAAAAGTGCTGGCGCCGTGGCTGGAGCGTGTTTCAGCCTTGCGCGCCGGCTGACCGACTACGCTGCGGCGGGCGCGACTTTCTCGCACCAGCCGTGCAGGCCGCGGATCGCGTCTTCCTTGTGCTTGGCCTCGATCTCGATCCACGGCGCCTGCAGGTAGGCCGATGGCATCACCGAAATCAGGTCGGAATGCTGGCGGTCGTTGAAGCCTTCGCGGCCGTTCGAGATGTGCACCAGCTGGTGCGCGGGATCGGGCCAGGTGGCGCGCGCCTTGGCCAGTGTTTCGGCCACGCTCGGGTGGTCGTAGCTGTCGAGCTTTTCGTGGACGATGTGGTGGTGGGCGTCGAACACCATCGGGATGCCAGCGCGCACGCACACGGCGTGGATCTCGTCGGCGCTGTAGGCGTATTCGTCGTTTTCCAGACACAGACGGCTGCGGATCGCCTCGGGCAGTTCGGCGATGCGGGCCACCAGCTGGTCTTCGCGGTCGGATTTGCCGCCGTGGATCTCCAGCAGCGCCCATGGCGAGCGCGGTTGCTCCAGCAAGTCCATGATGTCGGCGTGCATCTGCAGGATCTTGACGCTGTTGGCGACGACGTTCTCTGAATCCGAGCTGAGCACTACGAACTGGTCGGGATGCATCACGAGCCGGATACCGCGTTCCGTCGCGCGCCGGCCCGAGCGGCCCAGGGTCTCCTTGAACTTCTGCAGGATTACCAGGCCGAAGGGCTCGTCGGCGAACGGGAAGATCGACGATGGCATCCGGTACAGCTTGATGCCTTCGCGCTCGCAGTAGAGCAGTGCGTTGTCGAGCGTCTGGATATTGTCGCGGTAGATGTCTTCCAGCGCGCGCTGCTGGCCGTCCTCGGATAGATCGAGCAGGCGCTTGCGCGTGAGCACTCGGTAGCGCACCTCTTTCGAGACGGTGACGCAGACAAGGCCGAGGTGTGGTTGCGTGGCGATCAGGTTCATGATGGGGGCAAGTCTAGCCGAAGCGGGGTGGCGCAGGGCGCGCCCGGGTTCGGAAGCAGGGTCGAAAGCGGGGCAGGGTGGGGCATTGCCCTCGCGTCACCGCGGCGTGCCGAACACCTGCGTCCAGTAGATGATGCCCGCCTGCCGTTCGGCCGTGACGCCGTAGGCTGCGCCCATTTCGGTAAAGTCCTTGTTCATGATGTTGGCGCAGTGCCCCGGGCTGTCGAGCCAGCCGTCGACCGCTTTCTGTGGCGAAGGTTGGCCGAAGGCGATGTTTTCACCGACCCGGCGCCAGCGGTAACCGGCGCGCGTGGCACGCTCGGCTGCGCCGCTGCCATCCGTCGCGCGGTGATTGAAGTAGCGGCGGGTGGCCATGTCGCGGCTGTGGGCCAGCGCGGCCTCGCCCAGCACTGCGTTCCACTGCAAGGGCGGCGCCGCCGCAAATGCGCGGTCGCCGCACATGCGGGCGCTGGCGCGTGCCAGATTGACCGCATCGAGGATGGCGCGGCCGGCGTCGCGCCAGTCCGGGTAGGTGGCCGAGGGCAAGGGCGGTGCCGGCCGGGCCAGTATGACAGTCCACGTCGCGCCTTCGCGGTAGCTGCCCACCGCCGAGAATTGTTCGCTGCGCAGCACCTTGCAATAAGTCTGCTGCAGCACGCGCATGGCGGCCACCGCGTCTTGCGGGCCCGTGACGTCGACTGCGTGCGCGCCATCGGCGGCGTAGCCGGCCTGCTCCAGGGCCGATTCGATGAAGGTCCCGACGCCGATGCGGATCTGCGCCAGGGCCGGCTCGGCGACCAGCGGCGCAACGGGCACAACCGGTGCGCCGTCGCAATCGGCCGGGTTGGCGCGGTAGGCATTGATCCGTGCTGCCAGCGGATCGGTACTAAGGGGCTGGGCCCAGGCTGGCGCGATCGATGTCAGCAGGCCGAGCCCGCAGAGGGCAGCGCGCATGACTGATCGCTTCACCGGCCTGTCACTGCCCGGATTGCGGGGCCACCGTATGCGGGGTGAGCACGAGTTTCGAGGTGTCGAGTCCCTGGGCCTTCAGGCGTGCCAGCAGGGCGCTGTATTCGGCCGGAGCGACCTGCGGCGTGCGCGACAGGATCCACAGGTATTCGCGCTTGGGCTCGCTCACTGCGGAGAGCTGGTACTTGTTGTCCAGATCGATCACCCAATAATCGCCCCACACCATCGGGATGAAGGACAGGATGGCCGGTGCAAAGCGCACCTCGAGCTTGGGCGACGTGGCCGCGCCCGGCTGGCGCGCGATGCCTTCGGCGGTATCGATCTTGCCGTCTGCCGTGCGGCAGCGGTTGATCACCTGGACCCGGCCGTCCTTGTCGAGGTTATAGGTCGCGCTGGTGTCGCCCACGCATTTCTTCTGGAATTTGTTGGGGAACTTGGCGATTTCGTACCAGACGCCCATATAGCGGGGCACCGCGAGCGATTCGATCGGCTGCAGTGGCTTGGCGGCGTCAGCCGCCAATGCCGGGCCGGTGGACAGAGCGGACAGGGCCAGCGTGGCGCACGCGGCAAAAAACGTTGGCTTGGCAAACATGGGGACCTCTTGTGATCTCGGATGTTTCGAGAATAATGACAAAGCCGCAATGGTGTCGCATGGCTTACCGCGCCACGCCATCACACCTTGCGCACGAACTCCGTCTTCAGGCTCATGGCGCCGAAGCCATCAATCTTGCAATCGATATCGTGGTCGGCATCGACCAGGCGGATGTTCTTGACCTTGGTGCCCTGCTTGATCACGCCGCCCGAGCCTTTTGGCTTGAGATCCTTGATCACGGTAACGGTGTCGCCGTCCTGGAGGACGTTGCCGGATGCATCTTTGTAGACGCGCGCGTTTTCGGTGCTAGCTGCGCCCGCGATCGGCCACTCGTGGGCGCACTCCGGACAGACGTACTGGCCAGCGCCGTCGTCATAGGTGTAGGCCGATTGGCAGAGTGGGCAGGGCGGAAGTGTATGCATGGGTGGCCTTGGAATGCAAAAACGCCACTCGGTGGTGGCGTTTTGCTTGTTACTGATTGCTGCTGAATTCTTGGTGGCCCGGGGCGGAATCGAACCACCGACACAAGGATTTTCAATCCTCTGCTCTACCAACTGAGCTACCAGGCCAAGAGAGGCACGATTATAGCCAGCGTTTTTCAGTTGCGCAAGTCCTCTTGCGCGCTTGGCAGCGCAAACGTGGTCTGCAGGTGGCTGCCCGGCACATCCGCTTGTCCCGCTCACCAGCGCGGGTACGAGCCCGCAGCCCGGCCCCCGGCACCGGCATATCGCTATAATGCCTCCATGACCACGCCCCCGACCTCTACCATCCGGACCGACGTCTGCATCGTCGGCAATGGCGCCATCGCCAAGACGGCTGCCCTCGGCTTCGCCCAGGCCGGCCACAGCGTGACGCTGCTGGTGCCGCCGGCCCGGCAGACGCCCGCCGCGGCCACTGCGCCGGTAGCCGAGCGACCGTGGGACGTACGCGTGTATGCGCTCAACCACACGGCGCGCGACCTGCTGGCATCATTGAAAGTATGGGACGCCCTCGACATGGCGCGCATCGCGCCGGTCGATGCGATGGACGTACATGGCGACGGCGCCGATGGCGGCAGCCTGGGCTTCGATGCCTTCGGCGCCCGGGTCGGCACGCTCGCGTGGATTGTCGAAGACCAGAACCTGAACGGCGCGCTCGATGCCGCGCTCAGGTTCGCGCACAATGTGCAGCGGGTCGAAGGCCGCGCCTGCGAACTGACCTGCAGCGACAGCGGCGCCGCCGTGAGGCTCGAGGACGGCCGCCGCGTCGAGTGCGCGCTGCTGGTCGGCGCGGACGGGCGCGAATCGTGGGTGCGCGGGCAGTGCGATATCGGCGTGGATTACCGCATGTACCACCAGAGCGCCATCGTCACCAACTTCGCCTGCGACAAGCCGCACCATGGCGTCGCGCGCCAGTGGTTCACCGGCTCGGAAGGCATCATCGCGCTGCTGCCGCTGCCGGGCAACCGCGTCTCGCTCGTGTGGTCGGCACCGGAAACACTGGCCGCCACGCTGATGGAAGAGTCGCTGGGCGAGCTGGCGAT
Organism: Massilia sp. MP_M2; assembly: GCF_039123635.1. Lineage (NCBI taxonomy): Bacteria > Pseudomonadati > Pseudomonadota > Betaproteobacteria > Burkholderiales > Oxalobacteraceae > Massilia > Massilia sp. MP_M2. The sequence goes on from NZ_JBCHJF010000005.1 coordinate 311,594, forward strand.
CCGGCTTGGCGCGTACGCCGACGACACACTGGGCACGCTGCGGCCACTGCAGCCCGACGCCGTGGCCGCCGTGCCGCTGGCGCTGATCAAGCCGCATGCGATGGTGGCGCCGCACGTGGCGCTGGTGGGCGACGCGGCGCACGCCGTACATCCGCTGGCCGGCCATGGCATGAACCTGGGGTTTGGCGACATCGTCGACCTGCTGGCCACGGTGCGTGAGCGCGAAGAGCGGCGCGCCATCGGCGACGAACGGGTGCTGGCGCGCTATGCCCGCAAGCGTAAGGAAGAGGTGCTGCTGATGCAACTGGCCACCGACGGACTCGAACGCCTGTTCGGCGCGAACCTGGAACCACTGCGCGTGGTCCGGAATATCGGCCTGAACCTGCTCAATAACATGCCGGCACTGAAGCGGCGCCTGATGGCCCATGCCATGGGCAAGTCATCAATTTGAGGAATACAAGCATGCTTAAAATGAAGATCGCCGTCCTGCTGGCGACTGGCCTTCTCGCATCGTGCGTCGATGCGCAGACCAACGTCGAAGCCACCATCAAGAAAGCGCTCGAGCCGCGCCTGAGCGGGGCGAAGATCGAGTCGGTGAAAGAAACGCCGTATTCGGGCCTGTACGAAGTACGCGTCGCGGGCGACATCCTGTACACCGACAAGAAGGGCGAGTACCTCGTCATCGGCCAGGTGTACGACGTGAAAAGCTCGCGCAACCTGACGCGCGAACGCATCGACGAAGTCAACAAGATCAAGTTCTCCGACCTGCCGCTCGAGATGGCGCTCAAGCAGGTCAAGGGCAATGGCAAACGCGTGATCGCGGTGTTCGAGGATCCGAACTGCGGCTACTGCAAGCGCCTGCGCCAGACCACGCTCAAGGAGATCGACAACGTCACGATCTACACCTTCATGTACAACATCCTGTCCGAGGATTCGTCGGTGAAGTCGAAGAACATCTGGTGCGCACCGGATCGTAACAAGGCCTGGGATGACTGGATGATCGCCGGCAAGGTGCCGCCGACCACGCCGGCCGCGTGCGAATCGCCGAACGAGAAGGTTCTGGCCCTGGGCCAGAAGCTGCGCATCACGGGCACGCCGGCGATCTTCTTTGCCGATGGTTCGCGCATCCCGGGGGCGATCGACCTCAAGGCGCTCGAAGGCAAGTTCGATTCGCTCGAAGGCAAGGCCGGGAAGTAACCGGCGTGCCGCCGCGCGCTAGCATCACGCTTACCGGCATCCTGCTGGCCGCGGGGCGCGGCCGGCGTTTCGATCCGGCCGGTGTGCGCAACAAGCTGCTCCAGCGTTTGCCGAATGGCGAGCCGGTCGTCGTGGCCAGCGCGCGCAAGTTGCTGGCAGTAGTGCCGCGCGTGGTGGCGGTGGTGCCACCAAGCGATGGCGGCGTGGCCGATGCGCTGCGCGCGCTCGGCTGCACTGTCACCGTGTGCGCGGATGCCGACAGCGGCATGGGGCTGTCGCTGGCGCATGCGATCCGCCATGCGCCGCTCCCTGCGCATGGCGCTGGCGGCTGGCTGGTGGCACTGGGCGACATGCCGTTCGTGGCCGAAGCCACGCTGCAGGCGCTGGTTTGCGCGATCGAAGACGGCGCCGGTATTGCGGCGCCGCTGTTCGATGGGCAGCGCGGCAATCCGGTTGCCTTTGGCGCCATTCACCACGAGGCCTTGCTGGCGCTGGACGGCGGCCAGGGCGCGCGCCGCTTGCTGGCGAGCAGGCCGGTGACCACGATCGCCGTGCCCGACCCCGGCATCCTGCGCGACATCGATACACAAGGCGATCTGCCAGCCTGAATCCGCTTACACTATTGTCCATACGGCGCGTCCCGAGACCAACCCCAGATCATGAAAAAGCCATCGCAAAAAAAACAGAGCGCAATCCACTACACCATCGTCCCGCGGGACCTGGCCGGTCACCTGTTCAACGTCACGCTGACGGTGGCCAATCCCGATCCTGACGGGCAGACCTTCGCGCTGCCGGCCTGGATCCCGGGCAGCTACATGATCCGCGAGTTCGCGCGCAATATCGTGCGCATTCGCGCCGAGCAGGCCGGGGCCGCGGTGGCGCTGACAAAAATCGACAAGCACACATGGCGCGCAGCACCAGGCAACGGCGCAGGCGCCGGCGCGCTGACGCTGCACTACGAGGTGTACGCCTGGGACCTGTCGGTGCGCGCCGCGCACCTGGACCAGACCCACGGCTTTTTCAACGGCACCAGCGTGTTCCTGCGCGTGGTCGGGCAGGAGGCGACGGCGCATCAGGTCGACATCCAGCGGCCGGCCGATGCGGCTGCCAAAACATGGCGCGTGGCGACCTCGATGAAAGAAGCGGGCGCCAAGCGCTACGGCTTCGGCACCTACGGCGCGGCCAACTACGATGAGCTGATCGACCATCCGGTCGAGATGGGCAACTTCGAGCTGGCCACGTTCGAGGCGCACGGCATCCCGCACGACATCGTGATCACGGGCCGCGTGCCGAATCTGGACATGGCGCGCTTGCAGGCCGACCTGAAAGCCATCTGCGAAACCCAGATCGCCTTCTTTGAACCGCTGACCAAGCGCGCACCGCTCGAGCGTTACGTGTTCATGACGATGGCCGTGGGCGACGGCTACGGTGGCCTGGAGCACCGCGCCTCGACCGCGCTGATCTGCGCGCGCGCCGATCTGCCCACCACCGCAAACCAGAAACCCGGCGAGCCGGGCGAAGGCTATCTGCAGTTTTTGGGCCTGTGCAGCCACGAGTACTTCCATACCTGGAACGTCAAGCGCATCAAGCCGGCCGTGTTCGCGCCGTACGACCTGCAGGTCGAGAACTACACGCCGCTCCTGTGGCTGTTCGAGGGTTTCACCAGCTACTACGACGACCTGATGCTGGTGCGCGCCGGGATCATCGGCGAAACGACGTATTTCAAGCTGCAGGCCAAGTCCGTGGCCGGCGTGTTGCGCGGCAGCGGGCGCCTCAAGCAGAGCGTGGCCGAGTCGAGCTTCGACGCCTGGAGCAAGTACTACCGCCAGGACGAGAATTCGCCCAATGCGATCATCAGCTACTACACCAAGGGTTCGCTGATCGCGCTGGCGTTCGACCTGACGATCCGCGCCAAGACGGGCGGCGCGAAGTCGCTCGACGACGTGATGCTGGCGCTATGGGAGCGTTTCGGCCGCGACTTTTATCCGAGCGTCGGGCGCGGCGTGACCGAGCACGAAGTCGAAGCGCTGTTCGATGAAATCAGCGGCCTGAAACTCAAGAGTCTGTTCGAGCGCTATGTGCGCGGCGTGGAAGACCTGCCGCTGGCCAAGCTGTACGCGCCATTCGGCGTCAAGCTGGCCGACGAGCGCAAGACTGGCAAGGCGTCGCTGGACGCCGGCATCGGGCGCGACCCGCTGGGCGCCAAGCTCACGCAGGTGCACGAAGGTGGCGCCGCGCACCTGGCCGGCTTGTCGGCGCTCGACGTGGTCATTGCGATCGACGGGCTGCGCGTGAACGGCAATCCGTCGAATGTCGATGCGCTGCTGGCGCGCTACCGCGTCGGCGACCGGGTGCAAGTTCACGCGTTCCGGCGCGACGAATTGATGGGGTTCGACGTCACGCTGCAGGGCGACCGGGTGCCGGTGATCACGCTGTCGCAGGTAGTCGCGGGCCGCAAGTCGGCAGCACTCAAGCGGCCGAGCGCCGTCTAGCCCAACCGGGTGGCGGGCACGGCCCGCCGCCCGCATCGGATCGGATCGGATCGGATCGGATCGGATCGCAGTGCAGCATGCTATCGTTGTGGCCTGTTCAACACGACCGCAAGAGCCCATGCCGATCCTGACCCGCATCGCCGCCGCAGCCTGTGCGCCGCTCCTGGCACTGTCCGCAACCTCCGCCCTGGCCCAAGCTGCCGCCCCGCTCAAGAACGACGTCGTCACGCGCGTGGACGCGATGTATCCGTGGCTCGACACCATCTACAAGGACTTGCACGCGCATCCCGAGATCGCCTTCCAGGAAGTGCGCACCGCCGGCAAGCTGGCCGCCGAGATGCGCAAACTCGGCTTCACGGTGACCGAGAAGGTCGGCAAGACCGGCATCGTCGCGGTGCTCAAGAACGGCGCCGGCCCCACGGTCCTGGTGCGCACCGACATGGATGGCTTGCCGATGGAAGAGAAAACCGGATTGCCCTACGCCAGCCGCGCCCGCGCCACCAGCGAAGGGCGCGAGAGCTTCGTGACGCATAGCTGCGGCCACGACATCCACATGACCAGCTGGCTCGCCACCGCGCGCACGCTGGTCGAACTGAAAGGGCAGTGGAAGGGCACGCTCGTGTTCATCGGCCAGCCCGCCGAAGAGATCGTCGCTGGCGCCAAGGCGATGCTGGACGATGGCCTGTTCAAGCGCTTCCCGAAACCGGACTATGCGTTCGCGCTGCATTCGTGGCCGCTGGCGCATGGCACGATCGGCTACAACGACGGGCCGGTGTCGTCGAACTCCGACTCGCTCGAAATCACCTTCAAGGGCCGTGGCGGCCATGGTTCGGCGCCCGACAAGACCGTCGATCCGATCGCCATCGCGGCGCGCTTCGTCGTCGATGTGCAGACCGTCGTCAGCCGCGAGAAGGACCCCAAGGAATTCGGCGTCGTCACCATCGGTTCGATCCAGGGCGGCACGGTAGGCAACATCATCCCCGACAGCGTGCAGGTGCGCGGCACCATCCGTTCGTACAGCCCGCAGGTACGGGCCAAGTTGCTCGAGGGCGTGCGCCGCGTGGCGGAAGGGTCGGCCGCAATGGCCGGCGCAGCGAAGCCCGAGATGCTGATCGGTGGTGGCGGCCAGGCCATCGTCAACAGCACGGCGCTGGTCAACAAGACCGAGGTGGTATTCAAGGAAGCGTTCGGCGCCGACAAGGCGTTTCGCATGCCGGCCATGACGGCCAGCGAAGACTTTTCGCTGTACGCAAACGAAGGCGTGCCGTCGATGTTCTTCTTTACCGGCGTGTATGACCCGAAGGCTGTCGCCGCAGCTGAACAAGCCGGCGGCAAGCCGATCGCGTTCAACCACTCGCCGTTCTACGCGCCGGTGCCGGAGCCGTCGATCAAGACGAGCGCCCAGGCGATGACGCTGGCGGTGCTGAACATGCTGGGTAAATAAAAGAAACCACGCGGCCCTTCACGGGCCGCGCTGCTGTTGCAGTCAGGCGTTGATGCAATCGGCGCAGCGGCCGTACAGCGTCAGCTCATGGCGCTCGACGCTGAAGCCTTTCGGTGCCAACTGATCGATGTCGCCCGGGCAGGCATGCACGTCGAAGACGCGCTGGCAGTTGGTGCACTGGAAGTGGTGGTGATGGTGCGCGGCCACGCTGGTCGATTCGTAGCGGGCGCCGTCGCCCGGCAGCGTGACGACCTTGAGCGCGCCGTCGTCCACCAGCGACTTGAGGTTGCGGTAGATCGTGGCCATGCCGATCTGGCTGACGGCCTGGCTGGCTTCCGCCAGGATCTCTTGTGGCGACAGTGGACGGCGTGCATGCTCGATCGCATGCAGGATGGCTGATTTTTGGCGTGTATTGCGTTGCATAGCCGAAGAATACCCGAAAGCGCCGCCCTTCGGCCAGAAGGGGCTTGAATCCTTATTGATAATGGCCTATCATCTCGACGTTAATGATAATGGCTTATCACTAGAGGCGTTCGCGCTCCGTGACTTGCCACCAGCCGTTCATCTCATCGAGGATTTCACCATGTCGCATTTCACCTGCAAGCGCACGCCACTGACCCTGGCGCTCATGCTGGCTTTCGGCGCGCCTCTGGCCGTCCATGCCCAGACGACGACGGGCCGCATGGCGGCGGACCCGGACAGCGTGCCGACCGTGGTGGTGTCGGCCAGCGCCCTGGGGGTGGACCGCGACGACATGATCACGCCGGTGACCTCGCTCGGTGGCGCCGAACTGGTACGCGCGCGCGAATCGACGCTGGGCGAAACGCTGGCACACCAGCCGGGCATCACGTCGAGCCACTTCGGCGCCGGCGCCAGCCGCCCGGTGATCCGCGGCATGGATGGCCCGCGCGTGAAAATCCTGTCGGACGGCGCCGAAATCCAGGATGCCTCGACCATCAGCCCCGATCACGCCGTTGCGTTTGAACCCGTACTGGCCGAGCGCATCGAAGTATTGCGCGGCCCATCGGCGCTGGCCTACGGTGGTGGCGCGGTGGGCGGCGTCGTCAACATCATCGACCGCAAGATCCCGACGGCGATGCCGGAAAACGGCCTGGAAGGCAGCGCCGAAATCCGCGCCAATTCGGCCGCGCGTGAAAAGACCGGCGCGTTTGAATTCACCACGGCCGCCGGCAGCAACGTCGCGCTGCACCTGGAAGGCGTCAAGCGCGATGCGGGCGACTACCGCGTCGGCAAGGACTGGGTCGATGGCCGGCGCGTGCTGGGCAGCTACAAGGAAGGCGAGACCGGCACGGTCGGCCTGTCGTGGATCGGCAAGAACGGCTATCTCGGCGCAGCCTTCACGAAAGAGCGCACCGAATATGGCATCCCGGGCCACAACCACGAATTCGAAGGCTGCCATCCGCATGGCGTCCAGCTGCACTGCGGCGGCCATGAAGAAGAGGGCCATGACCACGAGGAAGAAGGTCATGGCGACGAGGATGAGCACGAGCACGAGCACAGCGAAGTCCCGGTCGTGAAACTCGACAGCGAGCGCTGGGACGTGCGTGGCGAGTACCGTAATCCGGTGGCCGGCATCGAGCGTGTGCGCATGCGCGCCTCGTTCACCGAGTACGTCCACGACGAGCTGGAAGAGAACGTGGTCTCGACCTCGTTTCGCAACAAGGGCATTGATGCCCGGCTCGAGGCCGTGCACGCACCGATTGCCGGTGTGCGCGGCGTGTTCGGCCTGCAGACCACGCGCCGCGATTTCTCGGCGCTGGGCGAAGAAGCCTACGTGCCGCCGACCCTCACGAAAAAGCACGCGGCATTCGTGACCGAAGAATACAAGCTGAATGACTGGCGCTTCGAGGCCGGCCTGCGCCATGAGTGGCAGGATATCGAGGTCGATGCTCCGGGCCTGCTTGACACCGATGCGCGCGGCACGTCGGCGTCGGTCGGCGCGGTATGGAAGCTCACGCCGGGCTATTCGCTGGGCACGTCGCTCTCGCGCAGCCATCGCCTGCCGACCGCCGAAGAACTGTATGCGGACGGCGCCCACCTGGCCACGTCCACCTACGAAATCGGCAACCAGAACCTGGACAAGGAAACCTCGAACAACGTCGACCTCACGCTGCGCAAATTCGACGGCGACACGACGTTCTCGGTGAGCGCGTTCCGCAACAAGGTCGACAACTACATCTATGCGCGCACGCTGGACAGCCAGGACGGCTTCCAACTGGTCCAGTACACGCAGCGCGATGCGCTGTTTACCGGCCTGGAAGGCGAAATCCGCCAGAAGCTGTCGTCCAACCTGAGCGCGACCGTGTTCGGCGACTACGTGCGCGCCCGCTTCGACGGTGGCGACGGCAGCCGCAACCTGCCGCGCATCCCGGCCAGCCGCATTGGCGTGAAGTTCGACGGCGACTGGAACGGCTGGCATGGCATGGTCGAGCTGTACCGCGTCGGCAAGCAGGACAAGCTGGCCGAATACGAGACCGAAACGGGTGGCTACAACATGCTCAATATCGGCACCCACTACTCGACCCGCATCGGCGGCGTGCCGACGCAGTTCTATGCGCGCCTGAACAACCTGACCGACGAGCTGGCGTTCAGCCACACGTCGTTCATCAAGAATGCGGCGCCGCTGACCGGCCGTAATGTCACGGCAGGGATTCGCGTGATGTTCTGACGCTGATTGCAAAGCTCGCAGCGGCGCACGGCAGATTTTGTCGTGCGCCGTTGGTCTTTTGGGCTCTGGTATCGCACGCACGATTCGTCATGCGCATTGAACCACTAACGATAATGGGTTATCATTAGATTCTAATGATGATTGGAACAGGGCTATGAATCACCCAGGCAAGAACGCTCTGACCAAAACCGCACTGATTAAATACGGCGATATTGCCGGCATGACAGCATCAGTTCTGTGCCTGCTGCATTGCCTGGCGATGCCGCTCGTGATCCTGGCGTTTCCGATGTTGGGGCTCGCGCACGCGCACGACACGTTTCATGACACGCTGATCGCCGCAATTACGCTGCCGGTGCTGCTGGCGCTGGTTCCCGGCTATCTGCGGCACCGCGACAAGACGACGCTGCTGATCGGCTGCGCCGGCTTGGTGCTGTTTCTGGCGGCCGTGTTCATCGTCAGCCCGCTGCTGGGTGAGCATGCCGAAGCGGCCGTCGCTGTCATCAGCGGTTTCATGCTGCTCTACGCGCACCTGCGCAACCGCCGTTTCTGCAAGCGTTGCACAACGCGTCAGCAGCACGATGGCAGCCACGCGGCGCCTGCGCCGTGCAATCTGCGCTGAGTGCTCACCGCTTCGTTGAACGCGTGGACGGGGGACCCGCCCACCCTACGCGAACAGTGTTCGTAGTTGAACGCGTGGACGGGCAACCCGTCCACCCTACGCGAACAGGCGCGCCAGTTCCTGACCCGGGTTTTCCGCGCGCATGAAGGCTTCGCCAACGAGAAATGCGTGCACATTCGCGTCGCGCATGCGCTGCACATCCTGCGGCCCCAGAATACCCGATTCGGTAATCACCAAGCGGTCTGCAGGAATCCCCTGCAGCAGGCCGAGCGTGGTGTCGAGCGTGACATCGAACGTGCGCAGATTGCGGTTGTTGATGCCCACCAGCGGGGTGCGCAGTTGCAGGGCCGCGTCGAGTTCTGCGCCGTCGTGTACTTCGACCAGCACGTCCATCCCCAGCTCCAGCGCGCACGCTTCCAGTTCGGCCATCAGGCCATGGTCCAGCGCCGCCACGATCAGCAGGATCGCATCGGCGCCCATCGCGCGTGCTTCATAGACCTGGTACAGATCGACCATGAAATCCTTGCGCAGGATCGGCAGCGCGCACGCCGCGCGCGCCTGACGCAGATAGTCGGCGCAACCTTGAAAGAAGTTCACGTCGGTCAGCACCGACAGGCACGCCGCGCCATGTTCGGCGTAGCTCTGCGCGATCGCAGCTGGCTGGAAATCGGCGCGCAGCACGCCCTTCGAGGGCGAGGCTTTCTTGACTTCGGCAATCACGCCGGCCTGGCCTGCGGCGATTTTCGCGCGTAACGCCTGCTCGAAGCCGCGCAGGCTGCGGCGCGCGTCGCCATCGCTTTCCACTTCATTGCGCAGGCTGTACAAATCGCGGTGCTTGCGCGCGGCGGCCACTTCGTCGGCCTTCACGGCCAGGATCTTGTCGAGGATGTCGGACATGCTGGTGCTTTCGGTATCAGTTGGCCGCGCCGAGCTGGCGCGTGACCTGGACGAACTGTTCGAGCTTGGCGACCGCCGCGCCCGAGGCGATGGCGGCGCGCGCCTGCTGCAGGCCCGCGCCGATCGAGTCGGCCACGCCGGCGGCGTACAGCGCGGTGCCGGCGTTGAGCGCGACGATGTCGTGCGCCGGACCGGGCTCGCCGCGCAGGGCTTCGAGCACGCGCGCCTTGGATTCTTCGGCGTTGGCCACCTTCAGGTTGCGGCTCGAGACCATTTGCAGACCGAAGTCTTCCGGGTGAATTTCGTATTCGCGGATCTCGCCGTTGACCAGTTCGCCGACGATGGTGCCGGCGCCGAGCGAGACTTCGTCCATATTGTCGCGGCCCCAGACCACGACCGCATGCTGGGCGCCGAGGCGCTGCAGCACGCGCACCTGGATGCCGACCAGGTCGGGGTGGAACACGCCCATCAGGATGTTCGGCGCGCCAGCCGGATTGGTCAGCGGGCCAAGGATGTTGAAGATGCTGCGCACGCCCAGCTCGCGCCGCACCGGCGCCACGTGCTTCATCGCCGCGTGGTGGTTCGGTGCGAACATGAAGCCGATCCCGGTCTGCGCGATCGATTGCGCGATCTGTTCGGGCGTCAGGTCGAGGTGGGCGCCGAAGGCTTCGATCAGGTCGGCGCTACCGGACGATGACGAGACGCTGCGGCCACCGTGCTTGGCCACGCGCGCGCCGGCGGCGGCGGCGACGAACATCGCCGCGCTTGAAATATTAAAGGTGTTGGCGCCGTCGCCGCCGGTGCCGACGATGTCGAGCAGGCCCGTGGTGTCGGCCATCGGTACCTTGGTCGAGAACTCGCGCATGACCTGGGCGGCGGCGGTGATTTCGCCGATGGTTTCTTTTTTCACGCGCAGGCCGACGGTCAGCGCCGCGACCATCGTCGGCGACACGTCGCCCGACATGATCTGGCGGAACAGCGACAGCATTTCGTCGTGGAAGATTTCGCGGTGTTCGATACAGCGCAGCAGCGCTTCTTGTGGGGTGATCGCCATGATGGGTCCAGTGTGCAAACGTGGTTTGGGCATGGCGCCGCCGACTGCGGCGCGCATGCATGGGCGCATCAGCGCGTCAGGAAGTTCTTCAGCAGCGCGTGGCCGTGCTCGGACAGGATCGACTCGGGATGGAACTGCACGCCCTCGATGTCGAACGTCTTGTGGCGCACGCCCATGATTTCGCCGTCGTCGGTCCATGCGGTCACTTCGAGGCAGGCCGGCAAGGAGGCACGTTCGATTGCGAGCGAGTGGTAGCGGATCACGGTGTAGGGGCTCGGCAGGTCCTGGAACACGCCTTCGCCGATGTGCGCGATGGTCGACGTTTTGCCGTGCATGACCTGCTTGGCGCGAATGACCTTGCCGCCGAACGCTTCGCCGATGGCCTGGTGGCCCAGGCATACGCCCAGGATTGGCAGCTTGCCGCCGAATTCGCGCAGCACGTCGAGCGAGATGCCGGCATCCTTCGGGGCCTTCGGGCCCGGCGAGATGCAGATGCGGTCGGGCTTCATGGCCGCGATCTGTTCCAGCGTGATGTCGTCATTGCGCACGGTGCGCACGTCTTCACCCAGTTCGCCGAAATACTGCACGATGTTGTAGGTGAACGAGTCGTAGTTGTCGATCATGAGCAGCATGTCAGAACTCTCCATCCAGGCCATCTTGCACTTGCTCGGCCGCGCGCAGGACGGCGCGCGCCTTGTGTTCGGTCTCTTGCCATTCCATCTCGGGGATCGAATCGGCGACGATGCCGGCGGCGGCCTGCACGTACAGGTTGCCGTCCTTGATCACGCCGGTGCGGATCGCGATCGCCACGTCCATCTCGCCGCCGAAACTCAGGTAGCCACAGGCGCCGCCGTAGATGCCGCGCTTGACCGGCTCTAGCTCGTCAATCACTTCCATCGCCCGTACCTTCGGTGCGCCGGTCAGGGTGCCGGCCGGGAATGTCGCGCGCAGCACGTCGAGGTTCGACATGCCGTCTTTCAGTGTGCCCTCGACGTTCGAGACGATGTGCTGTACGTGCGAGTATTTTTCGATGATCATGCGGTCGGTGACCTTGACGCTGCCGGTATCGGCGATGCGGCCGATGTCGTTGCGCGCCAGGTCGATCAGCATCACGTGTTCGGCCACTTCCTTTGGATCGGCCAGCAGTTCGGCGGCCAGTGCGGCGTCGCGTTCCGGCGTGGCGCCGCGTCCGCGCGTACCGGCGATCGGGCGCAGCGTGACCTTGCGGCCACCTTCGGGCAGCGACTCGTTGCGCACCAAGATCTCGGGCGACGAGCCGACGATCTGCATGTCGCCGAAGTTGTAGTAGTACATGTACGGCGACGGGTTCAGCGAACGCAGCGAGCGATACAACGACAGCGGCGAATCGACGTACGGTTTGCGGATGCGCTGGCCGATCTGCACCTGCATCAGGTCGCCGGCCATCACGTATTCGTGGGCTTTGGCGACGGCCTTCAGATAATCTTCTTTGCTGAAGTCGCGCACCGATTCGGTCCGCACCGAGGCCGACGTCACGGGCGCGTCGACGCTCCGGCGCAGCATCATGCGCAGGTCTTTCAGGCGCTGGCGCCCGCGCGAATACGCTTCGGGCTGGCCCGGGTCGGCGTACACTATCAGGTACAGCTTGCCCGACAGGTTGTCGATCACGGCCAGTTCTTCGGTCACCATCAGCTGGATGTCGGGCAGGCCCAGTTCATCGCGCGGGGCCGTATTGGCCAGCTTGTGCTCGATGTGGCGTACCGTGTCGTAGCCGAAGTAGCCGGCCAGACCGCCGCAAAAGCGCGGCAGGCCAGGGCGCAGCGCCACTTTGAAGCGTGCCTGATACGCCTCGATGAAGTCGAGTGGGTTACCTTCGTGCGATTCGATGACTTCGCCGTTTTTCACGATCTCGGTCAGGTTGCCGGTCGTGCGCAGCAGCGTGTGGGCCGGCAGGCCGATGAACGAGTAGCGGCCAAAGCGTTCGCCGCCGACCACCGATTCGAGCAGGAACGTGTTCTTGCCGGTGTTCTGCGATTGCGCCAGCTTCAGGTACAGCGTGAGCGGGGTTTCGAGGTCGGCGAAGGCTTCCGCGATCAGGGGGATGCGGTTGTAGCCCTGGTTTGCCAGGGACTTGAATTCGAGTTCGGTCATGTTTTCTCCAGACCGCCACGGGGGAAGAGGGCGGTGGTGTGCTTCAAAAAACCTGCCGGTGGCGCGCAGTCGCGCGCCCACCCGGCAGCAATCGGTACGGCTTAGTCAGCCCAGGATTGCCAGCGTCGCCAGACCCAGGCCTCAGGGGCGCCGGTTTGGGTGACAGTGCGTTTTTTGGTGAAAAACATGGTGAGAGAAGTTAGTTGGTTAAGCTGGCCGTTGCATTGTGCGCGCCGATGCGGCGTGCTGCATCCAGCAGCGAATCCACTATACCATCGGATTGAATTTCTTGTACAGGACGGCCGTGGTTGTAGCCGTACGGGACCGTCAGCACGAAGCAGCCGGCGGCGCGGGCGCTTTCGGCATCGTTCGACGAGTCGCCAATCGCCACCACCTGCGCTGGCGGGATGTCCAGCGCGGCGCAGGCGCCCAGCATCGGCATGGCGTCCGGCTTCTTTTTGGCGAACGAGTCGCCGCCGAATACCTGCTCGAAATACGGCGCGAGGCCTTTCTGGGCCAGCAGCGGCAGCGCGAACGCGAGCGGCTTGTTGGTCACGCAGACCAGGCGCAGGCCAAGGGCCTGCATCGCCGCCAGGCCCTCGAGGACGCCGTCGTACAGCGTGCTGCGAGCGCCATTGATGGCCAGGTAATGCCGCTGGTAGCCAGCCATCGCGTCGGCATAGGCTGCGTCGACGCGCGCGGCGTCCCAGTCGAGCAGCAGCGCGTCGCGCACCAGTTTTTCGGAGCCCTTGCCCACCAGCGGCTTGATGATGGCCTGGCTGATGGGCGCCAGGCCAAGGTCGTGGCGCATGCCGTTCAGTGCCGCCTCGAAGTCGGGCACCGTGTCGAGCATGGTGCCATCGAGGTCGATGATGACGGCCCGGATACCTGCTGCGCCGGCCCGCATCAGCGCGCGACCGTGGCCAGTTCGGCGCGCATGGCGTCGATCACGGCTTTGTAATCGGGCTTGCCGAAGATGGCCGAGCCGGCCACGAACGTGTCGGCGCCGGCGGCTGCTGCGGCGGCGATGTTCTCGGCCTTGATGCCGCCATCGACTTCGAGCAGGATGTCGCGGCCCGATTCGTCGATCAGGCGGCGTGCGATGGCGATTTTCTTGAGTGCTTCGGGGATGAACGACTGGCCGCCGAAGCCCGGATTGACCGACATGATCAGGATCATGTCGATCTTGTCCATCACGTGCTCGAGGTAGTGCATTGGCGTGCCCGGATTGAAGACCAGGCCGGCCTTGCAACCGTGATCGCGGATCAGCTGCAGCGTGCGGTCGATGTGCTCCGACGCTTCCGGGTGGAAGGTGATGATGTTGGCGCCGGCCTTGGCGAAATCGGGAATGATGCGATCGACCGGCTTGACCATCAGGTGCACGTCGATCGGCACGTCCACGTGCGGGCGGATCGCCTGGCAGACGAGCGGGCCGATGGTGAGGTTCGGGACGTAATGGTTGTCCATCACGTCGAAGTGGATGATGTCGGCGCCGGCGGCAACGACATTGCGCACTTCTTCGCCGAGGCGGGCGAAATCGGCGGACAGGATGCTGGGAGCGATGCGGTAGGTGGTCATGGGGCGACGGTGCGTGTTTTGGTGGGAATCCGCTATTCTACGCCGGTCGCGCCGCGGCCTCCAGCGCCGGCGTTGCCACGGCGCGTCGGCGCTTGGCGGCCACAGGCGGTATGATTGTTATTTGCGCCACATGGCGCGCCGGCCCCTGCGAATGGCGCAGCGGCCGAGTCCACGATCACGCAAGGAACCTCGATGCCCGCCTACGATTTCGCTGTTACCGTCAGAACGCAATACCTGGCGGAGCAGTCCGACCCGGACCGGAGCCAGTTCGTGTTCAGCTACACCATCACGATCAAGAACACCGGCAGCATTCCTGCCCAGCTCATTTCCCGTCATTGGGTGATTCTCGACGCCAATAACCAGATGCAGGAAGTCAAAGGCCTGGGCGTGGTCGGTCACCAGCCACTGCTGGCCCCGGGCGAGCAGTTCGAGTACACGAGCGGCACGCACCTGGCCACCGCGCAGGGAACGATGCGCGGCGAATACTTCTGCGTGGCCGAAGATGGCCATCGCTTCGAGGCGACCATTCCCGAATTCGTGCTGTCGCCGCCGCGCTCCCTGCACTGATTTTACGGTGCGGGGTGGTCGTCGCTGTCGTCGCGATCGCTATCTTTGCGGCCGGCGAACATGGTCCACCAGACGATGAACACGAACAGGAACAGCGCCACGCCGGCCTCCACCATCAAGATCCACATATCGGCCCCCATGGTTCCCATGTATACAATACGCCGCAGTGTACCCGTCCTGATCGCGCTCGTCAGCCTGCTGAGCGCCTGTTCGACCGAGCCGTCGCCGCCGAAGCCATCCGCGCCACCGCCGGTCACGATGCCGCCGCCCGTCGGGCCGGTGGTGGTGGTGCCGCCGGCTCAGCCGTCAGCGCCGCCAGCGCCGCTCGCGCCGACAGCACCGCTTACCCCAACGACCTTTGCCGCGCTGCCCGGCTGGCAGCAGGACGACCTGCGTCAGGCCTGGCCGGCCTTCCTGCAATCATGCAGCGTGCTGGCGTCGCGCCAGGCACCATGGAAGGCGCCGTGCACGGCGGCCGGCGCGGTCGACGCCAAGGATATTGCAGCCGTGCGCCGCTTCTTCGAGACGTATTTCGTGCCCAACCAGGTGCGCAATCCGGATGGCGCCGATACCGGGCTCATCACCGGCTATTACGAGGCGATGCTGTATGGCGCGCGCAAGCGGGGTGGGGCGTTCCAGACGCCGCTGTACCGGGTGCCCGATGATCTGGTCACGGTCGACCTGGGCAGCATCTATCCCGATCTGCAAAACCGCCGCCTGCGGGGCCGGCTGTCCGGCAAGACCGTGATTCCATACCAGAGCCGCGCCGACATCGACCGTGCGCCACTGAGCGGCAAGGAATTGCTGTGGGTGAGCGATCCGGTGGATGCATTCTTCCTCGAGGTGCAGGGCTCGGGCCGGGTCAAGCTCGATTCCGGTGAAACGGTGCGCGTGGGCTATGCCGACCAGAACGGCCACCCTTATAAAGCGATCGGGCGCTGGTTCGTCGAGCAGGGGCTGATGACGCCGGACCAGGTGTCGGCGCAGTCGATCCGGGCCTGGATCGTGGCGAATCCGTCGCGGCGCCAGGAACTCTTGAATGTGAATCCAAGCTATATCTTCTTTACGGAGACCAAGGTGGCCGACCCGGGCGTCGGGCCGCGCGGTGCGCTCAATGTGCCGCTCACGCCTGGCCGCTCGATTGCGATTGATCGCACGATCCTGCCGCTCGGTGCGCCGGTGTGGCTGTCGACGACGCTGCCGAAGGATGGCGCGCCTTTGCAGCGGCTGGTGATGGGGCAGGACGTGGGCGGCGCGATTCGCGGCGCGGTACGGGCCGATTTCTTCTTTGGTTTCGGGCCGGAAGCGACGGAAAATGCCGGGCTCATGAAGCAGAGCGGGACGATGTGGGTTTTATTGCCCAAGTGAACCTTCGTTGCATATTTGAGGAAATCGGGCTACTCTGACTTTTGATTCAATTTCCACGTTGCAATTTTTCGCTGTTTTTAATGGGCGGTGACGTGGCGGCGATCTCATTTTCGACAGGTTCATCCATGCGTCTGCATTCCTTCGTTGCTCTTACCCTTGCCGCTGCCATTGCTGCGCCCAGCCAGGCCGCGGCACCCGGCCCGTCCGATACGGCGTCGTCGGTGGTCAGCATCGTGCTGCTGGTGCCGTTCAGTGTGGTCTACCTGAGCGCCAAAGCGGTGGCGGAAGGCGCGTCGGCCACAGTCGACGTTTCCCAACGCTGGAGCGTCGGGGCAGTGCGTCCGGATGGCGACAAGACTGCGCTGGAACTGCACAGCGACGACAAGCAGCTGAAAATCGATATGGCGATCCAGACCCGGATTGCGCAGAAGGAAGCACTCAAGGTCGGTGATCGCATCGACATCGAAGCGATCGGCAAGGCTGGCTACGTCGTCAAGAAAGGCAAGGCAACGGTTGCCCTGCTGGCAGAACCAGGCTCCGGCATGGTCCACTCGCGCCCGCGCAGCTAGCATGCGCCGCGCCGTGGTTGCGGCCGCACTGGCATTGGCGGCATCGACGGCCCTGGCCGGCACGCCCTGCGAAGAGCAGGTCGCTTCTCCTGAACTGCTGGTGCGCAGCATGCAGATGGCCGATCTCACGCGCACGGCGCTCGAGAGTATCGGCGACGAGGTCGTGCTGATCGCGCGCGTGGGGCAGGATCTGTCGGCCTACCGGCTGACCTATTCGCACGCGGCATTTGCCTTACGCGCACATCCGGCTGGCCCCTGGTCGGTGGTGCACAAGCTCAATGCGTGCGGCACGGCGACGTCGGCACTGTACGACGAAGGGCTGATCAATTTCTTCTCTGACGCACCGGTGCGTTATCAGGCCGGCATTTGGCGCCTGGCGCCTGCCGTGCAGGCACGGCTCAAGAAAGCACTGCTTGGCAAGAAGGCGCGCGATTACCACGAGCCCCAGTACAGCCTGGCGGCCTATCCCTTCAGCACCCGTTACCAGAATTCGAACGGCTGGGTTCTGGAAATGCTGGCCTACGCGATCGCGCCCGACGACGAGGCGAACACCCGCACTACCGCGCAGGCCTGGCTCGCGTCGAACGGCTACCAGCCAACCGAGCTGGCGTTGGGCACGATGACGCGCCTCGGCGCGCGGATCTCGAAGGCGAATATTGCGTTTGACGACCATCCGTCCAGCTTGCGCTGGAAAGGGCGGATCCAGACCGTGTCGGTGGAGTCGGTCGTTACCTGGCTACGGACACGGCCCGATGGCTGCCAGGCCATGGGCTGCCCGGAATTACCGGTCGTACTGCCGCGTGCAGGACAGTGATGGGGCGGCGTCGCATTTATGCGGGCCGATCGGGACGCTGTACTTGACGTGTACGGAAAGCGCTACAATCGCGACGATACTATCCAACCAGATGAGGGTGTCCCATGGAATATGCTGACCTGTTGATCGAGAACCACGGCAAGGTCGCCGTGGTAAGGCTGAACCGTCCGAAGGCGATGAATGCGCTCAACGACAATATGATGAATGAGCTGGGCAAGGCGCTGCGCGCGTTCGACCAGGATCCGGCCATCAATGTCATCGTGTTGACGGGCAGCGAGAAAGCCTTCGCCGCCGGCGCCGACATCGCTGCTATGGCGCAGTACGATTACCAGGAAACCTACGGCAATAACTATATTGGCCGCAACTGGGAACACATCCTCGACATCCGCAAGCCGGTCATCGGCGTGGTTTCGGGCTATTGCCTGGGTGGCGGCTGTGAGCTGGCGATGATGTGCGACTTCCTGATCGCTGCCGACAGCGCAAAGTTCGGACAGCCCGAGATCAAGGTCGGCGTGACGCCGGGCGCCGGTGGCACCCAGCGCCTGCCACGCGCAATTTCCAAGTCGAAGGCGATGGACATGTTGCTCACCACGCGCATGATCGATGCGGCCGAGGCGGAACGTACCGGGCTGGTCTCGCGCGTGTATCCGGCCGCGGCCGTGATGGACGAGGCAATCAAGATCGCCCAGGGCATTGCCGAGATGCCCGTATCGGTTGCCATGCAGATCAAGGATTGCGTCAACCAGGCCTACGAGATGACGCTGAGCCAGGGCGTTGCCTACGAACGCCGCTACTTCCATGCCGGTTTCGGCACGCCTGCGCAGAAAGAGGGCATGTCGGCATTCCTTGAAAAGCGCAAGCCTGACTTCGAAGGACATTGAACCATGAAGAAGCGCGCCAAATTATGGCTGCTCTTGCCAGCGGCGCTGCTTGCGGGCGCATTGACGCTGTCGAGCTGCTCAACGCTGCCACCGCTCGAGGGCCGTGTTGCCAGCTCGGCGTTGACCGATACGGACAATACGCGGCTCGGCCAAGCGCTATTGCCACTGACCACGGCGCACCCCGGCCTCGTGGGCATTCACAGCCTGCCCGATGGGCGCGATGCCTTCGCCGCGCGCGCGGTGCTGGCGCAGGCGGCCGATCGTAGCCTTGACGTTCAATACTATATCTGGCGCAACGACACGACCGGCATGTTGATGTTCAACGCCTTGCGCAAGGCGGCTGACCGTGGCGTGCGCGTGCGCCTGCTTCTTGACGATAACAATACCGGTGGCCTCGACGCGATCTTGTCGCAGCTCGACGCCCATCCGCAGATCGAAGTGCGTCTGTTCAATCCAAACGGTATTCGCTCGATGCGCCCGCTTGGCATGGCCGCCGATTTCTGGCGCATGAACCGGCGCATGCACAATAAATCGTTCACCGCCGATAACAAGGTCACGATCATCGGCGGGCGTAATGTGGGCGACGAGTATTTCGGTGCGGCCGGTGATATCTCGTTTGCTGACCTCGACGTGATTGCTGCCGGTCCGGTGGTGAAAGAAGTATCCGCCGATTTCGACCTGTACTGGAACTGTCCGTCGGCGTACCCGCTAACGCTGTTGGTGACCCAGGCCGAAGCGCCGCCGCCGGCCGGGGTGGATCCGGACGCCAAGGCCTATCTGGATGCGATCGGACAATCCGCCTTCTTGAATAAGGTCATGAGCGGGACATTGCCGCTGGAATGGGCGCACGCGCGCTTCCTGAGCGACGATCCGGCCAAGGTGCTGGACCAGTCGACGCCGGATGAGAATATTGCGGCCAGGCTCGCGGTATTGTTTGGCCAGCCCGAACGCAATCTCGACCTGGTGTCGCCGTATTTCGTACCGGGCAAGGATGGTGCGGACGCGATGATCGGCATGGCGAAAAAGGGCGCGAAAATCCGCGTGCTGACCAATTCGCTCGAGGCGACCGACGTCGCCGCTGTCCATGCCGGCTATGCCAAGTGGCGCAAACCGCTGCTGGAAGCGGGCGTGGCGCTGTATGAGTTGCGCCGCGCATCCACCGACGAGCCATCGCGCGAGAAGAAGCGCAGCGGCGCCGGCTTTGGCAGTTCCGATGCAAGCCTGCATGCCAAGACATTTGGCGTGGATGGCAACCGCATCTTCGTTGGCTCGTTCAACTTCGACCAGCGGTCGATTCATTTGAATACCGAAATGGGCATGGTGATCGACAGTGTCGAGCTTGCCCATCGCCTCAGTGTGACACTGGACGAGACCTTGCCGATGCGCGCTTATGAAGTTCTGCTCGATGAGAAGGGGAATGTCTATTGGCTGGAAGGGCGTGATGGCAAGATCATCCGCCACGACGTCGAGCCGGGAACGACCTGGTGGAAGCGGGCCGCAGTACATGGTTTGGGCTGGCTGCCGATCGACTGGCTCTTGTAGGACAAAATCTTTTCTTTGTAGGCCCTTGCGGACTGCGCGACAGGTTTGGTATAGTTCGCCTCCGCTTCGGCACTGACCGAAAATGTTAACGTAATCAAGTGGTTACGAGAGCAAGGTCGACAGAGAAATCTGAGACGAAGCGAAAAGAAAGAGTTGACGAGATTTAGGAAACACAGCATAATCTCTCTTCTCTGCTGCAGCGAACAAAACGATTCGCTACCAACAGCAAGATGCACCGAATAAAGTTCTTTAAAAATTAACAGTCGATAAGTGTGGGCGTTTGATGAGGGTGCCAAGAACTTCGGTTCTTGATTACTTAAATTATCAAATGTTCACAAAAAAGAAATACGTTGCTCAGCAATGAGTAACGGTCAGTATTTTGAGTGAGCGACCCCTGCAGCAATGTAGGGTGGCAGAAATGCCAACAAACAGAGATTGAACTGAAGAGTTTGATCCTGGCTCAGATTGAACGCTGGCGGCATGCTTTACACATGCAAGT